>NZ_JAHAVQ010000009.1 GCF_029916425.1 Liquorilactobacillus sicerae | reverse complement strand
AGAAAAACGTCTCAAATCTGTAGTAGCTGTGGATTTGATGATGGCAAGCATACTCTAAATGTTCGACAATGGACTTGTCCTAGCTGTGGAATTCACCATGATAGAGATATAAATGCAGCTAAAAATATTCTAAGTGCTTAACTTAAGTACTAGCTGGGCTGGAACAGCCCTTAGTAAATAGCCGTAACCTCTATTTAGCACTCTTTGAGTGTTTAAACAAGTCAGCGGTGTTCCTAGAAGCTCGTTACTTTAGTAACGAGTAGTTCACATATAATTACTTTCAAGGTGATAATGAATTTGTAGTTAAAGGTAAGTTAAAGGGATGGGATCTGGCTGATCGGATTGATCAGATTAGCAATCCAACTTGTTTGATTTTTGGTGAAAATGATACGATGGATTTAGTTGAAGCTCGTCGTATGAATTTAAAAATTTCACAAAGCGAGTTTCACTTAATTTCTGGTGCGGGCCACTGTTGTATGTTGGACAACCCGGTTGAGTATTTTCAAGTATTAGGGAACTTTATTTTAGACAATTAATAAGAAGCAAAGCCTGTTGAGTTTTACAAGAGTGCTTTGCTTTTTCTATATATTGTGTATAATTAAAGCCATAAACACAATATATGTAAAAAAGCAAGCCTGTTTTTCTAGTTGGAAACCAAGTATAATTGTCCATTGAAAGAAATTTTTTATGCGGAAAGGGTCCTGAATGTGTTTTCTCGTTATGTAGATGTGTTAAGTAACTTGCCGGAATATTCGAAGAACGTTTTTCGGCGCGATTATTTTGGCTGGCTGATCCAACAATGTCGCGGCTGGGGCAAGTTCAGTTATGGTTTGCTGTTTTTTAATTTAATCTTGCAGATTATTTCCCTAGTTCAGTCATTTAGTACGGCTCCAATTCAATCAGTTGTTTCTTTTATAGGTGGTAATTTATCGGTTGCTTGCGTGATTGGAATTTCCAATCGTTCTGGAATTCAGGGTTGGGCTGGTGCTTTAAGCGCGATTTGTATTGCCTCGGTTGGGTTTGCGGCAGGCAATTATGCGACTGCTTGTGAACAAATTGGCTATTTGCTATTTTTAGATCTTTTTTGTATTTTAGATCCAAAGTGGAACAATAACATTCAGGCTGAAAAATTCAACAATGCGATTGAATGGCTGTATTACTTGTTGTTTTTTGCTGGCGCTTGGCTGGTAATTTACTATTTGTTTAGTTTAACAAATGATCCGCGCGTTTTTTTGGATAGTTTAAATTTAGCAATGGCGATTACCGGCTCCTTATTGGAACTTAACCGCAAGCGGGAACAATATTTCATTTGGACAATCAGTTCGCTGTTTACGATTGCCCTTTGGACGCAAACAATGTTGCAAGGGGACGGCAACTTTGCTTTGATTTTTAGTTATAGTGTCTTTTTTTTAAACGATATGTATGCTTTTTTCAGCACTCGTGGCTGGTTTCGGACAGCTTCCAAATAGAAAGGGCCGGTTTTATTGATGGAAAAAAATTTAACGCCAATCAAGATTTTGTTTATCAGTATTTCTGGTAATACCCGTGCATTTGCGCAAAAGTTGGTTGCGTATGCTCAAAAAGTGCGACAGGCTGATCCGACAGCTCGGCTAGTTGAAATAACGGAAATTGGCGGTGATAATCAGTTTATTGAAATGCAGCAGCCATTTACGGTGTTAGTTCCGACATATTTAGGTGGGGGCAATGGAATCAATAACGGCAATCAGGAGATTATGACTAATGAAATGCGGGAAACGTTAGCAGATAACGATAATTATCGCTGGTGCTATGGCGTGATCGGCAGCGGTAACCGTAATTTCAATGCTCAGTTTGGTTTAACAGCTAAACAGTATGCGGCCCAATTTAAAATCCCAGTGATTGATTTCTATGAGATGCGTGGGACACAAGCTGATGTTAAACGAATCTATCAAGAACTGAATGATTTTCAAATAAAATTTGAGCAGCATTTAAGCAATTAGAAGTAAACTTCCTCGACGTTAAAAAAGAATATTAAACTGGACCGCCAAATTAGATTTTTTAAGGCTAATTTGGCGGTCCAATTTTTGTAACCTAAAGTTTATTAATGGGTAATTAACTTTTTTCGACGGGATGGCCACCAAAACCATTTCGTAAGGCTGCAACTACTTTTCCGTTCAGTGTATCTTTTTCTTCTGAACGGTAACGCATCATCAAAGCATTACTGATAACTGGAGCTGGAACATGCAACTTGATGGCTTCCTCAGCAGTCCAGGCACCTTCGCCAGAAGAATGCATGGTGCCTTTGAGGTGATTTAATTTGGAATCATGGGCGAATTCCTGTTCTGCTAGTTCCATTAACCAACCGCGAATGACCGAACCATGGTCCCAGACCCGGGCGACAGCTTCATAATTATAGTCGAAAGGAGATTTTTGCAAGATTTCAAAGCCCTCGCCAATCGCCTGCATCATCCCGTATTCAATCCCATTGTGGATCATTTTCAGATAGTGGCCGGATCCAGCCAGACCAGTATACAGATAGCCTTTAGGAGCGGAAATTTTTTGAAAAAGCGGTTCAACTTGCTGAAAGATTTTAGCTTCGCCGCCGATCATGAAATTGCCATTTTTTCGTGCTCCGGCCATCCCGCCCGAAGTACCGACATCAAGGAAATGGATCTTTTTAGTTGCTAATTGAGCGGCATGCTTAATAGAATCTTGGTAGTAAGAGTTGCCACCATCGATCACAATGTCACCGGCAACTAGCAGATCCTCTAACTGTTTGAAAGTGCTGTTGGTTGGCTCGCCGGCTGGCAGCATTGACCAAATCAAGCGCGGTGGTGTTAAGCTAGCAATTAAACTTTTTAAGCTGGAAACAATCGTGATGCCCTCTGCTTTAGCAACGTTGCGAGCTGCTGGAGCAAGATCGAAGGCCGTGACTTTGATTCCTTGATCCTGCATGTTTTGAACTAAATTTTTGCCCATTTTTCCTAAGCCAATCATTCCAAGTTCCATAAAGTTATCAATCCTTTCTTGGTGTTTGATGTTTTAACTGAAACGCTGACAGTGCAGCAAAATTTTGATCTAACGCTGGCAGCAAATCAGTATAAATTGCAAATAGTTCTTGATATATTTGAACATTTTGGGGATTAGGTTGATAAGAACGGACTTTACCCTTCAATGGATTCAAATCAAGCTGAATGTTTAATGCTTGCAAGCCTAAGATGATTGCTCCCAAGCAGGAAGCTTCAATCTGACGTGGGACAACTAGCGGAAGATTAAAGATATCAGCGAGCAGCTGGCACCAAAATTCTGAACGAGCAAAACCGCCGGCGGCAATGATTCTTTGTGGCCGGCCATTTAACTGGCTGATGGTCTGTAAAACGAGTCGCAAATTGTAACCGATCCCTTCGATAACTGCTCGAGCCAAATCATTTTTTGCATGAGCTGGATTTAAACCATAAAAGCACCCCCGAGCTGCTGGATTCCAAAGCGGAGCTCGCTCACCTGTCAAATAAGGAAAAAACAGCAGCCCGTTTGATCCAGCGGGAGCAGTTTGGATAATGTTTAATAATTGTTCAATCGGATCTCGACCATCTTGTTTAGCAGCCGCTGCTTCAACTGAAAAAAATTTTTCCAGCAGCCACTGCAAAACAATTCCACCATTATTGACCGGCCCACCTAGCAGCCATTGATTTTTGGTAACTTCATAGCAGAATAAGCTTTGTTTTGGGTCAAAGACTGGGCGTTTACTGATGGTTCGAATGGCAGCTGAGGTCCCAATTGTTAGAGCTAAATCGAAACTCTGATTTGCGCCAACGCCGAGATTAGCAGCAGCACCATCAAAAGGGCCTTGAATAATTGAAATGGCCGGATTCCAATTGACTGTTTGAGTCCAGCTAGTTGGCTGGCTGTGAAAAACTAATCGACTATCAACAATTGGCGGTAGTTGTTGCTCAGTAATGCCGGCAAGTTTAAGTGCTGTTGGTTCCCAGCATTGGCGGCGAACATCAAACAGTCCAGTACAGCTTGCGGTCGAAATATCCATTTGCCAAGCAGCAAATAACTGGTAGATGACGAATTCTTTGATTCCGCAAAAATATTTGGTCTGCTGAAAGAGATGTGAATGATCCTGACGTAACCAGCAGATTTTGCTTAGCAGTGACATGGGGTGCAGTGGCGTACCAGTTCGTTGATATAAGTTTTGAACTTGCGGATCAGTTTTTAAAGCAGCGGTAACTTGAGCTGGTCGTGTCTCGGCCCAAGTCAATAAATCCGTTAGTGGTTGGAATTGATCATTGAGGGCCAACAAGCTTTGATTGGCGCTGGAAAAGCTCAAACTAATGGGTTTTAAATGCATTTCGTCAGCTTTTTGTAAGAGCTTTTGTAAGACTGTTTTGGTTGAACTTAAAATTTCTTGCGGATCTTCAGTCGCAGCTCCAGCAGCAGTTTGCCGCAAAGAACATTTTTGACTGATCTGAGCACGGCATTGTCCGGCAGCATCATATAGCAGGCCTTTAATGCTCGTAGTACCAAGATCGATTCCCATAAATGCGTCCATAATTAATCCCTGCTTTCAAAACTCAGTGAAAAAAAACGTCATTTTCTAATGATTGTGAATGACAATTATTTTCATTTATATTATAATAGCCTTAGAAACATAATGCAAAGGAAAATAAAAGATATGGAAGCTAAAATTACCCAACGGATTAAGCAAATTTATCCGCAGCTTGGCGGCAGCAGCCAAAAAATTGCTGCCTACTTATTGAAAGAAGAGTTGCCAGCATCTATTACATTAGCTGAAATTGCTCAAAGTTGCCAAGTCTCGTTAGCAACAGTTTCACGGTTTGCTCGCAGCTTAGGATTTAAAAATTTTTCACAATTGAAGTGGGCGCTGCTTCATCAGCTGACGCAAAATGAAACAGCCAATGAACAAGTAATGCCAGCTGACAGTTCATTAAAGGTGGCCGGAAAAGTTTTAGCTGCAAATGTGACCACTTTAAAAGAAACTTTTGCTTTGCTCAATGAAGCAGATTTGACTAAAGCTGTCAAATTAATTTGTTCAGCCCAAAGATTAGCTTTTTTTGGACTTGGCGGATCCAATATTGTTGCTGAAGATGCCTATCATAAGTTTTTACGTGTACCACTAACTGTTTTGTATAGTAGTGAGTATCATTTAGCTCTTTTGCAGGCTTCGCGGCTGACATCCAAGGATTGTGCCATTTTGATTTCACATACTGGCAATAACCAGGATATCCTGTTACTGGCTAAAGTTCTTCACCAAAATCAAGTACCAGCGATTGTAATCACTAGTGATCCAGAATCGCCCCTAGTCCATCTCGGAACGATTTGCTTTTACTCGATTTCAGGCAATCTTCATTTTCAGTCGCAAGCTTTTATTTCGATGACTTCGCAATTGGCTTTGACGGATTGCTTGTATTTATTAACGGCACAGTCATTTGGCACCGCCGCCGCTGCTATTTATGATCATCAGCAAGCAATTGTTGATTTGCGTCATCATTTTAAGAATTAAAAAACCAGTAGTCAGCAGGTTACTGATTACTGGTTTTTTAGTTATGGGATGAATTAACTTATAGGGTCTTTAACACTGAGATGAATTAACATTTTGCACAGCACACATTACTCAGCTTTAGAGATAACTTCTCCTAAATCACCATCTAAATCAAAATCATGTGCTATAAATTCTTGATTATCAACGGGCAGATGCTGTTCAAGTGTATCAAAGACTTGCTTGAATAATTCAGCTTGCTCGATCTGGAAATCAAGAACGTGCCCACCGATTGAAAGGTCATCAGCGATAAAATGATTGTGGTAGCCAGCAACTGCAGCTCCGTGAAATAGTTCTGGTGAATAATAGCTTAATAAGGTCCCTTTTACATCATGAGCTTCAAAGATACTTTGCTTTTTAGCTGTTTGGGCTAAAGTATCAAATGGTCGTTCAGATTTGACAACAGCCCGTGTTTTTATGTAACTGAAAGTCCCCTTAGCTAAGATTGAGAAAAAAGTATTGCTATTTGGGCGATCGTTCAAGCCAGCGGCAGCAAATTTAGCTGAGTCGGCAACTGTTAATTGACCAATCTTTTGATAATTTGCAAAATGTGAATTGGCAAACGGAAGGGTAAAATCTTCCTTAAGTAAGTTAGCATGACCAAAACTATCAAATTGATAAGGTTTGCCATCAACAATAACAACTTCCCCGTTTAAACCTTCCCCGGTCCCAATTCCAGTGTCACCATGTTCCATTAATTTTTTTAAAGTAATTGTCCCAGCTAGCAGTCCTGGGACTAGTAGCGCTAAAGTTCCATGTTGATATAAAACGTTTGTCTTTTTCATTGATTAATACTTCCTTTGTGTTTTCAAGTTGATCGTTGAGGTAGTTTTAAGTGAATTTTTGTTGCTTAATTTATTTCAATTCCTCGTTAAAAATCATAACATATTTTAGCTGTTCAATTAATTTTTCCGCTTTAAAATTTATCAAATAAATAACAGCTGATCTCATGGTCATTGACGAGTCCGGCAGCTTGCATAAAAGAGTAGATAATTACAGGGCCAACAAATTTAAAACCATCCCTTTTCATTTGTTGGCTAATTTGCTTAGCTAAAGGATCAATTGTTGGCAACTTTTGACTGTTGGTTAAATGATGCTTGATTGGCTGACCGGCAACAAAGCTCCAAAAATAGTCAGTTAACGAGTGATTTTTCTGCGCCAGAGCAACGACTGTTTGAGCATTTTGAACGATTGCCTGAAGTTTCAAGCGATTGCGGATCAGATGGGGATTTTTCATCATTTCGGGCAGTTTGGTCGAAAAATGTTGAACTTGGTAAAAATCAAAATTAACGAAGACCTGCTGGAATGTAGCTCGTTTATTGAGGACTGTTTGCCAGCTAAGGCCAGCTTGCATAATTTCTAAGGAGAGCAATTCAAATAATTTTCGATCATCATAACAAGGACGTCCCCATTCATCATCATGATACTGTTGCAGCAGAGCATCACCATTTTGTGCCCAAGAACAGCGCTTTAAATTAGTAGTTGGCATTTTTAATCTCCTGTTTACTCTTATTGCCCATGAAACTTGCCGCGGATAACATGGTCGGCATGAGCTAAACCTTCATCAATAATGTCGATGATATGAGGGTCGTCTAAATGGTAAAAATTGGCTTTGCCTTGACGTTGAGCCACGACTAGTTGATGCTGGCGCAAAATTGCTAATTGATGAGAAACCGCCGATTGTTCTAATTGCAAAGAATTTGCCAGCTGACTGACATTTAAAGATTTTTTTTCCAATAATTTGAGCATTTTTAAGCGAACGGAATTACTGAGCAATTTGAAAATCTGTTCAGCTTCTGCTAATTGATCTTGTTCTATTGCCCAAACAGCAATTGTTTTTTTGGCTGACATTTTTGACCTCCCAATTAAAGAAAAGCTAGTAAATGACTGATTAAACCACTATCCCAAAAGACGTAGCAGCCAACTACAATATAGCAGACTTTCATTAAGTTTTCCCCAAATCGTTGAATGAGTCGGGTTACAAACGAGGATTTAGCAATTAATTTAATCAAAATAACCACCAGTCCGGCCAACAGACAAATCAAAAGCAAGGCTGACATAAATTCGCTAAAAGATTTGCCAACTAAGACCGGCAAAAAAATTGCTAAGTTACAGCTGGAGCAGACTGACAGATAAGTTACTAAGGTAGTGAGGATTGGTGACTTTTGCTCATGAATTTCATTATTATCATCATCCGTTCGCAATGCTAAATAAATTGGCAAGCCTCCAAAACAGCCTAGCAGCCACAGTGGCAAGAAATTTGTTAACAGTTTGCTCAGAAAGTAGCTGAGAGATAACAAAATGAAATTTCCCAGACTATAGCCGAGTATAACTGATCCAGTTCGATATTTAGTTAATAAAAATAACAAGATCAAGAAAAAGTCTAAATTAACAGCCAGAAAAGTCAGTAATAGAATCCAGTAATTCATTGAAAAAGCATCCTTTAGTTGATTTTAGTATCATATGAATTATACATCATATGAAATCAAAATCATATGTAAAAGTAATTTTAAGAACTAATTAAAGTTCGCGGTTATTGCATCATGACGCTGGATTGATCATGTTATAATTGGTGCGCTATTAACAGAAAGGTGTAAGCAAGCAGTGAAAAAGTTCTCGGGATAAAAGGTGAAAAGATGATTTCAACCAAAAAAAGGTATATTCCTGGATTTGATGGTTTAAGAGCAATTGCGGTGCTGGCAGTTATCCTATATCATTTCAATCCAACGGTCTTTAAAGGAGGGTTTTTGGGTGTCCCAATTTTTCTGCAGTCCTAACTCGTTTAGGATAAAAAAAGATCCCCAATAAAAGGGGACGGGAACGCATACCTTTTCGCTATTTTAAATTAAATATTTAGATAAAATAGGCCTCTGGAAAAGGAGGATGAAAACTTTTATTTTTAGAATAACTTGATTATAAAATTTGTGAGGTGATTTTTTTGAAAAATGTGATTTATGTTAAGAATCGATATTTTGTCTCTACCAAAGAAAATAGTTTCAGATTCTATGATTTAGTCAAAAAGGAAGAAAATATATCCCGTTTGATGATGTTAGCATTTTAATTTTTGAACATCCCAATAGTTTCTTTTCAAAAAAATTGATTGATACTTGTGTTAAAGAAAATATTTTGCTGTTATTTTGTGATGAAAAGCATTCTCCATTAGCACTGTTTTCAAATATCTACGGTCAAAATCAGCGAATGAAAAAGTTAAAATCTCAGTTAGCTGTTTCAAGCAAGGCCAAGAAAAGAATTTGGCGCAAGATTGTTATCGGTAAAATAAACAATCAAGCTGACTGTTTGATTCAAGTGGCCAAAAAAGTTGATGAAAGCAAGCTACTTCAACTGATCGGTAAGCAAGTTGAAGATGGTGATGTTACCAATCGGGAAGCTTATGCTGCTCGCCGATATTTTCTCTTTCTTTTTGGAGCCGATTTCAAGAGGGAACGTTACAGTGATTTTGTCAACTCATGTTTAAATTATGGTTATGCGCTGTTAAGAGCAGTCATTAGAAGAGAGCTGGTCATTCATGGCTTGGAGCCAAGTTGGGGGATTCATCATGAATCGACCGAAAATCCCTTTAATTTATCAGATGATTTGATTGAACCTTTTCGTCCCTTTGTTGATCTGCTGGTGTATGAGAATTTTCAAGGCAAAAAAGCTGATGTTTTAGATGACGAAGGGAAAAAATTATTATTTCAGATTTTTTTTACTCGTTGTGTGATCGATGAAAAAGTTTATTCAGTTACTGATGCTGTTTCTGTTATGGTCAATTCATATTTGGCCTGTCTTGAAAAGGATAGTGCCAGTCCTTTGAAAATTCCTGTTTTTGTAGCGGGAGGGATTTGAAATGGTCCTTTTAGTCTGTTTTGATTTACCGCGCTATACCAAAGATCAGCGTCGCCAAGCTACCAAATATCGTAAAAGATTAGTCGAACTAGGCTTTTTTATGAAGCAGTACAGTTTGTATGAAAGACAGATCCGCCGCATGGATACGAAAAATAAATTGATCAGTATTTTGCAAAGTGAACTTCCTCAGGCTGGTCAAATTACTTTGTATTTATTACCTGATGAGATCAATGACCAGCAAATCACAATTTTAGGTGATGAACCGCAAAAATTGATCCATCAACCGCAGCTGCTTATTTTTTAAAAATATTTTTCAAAACAAATTGATCTGCTTGGATGATTAGCAAAATTAACATGATTATTGAGTTTACGGATACCTTTGGGGGCGTTTTGGCTGGACTATTTGTCCACTCGCATTTTGCGCTGGTGTACGTGATCGATATTTTTTAGGGGCCTCCGTCAAATCGTATTGGTGGAGCCATGAAGTTCTCTGAATAGGGAACTTCTTTAGTTTACAATTAAAAGAATTCTGGCATAAAAATGGTCCATTGAGTGTCGGCAAACGGAGCTTTGTCAAAGTAGTACCATTTTTAATCAGTGATGCGAAACCATAGTGAAGTCAACGAAAAAGCTGGTAGCTAAGGCGAGCATGAATCGCCTTGAAATGATAAACAACGCCGGAGCTAACAGTTTTAAGGCCTTCAACTTTCAAGAATTTGATATTTGAGTCTTTTATTTCGAATAAGCACGCGATAGAATATGGTTTTTCCTTCTTTCGATGGGGTTTAGACACTTAAATCGTATCACAAGATGCCATGTCCTTTAATGTATAAAATAAAAAACTGATACTGGATTTTATGTCTCACCAATATCAGAAAGTATAAACCCTTTATTTGGGAGATGAAATTGTAGCTTCATTTTTTAGTATCAGGATTAATTTGAAAACTCACAAGGCTTATGCTGGAAATACTGTCATTTTTTACTATAATATTTTTAAAACATTATTAGCTTACTTATTTCCCGTTTTTTTATACATTAATTATTAAGTAGCGTATAATGAATTTATTATTATATTTAAGGAGTGTTAAACAAGTGGAGAAAAGAATCAAGGGTTCATGTACCACAATTTTAGTTGGTAAGAAAGCCTCAATCGATGGATCAACGATTATTTCTAGAAATGATGATGGGCATGAAGCACTCGACCCAGAGCGCTTTGTTGTGGTTAACCCAGCTGAGCAACCGCGACACTATCAATCGGTCATTAGTAAGGTCAAAATTGATTTACCTGATGATCCATTGCGTTATACCTCGATTCCTAACTCAATTCTGACTAATGGAATTTGGCCGGCAGCCGGGATCAATAGTGAAAATGTGGCCATGTCAGCTACGGAAACAATTACAACTAATTCACGGGTTTTAGGTGCTGATCCTTATGCAATGGGAGGGATTGGCGAAGAAGATTTAGTTACCTTGGTCTTGCCTTATATTCATAGTGCTAAAGAAGGCGTGCTGCGTTTAGGTCAACTTTTGGAGCAGTACGGGACCTACGAGCCAAATGGGATTGCTTTTTCCGACAAAGATGAAATTTGGTGGCTGGAAACAATTGGCGGTCATCATTGGGCAGCCAAACTGATCCCAGACGATGCCTATGTTATTGCACCAAATCGAATGAACATTGATATTTTTGATTTTGCAGCTGCAGATACTCTTTGCTCAGCAGATTTAGAGCAAATGATTGCCAAATATCAGCTGAATCCAGATTTTGACCAAGTTAATTTGCGGCATATTTTTGGCAGCTCAACGATCAAAGACACAGTTTACAATAACCCACGGGCTTGGTTTGGTCAGAAGTACTTTAATCCTGAAAGTGAACAGAATCCGCAAGACCAAGACTTGCCGTTTATCTGTCATGCCAACCGGAAAATTTCAATTGAAGATGTCAAATTTGTTTTAAGTTCGCATTATGAAAATACTAAGTATGACGTTTATGGCACTGGAACAGAGGCTGAAAAGAAACTGTTCCGACCAATTGGCATTAATCGGAATCATGATGTTCATATTTTGCAAATTAGAAATAATGTTCCATCAGAAATTGCGGGGATTCATTGGCTGGCTTTCGGCGCCAATACTTTCAATACTGTCGTACCATTTTACGCTAACGTTTTTGATACACCGGCCAGTTATAAAGATGCCGATGGAACCTTTAATTTGAATCAGATGTATTGGTTGAGCTGTACGACAGCTTTATTGGGTGATACCGACTATGATTTTTATGTCGATATGCGTAACAGTTATACTTTAGAAGCGATGAGTGCTTATCGAAGGATTCAAAATCAAACTGATGCTGGTTTAAAATCTGCTGCGAATGTTCAAGCTTATCTGGCAACTGCCAATAATCAGTTAGCAGCTGAGGCAATGAAACGTCAGACGGAGTTGCTAGGGAAAATGGTGATTAGCGGTTCAGAACAAATGAAATTGCGTTACAATTTAAATGATTAACTAAAGGGTAAACTTCTAGACTTAATTTTAGATTGAGTCTAGAAGTTTTTGCTTTTTTAAATTTGTTAATGCTTATAAAGATATTTTTTGTTTGCTCTTGACAAGTGAATAGTCACTTACTATACTTTTGGTGAGTAAACAATTACTCACCGAGAAAGAAGGCCTTAATATGGAATGTGTAGTTGATTTAAAACAACTAAAAAAAGAGTTTGATAAGCGAGTTGTCTTGCAAGAAATTAATTTAACCTTAAATAAAGGAGAAATTCTTGGACTCATTGGGCCATCTGGAGCAGGAAAATCGACAATTATTAAAACAATGCTTGGGATGGAAAAAGCTGATGGTGGGAATGCATTAGTTTTGGCGACTAAAATGCCGAATCGCAAAATTCTAAGTCAAATTGGATACATGGCACAATCAGATGCGCTATATGAAGTTTTATCCGCGCGTTCAAATTTAGAATTTTTTGGGAAAATGAAGGGAATTTCTAAGAAAAATTTGGATGAGGAAATAACTCATGTTGCTCAAATTGTTGAGTTAACTGATAGTTTAGATCGTCGAGTTTCAGGATATTCTGGAGGAATGAAGCGAAGATTATCGTTGGCAATTGCAATGTTAGGAAATCCAAAACTCTTAATTCTTGATGAACCAACTGTTGGGATTGATCCGGCTCTTAGAAAAAAAATCTGGAAGGAATTAAAAGTATTAAAAAATGCTGGGAAAAGCATTTTGATAACAACTCATGTTATGTCAGAAGCAGAATTAACAGATCGGGTTGCCTTATTACTGCATGGCAACATCATTGCGGATGATCGCCCTAAAAATTTGGAAAATCAGTATAAGGTTGATTCAATCGAAGCTGTTTTTTTAAAAGCAGAGGCTAGAGAGGAGCAAATAAAATGAGGGTACTGGCAATTGTGAAAAGGATTTTAGCGGAATTGATACGGGATAAACGTTCGCTGGCTTTAATGTTTCTAGCTCCAATTTTGGTTATGTGGTTGATGAATATTATGTTCTCAGCTAGTTCCAATACGAAAGTCAGCATTGCAACTGTTGATGTTCCTCAAGCAGTTTGCAAGAATCTTAATAAAACTAGTGGAATTACTGTTAACAAGTATTCAAATTCGAACACGGCTAAAAAGAAAGTCCAAGCAAATAAGGCTGATGCAATGATTATTTATCAGAAAAAAGCAAGTACTTATCAAGTCACTTATGCTAATACTGATGCTTCAAAAACAACCTTAGCGAAACAGGCTTTAAAGATTGCCTTAACAAAACAAAAAATGACGTTCCTAGCTAAGACAATTCAAAAATTACAAATACTAAATAGTAAGTTTAATCTAACAGCAGCAAAGGTATCTTCAACATCAACTACCAAACAAACCAAAATTAGTAACCATTATAATTATGGAAATAGTGACACAAATTTTTTTAATAAAATAGTTCCAATTTTAATGGGCTTTTTTGTGTTTTTCTTCGTCTTTTTGATTTCTGGGATGGCTTTGTTAAGAGAGAGAACCAGTGGAACATTAGACAGATTATTAGCAACACCGGTTAAGAGAAGTGAAATTGTTTTTGGTTATTTAATAAGTTATGGAATGGTTTCAATTGTTCAGACAACAATTATTGTGTTGGCAACAGTTTGGCTCTTGAAAATTGAAGTTGTTGGCAGTTTGCTGAATATTATTTTGATCTGTGTTTTATTAGCAATGGTTGCCTTAGCTTTTGGAATTTTAATGTCAACTCTAGCAGATTCAGAATTTCAGATGATGCAGTTTATTCCGCTAGTTGTTGTTCCACAAATTTTCTTTTCCGGAATTATTCCACTTGATTCAATGGCAGACTGGGTTCAATATATTGGTAAAATACTTCCCTTGACATATACGGGAAATGCTTTAACTAAAATAATAATGTATGGTGATGGTCTTAATAGATTAATGGGTGATATCGCGGCACTTATAATCTTTTTGGTGGTTTTAGTTTGGCTCAATGTAATTGGATTAAAACGCTATCGGAAAGTATAATAACATTTTAGAGGTGAATTCATTAGATGAATGATAGTTTATCAATATATAAACGACAAATAATGAAAGAAGAAATGCCGCCAGGAAAAAAGAAAGTTCTTAAGGCTGCACTGGAGCTGTTTGCTAGAAATGGTCTTCATGGGACGACAACGGCCCAAATAGCTGAAAATGCTGGTGTGAGCGAAGGCACTATCTATAAATATTTCAGTTCCAAAGAAGATTTGTTGGCAAAGTTATTGGTGCCAATTTTGACAGAAATTCGTGACAAATTTTTTTCACAATTTAAAAATTTTGATTCCTTAGAAGAATTAATTTATTTTGGAATCAACGATCGTCTTGATTTTGTAGAGGCTAACTTAGATTTTATTAAAATTGTCTTTCGGGAGATACTCGATGGTCACGATTTAAGGCCATACTACAAAGGCGTTCTTATTGGTAAAAAAAGTGTTACTGAAAATTTAAATAATTTAAAGAAAAGATTTCCAGAAATAAGATCAGATTTGACTTCATTTCAAATTATGAGAATTTTTATAGGACCATTACTGGTCTTTATCGTTCAAGAAAAAATGCTACTCATTCCAGCAACAAATAAAGAAAGTGATCTTAAATTAATTGAAAGACAGATTATGGCTGGGTTAACTGGCAAATAATAAGATTTAACTCAATTATGATATTTGTTAATCAGTGCTAGGTATAAATAAAAAAGCTCAAAACAAAAGCAAACCAAACCAACCTGCAAAGATCTAACTTTTGTGGGTTAGTTTAGTTTGCTTTTTGAATATTGTTTAAATAATTGCATAATTAATTGTCAACAAATAATGAAAAGAGACTTAAATGAGCTTTTTAAAATTCTTATTTTTTTAGTTGATTACCTTTCAAACCAAATAATAACAACTGTCCTAAACCTGGCAAAAATTGTTTTATTTCAGCATTAGAAATTTGGTCTAGATATTCCCATAATGCTGTAAAAAGTTGGAAAATAACTTTATCTGAAACAGATGTTTGAATGAATCCAGAATTACGTCCAGCTTTAATGATAAGCTTCCAGACTATTAGAAGTTGTTGATTAAAGTATTCTTTGATTTCAGGAAATTGTTTTAAAGTTTTTTTCAATTCTGAATGAAGCTCAGGTGATAAATTTTGATAAGTTGTTAAACGTTCTAAACGAGTCAAAAAATCAACATCTTCGTCGGTTAGAATTTTCTTGAATACTGATAATTGTTGATCAATAAGATTTTTTGCTACTAACTTAAATAAAGATTGTTTGTCATTAAAGTATTTATACATTGTAACGTATGAAATTCCAGATAAACGACTAATATCATGGACACTGGTGTTCTTAAATCCATGTTTAATGATTAATTTGCAAGCAGCATCTATAATTTTTTGACGGTTAAGAGCTTTTCGATCTTCGCGTTTTATTTTGATTACCTCCATTCCTTATTACTCAATTTTAGCACTCATTCTTAAAAAGTTAAATATCCTATTTAACTTTTTAATTTTTGTTGACTTTTTTTGGAAGAGGTTGTAGACTTTTGACACATAGTTAAATATTGTTAGGATATATTTAACTTTTAGTTAACATGAAAGGAATGAGGATTGATGGCATATCTGAAATTAGAAAATATTTTCAAAAGTTACTATTTAGGTAAGACTGTTTTTCCAGTATTAAAAGGAATCAATCTAGAATTTAACTTAGGAGAATTTGTCTCTATTCTAGGGGAATCTGGTGGTGGAAAATCAACTTTAATGAATATTATTGGCGGATTGGATCGGCAATTTAAGGGTAAAGTAATTGTTGACAATAAGTTGCTGGATCATCGGCAAGAAAGTAATTTAGATGCATATCGGAGACATACAGTTGGGTACATTTATCAGTCATATAATTTGATTAGTCATTTAACGGTTATTGAAAATGTTAAATTATCACTTGAAATGACTACTTTATCCGCACAAAAAAAAGAGGAACGTGCTTGGGCTCTCCTTAAGCGTGTAGGTTTGCAAGAACATGCTCAGAAATATCCTAATCAAATTTCTGGAGGTCAAAAGCAAAGAGTAGCGATTGCACGGGCACTTGCTAGTGATCCTAAAATAATTATTGCTGATGAACCTACTGGAGCACTTGATTCACAAAATACAGAAGAAGTGTTGAAAACCTTAGATAGCATTGCAGCCGAAGGAAGATTAGTAATTGCAGTAACGCATTCGCAGCACGTTGCAGATGCCAGCACACGAATCGTGCGTTTAGAAGACGGAAAAATTGTTTCAGATCATTCTTTAAGAGATTCTTATCAGATTGATCAGCAAAAACCATATTTACAATCGAAAAAATTATCTTTCTTATCAAGTATTGCAACGGCGTATAAACACTTTAAGTTTCAAAAGACCAAAAATGCTTTAATTATCACTGGAACGGCAATTGGATTGTGTGCGGTTATGCTTTTTAATGGACTAGGGACAGGGGTAAAGAAATATGTTAATAAGCAGATCACAGAAATGGTAAACCCAACAGCAGTGGTTGTAACTAGACATGCGGGGAGTTCAGGAGGTACTAATAATGCTCAGCAGTCATTAGTTGCCAGCAGCAGTCAAAAGGGTTTCACGAAGAATGAAATAGATCGCTTGAAAAATATTAAAGATGTGACAAAAGTTGAGAAATATTTGACAGTCGGTAATGTAACAGTTTCTTATCATGGAAAAAAAGCTACTGCCAGCACTTTAAATAATTGGACCAGCGCTTCTTCTAAAGGAAGTGTTAAGAATGGTCAAGCCCCTAACTCTGGCGAAGTAGTATTAGACCGAAAAACAATTGCCAATAAACTCAAAAATCATGGGAAAGACTTGATTGGTAAAACAGTTACTTTAACATATCAAGGGGTAAACAAAGCTAATAAACCGGTAACTGTAAAGTTTAGCGCGCGTGTATCAGGATTAACGAATAATAGTCGAAGTGCTAGTAACGAAGTAGCAACAAGTACTTTAATCAAAGCAATGAATAGCAAAAATATTTCTCCATCAGCAACAACACTTTCAGTCAAAGTCAATAAAATGGCGAATGTCAAGACTGCTACTCAAAAGATAAATAAATTGAAAATGAATGGGCACCGGGTCTACTCAGCTACTTCGGTCTCTAGTTTAATTAAGACAGTGCAAACGTATATCAACTTGATCACTAATATTTTAGCTGCAATTGCAAGTATTTCGTTGATTGTTTCCGCGCTAATGATTATTGTCACAATGTATATGTCAGTTGCGGAGAGAACAAAAGAGATTGGTATTTTACGGGCACTTGGAGAAAGTAAGGGAGATATTCGTCGGTTATTTATTAGTGAGTCCTTAATTATTGGTGTTTTCAGTTCGATTGCCGCGACGGTAATTACTTTTGTATTCAGTTTAGGAGGAAATGCGCTGCTTTCTAAAATTACTCGCTTTAGTTTTATTCAGATAGATTTTAAAAATGTCCTTAGTGTCTTTTTGATTTCAGTAGTAATTTCCTTAATTGCCTCCTGGTTACCAGCCCGACATGCGGCTTCTTTAAATCCAATTGACGCTTTAGCTGCTGACTAGTTTTCCTGGCAAAAAAAACCAATGGTAAAGGGAAACATTTTAAAGACAACGTAAATACTGAACAGTTCTGATAAAGTAGTATTAAAACCTTGGATATTTTGGCCTGTGTCACTAAAATTTTTCAGTGCTATTTAGTGATAAATGTAAGAATGGTTCGAAAGTATATTAACAAAAGCGGTGAATAAATCCGAAAATTCGGTTTGTTCACCGCTTTTGTTGGAGATAACTAGCTTAGCAGGAGTCAGCCAAGATCATAGTCCATAAGCTGACTGGAATTGACAAAGAAAATCAGTCAGGAAATGCCAGGATGGCTACAAGATTATGGGGTTGGCAAAATGAAGATGCTCATGCAACAAAAACAAAATGCTTAATTTACCGCAACTTTTCACGGATGATGGTGTGAAAGATCGATAATTGACTAGATTTAGAGATTTAACTTTGTTAAGATTATCGTTTTAATAATGAAAAGCGCTGCGCATGAAGCTGCAAAAGATGATCAAGTTGGCGAAAATCTTTGCGAACGTCATATTCATGAGCAGGGCGTTGAATTAAACTGTTGATCAGTTTTTTCAATCTTTGCGGATCGTCCTCATCAGTATAAGTTACCCATTCAATATGTTCAAGCCAATCAAAGTAAGCATGTTTGCCTTTTCCATAGCTATTGCCAAATAAAAGACAAGGTGTTCCAGTCAAAACTGAAAAAATCATAGCATGCCAACGGTCAGTAATAATAATTTCCTGTCTTGAAAACCATTCCAATTCTTTAACGATCAATTCACGACGATTGCTGGGGGTAATACGTTTGACAGTATCTAAGACAGTATCGGTTCGCTTTAGGGGACGACCATTACTTAAAATTTCCTTCAAGGAATTGATCAAATCTTCTGAGATGACTTTCTCGCTATCATGGCGGAAAACAAACAATGCACCTGAACGCGAGTGATCAAGATCCCGAGCTTGAATGTAAAGAACCATGTCAGGAGTAAATAAAACATGATTATCAAAAGCTGTCTGCATGCGATGATAGCTTTGCGCATCCCGAGCCAGTAAAAACAAATTGGAATTTTTGGCATATGCAGCCTGGCTTTTCTTCAGTTCAGCTTGTCCGGCCGGCGTATTTTCAAAATTAATTGACTGCGGGAAAGAAATTGTCAAATTATCAGGGAATGCTGCAAAGACCTTCCGGCGGGCGATTTCATGATCAAGGTAGACATTTCCCATATTGCCGCCACCGACAAATGAAATTACATCAGCGGGCTGCAAAATTTTTTTGACGGCAGTAATTGCTTCATCAGTATCTTCTTCAAGAATTTCAATAAATTGGAATTTAGGAAATTCATTTTCAATATAGTGGCGCTGAGCTAAAGAAACAGCTTGATCGCCAAGATTGGTGTAAGTTGGGATGCCAAAAGAAAAGAATTTAGGGCGCTTGTTAGTTGGCAAAACGGAGACGGGTGCTTTTTCTTGCAGGTAAAAATTAACCATACAGATCCCTCCTTAAGTAGTTTAAGTTAAATTAAAGCTGATTATTTAGCGTTGAAATTAAGCGCTTATACATTAATGATAATATTGATTCATAAATTAGTCAGTTATTCCGGCTTGACAGCTAATAAATTTACTAGTAAAGTAAAAGCGCAAATAAAGGAGTGGTCGGGATTGAAGCTTTAAAATCGTTAACAAGCTATTGTCATTTTCACTAAAATGGGGATCAGTCTGACGATTTTAAGCTAATCAATCAAGGTCATCTATTGTGATAGCTGATAAATTGAATAAAAATGTCTTTTGACAGAAACTGAGCTGTTGAAAGTTTATTTCAGTGTAAATCCCCAAAGGCAATTTTTAAGCGAGGGGAATTTTTTATGGGAACAATTAGAGTTAAAAATTTAACGTTTAAATATGATAATATGGAAAAGAATATTTTTAATGTTTGTAATTTGAACATTGATGAGCATTGGAAATTAGGCTTAATTGGCAGAAATGGCCGCGGTAAAACAACTTTCTTGCGCTTGTTGCTTGGAAGACTTGTGTATCAAGGAACGATTCAAACTAATTTAAAATTTGATTATTTCCCACAAGCAGTTGCCACTCCGCAACGTTCAGTCAAAGAAGTTTTGCAACAATTAACTAAGTTGGACGATAGCGAATTTTGGAGATTAGAGATT
Source organism: Liquorilactobacillus sicerae (assembly GCF_029916425.1). Classification (GTDB taxonomy): domain Bacteria; phylum Bacillota; class Bacilli; order Lactobacillales; family Lactobacillaceae; genus Liquorilactobacillus; species Liquorilactobacillus sicerae. Next base: position 71,630 of record NZ_JAHAVQ010000009.1, on the reverse strand, counting down.
GAATTGAAAAAATTGCAATTGCCATCAGCGGTTTTAACAATGGCTTTTAAAAACTTAAGCCCAGGTCAACAAACTAAGAGCTTGCTGGCAGCAATTTTTGTTGATCGAACGGCTTTTCAGCTAATTGATGAGCCAACCAATCACCTCGACAGTTGGGGAAGACAATTGGTCAGTCAGTATTTGAAAACCAAACAAGGCTTTATTTTAACGAGCCATGATCAAAATTTTATTGATCAGTCAGTTGACCATATTCTGGCAATTGATCGGAATAAAATTCAATTATTTCATGGTAATTATACAACATGGCAGCAGGAATTTGCCAAACAAAATCAAACTGAAAAGCTTGAAAAACAGCAACTTAATCGACAAATTAAACATTTGCAGCAAAATGCTAATGAAATCCGTAAATGGTCTGAGCAAGCGGAAAAGGAAAAACGTAAAAAATCTCATCAACAAGAAGAACATGCTGATATCGATCGAGGTTTTTTAGGTCATCGAGCGGCTAAAGTTATGAAAAGGTCAAACAGCAATTTAAAAAAAGTTGCTGCAAAAATTGAAGAAAAACAGTCTTTGTTAAAGAGTACTGAGAAAGTCGAGTCATTAATGCTTAATTATCAAGCTCCTTATCAACAACACGTTTTGCAGTTGGAGAAGTTGCAAGTTAAACGAGGCGGCCAAATTTTGAATCAACCAATTACACTGGATTTGCAAAAAAAACAGCAAGTTGCCTTCATTGGTTTGAATGGCAGCGGTAAAACAACCCTGCTCAAAGTTATTTTAGGCTGCAAAGAGCTGATTGCTCAGGGAACAATTGTGACGAAAAATTCTTTAAGGTTTTCTTATTTGCCACAGCAATTTGAAAACTTGACTGGATCGTTAACTGACTATGCGCGCAAGTCACGGGTTGATTATTCGCAGCTTTTGAATACACTGCATAAATTGGGAGTTGAGCGAGCAACTTTTAATAACCGTTTAGAAAATCTTAGTCGCGGGCAAAATCGAAAAGTGTCATTAGCCCGTTCGCTATGTGAAGCGGCAAATTTTTATTTGTGGGATGAACCACTTAACTATTTGGATACTTTTACCAGACAACAATTACAAACTTTAATATTGACCAAAAAGCCAACTATGATTTTGATCGATCATGACCAAGCTTTTATTGATCAAGTGGCAGACCAAAAAATAGTTATCCGCCGACTTGGAAAGTGAGCATTTGTCTAGATAGTTCTGGATTAAATTTAATGCCAATGATCTTTAACCATAAGTTAGGCAAAACTTTAAAGGAAGTTGCTGTGGTAGTCTTAATTTACAAAACAAGATTGGCTGATCGAAAGGCTTTCTCTTCTTCAGACCTGTTTACAAAGCTATAAGACGAGAAGTGATAACAGTGAAAATATACTATTCAGATGAAAGTAACTTCTGCAAAAGTTAACTCCATGGTTATTATGTTTGAGCTGACGCTTAGGGTTTATTTTGTAAATGTAGACTTTTGAAATCTTTTTCAACAGTTTTTTTGACACTTTTACAGAAATCTTACTAAAAAAGCAAAAAGTTATGGTATGGTTTTAAAGAAAGCTGTAAGGCTTGTGAGGTCAAGCAAGTTTGTAACAAGGAGGTAGAGATGGCTATTTATATTCGACAGGCAAAGAAAGAAGATTTAAATACAATCTATTCTTTAATTCAAAGTGGAAAAAAAGTTTTAGCACAAGAAGGAATTCCACAATGGCAAGGAAATTATCCACAAAAAGAAGACATTTTGCAAGACATCAATCAAGAATATGGATATCTGCTAATCAAGAATGGGCAAATTGTTGGAACAGCCACACTTTTCCAACGATCAGATCCAAATTACCAACAGATTTATGCTGGTAATTGGCAAGGAAATTTGGGACAGTATGCAACGATTCATCGGATCACCATTAATCCAACAGTTAGTGGGCAGCATTTGGGGGATTATTTTTTCAGTAATTTAATAAGCGAAGCCTATCGTTTAGGATTTCGAGAAGTTAGGATCGACACTCATGAAAAAAATCAGCGGATGCAGCATTTAGTTCTTAAAGCAGGTTTTGAATATGCTGGAATTGTCTATATGCACCAGGATCCAAACGATCAACGGAAAGCTTTTCAGTTATTTTTAAAATAATTTAAGAAAAAGGCCATTAAATCATGTTTTGACTAAATATGATTTAATGGTTTTTTCTTTGAAATAAAAAACTTGCTATCACGAAAAATTGATTTTATAATTGCTACGTACCAATTTACTTAATGGTTGAGCATTTTTGTCAACAAAGATCGGATCTTAAAGTATAATTAAGATAATTTAGAAGGGGGCTTTTTTAATTTATGGCTTATAAGACAACTAATCCATATACAAATCAAGTCGAAAAAGAATTTGCTAATGCGACTGACGAAGAACTAGAAGAAACTCTGACAGCAGCCCATGCTTTATATAAAAAATGGCGTCACGAACCATTGACTGATCGCAAAGTTATTTTGCATAAGGTGGCGGATTTATTAAGACAAAGAAGAACTGAATATGCAGAGATCATGACCCGTGATATGGGGAAACTGATTGGCGAAGCTGAGGGCGAAGTTGATCTTTGTGCGGATATTTGTGATTACTATGCTGATAAAGCAGAAGATTTCCTCAAACCGCAGCCATTGGAAACTGATACAGGTGAAGCCTACTATTTAAAACAAGCTACCGGTGTTTTAGTTGCCGTTGAGCCTTGGAACTTTCCTTTTTACCAAATTGCGCGCGTTTTTGCACCAAACTTTATGGTCGGCAACCCGATGATTTTAAAAGATGCTTCAATTTGCCCAGCATCTGCCCAAGCTTTCGCTGACGTTGTTGCTGAAGCTGGAGCCCCAAAAGGCAGCTTGACTAATTTGTTCATCAGCTATGATCAAGTTGGCAAGGCAATTGCTGATCCGCGAGTTGTTGGCGTTTGTTTGACTGGTTCAGAAAGAGGCGGGGCCTCAGTTGCCGCTGAAGCTGGGAAAGCTTTGAAGAAGAGCACGATGGAACTTGGTGGCAATGATGCTTTCATTATTTTAAGCGATGCCGACTGGAACGAGCTGAAAGAAGTTGCACCGCAGGCTCGCCTCTACAATGCAGGCCAAGTATGTACTTCATCCAAGCGCTTCATCGTCATGGCAGATATCTATGACAAATTTCTGGAAATGATGAAAGAAGCTGTTTCACAAGTCAAAATGGGTGATCCATTAGATCGTTCGACGACCTTAGCACCAATGTCTTCAAAATCAGCAAAAGAAAAATTAGCAAGACAGGTTAAAGAGGCTATTGACCATGGAGCTAAAGTTTATTATCAAAAAGAAGCAATTGATTCAGATGGACAATTCTTTGCACCGATGATCTTGACCGATATTAAAAAAGATAATCCAATCTTCAATCAGGAAATGTTTGGGCCAGTTATTTCAGTTTACAAAGCTGATTCTGAAGAAGAAGCAATTCAAATTGCTAATGATTCGAGTTATGGCTTAGGCAATACTATTTTCAGCAGCAATCATCAACATGCTAAAGAAGTTGCTGCTAAGATTGAGACCGGGATGAGCTGGATTAACTCTGGTTGGGCCTCATTGCCAGAGCTGCCATTTGGTGGTGTTAAGAACTCAGGCTATGGTCGTGAGTTAAGCCAGTTAGGTTTCAATGCATTCATCAATGAGCATTTGGTCTATACGCCAAGAAAGAATTAATTAATTTACGGCTAAAATGATTTGATTTAACCGAATTAGACTTCAAATTAAGCAAACAAGTTAAGGCTTGGATGATTAATTTGAAGTTTTTTTGTAAAATTAAAGTGTGTCTCCGTCAAATCGGATTGGTGGAGCTATGAAGTTCTCTGAATAGAGGGCTTTTTTATTTTGCAATTAAAAAAATTCTGGCATAAAAGTGGTCCATATTTTTAAATCCGTAACAGATACGTCTAAGTGCTTTGATTTTTTTCGATGTTTTTGATGTAATTCTTTAGATATTAAGTCTTCTTTGTACCATTTGCGGAGTGCGCCCAGGGGCGGGGTAACCTAATTTACGAATAGTAGCGACATAGGGACAATCATATTTTAAAAATAATTGAATAGCTTTGACACACTATTCATGGGAAAACATGTGGATATTCCTCCTGTGTTTATTTTTGGTCCAGGATTATGTCCGCACCCCTTTGATTACAACTAAAAAGATAGTTGCTTAATCTGCAGTTTAAGGCAATTAAAAAAGCACTAGGAATGATCCTAGTGTTTTAATGCTACTTATAGTTAATTCTGAAGATCAATTAAATGATAAAAAACGAATAACTAAAGTAGCCGAAATAATGATGGTCATTTTGACACCATTTGACTAGCAGTTTAATTCAGGTGGTCAAACCCATACTGTAGCCAAACTTAGTATAACATACTGTACTAGATAATTAATTGATGATATCATTATCTTAGAAATATTGATGGTTATACACCATTTTTAGTGGATTTAGTCACTCCACATCACTGATGAACTCCAACTTAACTGTTGGAGTTCATTTTTTTACGTGCGCCCGGCATGGGTGCTAACTAGGTGGTGAAAGTCCACTGTAGGCCTTAGTAGTAGGAACTACGAGCTGAGGACAAGGGTGTCCACCGTGAGACGGAATCTGAAGGAAGTCTAAGGCAAAGTGCTGAGCCGATGAACAAGAACTGGCTACAAGACTGTTATCTGAAGATAAGGTTGCGTAACATCCTAAAGTCTCCTAAAGTCTCATACTACTCGAGACAGATAGCAGTAAAGCCGGCGGCTACGTGGCACGAAAGTTAGCGTTCTTACCCGGGGAGGTCTGAACTGCACGTTCTGGCACAGAAGCGATATGCATCTGACAGAACAAACCGGTCAGACGGGTGGAAATTCCTAAACCGGATGGGTCAATGCGGAAATTAGGCATTCCGACAGTCCTCGACCGAATTGTTCAACAGGCGGTAGCCCAGGTCTTAACCCCAGTCTTTGAACAAGTTTTCTCGGAGAACAGTTTTGGCTTCCGACCTAACCGGAGTGCCCAAGATGCCATTAAGCGAGTCACTGAGCTTTACGATCAAGGTTATCATTATGGATCTAAAGGCTTATTTTGACACTGTGAGCCATGACCTGCTCATGAAGTTTATGAAGCAGTATGTCAGTGACCCGTACATCTGAGATGAATAGTTTATATTTAAGTTAAGCACGTAATCTATATTCTCATCGCATGTAGTATTTACGCAATGAAAACACGTATATCGTTTTGTTTAAAATAATTAGAATACTTTTGCGGAACAGTGTTATTAGTTATTATCCCATAAAAATTTTTTATTTGTGCATAAGTCATTAAGGCTGTTTTATCAAATTTAGTGTGGTCTATCAACAAAAAATTTTGCTGGTTAGAGTTAGCAATCGATTTTTTAATGATTGAAGACTTAATTCTGAATTCATTAAATTCTGAATTTGTCACACCATTGTTTAAAGAAATTCCTGTAGCCGACATAAATGACTTGTTAAGGTTATAGCTTTCAAATAATTTACTGTCAATTCCTGTGAATGAACGGGTTTTGCGATTAAACTGGCTACCTACTACTATTATTTTGATATTTTCTAATGGTGATGCTGCTTCGATTAATTGAAGACTATTAGTTATTAGAGTGAAACTAATATTTTTTGGAAGGAATGGAGCAATTGCATCGGTGGTAGTTCCTGAATCAAAAAAAATTAAATCACCATTTTCAATCAAAGTAGCAGCCTTTTTCCCAATTGCAATTTTATCAATAGAAGTTGTGTGCTCCCTTTGACGGTAATCTATTAATGAATTAGTATAATTTTCATTCAAAATTACTCCGCCATATATTTTTTTAAATTTGTCCCCTTTTTTTAAAAGCTCATTTAAGTCACGACGCAGAGTGTTAGCCGAGATATGAAAATTATCAGCTAGTTCCTGCATAGTAGCTGTTTTATTTTTGGTGATGTATGTGTTCATAGCCTTAATTCTTTCTTCTTTAAGCATGCTTAATCATTCCTTTGTTAAATTATACGAATTATTTGGTTAATTTATTATATCATTTTTGAGCATTTTTTGGATATGTTTTGACAAATAGTATTTTTTTTTTAAAATAACAATTTTTTTGGACACTTTGTGACGTTTTTTAATTATTTTATTGTAAATTTGTGGTTGACTTGTGGTTAAAAGTGTATTACTCTAAAACCGTTAAGTAACTGCTTACAAATTTACAATGGAGGCTTAAAAATGAAATTATTATTTCATCCTCAAGATAAAGAAATTGTTCGAGGTGTGACTCAAATTCAGGCGGTTGATAAAACCAACTCTCCAATGTGTTACACAGCTGTCAAAGTTTTGGAATTTGCTCAAGGCGCAGAGTATGGTGAAATTTTAAATAAGCAAGAAGCTGGAATTGTCATTTTAACAGGTAAAGCCAGTGTAATAGTTGATCAGCAAACTTATGCAGATATTGGTCAACGTCAGTCAGTTTTCGATAAGATTCCAACTGATTCCGTTTATGCTGGCGTTGGTAGCCAATTTAAGATCAAAGCTGCAACCGCATTGAAGATTTTAATTGCCTATTCACCAACGGAGAAGAAGTTTCCAACCCGATTGATCAAAGGTGATATTCATCAAATTGAACATCGGGGTAAGTACAATAATAAACGTATGGTGCAAAATATTTTACCTGATGATTTACCATTTGCGGATAAGTTGTTGCTGGTGGAAGTTTATACTGAGTCAGCTAATTGGTCGAGTTTTCCACCGCACCGACATGATCATGATAACTTGCCCCAGGAATCGTTTCTCGAAGAGATTTATTATCATGAAATGAATCCTAAAAATGGTTTCGTATTTCAAAGAGTATATACCGATGACCAAAGCTTGGATGAAACGATGACGGTGAAGAACAATGATATTGTCGTTGTACCTAAAGGCTATCATCCAGTAGCAGTTCCTGATGGTTACGAAAGTTACTATTTAAATATTATGGCTGGTCCGGTAAGAACATGGAAATTTCATAATGATCCAGACTTTGCGTGGATCATTGACCGTAAATAAAACAGACAAGTGAGGAGGAAAAAAATGAATAAGAAATTTGATTTGATTGCAATTGGTCGCGCAGCCCTTGATTTGAATTCAGTTGAATATAATCGTCCGATGGAAGAAACCAAAACATTTGCTAAATTTGTTGGTGGCTCCCCAGCCAATATTGCAATTGGTTCAGCAAAACTTGGTTCCAAAGTTGGCTTTATTGGCAAAGTTTCAAAAGACCAGCATGGAAATTATGTCAAAAGTTATCTGAACAAAGTCGGAATTGATACTAGCAACGTTGTTTTTGATCAAGCAGGTCATAAAATGGGCTTGACATTTACTGAGATAATCAGTCCAGAAAACTGCAGTATTTTGATGTATCGTGATCAAGTTGCTGATCTTTATCTAGATCCAGCAGAAGTTAGTGAGGATTATATCAAGCAAGCTAAACTGCTGGTAATTTCTGGAACTGGGCTCGCCCAAAGCCCGTCACGAGAAGCTATTTTAAAAGCATTAGCATTAGCCAAGAAAAATCAGATTGAGGTTGTTTTTGAGTTAGATTATCGTCCTTATAACTGGATCAATGATGAGGAAACTTCAATTTATTATCAAATTGTGGCTAAACAGGCAGATGTGATTATTGGGACGAGAGATGAATATGATGTTTTGGAAAATCACCGTGGCAATACCAATGAAGAAACTGTAGCTGAACTATTTAAATACGCACCGCAGCTCTTAGTTATCAAAGTGGGATCAAAGGGTTCATTTGCTTATGAACGGACTGGCAAGGTTTATCGTGGCTATCCATATCAAACTAAGGTTTTGAAAACTTTTGGCGCTGGTGATTCATTTGCAGCCGGCTTTTTATACGCTTACATCAATGATTTGGGCATTAATACCGCACTTAAATATGGCAGTGCAGCTGCTTCAATTGTAATCAGTAAATTAAGCTCATCTGAGGCAATGCCGACGATTTTAGAAATTAAGAGCTTCTTAGCAACCGCCAAAGAAATGAAAGGGGCTGAAGAAAAATGACCGAAATGGAAACAATTCGTTTGACCACTGCGCAAGCATTAGTGAAGTTTTTGAATCAACAGTATCTCGATGTTGATGGTGAAGTTACACCGTTTGTTGAGGGTGTCTTTGGAATCTTTGGTCATGGCAATGTCTTAGGATTAGGCGAAGCTTTGTATAATGAACCTGGTCATTTGAAAGTCTATCAAGGACATAACGAGCAAGGGATGACGAGTGCAGCGATTGCTTTTGCTCGAGAAAAATTAAGAAGGAAGATTTTCGCAGTTACTGCTTCTGCAGGTCCGGGTTCCGCTAATTTTGTAACAGCTGCCGGTAATGCGTATGTTAATAATATTCCAGTCCTGATTTTGCCAGCAGATACGTTTGCTTCGCGTCAGCCTGATCCAGTTCTTCAACAATTAGAGATTGAAGATAGTGCAGCTACTACGACAAATGATGCCTTAAAACCAGTCTCAAGATACTGGGATCGAATTCAGCGCCCAGAACAACTGATGAGTGCTTTATTGAAGGGCTTTGAAGTTCTGACTAATCCAGCGACAACAGGTCCAGTTACAATTTGCTTACCACAAGATACTGAAGCAGAAGCTTTTGATTATCCAGTATCATTTTTCCGCCGGCGTGTTTATGTTGTTAAGCGTCAGCAACCGAGTGAATACGAATTGTCGGCTGCAACAGCTTTGATCAAGCAGAGCCAAAAACCAGTGATTCTGCTTGGTGGTGGGGCAAAATTCAGTGACGGTGGAGATGCAATTAAAGCTTTTTCAAACAAATATAATGTTCCAATCATTGAAACCGCTACCGGGAAGTCAACTATTATTTATGATTTTGCAAATAATTTGGGTGGTGCGGGCATTCTTGGTACGTCAGCAGCCAACCAAGTAATGGAGACAGCGGATTTAATAATTGGAGCGGGAAGTCGCTATACCGACTTTACGACCTCATCGAAAACAGCAATCGATCCAGAAAAAACTAAAGTAATTAATATTAACCTCAGTCGCATGCAGGCAATTAAATTTGATGCTTTGCCAGTAATTGCAGATATTCGCGATACCTTTACCGCATTAACTAATACCAAAGAGTTAGCTGGGTATCAGACGGGATTCACTGATTTGCCAGCGATTAAGCAAAGATGGAATCAGGAAAGAGATCGGTTAGCCAATATTAGTTATGATGATCACGATTTTAAGCCGGAAATTGCTGGTCACTATAGCCAAGAAAAAATTGAACAATATTCACAGACTTTAGGCACACGCTTAACGCAAACGGCAGCTTTGATTGCGTTAAATGAGCATCTTGATCCTGAATCAATCATGATTGCGGCGGCTGGATCATTGCCAGGAGATGTTCATCGAATCTGGAATCCCAAAAAGGCAGACACCTATCACATGGAATATGGCTATTCGATGATGGGATATGAAGTTGCAGCCGGCTTAGGAGTTAAACTGGCTAAACCAGACGTTGAAAGTTATGCGTTAGTTGGCGATGGCAGCTTCCTGATGCTTCATTCAGAACTGGTCACGGCTTTACAATACAATAAAAAAATCAATGTTATCCTGTTTGATAATTCTGGCTTTCATTCAATCAATAATTTGCAAATGTCACATGGTGATGACAGCTTCTTGACAGAATTCACTACAGCAGATAATCAAATTCTAAATATTGATTACGCTAAGGTAGCTGAAGGATATGGAGCTAAGGCCTATCGGGTGAACACCGTGCAGGGTTTACTAGCAGCCGTGGATGATGCTAAGAAACAAACACAGTCAACTTTGATTGAAGTTAAAGTTTTGCCAAAAACGATGACTCATGGTTATGGCAAAACTTGGTGGCATGTTGGTGATCCTGAGGTTTCGATCAATCAAAAGGTCAATCAATCATATGAAGATACTCAGCAACATTTGCAGGGTGCGTTTAAATACTAGAAAGGAGGTGAAAATATGTCGTTAGTGCCAGCTTTTAAGCTAGTTAAGGATGCAAAAGAACAGCACTATGCAATTGGACATTTCAATATTAATGGCCTGAATTGGATCACAACTTATTTGCAAGTCGCGCAAGCAACTAAAACGCCAATTGTGATTGCTACTTCAGATCGCTTAATTAGAAATCTTGGCGGTTTTCAATATGTTTCCGATGTGGTTCATTTTATGATCGATGAGCTGAAAATTACGGTCCCAGTTGCATTACATCTAGATCATGGTCTAAGCCTTGAAAGTGTTCAAGCAGCCATTAAAGCTGGCTATACTTCAGTAATGTTTGATGGCTCAAAGTTACCAATCGAAGAAAATACGTTTCTAACAAAGCAGGTTGTTGAAATGGCACATCAAAATGGAGTTTCGGTTGAAGCAGAAGTTGGAGCCATTGGTGGTAATGAGGATGGCTTAATCAGTGGGATCAAGTATGCTAGTGTTGAAGATGCTTTAAAAATGAAGGAAACAGGGATTGATATTTTGGCAGCCGCGCTAGGATCAGTTCATGGGGATTATGTAGGCAAACCAAACTTGAACTTTGAAAAAATGGCGCAAATCGCCCAAACTACAGATTTACCATTGGTCTTGCATGGAGCCTCAGGAATTCCTGATGATCAAATTCAAATAGCAATTCAGATGGGAACAGCCAAAATTAATATCAATACTGAAGTGAATTATGCCTGGCTGAATGAAGTTCGCCAGCGGATAAATGATAAAAATGTTGGACATGAGCCAGTGCCGGTGATTGCGTCTGGAAATCAAGCAATCAAACAGTTGGTTCTCGAGAAAATGAAACAGTTTCATGTTTTAGGGAAAGCAGCAGATTTTTAAAAAATTTTGAGGAGGAGACACTATGCCATTGGTAAGATTTGATTTACAAAAGGGAAGATCAGTTGAAGAAATCAAGGAAATAATGGATATTACACAGGAAGTCGTCATTGAGGAGTTCAAGGTTCCAGAACGTGATCGCTACCAGATTGTTACTCAGCATGAACCATTTGAAATGAATATTTTAGATACCGGGTTAGATATTGAACGCTCAGAAAAAGTTGTAGTGGTTTCCCTAACGAGTCGGCCTAGGAAAAAAGAAGACGTCGAGAAATTTTATCAGCAATTAGCTGAAAAATTAGCAGCGAAGAAACTAGTTGCGCCGAATGATCTGATGGTGAACATTACAATTAATGGCGACGAAGGCTGGAGCTTTGGTTATGGGAAAGCCCAATTTCTAAACGGAGAACTATAAAAAGTTAGAGTCCTATGAAGAGTGGGACTTTATTAAAGCGAACTTATGTAAACGTATTCAATGAGGGGTGATGAAATGCAAATTTCAAATGAAAAAGAAGATATTTTTGATCGTATTGGTTTGCCATCAAAATTAATTTGGGCGTTTATCGGCTTGTTAGTTTTTATTTTGGGTGCGACTATTGAAAGCAGCTGGTTTTCGTCGTATCTTTCAGGAGTTGGATTTGGTGCAGCTCAAGTTAGTTTAGTCTTCACGATATATGGTGTTGTTGTAGCCCTAGTTTCTTGGTTTACTGGAATAGGTACCCAAATTTGGGGCATCAGGAAATTAATGTGGTTAGGTACGATTTTGTATTTTGTTGGGAGTATACCATTATTGTTAATTGCTCTACCGATGAAAAGTTATATTTTAATACTTTTATGTTATGCAATTCGAGCGTTAGCATATCCATTATTTGCATATTCATTTCTAGTTTGGATTAATTATAGCGTAAAAAAAGAAGTTTTGGCAAGAGCGACTGCTTGGTTTTGGATCTTCTTTGGTGGAGGTATGACAATCATTGGTCCTTACTTATCAAGTGCACTATTCCCAATTGTAGGCAGAGTCGGTGTCTTATACTTGGGATTGGCTTTTGTGCTAATTGGGGCTTTCTGCTCATTGATTTTAAATCATGATCATGTTACTTTACCAAAAAGTCAGCAACCGCCAATGAAAGATTTTACTGATGGAATTTTAATTATGTTTAAACGTCCTCGCCTAGGATTATCAGTTATTGTTAAAACAATTAATGATATTGGGAAGTTTGGATATGTAATCGTAATGCCATTATATTTAAAGCAGTTTGGTTTTTCAACTAGTGAATGGTTGACAGTTTGGGGATCTATTAATATTGTTAACATTTTTGCAAACTATGTTTTTGGATATATTGGTGACAAAATTGGTTGGCGTAAAACTGTTACTTATTTTGCTGGAACATTGTGTGGAGTGGGAACTTTTGGAATGTATTTAATGCCTAAGATGTTTGGTCATAGTATACCTCTGCTTTTCCTTTCACTATGTTTATATGCTATTGGATTATCAGCTTTCGGTCCTTTAAGTGCATTGATACCAAATCTTGCTCCAGATAAAAAGGGAGCTGCCATTTCTGCTTTGAATCTTGGTTCAGGAATGAGTAACTTTGTAGGTCCCTTGATTGTTAGTATTTTTATTGGTCCTTTTGGTTCAGGCGGAGCTTTAATCGCAATAGGAGTTGTTTATTTATTGGGAAGTTTTTTAGCAAGTTTCTTAAAAACTCCAGAAGAATTAGCTGGGCATAAATCGGTAAAGCATATTGCTGAAACCAAGAATAATGTTTCGATAAGTAATGCAATATCTATTGATGCTGAAAAATTTTCGTTATCTGTCTTGAACAGTTCGGTACTAAACGTTCAAGGAATGACTGATGAAGAGATAGCCAAAAAAAAGTTAAAGTTGTATTTAGTTAGTCATTTATTAATTGATCGATTTAATTGTTTGGAAAATCAGTCATTTAGTGATCCTGAGGAAGTTGACAATTTAATTACTAACATTAAATTTACACGCTAATAAATTTAATGGTCAGCATTCAAAGGCTTAAAAGTTGTGAGCAAGCTCAAAAAATTTAGGAGGAATTAATATGACAGAATATGGATTATGTTTATGGACTTTCGGTTCGATTGATTTTGAAGAAAAATGCAGATTGGCTTCTGAAATTGGAGTTGATGGTGTTGAGGTTCAAGGAAATATTAAGGAAGATCCGAAAAAAATTAAAAGCGTTTTGCAAAAGTATAATTTAAAAGCGCTCTCAATTACTCCAGAAGATTTAGATATTTCTAGTTCTGATGCAAAAGAACGACAACAGGCAATTGAATATTATCTAAAACTAGTCGATTGGGCAACAAAGCTTGAAGTTCCAAGGTTTTGCCTGCATGGCCAAGTTGGAAAAATAAATTGGGACAAAAATCTGCAAGAGCATTGGAAATTGCTTGTAGATTCAGTAAAAATTATTTTGAATAAAGCACAAGATAATAACTTGGAAGTGGTTTATGAAGTTTTAAATAGATATGAGAATTATCAAGTATTAACGGCTAAAGAAGGATTAAAGCTAATTAGTGAAGTCAATAATGAAAATTTAAAGCTCTTATTAGATGCTTATCATATGAATATTGAAGAGGAAAACCCAGCTTCAGCTATAGACTTAGCTGGAGAAAAATTAGGAGTTTATCATGTTGCAGATTCAAATCGTCAAGCAGTCGGCAATGGGCATACTGATTTTGCCGCTCAATTTGTAGCCTTAAAGAAAATAAATTATGTTGGACCAATTATCATGGAGATCAGTGCCGCTGGGCCAAACCCATTTACTCCGATGAAAGAAAATGACTATTTAAAAGAAGATATAGACTTTTATAAAAAGACATTAAAAATTTTAAAGAAGAATTTTGATTAAAAGGAGATATTAAAATGTTGACTTTAGATGAGATTTTAAATCAAGAAACTGATGCGGAACTAACACAATTTAACAAAGATGATGCTTGGAGATTAGGAAATATTGCACATGAATTAGCCGGCGAAAATGCGAAAAAAATTGGTATTTCAGTTAAGCTATTTAATCAACATATTTTTTATTTTGCAGGATCGGAAACAATTTATGATGCGGAATTCTGGATTAGAAGAAAAAGAAATGTTGTAGAAAGACATAATCATTCTTCTTACTATATCAGTAATGAATATAAAATGGACGAGAATGAGTATTATAGACATAACGCCGTTAAGCCAAGTGATTTTGCAATTCATGGAGGTGGTTTCCCTATCAGAGTTAAGGGAGTGGGTCTAGTAGGAAGTATCGTATGTTCAGGAATGCTTTCTGAAGATGATCATTTGCTTTGTTATCATTCTTTAAAAAAGTTGCAAGAAGAATTAAGAAATTCTTAAGCTCAATTAATAATTTGTGAAAGAGGGTAAATAATTTTGGTATCTGATATTTTTGAAGATATTAAATATGGAATAGCACCGATTGGCTGGCGTAATGATGACATTCCATCAATTGGAAGAAATAATAATTTACAACAATTATTAAGTGATATTGTTGTTGCAAAATTTCAAGGTACGGAAGTTGGGGCTTTTTTCCCGAGTTCCAGTGAACTAAACTATGAATTAAAATTGCGGAATTTAAAAATTGCTGGTCAGTGGTTCAGTAGTTATTTAATTCGTGATGGGATTGAAAAAGCTTGTGAGGATTTTGAAAAACATTGTCTTTTTTTACAAAAAGTTAATGCAGAAATAGCAGTTGTTTCTGAACAAACATACACTATTCAACGCTTGGATGATAAAAATATTTTTAAAGATAAACCATATTTTACAAATGAAGAGTGGTCCGTTTTATGCAAGGGACTTGATAAGTATGGAAAAATTGCACAAAAGTATGGCTTGAAAGTTGCATATCATCATCATTTGGGTACGGGAGTTCAAACCAAAAAAGAAACTGATCGTTTAATGTATCATACTAATCCCAAACTTGTGGGCTTATTATTTGATACAGGTCATATTTATGTTTCTGATGGCGATTGTATGTCTTTGCTAAGGGAACATATTAAGCGGGTTGTCCATGTTCATTTTAAGGATGTTAGAAGAGAACAAGAAGCAGTGTGTCGGCGGAAAGGCTGTAGTTTTCAACAATCATTTTTAAATGGAATGTTTACGGTTCCTGGGGATGGAGATATTGATTTTAGACCAGTGTTTGATTTGCTAGTAAAGAGCAATTATCATGGATGGATTATTGTTGAAGCTGAACAAGATCCAGCTAAAGCTAATCCATTAGCAATGGCATTAAAAGCAAGAAAATATTTTGATGAGACTCTTTTCGCAAAATATATTAAGCAGAAAGAACTTTAATTAAATATAGAAATATCGAGTCCAGTTGGTCTTTAGTACCATCTGGATTTTTAATAAAATTTGGAGGAAATAAACATGGTTGTTAAATTAGGATTGATTGGATGTGGAGCAATTGCGAGAACCCATGTAATAAATATAAAAAAAAATATAAAAAATGCAAAAATAGTTGCTATTTATGATTTATACTTGACAGCTGCTCAGAAACTAATAGAGGATACAAAAATTGAATCTAAGATTTGTTATTCAATTGATGAACTAATTAATGAGAATATTGATGCAGTAATGATTTGCAGTCGAAATGATGCCCATCTTGAACCAATTTTAAAGGCTATTCATCATAATAAATATGTTTTTACAGAAAAGCCACTTGTTGATAATGCAAAAGATTGTAAAAAAATAATTGCTGCTGAAATTAGTGGTAACAAACGTTTGATTCAAGTCGGTTTTATGAGAAGATATGATCCATTTTATCAAGAAATGAAAACCGAAATGACAAGTGGTAATATTGGGGAACCCTTAATGGGATATTGTCGACATTTCACCACTCATCCAGCTACAAGTTATTTTAAAACGGAAAATATGATTAATGATGCTTTTATCCATGAAATTGATATTTTGCATTGGCTTTTTGAAGATCGGTATCAGTCAATCCAGGTACAATTTGCTCGTCAAAATAGTTTGAACATTAATGAGCAACTTTACGATCCACAAATAGTTACTATTAAATTTAAAAAAGGTGCTATAGTTAATACCTATCTATCTCAAAATTCACAGTATGGATACGATGTTATGTGTCAAATCATTGGTGAAAAAGGGATAGTACAACTTCCAGATATGCCTTCTATCGAAACAAGGTATAATCAAAATATTAGTCGTCATATCGATAAGGATTGGACAAAACGCTTTGATCTGGCTTACAAGTTAGAAATTAAGGACTTCATTAATAGAGTTGCAAGAGAAATGCCTTTACATGGGCCAAGCTCATGGGATGGTTATATTGCTGCTGTTACAGCAGATGCTGCTATTCAAAGTCAGAAAAATCAAAAACCAGTGCAAATTTCTTATGACAAGAAACCGGACTTTTATTGAATATTGAGTAAATGATAAATCTTGGTGTTTTTAAAAAGTATATTTTTCCATAAGAAATATATTACTGTTAAGCGTTGATGGTATCAAAATTTATATTTTAGTAACTTCTAAAATATATTGCTAAACGTATTATCATTTAACCAGATTTAAGTTATGTTGAGGTTTTTCCCTCTTGGTGGACCTAATCAATCCACAATATATATGGACTCTAACTTAATTGTTGGGGTCCTTTTTTTACTCAAGTGAGTCGGCCATTTGGTGGTCTATTTTTTTGACTGGCGGATAATTTAATTAAATTTTCAAGGTAGACATATTTTTGGCAATTAGACCTTTCTAACCAGTCGTGCTAATATAAGGCTAATTGAAAAAGGTTCTCAATTAGGCAAATCTAATCAGAATCTGATAAAGGGAGTAATTTTACGTGTTAGCCTTAAATAATTTAAATATTACAAACAAAAGACATCTTTTTAAAGTTTTTGGACCAGGCTTGATCGTCATGCTGGCGGATACTGATGCTGGTTGTTTGATGACTGCTGCCCAGTCAGGAGCACAATGGAAATATACGATGATTTTACCGCAGCTGCTATTGATTCCAATCCTGTTTATGGCACAGGAAATGACAGTTCGTTTGGGCTTAGTGACGGGCAAAGGACACGGTGAACTGATTCGGGAAAACTTTGGCCGTGGTTGGGCGATCTTGTCAGCTGGAACTTTGGCGATTTCAGCAATTGGAGCTTTATTAACAGAATTTGCCGGAATTGCTGGAGTTGGTGAGTTATGGGGAATTTCTAAGTGGTTGACAGTTCCGCTAGCGACGGCTTTATTGATCGCCATCGCTTTTTGCGGCAGTTATCGCCGAGTTGAAAAAATCGGGATCGGACTTGGTTTAGGAGAATTATTTTTTATAATTGCTTTGTTAATGATCCACCCAAGCTTAACAGCAATCGGTCACGGCTTGATCACCGTTCCGTATCGTGATCCTTCTTATCTTTACTTGGTTGCCGCTAATGTTGGCGCGGTTGTGATGCCTTGGATGATCTTTTATCAACAAGGAGCGATCGTTGATAAGAAATTAACGATTGCTAATTTGAAGCAGGAACAGCATGACACAGCAGTTGGAACGTTTATTACTCAAGGAATTATGATCTTATTTGTCGTCGTTTTTGCTGCCGCAACCAGCCGTTATCACGCAGTTAACGGTTTGCAAAGCGTTGAAGATTTAGCTAAA
The DNA here is from genome assembly GCF_029916425.1 of Liquorilactobacillus sicerae. Classification (GTDB taxonomy): domain Bacteria; phylum Bacillota; class Bacilli; order Lactobacillales; family Lactobacillaceae; genus Liquorilactobacillus; species Liquorilactobacillus sicerae. The sequence continues at coordinate 54,113 of NZ_JAHAVQ010000009.1, read as the reverse complement.
GTACTGGCTCCTTTTTTAGGCAGTTTCAATGCTCGCATGCTGCTTAGTTTAAGCTTGCTCGGTGGAGCTTTAGTAGCCGCTTTGGTGGTAGCTTTGGCTGGAACTTGGGGAATAACTGAAGTTTTAAATTGGCCGCATAGTTTGAATGAGAAACTGAATCGCAGTAATTATGGCTTCTATTTGATTTATATTTTAGCTCATGTCATTGGTGCCGGCTTGGTGCTGATCAATTTTAACTTAGTAGCGCTTTCAGTGACAGTTGAAGTCATCAATGCGCTGCTGTTGCCGATTGTCCTTGGCTTTTTGCTGTTACTGGAAGCCAAGGCTTTGCCGCCGGAATATCGGATGCATGGTTGGTATAAATGGGTGGTCACGGTTTGTTGCTTTATCGTAATGGCATTTGGACTTTATATGATTGGGCCGGTTGTGCATCTCTGGTAAGGTAAAAGCTTATTTTAGCTAGACAAATGTTTGAATTGCTTTAAACTGGAAGTGAATTGAAAATGAAAAGAGTGAGCTAGATGACTGATTCAGAGTGTATTTTTTGTCAACGTAATCAATTAAAAATAGTTATGGAAAATGAGTTGGCAGCAGCTTTTTGGGATATCCATCCGGTCAATCCAGGGCATTTGTTGGTAATTCCTAAAGCTCACAAATTAACCTTCTTCGATTTAAATGAAGCGGAGCTCTTGGCAATCAATGAACTTTTACATCGCGGCAAGGCTTTGATCGATCAAAAGTTCTCGCCAGATGGTTACAATTTGGGTGTTAATATTGGTAAATATGGGGGCCAAACAATTATGCACTGCCATATTCACTTAATGCCGCGTTATCAGGGTGATGTACCTGATCCAACCGGCGGCATTAGAAATGGTTTACCGCCAGCTAAAATCTGAGTTGACCGCCTATCTGCGTTGTTCCCATTCTGCTTTTAGCAGTGACCAATGATTTTCATCATGGAAACGTCCATCAATTAGATACTCATTGGCGCGCAAAACACCGTCAAAATGAAAGCCACAGCTCTGAGCCACACGATTGCTCGATTGGTTTTCAATGGCTGCGTTGATCACAATTTTGTTAAGCTGATAATCAGCAAATCCTAATTGGCACATGGCTTTGACAGAACGTTGCATGATGCCTTTATGGGTAAATTTGGTTCCCAGCCAATAGCCAATGTCGGCACTTTGATCAATTTTTCTAAATTGATTAAAACTGATCATTCCAGCTGGCTGATTTTCATAGTAGATAACTGTATTGAGTGATTTTCCTGTACCAAAATGTTGACAAACGGATTTTAAAAAATTCTGTTCATCTTCAACTGATTTAATTTTCAAAACCCAAGGCAACCAGGTAATTAGTTTTTTGCGACTGGCAATGATCAAGGCGAATAATGCTGGACTGTCGATTTCGGGCCGCGGCAACGCCAAAACAATTTGGTTGTCGACTTGATATGAAAACATAAAGTAGCACCTCCAAGTATATTAAAAGCATCTTAACGCATTTTAAAAGCGAAAACAAGGAGCAGCTTGGGGAAGATTATCCAGTTAGGAATAAACTCGGCGAAGAAGTTGGTTGAATCGAATGATCTGCTGCCTAACATTTAAATCTAATATCCATGGAGTCAGCAATTGATGACGGGTATTGAAAAAGGCAAAGCTGATGTTTATTACAATTTAGACTTTTGATTGTTTCCCAGCAGGAATTTTTCAAAAAATGTGAATCATTAAACTTCCTGTGAATTGAAAATGGCTATTAAGTTAAGTAGCAAAATTCGCGTAAAGTGTTTGGACAACTGAAACTTAACTTGGAGGGATGCAGGTGCTTGAATTAAAAACTGGTGATCTTTTATTTATCCAAGCTTCAACGGAGAAACTTTCTCGCTTGATCGCTGCGAGTACGAAAGATGATTTAAGTCAGACTAATTATACGCACGTTGCCTTAATAAAACAGCAAAATCGCAATTATTTTGTTTTACATGCAGATCAAAAACGTGGCTGCATTCGTCAATCGCTGGCAGATTTTTTAGCTGATCAGCCAAACCGAGTGATCGATGTTTACCGCTTGATTGATACCAAAATAGATTTTGAGCAAGCAACTGCCAGGGCGGAGGCTTTATTAGGTCAGCCATATAATCACAGCTTTATTAAAAATCAGCCAGGATGCTATTGTTCAGAGTTTATTTGTGAGGCTTTTAAGCCGGCGGCAATTTTTCACGAGCAGCCAATGAGTTTTGGACCGCGGCAGACAGTTTTGCCGGAGTGGCAAGCTTATTATCAGCACTTAGGCTTGCCAATTCCAAATGGTGAGCCTGGCAGCAGTCCCAATTCATTGATCAAGGAAAATGTCCCGCAAAATTTACAAAGACTGGGTAGTTTGGCAAGGTAAAATACACGTCTATTAATGGATTTCTTGCTTAATCTAACGGATTAAGCAAGAAGTTTAAGGACAATGGCCGTTTCTTTCTTTGCAAGATGCCATGGAAACATGGAATAAGCTTCGTAAATATTTTAAGTCAATCAGTATCTTCCAGACATCCTCATTGATGTTACAATTTGGCACGCTTTTAATCGCACTGCGCAGTTATATCGATAAACACCATAAATAAGGAAACTACCTGTCATAACTTTGGCAAGTTACAGGATGACAAATAAGTTGCTTTTGTAGTTCTGTCACCGCTTTTGAAGTGGCTTTCGTTGCTATTCTATTATGGTATGGGCCTTTGGAGCTTTATACTAAATCAGTGCGGGCTAATAGGTGTCAAGTTTTTCTTGGTAACTTTAACAATTGAATTTTTAAAGAATTAATTAGAGATAAATATTAAATCCCTTGATTTTAAATAATTCTTTAGATACGATAATGGTGTAGTTTGTTACAATAGTGTTATAAAGTGCAGTTGAGAAAGATTTGATGCACGGTGCTTTGGATAGTACAAATAAAACAAGGCATGGGAGTTTAAAGAACTACATTAACTTTTTAAGGAGTAAGCTTATGAAAATATTAGTTGTAGATGATGATAAAGATATTGTTGAATTGCTTAGTATTTATATCAAAAATGAAGGTTATGAAATAGTTAAGGCTTATAATGGCAAAGAGGCGATAACAAAGTTAAACACTCATCCCGAAATTGCTTTAATGATTCTGGATATCATGATGCCGGAGATGGATGGAATTGAGGTCTTAAAACAGGTACGCAAAGATTCACAAATCCCGGTTTTGCTGCTTTCCGCAAAGACTGGTGATTTAGATAAGATTCAAGGGTTGATCCAAGGGGCAGATGACTATGTGACGAAGCCATTTAATCCATTGGAAGTTATGGCGCGGATCAAATCTTTATTGCGGCGTTCGCAACATGATGTCAAAAATGATGTTCCGGATATGTTAGAGATCGGTCCGCTGGTGATTAATAAAGATTCACATGAAGTCAAAACAACTGAGGGTAAATCGATTCAGTTGACAGCCTTGGAGTTTGGCATCTTATATCTTTTGTCCAGCCATCCCAACCGAGTTTTTTCGGCTGATGAAATCTTTGAACGGGTTTGGCAGCAGGAATCGGTGGTTTCAGCTAAGACGGTCATGGTGCATGTCAGTCATCTGCGGGATAAAATCGAAGCAGCTACTAATGGTGAGAAAGTGATCCAAACTGTCTGGGGTGTTGGTTATAAAGTTGAAACACGTTAATGGCTGGGGATGATGGACAATTGAAACTAACAGCCCGCGAAAAAAGCGAACTTTTTGGCGAAGGGGTAGTAACAATTATTTTATTGCTGCTGCTGAATTTGTCCGTGTATGTTTTGTTAGATCAGATGATTGAATCTAATCCAGGGTTGGCAAATGGAATTTTTCAAATTAAAATGTCGCTATCGTTTGGGCCAAATAATATCCGTTTTTGGAGTTGGGGCTGGCTGTTTATTTGTATAATGTCAATTATTGATGTTTTCGTCGTTTATTGGCGGTTGATCCGGCGCTATCGGCAAATGCAGCTCCAGCATGTGATTGCTGAGTTGCATTATATTGCGGATGGACATCTAAACCATCGGATACCTTTTCAGTTGCCGGGAAATATGCAGCGAGTAATTACTAGTATCAATGCCTTAGTCGATAGTGCACTGAACTCAATGGAAGAAGAACGCCAGATTGAACGTTCCAAAGATGAGTTGATCACCAATGTCAGCCATGATATTCGTACGCCGTTGACTTCAATTATCGGTTATTTAGGCTTGATTGAAGATCGCCAGTATCATTCACAAGCAGAGTTACTGAAGTACACCCATACGGCTTTTGAGAAAGCCCGGCAAATGAAGACCCTAGCTGATGATTTGTTTGAATACACCAAGGTTCGCCAACCAACTACGCCGTTGAATTTGTCGAAGATTGATTTGAAACAACTGTTGGATCAATTGGCAGTGATGTTTGAATTAGAGGCTAAGAAAAACCAGCTGGAAATCACCACGGAGTTTTCCAATGATGACTTGAAAATGGAAGCTGATTCTCAAAAAATGGTTCGCGTATTCAATAATTTGATCACCAATGCTTTTAAATATGGGCAGGGAGCGACCAAGCTGGTTCTGCAGGCTCGTAAAATGTCAGCCACTGCGATTGAGATCACTGTTGCCAATAATGGTACACCAATTCCAAAGGGTTCATTAAATAAATTATTTGATCGTTTTTATCGAGTAGAAAGATCACGCTCAAAGGCAACTGGCGGCAGTGGCTTAGGCTTAGCAATTGCTCAAAGCATTGTTGAACTGCACAACGGTAAGATCCATGCGGAATCCGATGAAAACTGGACTAAGTTTGTGATCGAGTTGCCAATTGATCAACCAAAAAAGGATGATCAGAAAAGAAAAAAAATTGCAGATTAGTCGTTGTCAGACTAATCTTTTTTGGTTATTCTAGAATAGATCGTTAAATTTTATCAGAGTGAAGGGACCCGAAAAATGTTTAAGAAAACTAAGAAGTTTTTGATCAGTTTAGTTACCGCAGTTATGACGTTTGCAGCTATTGGAGCAACTGGTGGAGCTGTCAGTTCGGCTAAAGCAACTACCATCAATGATACATCTACCAGCAATTTGAGCCTTGATGTTAAGGGTGCGATTGCCATTGATGCTAAAACCGGTCAGGTGCTCTACAGTAAAAATGCCAATCAATCATTACCAATTGCTTCAATGACCAAATTGATTTCAATTTATTTGGTTTTGCAAGCAATTAAAAAAGGCAAGCTCAGCTGGAATCAAAAAATTTCAGTTGATTCAGCTTCCTATAAAGTCAGTCAAGATACTTCGTTATCAAATGTGCCCTTATTGAAGAATCATAAGTATACGGTTCGTCAGTTGTATCAAGCTAGTCTGATTTATTCGGCCAACGGTGCGGTGATGGCTTTGGCAAATGCAGTTGCTGGTTCACAAAAAACGTTTGTTGATCAAATGCGAGCTTTATTGAAGAGCTGGGGGATTAAAGATGCTGAGATCAATACAGTTTCTGGTTTGCCAAATGGTCAAGTTGGCAGTGCAAAGTATCCAGGGGTTGCGGATTCAGCTGAAAATAAACTTTCTGCTGCTGAAATGGCTTTAGTTGCACAAAAATTGTTAAAAGCTTATCCAGAGGTTTTGCAGACAACTAAAATTGCTCGGATGAAATTTAATAATGGAACAACAGAAACTGAAATGGAGAATTGGAACTGGATGCTAAAAGGTTTGGCCAAGGCTTATACCGAATTACCAGTTGATGGTTTGAAAACAGGGACTTCTGATTCGGCTGGTGCTGACTTTACCGGGACAGTTCATAAAGATGGTCATCGGATCATTACCGTCGTTTTGGGTGCTCAACATAAGAATCAGGAGGATACCTCAAGATTTGTTCAGACGCAGAAATTAATGTCATATGTTTACAACAACTTCACTTACACGAAGATCAAAGCTAATCAGAGTTATAAGGGAGCAAATAGTTTGCCAGTTTATCATGGTAAAGAATTAACGGCTAAAGCAATTACGGGTCAGTCTTCAGAAATTTGGCTCAAGCGCGGACTTTCCAGCAGCAATTTGAAAGCTAAATTAACTGGCAATAAAAAACTTTATCAAAAGAATGGCTTAGCTGCACCAATTGCTAAAAATAAGCAAATCGGTACTTTAAACCTGACAGTCAAAGGTCAAAAGCTTCAATACTTAGATGGTGCTTCCAGCTTGCAGGTTAAGGCTGTTAATAGTCAAAAAATTCAAAAAGCTAACATCTTTGTAATCATGGGTCGAGCAATTAAAAATTTTTTTAGTAATTTATTTTAAATAAGAACGTCAAAATAAAAATTAAGCAGCTACAGCAGCTGGCCTTGATGTTACGCAAGCTAACCTAGATTTTGCTTAATGGTGGTTATTTGCAGAAAATAAGAATTTGATTTTTGGAAACGATCGGTACCAGGTAAGAGATCATCTTTTATGGAATTTTTCCAGAAAACTGAATAACTAAATGAAAATCAGCTAGCAAATGAACTTAAAGTTTGCTAGCTGATTTTCTTTGTTATTTTCAGAAAAAGCTGGTTAAATTTGAAGGAAATTTGAAAAAAACAAATTTTTCGTGGATATTTGATGTCGATTTTGTTGTCTTTCATAGATATTTAGTGTATATTATGGATTATTAAAGTAGATAATGAAACTAAACGAAGTGAGAGGCTGAGGTGAGAACAATTGAAAATGATTAAAAGCGAGTTCAAACACATGGGGGAACACAAGCTGCTGATTGCAACGATTTGTGCGATTATGATTATTCCTTTTTTGTACTCGGTTTTCTTCTTGAAGTCAGTTTGGGATCCTTACGGAAATTCGGGATCATTACCGGTGGCGGTCGTTAATGAAGATCAGCCAGTCAAATATAACGGTAAGAAGATGCAGGTTGGTCATGACTTAATTAAGAAATTGAAAAAGAATCATGATTTGGAGTGGCATTTTGTGTCAGCTTCGAAAGCAAAATATGGAATCAGTCATAAAAAATACTATATGGTTGTGACAATTCCTAAGAATTTTTCTAAGAATGCAACCACGGTCTTGGATAAAAATCCCAAAAAAATGCAGTTGAAATACAAGACGAATGATTCACTGAACTATATTGGAAAAGTTATCAGTGAAGAGGGTGTTAAACAGTTAAATGCCCAAGTTCGTAAATCAGTTTCAAAGGCCTATGCAAAGACAATGTTCGCAATGATCAAAAAGGTTGGCAAGGGCTTTAATACAGCAGCTACTGGGGCTCATAAACTGAAGACCGGGTCAAACACCTTGTCTGATGGGATCAATACCTATACGGCCGGGGTTGCCAAAGTCAATGATGGAGTAATTGAGCTACAAACGGGTGTCGTTCCATTAAGCTCAGGTGTGCTTAAGCTGACAACTGGTGCAACTGCTCTAAGTTCAGGTATTAAGGAATATACCGCTGGAGTTGCTAAAGTTAATTCTGGTACTCAAACTTTAAATAGCAGTACTGGTACTTTGGCAAGTGGTGTCAGTCAACTAGCTACGGGTTCGAATAGTTTGGTTTCTGGATTAGAAAACTTAAGCAGTAATTCGAATAGTCTAAATAGTGCTAATACAAAGATAAATAGTGGATTATCAGAGCTTAGTTCCCAAACTAAAGATATGCCAGATAAAATAGCTGAACTAAAAAATGGTACAGAGCAACTGAGTGAAGGTATATCTACGTTAAATAGTAGTGTGGATGGTTTACTAACTGACGATAACAAAACAATGTTGAATAATCTGATGAATATTGGGAATGAATTGGAACAAACAGATACTAGTAATTTGTCACAATTAGTATCGTCTGCTAAAAATTTAAATGATAATGAAAGTTTAAAGCAATTGTTGAACCAGACGGATAGCACTTCTTTAACAAAATTACAATCTCAGTTAAATGATATTCTTACAATACTTGACAATATTAGTACAATAAAGACTCAGTTAAATACCCTGATGGCGACTGTTTTACCTACTATAAACGGGGAAACGTTGAGTGTTAGTAAAGCTCAACAAGAGTTAACGGCTATTAGTAGTAACCCATCATCATTTATTTCAGGGCTGATGTCAGGTTCTGTCACTATAAGTAGTGACAGTTCCTTAGGAGCGTCAATAAATGCTATTTTAGGTGAAATCAAGAATGGAGACATTAGTCAAGCAAAAGGGCCAACAGTTTTGGCTCAAGTTATTGGTGCCCAGGTTAAAGTAATGGAAACCCAAATGAAAGATTACAATTCAATTCTAAGCTTGCAATCAAAATTACAAAATACTTCTTTGACAGATAGCGATGTTAGCACAATAAAAACACAGATTGAGTTAGTAAATGGAGTACTTAATAATAAATCAGACTTGTTAGTATTAACCAAATCGGCTTCGAAAATTACAGATGATCAAATTGAACAGCTCAATTCTATTTCTGGAGCTAAAACGGTTTACGCTGCTAATAAAGTTAAGTTAACTAACCTGTTAAGTAGTTGGGATAATTTGAAGTCACAAATTTCTGCATTGAATACGGGCGCACAAAATATTAATTCTGGAGTAGGGACTTTAAATTCGTCAACACCAACGTTAGTAAGTGGAATTAATCAGTTACTTAACGGGTCAACACAGTTAACAAGTGGAACTGAGACATATACAGCTGGAGTTTCTTCAGCAACTTCCGGTGCTTCACAGCTTTCCAGTGGATTAGGGACTTTGAATAGTAAAGTACCAACGTTGGTCTCTGGTGTTAGTGAATTAGCTTCTGGCACGCAGACTCTTACCAACAATAGTTCAACTTTGAATAGTGGTGCTTCTCAGTTGGCTAGTGGTTTGAGCACCTTGAACGACGATGTGCCAACTTTGACTTCCGGTGTCAATCAGTTAGCGAGTGGAACTAAACAGTTGAATGACAATTCAAGTCAGCTGTCTCAGGGTGCTGATGAGCTTGCAAGTGGCAATAAAGCTTTGGCAGTTGCATTGAAGAAGGGTGCTAAACAAGTCAATAATGTTCAGACATCGAATAAAACAGCTAATATGTTTGCTGCTCCTTCAAATTTGAAACACAGCAATTACAGTACAGTGCAAAATTATGGTTATGCTTTAGCACCATACATGTTGTCAGTAGCTTTGTTTGTTGGTTCATTGGTCTTCAACTTGGTTTATCCAATTCGGCGGATGTCTGCAGCTGGAACTGGTACCGAATGGTTCTTAAGCAAAGTGTCTGTTGGAGCGTTAGTTGCGACCGGCAATGCTTTGATTGAGACACTTCTTATGATGGTTTGTGGTTTGGTTCCAATTCATCCAATTGAGATGGTTGTGAATGCATTGTTCTTCTCATATTCCGCAATGTTTCTGATTATGTTCATGTCGATGTTGGGTAATAATCCGGGTCGCTTCGTAGCCATGATCTTGCTGGTTATCCAGTTGGGTGCCTGTGGTGGATCATTCCCAATTCAGATCACCAATGGGATGAACGGCTTCTTCCAAGCCATTAACCCATATTTGCCAATGACCTATTCAGTTCTTGGTTTCCGTGAAGCTTTGAACTCAGGTTTAGGTAGCGGTCAGATTTTGACATCAATCGGTGTCTTGTCGATTTTCATTATTGTCTGCCTCTTCTTATTATGGTTGACAATGACAACCTTTGTAAAAAAGGGAATCGTAACTTTTGATGAAAATGTTCCGGATAGCAATTATCCAGGAAACTAGAATTAAGTACTTGTCTGATTTTTTTCAGCACTTAAAAAGGTAAAAAAAACAAGGATTCGTTTGTAACCTGATAGCTCAGGGGTTAAACGGATCCTTGTTTTTAGTATGAATTAAAGAATGCCAACTTTCGTCGTGATATACTAGGAATTGTCGATTTTCATTAGAACTGTCTAAATTATGACCGATGTCCAGGAAAAATAATGATAAGAACTGAAAGCTTACTAAGATTATTAAAACCGGGTTATTCTCAAATATTGAAAAATAATTTGAGTGGCATATATTTACACGGCTCATACGTTCCAGGAAGTAGCTAGCGACTTGATTTATTTAGTTGTTGTTAAAAATCGATTGTCATTCAAAGCTAAACAGCAGTTAATGAATTTCACAATAGACAATCTCTGGCCGATTGCTCCTGCTAAGGAATTTGAATTTCATGTTTTATTATTAAAAGCTACCTAGCATTTCTCTATCCCAAGATGGATTATGGAGGACAATGGTTGATTATTATTCTGCTCACAGTAAATCATTTGAAATAGTTAAAAAGTTCACGCCGGCCTATCTCAAATTTCTTATTCCCAATTTTTATAGTGACAAGTTAGTTCCAGATTACTATTTTAAATATTTGAATTTAATAAGAAGTTTTTCAATTGCCCATGATCTTTATAAAACGAATGAAAAGGTAGCTGAACCATGACTCTATTTTTTAATGCCCAAGAAGAAAGCTTTGATAAAAATCATTGCTGGGAAAACTATGTAAATCATGGTTCATCTTATGAATTACCAGGTGCCCATATAGACATCGTTAATCAAGAAAATTCAGCTCGAATTATGAATATTATATTAAATAAAAAAAGGAAATCTAGGTAAAGTGCGTATATCAGTGAAAACAGAAAGCATCATTGCTGCACATCCGACAAGTACATTATCAGTAGGGTTTTTTTACCGTAAAGGGTTATCATGGCAGATCTATGGAAATAGAACTTGTTTAAACGCAGGAAAGCTACCAAATTATGAAATTGGTTCATTAACGAAAGTTTTTACAGCTTTTTATTTTATTAAATTGTTCCAGAAAGAAGTTGTGACAAGTCAAACTAAAATAAATGAGATTATTTCTAATTTACCTGAAAAAGATTACCCAACCATCAGTGACTTATTGATGCATCGGTCGGGCTACGGTTATTTAAACCCTTTGAAATAAGATTATTAAGCATAAAGGAACTCGTCAATATAATCCTTACGAGAGCAATATGTGCTCTAATTGTGTTGAAAATATCTTGATTCACAAAAAGGTTACTACTAGACATAGGTATATATATTCCAATTTTGGCTATGCTGTTTTGGGCCTTATCATTTCAAGATTAGAAGCTGATAGCTATGAAAATTGTATGAATTTATTTTTGAAGAATAAATTAGAATTAACTGAGACCAACTTTGGAATGGAAAATTTATTGCCAGGATATTTTCGCAATAAAAATTATGGTAATTGGCAATGGGATGACTGTGAAAATAATGTTGGTAAGGCTGCTGGAGGGCTTAAATCCAACATAATAGATATGTTGAAATTTTCAAATAAATTATTTATGGAACCTTCTTTTCAAGAAAAATCAGAATCATTTTCATTAATGGGAATGGTTAGAGAAAAAGAAGGACTTTGGCTAAAAGTCGGGCAGACAGGAACACAATTATCAATTATGGTAATTGATATCAATAATAGCGCATCGGCGGTTGTTTTAATCAATTGTTTAAGTAAGCACGGTATTTCTTTAGCCAATGAGTTGCTGCAAGAAGTGATTAAAGAATAACTTTTTGAAATTTCAAATAAATTTGTTGTAAAAGAGAACGGTTTTTTAGGAGAATAAACTATGTTGTGGCTTATATTCAAGTAAAGCATCTTTATAAACGATATTTTGATATTCAGTGAGTATCAAAGAACCAATTATCATCGAAATGATATTGGCTTTGTTTTTCAATTCTACAATTTAGTTGCTAATTTAACAGCTAAAGAAAATGTTGAGTTGGCACTTGACATTGTTGATCAGTCATTGAATCCTGTTACAGTGCTAAAGAAAGTTGGTTTGGAAAAACGAATTGACAATTTCCCAGCACAACTTTTAGGTGGAGAACAACAACGGGTACCTATTGCAAATAAAATTATTCATATGCGTGAGTCTACAATACACTTGAACTATTCATAGTTCACAAAAAGCCCGTCAGTTTTCGTGTTTTTTCGAAAATGACGGGTATGTCTTTATCTTTTATTGAAATACGATGTTTATAAGTTCTAGCTAGTAAGATCTTCCAACTAACTCAGAATTGCTTTGAACTTTTGGGTACACTTATCCCTTGGCTGTACAGATTTTTTTTATTTTGCCGGTTATTCAATAGCCTGGATACGTTGACAATATTATAAGCCAGTACACTAACCATTATCCGGGCAGCGTTGATATTAAACGTTGAACTATCAGTCTTATCGAAAAAGAAACCTGCTTTAGCTTCTTTGATGTAATTCTCCATTCGACCGCGTTTGTGATACAGTTTGAAGACTGCTTCAGCCGTTAAATTAGTCAGATTTATGATGATAAATTCATGTGAAAAGAGCAGTTCACCGCTTCTTGATTTAATATAGATTTGCCGCGGCTTAAACCACGATGCTGATTGATAGATTTCAGAGTAGTAGTGAGTCTCGGTTTCTCGCCACTGGGTTTGATCACTGATCTTGACGAACTTTTCAGCTAGATGCTGCAGTTTTCGATTGCGTTTGAGTCGAATAATGTAAAACACATCGGCGGCTTCACAGACATCGTAAACTTCTGGCGTGGCGAATCCACTATCGCCGCGAACCAGAATGTCAGAGGTTTGATAATGCTTTAATAGCGGTGCTAAAAAAGCTTTTACATCCTTGCTGGTGTAGGAATTCCCGGGACGCAAGACAGCTTTCAGTAAGTTACCATCTTGATCAGTTGTCAGTAATGGATGATATCCTTCAGTACCATAATGCGCGTTGTAGTTAGTGTTGCCATAAGTGTCTGAGTGAGTCGAAGCAATATCGATAATCATGGCTGTCTGGTTGGTTAACAGTCGAACACGATCGATCAAGGCCTGATTTAAAGTCTGTTGCTAACGCCGCCTTTACCAAAACGTTGCCAAAAGCGGGATGCATGTGTTTGATGGGAATTCATTTTTATATTCAAAAGACGACTTCTTTTATTCATCATCAATACTAAACAATAGTTTGTACAAAGTGATTATTTCTTCTAATTCTTCACGCGATACATGATCAACAATAACTTCGTCAGTGACATGTCTTGCCTGCAAATCTAAGGCTATAGTTTGATCTAACAATACTTTTCCATGAATTGTCTGGCTACTAGTTAGTCGATGGTACATCGGGAAATTACGTTCAGTACTGCTAATTGGAGCCACAATTGTCATGTTACTTGTCTGACAGACTAGATCATTGCTTAGAGCAATGGCTGGCCGACTATTGATCTGTTCATGACCACGGCTTGGATTAAAGTTAACATAAAATATTTTGCCTTGACTTACCATTGAAGTTCATTACCTTCTGACTTTCCCCAGTCAAGTTCGTGATCACGTTTCCCGTCGTCTTGCCAGTCCTTAAATAGTTCGTGAATATTGGTTGGCTTTTTTCTTATTGGTGTTAAAACAATTGATCCATTTTCAATGGTTATTGTCATATCTTGGTTATCATCTAATTTCAATTGTTTAATAATCCGGCTAGGAATTCTAGCTGCTTTAGAGTTTCCCCACTTTGCTAAGCGTGTTTGTTCTTTAATAATTTCCATATTTTCCTCTCCTAAATTATTATTTTGGTTTAAGTATATCCTATGTAGATACAAAGCACAACTATTCTTATTGGAGGTCATTTCCATGCAAATAACCTCTTGAAAACGTTGAAACAATAGCCCTTAATATCTATAAGGTAGCTGTTAGGGGTTGTTTATGCTTATTTCAAATAAAAAGGTGCCTGAACTTAGCTATTGATTCAAGATACTTTACTCAATAATTTTAAAGAATTGTCCTGGAAATTTGTAAGTTACTTTACTGCTTTTCCCCCGTCCTTATTTCCGTTATCTATCTTACGAACGGAACCGTTTTTTTTTAGACGTTTTCTCAGTGCCCTCATCAGGGTCTGTTCATGTTGACATAAGGAAGAAAAAAGGATTTTCCCAAATGGAACTATCTCGTAGAGCTGGTGTAACAAGGCAAACAATAACCTTAATAGAGAATAACAAGTATAACCCATCACTAGCGTTATGTATCAAAATCGCTAAAGCTTTAGACAGTGACTTAAACACACTTTTTTGGGAGGAATAAAGATTGAATAAAAAAATAACAAGCAAAATGATAAAGTTTTTTTATGGCATCGAGGGTTTGCTGGATGAATACAAAAAAGAACAATTAGATCAATTCGGAAATATTGCTTTTATAATTACTTGGTGGTATTTGTTAATTTCAGGCTTTGCTGCAGCATTATTATATGTCAGCAATTCAAGAACTGCTGCAGTCTTCCTCATTGCAGGAAATCTATCAGTATCATTTTTAGCGCTTTTTTCAATTATTCATTTTTTGAGAAAGAAAAAATTAGATACTGTAGAGGTCGACAAAAGTGAATATCTAGAAAAAAAGAAAAAGTATCGCAGAAAAGGCATAGGATTAGGAATTTATTTTGGAGTAACAATGCATATTCTTAATGCATTAATTGATACGGTCACCCAAAATGAAAATTTTTGGACATCGATCAGTTCTATAAATAATATTTGTACTGCAATTTTTGAAGGGATTGGATTCGGAATTTGTATGTACATAATGTATTTAATTCGATTAAAAAAATAAGTATTTGTAGCTCGGCATGAAGACGCTTATATAGAAGCGTTAGTACGTTATCTGCGTGTTTAATAGTATAAAGCTTCAAAAATACATGCTACAATAAAAAAGAAAAAGAAAGCTCTGCATACAGGACTTCCCATGCAGAGCCGTTAAAGACGGAGGCATAATATAAGGATCTTCATCAAATTAGATTGGTGAGCCATGAAGACCTCTGAATAGGGGGCTTATTTACAATTAAAAGAGTTCTGGCATAAAAATGGTCCATATTTTTTAATCTGTAATAGATCTTTTTAAGTGCTTGGATTTTGCAATTGATTCCTTCGATAGGTCCAACTGAAAACATTACCTTGAAACTGTTAATGATTTCAGCCTGATGTTTACCTAGTGTCCGATTAGGCTCAGGTATCTATTATTAGAGATTCAGTATTTTGATGATGAATGACATTAGTGACTGTTGGTAATAATTATGAGCTTTTTTAGTTCATCAGACATGTTCAGCAAGCGATTAACAGCCTAATTCTTGGTTTGAAAATTGATCTGTTTGGAGTAATGCTGATAGTCTATTTCAGCGGAATCTTTTACTAATAATTTCCAGTATTGCTTAAGAGCACGCCCATCAAAATTTTTGGCAAAAATTAGAATAGGAAAGTGACAGCATGACAAAAAAAGCGGCATGGCGAATTGGATTTACATTTTTAATGGCAATTTCTGGATCAATTGGAATTGGACTTAGTATTAGTTCACAGGGAAATGGTGCTTTCTTGATGTATACGATTGACAGCAATCTGCTGAATCTAATCGTTAGTCTCTTAAGCCTAGCAGCTTGGGTCGTTTCATTTTGGCATGATCATCTTTTCAGTGAGCAGCTGCTGAGCAAATTAAGTTACTTAGCAACTTGTTGTCTAACGTTGACTTTTTTAATCGTAGTTTTAGTCTTGGGACCAATGATGGGCGGACTGAAGGGGTATCAAGCAATGCTACTGACTGGACCGATGATTTTTAATCATTTACTGACGCCGCTATTAGCCATCAGCTCATTTATTTTGTTCAATGATCACTTTGTTTTGAGCCTGAAAGCCGCCGGAGAAGTTATGCTGCCTACGATTTTGTATGGCTTGGTTACAATAACTTTAAATATTCTTGGAGTAATTCGGGGACCATATCCATTTTTAATGGTCAAGCAGCAGTCAGTTTGGACTACGTTTTTGTGGCTAGTTCTAATTTTAGCAATCAATTTTGGGGTAGCTGAATTATTGGGGCGTGCTAACCGCTATATTCAACGGCGTAACTGATTGATTGGAATCTGAAGTTAAGAGTGTCTAAATTAATTTTTTTGAAAGCCAAGCCAGTTTGTTGTCCTGGCTTTTTGTTTTATACTATTTTTAAACTGTCAAATAGCAATTTTAATTGACTGCGGTTAGTTGAAAGAAGGCTAATTTAAAACTGGAGGGAATTTGATGAGAATCGTTGACTTAGATGGATATGGCTTAAACCCGGGTGATTTGAGCTGGGCTGGGTTTGAACAGCTAGGTGATTTTAAGACTTATGATCTGACTGAAGAAGATGACCAGTTGATTCTCGAGCGGATCGGGGATGCCGAACTGGTTTTGACCAATAAGACTTTACTTGATCGACAGGTCATCGAAAGTGCGCCAAATATTAAATACATCGGAGTACTGGCAACCGGCTATAATGTGGTTGATACGGCCGTTGCTAAAGAAAAAGGAATTATTGTTACTAACGTGCCAAGTTATAGTACTCATGAGGTAGCTCAGCATACGCTCGCACTATTGCTGGAAATTACCAATTTGGTTGGGATGCACGCAACAGCTGTTAGTCAAGGAGAATGGACGGATACAGATAGTTTTACTTTTTGGAAAAAACCGCTGATTTCACTGACCGGTAAAACCTTTGGCATGATCGGTTTTGGCAATATCGCTCAAGCTACAGCGAAGTTGGCACATGCTTTTGGGATGAAGGTTATTTTTTATAATCATCGTCCCAAAAAATTCACCGAACCCTGGCTTAAACAAGTGTCATTGGATGAATTGTACGTGCAAGCCGATATTATCAGCCTGCATGTGCCGCAGACAGCCGAGACGGCGGGGATGATCAACAAATCCGCCATTGAAAAAATGAAACCTGGGGTAATTTTGCTGAATACTGCACGCGGTGGTCTTTTGGATGAGCAAGCAGTCGCTGATGGACTGAATGCTGGCAAAATTTATGCTTTAGGAGCCGATGTAGTCTCAGAAGAACCAATTAAAGCTGATAATCCGCTCTTAACGGCCAAGAATGCTTATTTGACGCCACATATTGCCTGGGCACCGACTGCTGCTCGGCAAAGATGCATGCAGATTGCGGTTAATAACGTGCAAGCCTTCTTGAATGGCAAGCCAGAAAATGTAGTTGGGTAAAAAAATGTTGAAAGGTTAAAGCTAATAAAGACGATCAACCTAAAAATTTAGGCTGATCGTCTTTATTAGCTAGTTTGTATTAGTAAATTGAAAGACATATAAATAATTTGTGTTAGATTGTCAAAAAGTTTTTTTGACAATATTGTTCTGAAAAAGTTTTAAATTTAGTAGCGGAAGGTGAAAGATAGTAATTAGCTTTGGTAATAAGATAAATGGGATGTAGGGCACTTTTAGCAACAAAATTTTTTTGTGCTAGAAGTCTTATTCTTCTAGCTGTTCCTTTCCAACTGGATCAAGTGGTTGTACTTCAGGATCCATCATCAAGTCTTTTTGGTAATCATATTTCAGCCAGTCAGGATTATCAAAAATATTTTGCTGTTTAACCGGCTGATAAACAATTGAACCATCAGATCTATTTTCGATTTTGTTCATCTTAGAATACCTCGTTTCTTTTTTTTGGCTAAGTATATACTATAATACTATCTATAATAAATACATAAGGACATACTTAGACATTCGGCGTCGTCAACAATGCTTTTGCTAAATTGAGTTTGAACTATATTTATTTGGCTTTTAATGCTGACAATGGCAAGCAGGAAAAACAATCAAAGCTATTAGAAAGTTGAAGATGCGTGGAGCTAATTTTAAAAGGGCTTAATTGGAGGTTGATTTTATGAAGAAATTAAAAATTAGAGATATTACGATTGGTGAGGGAACACCCAAAATTGCTGTCCCGATAACAGGAAAAAATGCCACAGAAATCATTAACCAAGCAAGAAAAATAGTTGAAAATCGGCCGGATCTTGTCGAATGGCGAATCGATTTCTTTGAAGATTTATTTGCCAAAGATAAGTTGAAAAAGTTAGCCAGTGATTTACGGAAGATTTTAGGTAACATCGTTTTATTAATTACTTTCCGAACTAAAAATGAAGGTGGAAATCAAGAGCTTTCAGATACCGATTATTTTAAAATATGCAGTTATGTTGTCACAAATGAGTTGTCAGATCTAATAGACGTCGAACTGTTCCATGATAAATCTGAGATCAGCAAACTTTTAAATTTGGCTCATGCGAAAGGAATTCATGTGATCATGAGCAATCACAATTTTAAAAAAACACCAGCAAAGTTCGAAATGATAAGCAGACTTCATTTAATGGCAGCAAGCGGTGCGGATATCGCTAAAATTGCGGTAATGCCACAAAATGTTGAAGATGTTTTAAATTTATTGGAAGCAACATACATTGCTCATAAAGCCCTGGAAATTCCTTTAATTACAATGTCAATGGGAGATATTGGTAAGATTAGTCGGATTTCAGGTCAGATATTTGGATCGGCGGTTACTTTTGGAGCTGTTGGTCAAGTATCAGCTCCTGGACAAATTAGTCTCACAAATTTGAAACAGGACATTAAGGATCTGGAAATTTAAAAAATGATATTCTTATTTTGATTTTTTTAAGTCATTGATTGTGTTTTGAGAAATTTAAAAAGTTTTGTTTTATTGGAGGCAGAATAAAATGAAAGTTTTAAAAGAATTGGTTGGGTTGTAAATATCGAAATACCAGTTGATCATTTTCCGATTAGGCATTGGAAAAATTAAGCAAAATTTGATATTGACATAAAATTTTAACGAAAAAAGGTTTCAGTAATTCTTTTGGTAAGCTATTATTAATATAGCAGTATTTTAATGAATATTGACTAACATATTGGAGGGCGTCATTTCATGAAAGTAAAAGATTACAGCATTGGTCTCGATATCGGGACATCATCAATTGGTTGGGTAGTAATGGATGATCAGGGGAAAATCAGGCGGGTAAAAGGAAAGATGGCGATTGGAACTCGATTATTCCAAGAAGGACAGTCTGCTGCAGAACGTAGAAGTTTTCGAACAACGCGGCGACGATTAAACCGCAGAAAGTGGCGATTGAAGTTATTGGAAGGTATTTTTGATCAGTACATCACGCCAATTGATCCAAATTTTTTTGCTAGGATGAAGGAATCCAATCTGTCGCCCAAAGATTCTCGGAAGCCATTTAAGGAATCAATGCTATTCTCTGATTTGACAGATCAGAAGTATCATGAAGCTTATCCGACTATTTACCATCTGCGCAATGCATTAATGAGTGAGGACAAGAAGTTTGATATTAGGATGATCTATCTAGCGATGCACCACATCATCAAATACCGCGGCAACTTTTTAAATTCCACGCCAGTTGATTCCTTTAAGTCATCAAATATAGGATTTAAAGATCAGTTTGTTAAATTAAATGATCTTTATTCCAATATCGATTCGGAATGGCCGTTTACAATTGATATTACTAAAGCTAATCAAGTTGGAAAGTTGTTGCTGGACACCTCAGCTCGTAAGTTGGATAAACAGCGTCAGACTGCTAAATTAATTCCTGCTGAAATTAAAGATAAGACATTTGATAAAATTCATCGGAGTATTGCTACCGAAATTACGAAAGCAATCTTAGGTTATAAAGCTAAAATAGATGTAATTGTTCGAGCTAAAGTAGATGATCCAAAGCTATGGAAAATCAAGTTTGACGATGAAGATATTGATGATGAGTTGCAAAAAATTTTACCACTAATGGATGACAATCAGCAGAGTATCGCTGTAATCATTCAGAACTTGTATTCACAGGTCACTTTAAATCAGATTGTTCCCAATGGGATGATGCTGTCGCAATCGATGATTCAAAAATATGCTGATCATAAAGCACACTTAAAGCTTTATAAAAAATTGATGAACAATATTACGAATAGTAAAAAGAAGTCGGCTTTAAAGAAAGCCTATGCCGATTATGTAGGTGATGGTGAAAAAAAAGTTATCGATCAGGCAACATTTTATGCTGATGTCAAGAAAAACCTAGACAATTCTGACGAGTCACACCAAATTCAAGATTTGATTGATGCCGAAACCTTCATGCCTAAGCAGAGGACGTCGCAAAATGGTGTAATCCCGCATCAGCTTCATCAACGTGAACTAGATGAGATTATTGAGAACCAAAGCAAGTATTACCCGTGGCTTGCTGAGAAGAACCCAAATAAACGTGACCGATTCAAAGCAAAGTATAAGATTGATGAATTGGTGGCCTTTAGGATTCCATATTATGTAGGACCCTTGATTACCGTTGAGGATCAAAATAAATCTGGACAAAACACATTTGCCTGGATGGTGCGAAAGAAAGGCGGACAAATTACCCCGTGGAACTTCGAAAATAAGATAGATCGAAAGGAATCAGCCAATAGATTTATCAAACGAATGACAACCAAAGATTCCTATTTGATCGGTGAAGATGTCTTACCGGATCAAAGTCTGTTGTATGAGAAGTTCAAGGTCCTTAATGAATTAAATATGTTGAAAGTGAATGATAAACGAATCAGCGTTGCCTTAAAGCAGGATATTTATCGTGATCTATTTGAGCGGTATAAAAATATTACAGTGAAGAAACTTCAAAATTATCTTAAAGTCCATCTTTCTTTACCAGTTCTGCCTCAAATTTCTGGATTGTCTGATTCAAATCGATTTAATAACAATCTGGGAACTTACAATGATTTTACAAAGCTTTTTGGACAAAAAGTTGACGATCCAGATCTTCAAGATGATTTTGAAAAAATTGTTGAGTGGTCAACGGTATTTGAAGACCGTAAGATTCTCCAAGAAAAGCTCGATGAAATTGAATGGTTGACTACTAAGCAAAAAGAATCCATTGTAACTCAGCGATACACCGGATGGGGCAGACTTTCCAAAAAACTGCTGACTGAGATTGTCAATTCTGATGGTGAGCGAATTATCGATGTCCTTTGGAATACAAATAAGAATTTCATGCAGATCCAAACTGACGAAGGCTTTGCTAAACAAATTTATGAGGCCAATGCCACACAAGTGAGATCAACTAATGTCGAAGATGTGCTTGCAGATGCCTACACATCACCTCAGAATAAAAAAGCAATTCGACAAGTTGTCAAAGTGGTAGATGATATTCAAAGAGCAGTGGGTGGTGTGCCGCCAAAGTTCATCTCTATTGAATTTACTCGGTCAGAAGATCGCAATCCACGACGAACCATATCACGTCAGCGGCAACTTGAGAAGATGTTTAAGGAAACGGCTAAGCGTCTGGTTAAGGCCATGAATCCTGAACTAATTTCAGAATTGGATAAGGTTTCCAAGGGTAAACGTGGACTAACAGATAGGTTGTATCTGTACTTCACTCAACTTGGCAAGGATATGTATACAGGTGATCCCATTAACATCGATGAAATCAGCAACTATGACATTGACCATATTTTGCCACAAGCGTTTATTAAAGACGATTCACTAGATAACCGGGTTTTGGTTCACAAAGCCGTCAATAATGGTAAGTCCGACAATGTACCAATTAAGCTGTTTGGTTCAAAAATGCGTAGCTTTTGGGATCAACTTGCAGAAAATCAATTGATTAGTAAACGAAAATTGAAAAATTTACAGACAGATCCAGATACGATTAATAAGTACACAATGCATGGTTTTATCCATCGTCAACTTGTTGAAACAAGTCAAGTTATTAAATTAGTTGCTAATATTCTTGGTGAAAAGTATCGGAATGTTAATACAAAAATTATTGAAATCCCAGCCAAAATGAATCATCAGATGAGAGATGAGTTTGGTTTTATTAAAAATCGGGAAATTAATGATTACCATCACGCATTTGATGCTTATTTAACAGCATTCCTAGGCCGGTATCTTTATCATCGTTATATCAAGTTGCGTCCATACTTCGTTTATGGTGACTTCAAGAAGTTTAGTGAAAACAAAGTGACGATGCGTAACTTTAATTTTTTGCATGATTTAGCCGACGAAAATCAGCAACGAATTTCTGATATCGAAACTGGTGAAGTTATCTGGGATCGGAATACTTCGTTGAAAGAACTGCGACGTGTTTATCATTTCAAGTTTATGCTTGTCTCACAGGAAGTGTATACACAACGAGGAGCAATGTTTAATCGGACAATCTATCGTGCTTCCGAGGCAAAGAAAAGAAAATTGATTCCTATCAAAGCTGGGAAAAATGTAGATGATTATGGTGGGTATAGTGGGAGTACCGATGCCTACATGGCGATTACTAGGATTCACGGCAAAAAGAATGATATTTACCGCGTTGTCGGAGTACCAACCAGAGCACTTAGAAGATTGACAAATGCTGCTTCAAAGGGACATGAATCTTATATGAACGAACTGAAGATGGTTTTGACACCTAAATTTACTAAGGAAAAGAAAAATCGCAAAACTGGTGAAATTATTCGAATAGTCGAGAACTTTGACATTGTTTTAGGGAGAGTTATGTATCGGCAATTGGTTATTGAGGGTGATAAAAAGTTTATGCTTGGAAGCTCGACATATCAGTACAATGCTAAGCAGTTGGTGCTTTCAGATAAATCAGTGAAGACGCTTGCTGGTCGTGCAAAATTGGATGAAAAGAGAGAAAGTACGGATTATGATGCTGTTTATGATGAAATTTTGTCGAAGGTCGATAAGTATTTTAGTCTGTATGATAAAAATTCGTTTCGAGTGGGCTTAAGAAATGGTGCAGAACAGTTTCATAGACTACCGAACCATAACCAATATGAGGGCAATAAAAAGATCCATAGTGGTAAACGTGAGATTTTAAACGAGATCTTGAAGGGATTACATGCTAATCCATCTTCTGGAAAGCTAAAAGAAATTGGCATTTCGACACCATTTGGACAAATTCAGGGAAAGAATGGAACTAAACTGAGTGGAGATGCATTAATTGTATATCAATCACCAACTGGTCTTTTCGAACGTCGTATTTCTTTGAAAGATTTGTAACCACAAAAGGAATCATTTTTCGAAAATGATTCCTTTTGTTTATGTATGCCTGCTATTAAAGTAGGTCAAAAGTATAAACTCCGTGCTACGCACATTGCTTGATTTTAACTTAGGATGTTAAATCAATAAGGTTAAACGTTGGGAGCTACCCAACAAATTAATCATAACTTATTTTTTAAATTCAGACAAGGGGTGTTTTTTATGGGATGGCGATCAGTTATAATTTCACAACATGCGAAGATGTCATATTCATCCAGAGCGATGATTGTTCAGACGATGGACGGGATCAATCAGATCCCGATTGATGATATTGACTTGGTATTAATTTCGACCACACAAGCTGTGATTACAACGGCATTAATTAGTGAATTAGCTCAAAACCAAGTGAAAGTTATCTTTACTGATAATTCATCAGAACCGGTTTGTGAAACAGTTGGATATTACCCAAGTAATCGTGATGTGGATTTGGTAAAAAAACAATTTAATTGGGATGAAAAGCGGAAAGAGCTTCTTTGGACGAAGATTGTTGCTAGTAAAATCATGAATCAAATTAAGGTGTTGGAAATATATGGCCTCGCAAATGATGATTTGATTACAGAGTTGGATAAATTGGAGGTCAATGATATTACTAATCGGGAAGCTGTCGTTGCGCGGAAATACTTTCCGTTGTTGTTTGATAATAAATTCAACCGTCATGATTTTTCTCCAGTGAATGCAGCATTAAACTATGGCTATGCAATTCTTCTCTCTAACGTGAATCGAGAAATTGTTGTCAATGGTTATCTAACTTACTTGGGAATACATCATCACAGTAATGATAATCAATTTAACCTGGGTTCTGATTTAATGGAACCTTTTCGACCAGTGATTGATTATTGGTTGGCGAACCGGAACTTTAAAGAACTAACACCGGACATCAAATTTGGACTGGTTGATCTTCTTAATTTGGAATTGACATTCAATGGTAAACAAATGCTGTTTAGAAATATTATCACCGACCACGTTAGAAATTGCTTGAAGTATTTGAGCGGTGATATTGACAAAATTCAGATTGAGGTGACATTTAAAAATGAGGTATCGAATAATGCGATTAATGGTAATGTTTGATCTTCCAGTTGAAACAAGTGATCAGAGACGAAATTATCGACGCTTTCGGAAGGCACTAATCAATGAAGGCTTTTTGATGATTCAGTTTTCGGTTTATGTAAGAGTTTGCGTTAATAAAAAGTCAGCTGACTTTATGGAACGGCGAATTGCTGCAATTGCGCCACCAGCTGGAATTATACAATCGTTGATTATGACTGAAAAACAGTATAATGATATGCATTTTACCTGTGGAAAGCCAAAGAAGGATGTTCGTAATTCATCTGAAAGGACAATTATTCTATGAGAATATCGTATGCTGCCCACCAAGAAATTGATGTATCGAACGCAAAACCAACGGTTATTACGACAAATAGTCCGACCGTTTATCATGATTTAATTTATGGCATTCAAACTGGCTCAGATATTCTTAAATGTTATTCAGATGATTATGAAACACTTGAAATGGACCACGCAATTGACTGGGTTGGCGATGTAGGGATTCAAAAGGACTTAGATGACAGGTACAATTTAGCTTTACTAAAACGGTTAGTCACTGTTCTGACTGATGATCAAAGGAGATCGATTACAGACATGAATAATCAACTTTACACATTGATCCAGCAGTGCTTATTCATGATTGATTTACCCCTTGAAGTTACGTATGATTGGGATTTAAAAAAGTTGTTTAAATATTGCAAAATTCACTTTAATTCAGAATGGATGAAAAGCCCGTATGCTATAATGGAATCAGTCATTAAGATTCATTTGGAGTGTGAAATCAAGTCAGTCGTGGGATTGACTAATGTCGCTCATTATCTCAATCGACAACAGATTCAAGACTTGTTTTCATTAATAAAAGTTACTGGGATTCCAACCCTTCTAATAGAATTCACAGATATGAACCAGAAGAAGTTTTATGAAAACAGTGATTTTTATTACATTGACGAGGATTTTGTTGATTGGCATGCCTAAAAATTATAATTTGGTTATAAAAAATCGGTTTTAGTAGGATGTTAAATCAATAAGGTTAAACCCTAAATGTTGCAATAAGTCACGGTGTTAAAAGTTTTAGTAGGATGTTAAATCAATAAGGTTAAACCCACGTGCAGAAGAAATTGCAAGTATGAATGAGTTTTAGTAGGATGTTAAATCAATAAGGTTAAACCCATTCATGTTGAGTAGCACAGTTAAAGAAAGGTTTTAGTAGGATGTTAAATCAATAAGGTTAAACCCACAGACCACTTTGCGCATGTACACCTGTTGGTTTTAGTAGGATGTTAAATCAATAAGGTTAAACCCTATAACAATAAAAAGGATTACTACTCTTATGTTTTAGTAGGATGTTAAATCAATAAGGTTAAACCCAAAAAGTTATCAGTGCAAACAACGACTACGGTTTTAGTAGGATGTTAAATCAATAAGGTTAAACCCTTCAAAGCTGATGTAAAAGATACAAAATTAGTTTTAGTAGGATGTTAAATCAATAAGGTTAAACCCTCATCTTCATTCCAGTCATCATCTCCAATTGTTTTAGTAGGATGTTAAATCAATAAGGTTAAACCCTACATTTCAAACCAACTGTCAAAATAGTCTGTTTTAGTAGGATGTTAAATCAATAAGGTTAAACCCAACGGTGATAAAGGAATTCAGGCAGTTAGCGAAAGGGAATTAAGTGATTTGCAGAGTTTATATGCTGATTTTCAAAAAGAAGATGCCGAAATTTATGCAGTTTCTGATAATTCAGTATCAGATCATAAAAAATGGGTGGCATCTTCAGAAAGAATTGACCAAGTTAATTATCCTTTACTTGCAGATAACAATCACATTTTAGCAAAAATGTTTGCTTCATTTGATGAAGAATCAAATGAAACATGTCCAGGAACGTTTATTATTTGTCCAGGAAGAAAGTTTAAAGCTTTCGAACTTAATACAACAGGGATTGCTAGGGATGCGCAACCAATTTTAAAAATGCTGCGTTCTGTTAAAGATCTCAGAAAAAATAAAAATTCGACTTGTTCAATAAGTTGTCAAAGATAACTAGGAAAAGGGCTTCGAATTTATGAAGCCTTTTTTATGTTGTCGTATTGCCGCATACGAATTGTATTATTGATACCAAGATAGTTAAAATCAGCTTTGAGATAATTAAAATCCAGTTTTTTACAAATTATTTACTAAAAGCTAATGAAAACGAAACATATCCTTATTAAAATTATCGTAAAGAATGATTTATCTGAAAATTGAAAAATCATTTATCAAAAAAATACGGACCAAGAATAAAGTACTTTAATTTAGTTTGATGTTAAAAAATGTTTGGAAAGATAAGTCGTGAAAATCAATCATATAGTTCAAATTTCAGATTTACATTTAGCTCCCAAAAATGGTATCTTTCCTTTCAACCAGCAGATCGATCCCTTCAAAAAACTTGAAATGGTTTTTGCTGATTTGGAGCGCTTGCCGCAAAAACCGGAAATGATCGTTTTAACTGGCGATTTGATCCATGAAGGCATGGCAGAGGATTATGAGCGGTTGCATGAGTTCTTGTACAAAAAAGAAGAGGATCTGGGAACGGACATCAATGTTTTGCTGGGCAATCATGATCGTGCGGGAGCTTTTTATCTTGGCTATTGCGGTCTGGCTCCAAAAAGTCAGTTTTATTATCGCCAGCGGACTAAAGATTTTGACTACTACTTTTTAGACAGTAATTTTCAAAATATCGAGCAAGGCTACTTGCCGGCTGCTGAATTAAAATGGTTGGAGTTAAAATTGCAGGAGGATAAAGAGCGGCCATCATTGATTTTTTTGCATCATCCAGTGGCAGGTGCCAGTTTAGCTAAGATGCGTTTTAGTGTTTTGCAAAATGACCAAGTATTGCTGCAGTTAGCAACCAGTGCCAATGTTCGCGGGATTTTTTCCGGACATATTCATTTCGCAACGACTGAGATGATTTATGGTATTTTATGTGCAACGGCTGAATCAACTGCTTATCATATTGATTGCACAGCCTTGCATGATCATCTTGTTGCTGATGCCTGTGGTTATAACTTGATCTCATTTGATGAAAATCTAATTGGTGTTGAAAATCGGATGTTATTAGCTCCGCAAAAGACGGTGATGCATATTCCAGTCGGTGAAACTGATTATGTTGATCCAAAGATTTTTACTTCGAGGACAATGGCGTGATTTTTAATTTCTGGATGTAAACTAACTGCTGGCAGGTTTAAATGTAAATATGCTGGCAGCTTTATTTTTTAACCTTTTTTAATAATTGAGCTTAAATTGTTGCATTGCTAAGATCGACGTCATAAAATAAATGACATTAGCTTTAAAAAAGGGAGGAGATCATTTTGAACGATCCAAAATTTAAATATCCAGATAAAGCATCATTTGATTTTGTAATCAATTACTTCAAGTCTAAAAATGTCTCAATCAAAGACATTGCTGAAATCACTTATCAGATCCAGCAAGCCTATGTTCCTGATATTACTTTAGCTGAAGCGCATGAAGCTGTGCTGGATGTGTTGCACAAACGTGAAGTTTTGAATAACGCAATGGTCGGTCTAGCTTTGGATCAGTTGGCTAATCAACAAGAATTGCCGGAACCATTACAAAGCATTATCGCAAATGATAGTGGCGTGTTTGGAGTTGATGAATTATTAGCCGAAGAAGGAATTTCGGGAATCTACGGCAAGATTGCCAGCACCAATTTTGGTTATTTAGATAAAGAAAAGCATGGGATCATTAAAGAATTAGATCGACCAGCTGATGGCAGTGTCAACACTTTTTTAGATGATATCGTTGCAGCAATTGCAGCAGCGGCGGGAGCTAAGATTGCTCATGCTCATGCGTGATTTTAGACAAACAAAGCTAACTAATTTAAAGCTTTTGGCCTTTTGCTTATTGACAAAAGGCCCTTTTTGTGCCATTTTTGCTTTAACTGGTATTTAATTTTATTCTCATATAAGAAGGATGGCGGTATTGTGACAACAGATTTTTCAAAACTAAACTTACCTACTGGCGAACTGATTACGGATTCAGATCGCTTAAAAGAATATGGAATCAATAAATTCACCCAAGAATTAAATAATGGCAACCAACCCTTAGCAGCGATTAAAGCTCAAAGTATTGCTGATGTCCAAGCAGTTATGAAATTTGCTAACAGTCAGCGGCTGCCGGTAACAGCCAGAGCAGCCGCAACGTCGATCGTTAATAGCTCAGCTGGGCTAGATGGCGGCTTAGTACTGGATCTTTCACCGATGAATCATATTTTAAAGATCAGTATTCCTGACCAGATTGCGATTGTCGAACCGGGAGTGATGAACGGTGATTTAGATCAGGCCGTTCGAAAATCAGGTTACTTCTTTGCACCTGATCCTGGTTCAAAACCGATCAGTTCAGTGGGCGGCAATATTGCGACTAATGCAGGTGGGATGAGTTCTTTGAAATATGGGACAACTAAGCAATCCGTTTATGGGTTAAAAGTTGTCCTGGCAGATGGAACTTTAGTCAAACTTGGTGGGCCAACTTTTAAAAATAATACCGGCTACGATCTAACTGATTTATTTGTTGGCTCAGAAGGCACCTTAGGAATTATCGTTGAAGCCACTGTTCGTCTCATGCCACTTCCATTTGGCAATCCGGTTACTGGCCTAGCAACTTTTGAGGATATGAAGCAGTTAAGTGTCGGTGTGCAAAAACTTTCTGGCAGTGGGTTATATCCGTCAATGATGGAAGCTTTGAATGATACCTCGATCGAGGCTCTTGATCGGCTTGAAGGGACTAATTTGGCGGGTGATGGTGCTTCAGCTTTGTTGATTTTCCAATTAGATTCAGCTGCAGCTGGTTCAGTTGCGGCTTCCAAAAAGCTCTTGAAGGAAGCCGGTGCTCTGCAGATCTCGGTCACCGATGATGCAGATTACGCAAAGAAAATTATTAAAATTCGGCAAGACTATTATAAAGCTGAAGCCGCATATGGTCGTTTGGTAGTCGAAGATGTTGCCGTGCCATTGTCCAAATTGCCTGATTTAGCAGCCTTTGTTGAAAAATTGGAATTTACAACGAAAGTTAAAGCATTTTTGGGTGGTCATGCTGGTGATGGAAACTTTCATCCCAATATTGCGATTCCCAAAGATTCTCAAGGTGTCCCGGCTGATGTCCAAGCAGCCATTGATCAGATTTTTGAATATGTAATTTCTCTTGGCGGTACAATTTCTTCGGAACATGGCATCGGCCAACTCAAGAATAAGTGGGTAGTTCCACAGTTAGGTGAAGCCACTGCCAAATTGCAGCAGCAAATCAAAGCAGCTCTGGATCCAAATAATATCTTAAATCCGGGACGCAAACTGTAATTACCGCAAAATAAGGGTCGATCAAAGTTAGATTATATGCCTTGGAAAGATAGTTAAACTAGAAAAAAATGGACTTGAAAACAAGCAACTTTCGGGAGCTTGTTCATGATTCATACCAGGTTCGATAGTTTAGAGCATCCAATCAGCGGGATTGCGGTGCAAATAACTTAACTTAAAAAATAAAAAACGAGGATTCGCTTGTAACCTGATAGGTCAGGGTTGAAGCGAGTCCTGTTTCTTATCCAGTAATGCATGGATTTTTGGAATTTTATAAACTCACTTGTTAATACCTATAATGTTGCAGCAACCCCAAAACTTCTTTTAAGACTTCGATTTGTCAGCAGCATAGCAAGCAAAGTATTAAAAATGATTGGGTTAAAAATCGCGTTAATGAACTATTTTCTTTCTGTATACAAGTATTGCCTAGCAATCTAAATTGATTACTAGGCAATATCGAAAATTTAAATCTAAAAGAGTTTATGGACAACACGAGCCGTGTTCTTGAGGGTACTTTCAACCCTTAGCTTTATTTAATTTTGACATTTCGATAGAACAGCACGGTTCCGTATGGTGAAATCTGCAAGCCTTTGACCTTAGCTTTTAACAAATAAGACATCGCGCCCTGATAAACTGGAGCAGTAAAGGCATCTTTTTGCAGTAATTGTTTCTCAGCCTTAATCAAAGTAGCCCACCGTTGATTGACATTCGTCGCATAAGTTGTGGCTGCTTGATTCAACAAGTTACGGAAATTAGTATTTTGATAATCATCATCTAAATGGTATTGTCCACCATCACTGATGAAGTTGACCGGGTCAGCATAATCGGGCTGCCAAGTTCCATAAACGATATCAAAGTCATAAGCTGAAGTTGCTGCTAATCTGGATTTTAATGGAATCGAACGAATATTGACACTCAAGCCCGGCAAATGGGTCTCCAATTGACTTTGCAGGTATTCTCCGATTTGTTTGGAATCAGTCGTATCTGAGGTCAGTAATTGAATCGTGATTTTCTTTTGGCCTAATTCTTGTTTGGCAATCGCCCACTGCTTGCGAGCAGCTTTTAAATTATAGGTCAGCATATTTCCAGCATCAGTACGATAATCACTGCCAGTTTTAGAATTATAGGCAAAGCCCTTTGGAACAATTCCATTTAAGGTTGAGCCAGCATGAAGAACTTTTTTGACCAACAATTCTTTATTGAAGGCTTGAGCGATTGCTTTACGAAAATGAACGTTAGCAGTCGTTTTGCGATGGGTGTTAAAGGACATATAGCCGATTAAAGGAATTGTTTTGGTATGATAACCGGCAGTGTTTTTATATTGTTGAATATAATCAGTTGTCAGCATCGCGTAATCGAGTTTGTTAGTTTTGTACAAATTGGCTGCGGTTGAGGCGTCTTTAACGACTTGCACATTGACTTTATTGAGAGAAACGGATTTTTTATCCCAATAATTTGAGTTTTTAACATAACTCCATTTCAAATTAGTTCCGTTCCAATTTTTAACTACAAACGGTCCGTTATAAACAGTTTTGCTAGCTGAGGTTCCATAGCTGCTGCCATATTTGTTGACGACTTTTTCGTCTTGCGGGTAAAATGGTGCTCCGGTCATTAATTCACTGAAATAGCTGATTGGAGACTCCAAAGTTACTTGCAGTTTATACTTACCCAAAGCTTTAACGCCTAAATCTTTGACCGGTAACTTGCCAGCAGCGATTTGTGTCCCATTTTTGATCGGTTGGAAACGCTGGGAGTTAGGCGAAGCTGATTTTGGGTCGACCATTTTCCGCCAAGCAAAAACATAGTCGTGAGCAGTTACTGGATCACCGTTCGACCATTTTGCATTTTTGCGTAAATTAAAAGTATAAGTTTTCTTGTCCTGACTGACATTGACGCTTGCTGCGCCAGCCAAAACTGGCTTATTTTTAGCATTAAAACGATATAGACCCTCGAAAGTATTTTCCAAGGCTTCTAAACTGGTTGTATCGCTATACTTAGTCGTACTTAAAGTCGCCATTTCAGCATTAGTTGCTACTGTCAATACTTGTTTGTTACCAGTGGTGGTTGATTTTTTGCCACAAGCTGCTAACGTCAATGCCGCAGCTAAGACAATCCCCAAAGCAAAATATTTTCTCTTCAAAACTAGTCCCCCCTGTTAAATTCCTGCCGAATTAAATAAAATCCCCTCCAGTTTTCGCGACTGAAGGGGATGCTAAAAATTTAACTCAGCTAACTACTTTCCGCCAAGACTCCTTGTCCACGAATAAATTATTGGTTTGAAAAAGATGACAACACATTTGTTTTGCAACTAATTTACCCATGAACACAACACTCCCTTTGTTAACACTTCTAGATTAATGATTTTGATTACAGCTGTCAACTGAAAACCTGAGAATAATCATTTTAACTGCCAATTAAATGACCTTTTTATCTGGCCGGGTAGCATAAAAAATGCCAGTCATAATAGCTAAGAAAATAAAACCAACAATTACAGAGATCCGAGTTTCTGGATTGATCAGCATAAAAATAATCGTTGTAACTAAACCAATCAAGGCAAAATAATTCGACCACGGTGACAGGGCTAGTTTAAAAGGATGATCGGCCAGCTGACTTTGTTTGATTTTGCGAAACTTTAAATGACTGATCAAAATTACAAACCAGGGAATCATCCCCGGCAGGACACTTGAACTAAAAACGATCACAAAAATGTTGGAACTGTCTTTGATAAACAACGGCAAAATTACATTTAGCATTGACCCTAGTAAGATGCCGATTGAAATCGTCAAAACTGATAAAACTGGCACACCACGTTTGGAAAGTAAGGTGTACTTATGGCTAACTTCTTGCTTTAAACCAAGCGTATACAACATTCGGCTTGAACTGAAAATTCCGGAATTACAACCAGACATAGCAGCTGTAACTAAAACAAAGTTAATAATGCTAGCAGCTGTTGTAATGCCAACACGAGCAAAAGTTTCAACAAATGGTGAACCAACTTGGTCAAGTTTGTTCCAAGGATAGATGGTGACAATTACGAAAATCGATCCGATATAAAATAACAAGATCCGTGAAACAATCGATTTGAAGGATTTGATAATTTTAGGTCGTGGATTTTCAGCTTCGCCCACGGTAATCCCCAAAACTTCGATCCCTTGGTAGGCACCAATCACAATCGACAAGGCAAAACCGAACCCTTTGATTCCACCGGTGAAGAAGCCACCGTGCGACCAAAGATTGCTAAACCCGATTGGCTGACCATGATTGCCAAAGCCAAATAAGATGATCAAAGCTCCTAGGATCAGCATAAAAACAATTGTTAGGACTTTGAACAGGGCAAACCAGAATTCAAGTTCACCATATGCCTTGACTGAAACCAGATTAGCAATACATAAGGTAACAATAATTACAATACCAGAAACCCAGCCCGGCAGATTCGGCCACCAATAGTTTAGATATTGTCCAACAGCAATAACCTCGCTAGTTCCTACAACTATGTATTCAAAGATATTGCTCCAAGCAGTTAGGTAGCCAGCTAAAGGTCCGAT
Organism: Liquorilactobacillus sicerae; assembly: GCF_029916425.1. Taxonomy (GTDB): domain Bacteria; phylum Bacillota; class Bacilli; order Lactobacillales; family Lactobacillaceae; genus Liquorilactobacillus; species Liquorilactobacillus sicerae. The sequence goes on along the minus strand of NZ_JAHAVQ010000009.1, from coordinate 21,353 downwards.
ATATTCACTGGCAAATTTAGCAAATGATCCAGTTGCCGGATCAAGGTAAAGCATTTCACCTAAAGCTCTCATTACGATATAGAGTATTAGGCCAGCTAAAGCATAATCGAGTAAAACAGATGGCCCAGTCCACTTGATTGTTGAGGCAGATCCCATAAACAAGCCGACCCCAATTGCCCCGCCTAGTGCAATCATCTGCATTTGACGTGATGACAGAGAACGATTTAATTCTTGCTTTGATTCCATAAAAAAACTCCCTAGAAAAAGATTAAATGCAGGTTAATAGACTCAGCTGCAAATTAAAAAAATTACATGTTCAATTATATGACATAAACTTGTTATTAGGCTAGTCATAATTAAACTTTAAAGTACTAGTGAATGATCAATAATAAAGAGTTAAAAATTAGAGTGGTCTTAAATTAACAGCTTTGATGAAAGGATCCTTTATTATGTGAGACTTAATAGCTAGTTAGTAAACATGAGAAACTACATGAAAATTTCTTAATCAATTTTTTTAGCAATGAGCTGGAACTAAGCCAGTGAAAAAGTATGTGAATTATTTTCTAGTGATTTAGGGGTTACGGAACTTAATTGAAAATCCATCATTAAATAAGCACAATTATTCTAATTTAGGGTAAAAAGATTAATTATAAATTCGTTTGAAATTCACAACTTGTTCAAATTTATTTGTGAAACTGTTAAATGTTATTAAGTATTTCAGCTTTCATTGTTAGAAGTATCGTTTTAACTTTCATTTGAAAAGAGGTAAGACATAAAGATGTTAGTATTCAAAGACGATCAAATCCAATATAATGGTCGGGTAATTTTTGACGATATTTCAGCTAAAGCCTTTGTTTTTTTAGGAAAAGGTAAGGATCAAATAAAAATGCAAAATGGCAATTTTTCAATTAAGAATAAATTAGAAAGTCGTTTTCCTTTAAAGTTGCTTGCAATAAAAAATATCTCTGCAAGTTTAATTAACTTGACGTTAGGAATTGATTCTCAAAAATATGCTGAGGTTATTTTAACTGAAAGTTCTGAAACAAAGCGACTTAAACTAGAAATTAAACCGACTAGTAAACATTGGAATCGTTGTTGGTTGAGATTGAATGCTAATCCAACTGAAAAGATTTATGGTGGAGGCGAGCAATTTTCCTATTTAAATTTAAGAGAAAATTGTTTCCCAATTTGGACATCTGAACCAGGCGTTGGTCGTAATAAAAAGACGATGACGACTTTTTTAGCAGATCAAGCTAGTGATAGCGGTGGCGATTATTATACAACTAATTTTCCTCAAGCATCATTTATTTCATCTCAGCTATATTATTGCTATTTAACTTCATTTGCTTATGCCAAGTTAGATTTTACGGCTAAAAGATATCATGAAATTGAAGTCTGGGATGAAAATCCAATTTTTTATTTTCAAACAGCTTCGTCATATCTTAAATTAATTCAAAATCTAAACGCTTTGCTTGGAAGACAACCATCAATGCCCGAATGGATCAACCAAGGAGCAATTATTGGGCTTCAAGGTGGCATTAGCCGAATTCAAAAGATAATTAAAAAATTAAAATCACATCATGTTCAAATTTCAGGAGTTTGGTGTCAAGATTGGCCCGGTGTCAGGCAAACGAGTTTTGGTAAACGAGTTTTTTGGAACTGGCAAGAAAATCCAATGCTTTATCCAAATTTAAACAAGCAAAATCAGCAATTAGAAGCTCAAAAAATCAAATTTTTAGCCTATATCAATCCCTATCTGGCAGTAGATGGTAAGTTATATCAAACAGCTTCACCAGATTATTTTGTGAAAACTGCAACGAAGGAAATCTACCTAATAGATTTTGGTGAATTTGAATGTGCCACAGTAGATTTGACTAATCCCAAAGCTTTTGAATGGTTTAAGTCAGTAATTATTAAAAATTTGATTGAAAAGGGTTGTTCTGGCTGGATGGCAGATTTTGGCGAATATTTACCATCAGATGCCAGTTTGTTTGATCAATCTGATCCTAAAGAGGCACATAATAAGTGGCCACTTCTTTGGGCTAAATGTAATTATGAGGCTATCAAAGAGGCCGGTAAACTAGGAGAAATTTTATTTTTTATGCGCTCAGGGACAGCTGGAAGTGCCCAATATTGTCCATTGATTTGGTCAGGTGATCAGTCGGTTAACTGGAGTATTGATGATGGGTTAATTTCGACGGTTACCGCCGCACAATCACTTGCCATGTCAGGGGTCGGTGCTGTTAATAGTGATATTGGCGGTTATACCAGCTTATATGGCAATCGACGAACCAAAGAACTGTTTTTGCGTTGGAGCGAATTAAGTGTTTTTACTTCAGCAATGAGAACTCATGAAAGTAACCGCCCTAAAGAAAATTTTCAAGTTTATGATGATGAAAAAGCGATGGATTTTTTTGCTCGGTGTACCTCGATTTTCAAAGATTTGACACCTTATCGTCAGCATTTATATCAAGAAAATAGTCAAAATGGTATTCCAATGCAAAGACCATTGTTCATTAATTATCCAGCTGATCAGCAAGCATTTGAAAAACAGTATGAATATATGCTGGGTCAAGATTTACTAATTGCGCCTGTTTATCAAGAAAAACAACAAACAAAAGAGGTTTATTTACCTCAAGATCAATGGATTCATTTATGGAGCCAAAGAGAATTTGAAGGCGGGAGCTTTAAAGTAGCAGCACCTTTAGGTCAAATACCGGTTTTTTATCGAAAAAATTCAGATTATGCTGATTTGTTTGCCTATATATCAAAAAAATATCATCAAATTAAAGAAGGATAGGGGGATTCATTATGAGTGAATATCAAATAGTTAATCCTTATACAGGTCAAACGGAACGGGTTTTTGATTTAAGCAGTCAAGCAGAAATAAAAGCAGCTTTGAATTATGCACAAGATTTTTATCAAATCAATCGTGAAATTCCGTTTGAAAAAAGAGCAGATATTTTAAGAAATATCGCAGCTGAAATTTTGGCTAATCAAAAAGAATTAGCCAAAAGTATTACCGAAAATATGGGGAAACTATATCAAGAAAGCTTGCAAGAGGTTGCTGCAACAGCAAGAATTGCTGAATATTATGCAAACAATGGTCCTAAAATTCTTGAACCGCGTCCATATACTTATCAACAAAACAAACGACCGGCGGTTCTTAAACAGCAAGCTTTGGGAACCATTCTAGCAATTGAACCATGGAATTTTCCTTTTACCCAGGTAATGAGAGTCTTTGCTCCAAATTTTTTACTAGGTAACGCAGTAATTTTAAAACCGGCGCCAATTGTTGCAGGTTGCTCATTTGCTTTAGAAAGAGCAATCACTCAAGCTGATGGGTATCTAAGTGGTGGTTTTAAATGCTTGCTTTTATCAAATCAGCAAGTTGCTGATTTAATTAAACAACAAGCATTTCAAGGAGTTGCTTTAACAGGATCAATCAAAGCTGGTAGTGAAGTAGCAGCAATTGCAGGTAAAGCGATCGTTAAAACAACACTTGAGCTTGGTGGAAATGATCCATTCATTGTACTACCTGGAGCTGACATAAGGCAGGCTGCTAAAGATGCAGCTGTCTCACGTTTAAGAAATTCCGGTCAAGTCTGCACCTCAGCTAAAAGATATATTGTTCATCGTGAGATTGCGGCTGAATTTATTGAACAGCTAATGGCCGAGTTTAGTGCCAAAAAAATTGGCGATCCATTTGATCAAAAAACGACATTGGCTCCGCTGGCATCAGCTAAAGTGGTGGCACGACTGCAAAATCAACTGGATACAGCAATTGCTCATGGAGCAAAAGTTTTACTTGCTGGTGGTAAAGCAGCCAAAGAAAAAGGTAACTTTTTTACACCTGTTTTATTAACCAATATTTTGCCAACTAATCCGATGTATGATCAAGAATTTTTTGGACCAGTCGGACAAATAAAAATTGTCGAAAATCAAAAAGAAGCAATTAAGGAAGCAAACAATTCAAAATATGGTTTGGCTAGTGCAATTTATGCTCCCAAGGAGGAAGCTTCGGTAATTGCGGATCAGCTAGAAAGTGGTCAGGTTTTTATTAATCAGCCTTCAAATGGTTATCCAGAAATTCCGTTTGGTGGCGTTAAAAAGTCTGGCTATGGTCGAGAAATGAGTGACTTAGCTCTTTTTGAATTTGCTAATCAAAAAATTATAGCCTATTAATTTGGATGGAGTTGATTTGATGGAAGATAGTGCTAGTAAGAATATTAATTCTGATTTAGTAAAAAGGATGGTTCCGCTAAAAAGCAAAATTGCTTATGGAATCGGAGATGTTGGTAATAATTTTTTGTTTGATATGGGGCAGTTGTATCTGCTCAACTTTTTAACAGATCAAGCTAAATTACCAAGTGCAGCAGCTGGTTCAGTTTTTTTAGTTGCTAAGATTTGGGATGCTTTTATGGATATTAGTGTTGGTACTTGGATTGATAATCGTACAAAGATTAGTAAACGTGGTAAGTTCAGACCCTTTATTTTATGGGCAGCAATTCCATTAGCGTTGTTGTTGATCGCAAACTTTACAGTACCTAATTTTACAGTAACTGGTCGCTTGATTTGGGCTTATGTGGCTTATATGATATTTGGAACTTGCTATAGTATTTCAAATATTCCTTTTGGTTCGATGATACCGACGATGACACGTAATAGTCAGGAAAGATCTGAGTTAGCATCATTTAGGCAAGCAGGTTCTAATTTTGGCTTAATGATTGCTACAATTGCATTTATGCCAATTGTTGAGATGTTACCAAATAAGAATTTGGGTTATACGGTAGCGGTTGTGATCTTTGCGATCTTAGGTGTTCTATGTCAATGGTATTCGTATGCAAATATTCAAGAAAATTATCCGGTGCCTGTTCGAAAAAAAGAAAGCAAAGAAGCAATTAAAGAGGCTTATCGATCACTATTTCACAACAAACCGTTGATTGTTGTTAGTATTATCAACTTGTTTACTTTTTCAGCGTTTAACTTAAAACTGGCAGTTCAAGTTTATTATTGTAAATATGTTTTAAAAAATATGACTGCTAATTCATTACTCGGGTTCTTCAGTATTGGAATGGTCTTTGTTTCAGTTGCGTTGACACCAATGCTGACTCGCAAATTTGGCAAAAAAAATGTGTACATTTTAGGATGTGCTATCTGGGCAATTGCAGATCTTTTAGGCTACTTTTTTGCAAATGATACTTTTTCATTAGTGTTTTTTACAAGCATTGCCTATCTTGGAGATGGATTTACTAGTGCTTTGAATTGGGCCTTGATTTCTGATTGTGTTGAATATGGAGAATGGAAAACCGGGGTACGCTCAGAAGGAGTTGTATATTCGTTCTTTACTTTCTTTAGAAAACTTTCGCAAGCTTTGGCTGGTTTTATTCCAGGTATTATCTTAACTTGGGTTGGATATGTCCCAAATCAAGAACAGACCGCCCGAGCAATTATGGGGATTAGAGGATTGATGTTCTTTTACTCAGCAACGCTTGCAATTTTGACGATTATCATTTTACGAAAATTTTATCCATTAACAGAAAAACTTTATAGAAATATAGTTATTGATTTGTCAAACAGGAGAAATAAGCAACAAAACAGCTAATTTAGAAAGGAAGAAATTATTAATGAAATACTTTTTAGATAGTGCCAAACTCGATGAAATTAAAAAAGCTTATGAACTTTACGGCTTTGATGGTGTTACTACTAATCCTAAGCATATTAAAAATAGTGGAAAGACCTTTGAAAGTTGTATTGAAGGGATTGCAGACTACGTTAAAGATAAGCCAAACTTTCCTGTATCGGTTGAAATCAATCCACATTTAGCTGATGTTCAAAGTATGGTTGAAATGGCAAGAAGAATTAGCAGTTTATCAGCAAATTTTGTAATTAAGATCCCAACGAATACAGTTGGAATAGTTGCGGGACGTCAGCTAGAAAAAGAAGGCATTCAAACGAATATGACGTTGGTCTTTTCGGCAGCTCAAGCAATTATGGCTGGTAAGCTGGGAGCAAAGTATGTATCACCTTTTATTGGCTGGAAAGAAGATCATGGCGATGACGGAGTTAAATATATAAAGGACATTGTTGATATTTATCGAAAATATGATTTTAAGACCGAAATAATTGTTGCGGCTGTTAGAAATTCCCAGCAAATTGAAAAAGCAGCTCTCTTTGGTGCAGATATCGTGACCTGCGGCTTAGCAGTCTATGAAAATAGTTTTAATAATCCTTATACGGATTTAGGCTTGAAGATTTTTAAAAGTGCTTGGGACAACACCAAAAAAGAAGGTGAATAAATGACAGCTACTTTAGAACGGTTAAATCGAATTAATCCAGACATCCAAATCAAATCAATTGATGATGAAGAATTTGCAAGTTATGGTCAAAAAATTACGTTACCCTATCAAGAAGAATTACTGGTAGATTTGCAGCAAACAGTGATTCCTGAACGTAATAATGTTTACATCCGCAATGATCCTCACCTTTTGTCATTAAGCAAAAGGGATGTAATTGCCCGTAATTTTTATGGTGAACAAAAAATTGAAATTGGATATTGTAATGGAAATAGCTATCAAATTAATGCTTTCGAATTTCATAACTGTTCTGAAATTAATTTGGCAGCTTCAGATTTAGTATTATTTTTAAGTCACCGAGGGCAATTAAGGGAAAAAAGAATTAATACAAATCAAGCAAAAGCATTTTTTGTCCCCAAGGGAACGGCAATCGAGCTTTACAATAGTACAATGCATTTTGCTCCATGCTGTGTTTGGAAAAGTGGTTTTAAATGTTTAGTTATCTTAACAGCAGGTACTAATACACCTTTAAATGTACCGCATTCAAGTGATGAATTACTGTTTCAAAAAAATAAGTGGCTGTTAACACACGCTGAAAATAAAAGAATGGTTGAAAAAAATGCTTTTGTTGGTCTCATCGGCAAAAATCTGGCAATTAAAAAATTGGAGGAATAATTATGAGCAAAATTTTATATATACCAGTTGTTCGTGATAAATTTGATTATCAGAAAGCAGAAGAAATTTTTGAAAACGTAAAAAATTTTTTATTGAAACTAAGTAAGCAAATTATAATTCCATCAAAATCGATAGGTGATATTCCTACTTTAAAAGAATTTTTAAATGCCAATCAGGCTCAAAATTTTACCGGGATTATTTTTCATAATACAACTTTTACGGATGCAGAATTTATCCAAACAGTTCATCAGTATTATCCCGAAGTTCCCATTTTATTATTAGCACCGCGGGAACCAAGCATCGGCGAAAGATTGAAATTGAATGCTTTAACTGGCATTATTAGTTCAGCTAATTATCTAAAAACACATGATCATGATTTTCAACAAGTTTATGGCAATCCCGATGAGCAGCATGTAAAAGAAGTGATCAGTCGATTTATTAAAGCGTGCACTTTGAAATCAGCATTAGCAAGTTTAAAAATTGGAGTCGTTGGGACATTTCCACCTGGATTTTTCTTTTCAGATGCAAACGCAGGATTACTTAAAAGAACATTTGGTGTCACCTTAAGGCATTACGATATTGATCGTGCTTTTGAAGCAGCTGAGAAATTACCTTTGGAAGCATATCAAGCTGAATTGGCTTATGCACTTAGTAAATTTGATGACTTAGATCCGCAAGCCAAGGAAACAATTAAATATGTTAAATATGTTGCGTTAATGAAGAAGTGGGCAAAAAGGGATGGTTGGCAAGCACTAGCTTCACGTTGCTGGCCTGATTTCTTTGACAAATATCATTGTGCACCGGGAGCAGTTTGGTCACAATTAAGTGATCAATTGCTGCCGACTGCAATGGAGTGTGATATCCATGGTGCATTGTCCATGTTCATTTTGCAACAAACAACCAATAATTCACAGCCAGTTTTTTTAGGTGATCTATCAAGTATGGATCAAAAAGACAATACAATAACAATGTGGCATGACTATGGGGCTTTTTCATTAGCAAATCCTAAATATGGGGTTAAGTCCAGTGTCCATCCAAATCGTAAAATACCTGTCAGTCCACAATTTGTTTTAAAACCTGGTGAAGTTTCTATTTTTAGAGTACATTTTAATCCGAGCTTTGGGTATGAATTTATTATCGTTCGAGGTAACGTTTTAGATACACCGGCGCAGTTCAATGGCGTGTCAGCAAAAGTTCAGCTTGATTTACCAGTTAACAACTTCATCGATAATTTTATTTTGAATGGCTATGAATCACATTTCGCTTTAGTTTACGGGGATCATATCTCTGAATTAATTGCTTTAGCAAAACTATTGAAATTGCCATTAAAGGTTTATTGAAAAGAATCGGTTAGAATAAAAGTTATTTATCAAAATAAGCCAATTTAAGCAGGAATATTCCAAGAAAATTTTTGCTTTAGTAAATCTTTATAACTATTTTGAAGAATTTGCTTGATGTACTCGCTTAGCTTCAATAAAACTCTTTATATTTTATGAATAAGCTTTGAAATAAGTTTTTAATAAATTAGTATCTTAGAACCTTTCATATAATTCGTATGAAAGGTTTTTTTTTGGAAGTTTTTAGGCAACTTTTGCAAATTATGCTACATTTTTAAAAATATATACAGCTATTTTACAGAATTGTTACTAAACGAAAATATAAAAATGTTAGTTTAGAGGCGTTAGGGGGAATAAAATTGAAAAATGATGTACAAGTTAAAATTGCATCTTATTTCTTTTGGATCGGGATTATTTGTTTGTTAGTGGCAACCTTTGCTGATGAGACAATTAGTCGTTTAATTGCTAATCAGAATTCAATTTTTGGTAATATTTTTCAAAATTATGCTGTTACAGGGGCACAAATTGTCACTTTTATGTGTGTTGAGACACTTGCTTGGTGTTTTTGGAAAAGAAATTCAGAAACTAAAATAAAGTGGTTGGTTTCTGGAGGTTTGTTAGCTTTTGCTTTTAACCAGGTGTTAAGTACGTTACAAAATATGCTATATTACACTTTTTCAATGATTGAAAACATTAAAAAAGGTGCTCCAATGGGGCAAGCTAGCAATTCTGGAGCAACTGCTAACTATCCCGAAACATTACGTTGGACTTTAGCTATTACTTTAATGATTATATTTTCTTATTTAAGCTATGAATGGATCATGAAAAAAGATAATGAACAAATTGATTATCTTTTTAAAGTTTCTTTAGTTGGCATTTTAGTAGTTATGATTGCTACGACAACAGTTGACGATTTGAAGACATTGTGGGGACGGTTTCGTCCGTATGAAGTTGGAGTAATTGGTGATCAACATGGCAAATTTACTGAATGGTTTCTACCCAATGGCAATAATGGTCATAATTCTTTTCCGTCGGGTCATACTATGTCGGGATGGTTATTTTTGTACTTAACATTTTTTGTTGATCGTCAAAATATTAGCTTGCAAAAAAAGATGACGATCTTTGGACTAGCAATGGGTATCCTAACTGCTATTAGTCGTGTTCGGATTGGTGCTCACTGGCTCAGTGATGTTACCGTTTCGGCGTTAATTGTTGGCTTGCTTGTCTTTGGAGCATCATATTTGTTAAATGCTAGATTTGTTGAAAAGCATGATTAAATTATAAGTAAAAAAGATTCCTCTAACTTAAACATTTTTAGCGAGTTAGGGGAATTTGTTTGCACTTAAATTAACGATAGATAATGATTGCTGGTTGAATTCTAAATTTCCTATTTGTGTATCGGTCATCAAGTAATTTGAAATAAGAATTATGGGATGGTTACTTGTGAATAATTAAGTTTTTTTATGGGGCTTTCGCTTTTTTAATTTATTAACAACTTTTTATTAGCTTACATCAACTAATTGCAAACATATGGGAAATAGTATAAAGATACATTTAAATTTCTGAAATAATACTTGCTAACTCTAAGCTAGCTATTTAAAATATCACAAGGTTACGTTATTTAATAATAATAAAAGAGGATCAGTTATGAGACACTTTCAACGACAATTATTAATAATTGGCTGTTTAATTACTTTTCCTATCCTGTTAGTACTTCCTCAATATTTTAGTGGTGGTGTAATTTTAGGACCGGATTTTCTTTTTCACTATAATCGCTTTTATGATACAGCAATGCAAATTAAAACTGGTAATTTTAATTATTTTATTTCGACTTATGGTTTTCAACAATCTGGTCGGATTGTCAATGCCTTATATGGTCCCTTTTTTGCTTATTTCCAAGGATTGTTAGTGCTTTTTTCAAAGACATGGTATAACTATCAAATAATTTCACGTCTTGTTTTAAATTTGATTGCCAGTTTTTCAATGTACGCTTTATTACGAGTGTCACATGTTAGAATCCGCTTGGCGGTTTTGATATCTTGTCTTTATTTAACAACGTTTGCCATTTTAGATTGGACAATTCGTCAAAACTTGACCAGTTGGGGTGCAGCTATCTCGCCTTTTGCTTTAATTCCTGCTTTTAGATATGCAGCTAATCACGAACTTAGTGTTATTAAACTTGCAATTAGTGTCGCCATCTTGTTGCAAGTTCATGTTTTAAGTGCCGTAATTTTAGTTATAGCTTATCTGCCATTTTTTACCTATGGTTTATTGACATCAACAACACTTAAAAAGGACCTGATTAAAGTTGCTGCGGCAATTTTTTTATTTTTTTTATTGACTTTGAATGTCTGGACTGCTTTACTAGCTATATTTCATTCCAACAACTTGATCCTGCCTTTTACTAATCACCGTATGTATGCATACTCCATTACTGAAATTGGCAGCTATTGGCTGTTTTTCTCTGTTTCGCTGTTAGTAGCTATTATTGTTTTATTATTTGTAACGATTAAAAAATGGCACTCAGCTAATCCATTTATTAAAATTTGTATTATTGAGTTTTGGACATTTTTGATAATTTCTTCAAGTGTCTTTCCTTGGTATTTAGTCACCAAGTATAAAATCCAAATGTTAGAAATTTTTCAATTTCCGTTTCGCTTTTTCGTCATGGTGACAATTTTTACTTGTGTATTAGTTGGTAGTTTTCTTTCTCAAGCACCAACACCAAAATATCGACAAGTTTGTAAGCTGGTTTTAATAATTACTTTGGCGGCTTTTTTTCAAACAACAGGGTTATTAACTAATGAGTATAAACATTGGAATGATTGTCAGCATCCAATTAAAAAACTTAATACCTTAGTTTTTAATTCCAAAAATGATCAAGCAATTCATGATTCGTTTTATTCAACTAATTTGAATGCTCTTTTAAAATTAGTTCAGAAAAAAACGCCGGATTATTTACCTGAATATCAAAAAAATGTTAAAAAAACTTATCGAAAATATGCTCAATATATTATTTATCCTAGCAAAAGATTTGTGAAAACTATAATTCATAATAAACTGGTTATAACTTGGTATGCTAATAAAAAAAGCTTCATTAATGTTCCAGTTGTTAAATATGCAGGGACTAAGTTAGTCTTTAATGGTAAAACATTAGCAAAAAAGCACCAACAGTATCGTTTAACAAAAATTGGAACGCCAATTTTAAGTCAAAAAATCGGTGAAAATAAATTAGTCGTCAGTTACACAATTGGAAAATGGTTTTTACCGATTTTATTTATAACGATATTTTCTTGGAGCTTTTGTTTAGCTTTTTGGGGGTTAAGTTGGTTGTTATCAGCTATAGAGAATGCTCAGGCAGATTCCTGATCGTATTTTAAATCAGACTTGAGAATTAAAATATTGAAACGATCAATAAGGGACAATATCAAGACATGAAATTAGGCTAAAGTTAAAACATAGATGATTAAAAAGGTTCTGAAATTTAATTAGCAATAATTTTTGCAACTTTATTAGAAACTTTTCAAAGTAAATAGCAATTTGTGAAAGTTGGCTATTTTTCTTTTAGACTATAAGAGTTAAAAATTAAGCTGTATTTTTGATAACGTTTGATAATTAAAAATGAATATCAGTTAGATTATTGAGTTTAAAGTAAAGAGTTTCAGATTTTGAAATTCTTTTTTTTTACTCAAAATTCATAAAAAAGTTTTACGAAACCATTACTTAAAACTTACAAGGACAATAAATTATTAGTTTAATATTAGATTTATTAAGAGGAGGAGGAAGAGCTTGATGAAAATTCGTAAGACAAGTTTTTTGTTAGTTTTTGCTGCGGTTGCAGTAATCGCTTTATCTTTAGGTGGATGCTCAAGTAGTTCGAGCAGTTCATCATCAAATAATTGGAATACAATTGTTAAACAGGCAAAAAAAGAAGGAAAGGTTGTTTCGGTTGGAATGCCGAATACATGGGCAAATTGGATTGAGACCTGGAAAGACTTAAAAACAAAGTATGGACTTAACCATACTGATACGGATATGTCTAGTGCTCAAGAACTTCAAAAATTTAAATCAGCAGGTAAATCATCAAGTGCCCCTGATATTGGTGATATTGGTTTAAATATTGCACCTACAGCGGTAAAGCAGAAGCTCTTGACAGCATACAAAACAAAGTATTGGAAAGATATACCAAAATGGGCAAAAGATAAAAAAGGATACTATGCTGCTGGGTATACGGGATCAATTGTTTTCATTACAGATACTAAAAATGTTAAAGCTTCAGATGCTCCAAAATCTTGGAGTCAGTTAGCTTCCGGCAAATATAAAGTTGCAGTTGGTGATCCGTCTACAGAGGCGCAAGCCCAGTATGCTGTTTTGGCAGCAGCGTATGCAAAAGGAGGCAGCGAAAAAAATTTGACTCCTGGTTTGAATTTCTTTGCAAAGTTACAAAAAGAGAATCGTCTTTCAACAGTTGATACTACAATTCAAAATTTACAAAAAGGTGAAATTCAAGTTGCCGTTATGTGGGACTTCAATGCTCTAAATTATGCTGATCAAATTAATTCAAAACGTTATAAGATTACTGTTCCAACTGACGGTACAATTCGTAGTGGGTATGCAGAAGTTATCAATAAAAATGCTGCACATCCATATGCTGCCAAATTGGCTAGGTCGTACATCCTTTCTGATAAGGGACAGATTAATCTTGCAAAAGGGTATGCTCGGCCAATAAGAACAAATGTTAAATTACCAAAATCAGTTAAAAATAAATTACTGCCATCTAGTGATTACAAAAAAATATTCCATGTAAAAAATAATAACACATGGAATAAAGCAACTCTTAAGCTAGGACAAGAATGGAAAAATGATGTTTTGGGAGCAAAATAATTAATGTCTAGTAAATTGAAAATATTTTTACCATTTATAATACTAGTATTACTAGTGCTTGTTTTACCGATTATTATGATGATAATCTCAAGTTTCCAATCAACCAATGGAGCTTTCACTGTAGAAAATTATGAACAAGCTTTTAGTAGTCATTATTATCGAGAAGCTATTTTTAATAGTTTATGGATATCTTTTGTGACAAGTCTTGCCTCATTAGTTATCTCAATCGTAGGAGCTTGGTCACTAACAAAACTAAAAAATACAACCAAGAATGTTTTGATCTCTATTTTTAACATGTCCTCAAGTTTTGCAGGAGTACCTTTAGCATTTTCTTTGATCATTTTATTTGGTAATGCTGGAGTATTACATGCAATTACCAAGGCTTTGAGTATAGAGAACCATTTAAACATTTACTCATTAACTGGAATGATTTTTGCCTATACATTTTTTGAAATTCCTTTGGGTATAATGTTTCTTTTCCCTGTTCTCAATGAAATAAATCCTGAATGGCAAGAGGCTTCTCAAACACTTGGCGCGAAAAAGATATTCTTTTTAAGCAATGTGATTTTTCCAACTATCTTACCAAATATTGTTGAAGTATTTACCCTATTATTTGCAAATGCTATGGGAACATACGAAACAGCATATGCTTTGGTTGGTGATAATGTTGTTTCGATCCCAACATTAATTGGTTCGTTAATTAACGGTGAAATAATTGCGAATGTTCCTTTGGCTTGTACCTTCGCCACTTTATTTGCAATTTTTATGACGTTACTTGTTTGGATGGGAAATAAATTTACCAGAACTGACAAAAGGGGTTGATACTACGGTTACTAAAAAAGAGAGAGTTTTATCTCGCTTGATTATGGGAGTGATATTGGTATATTTAATTTTACCAATTATAGCAACGGTTCTCTATTCCTTTTCAACTTCTTGGGTAAAAACAATTTTACCCGAAGGGTTTACTCTGAAGTGGTATGGACAACTTATTTCAAATACTGATTTTCTTTCTGCCTTAATTCGTTCAATTTTCTTGGGTATATTGACTACTATAATAGCAATGGCATGTTTTTTGCCAATTGTTTTTTATGCGAATGTGTATGATACCAAAATCAAGGTAAAACTAAGATTTATTACAATTTTACCTTTTACAATTCCAGGAATAATTTTGGTTACTGGTTTGATACAGTTATATTCTAATGTTCCGATTTCTAAATTGCTAATTCTTATTTTAGCCATTTCGCTCTTGACACTGCCCTTGACATATCAAACTTTGGATAATGCATTTATTGCCAGAGACTTCCGGGGGATGTTTGAACAAGCATTAATTTTAGGCGATAAACCTCTAAATGCATTTATTAAAGTAATTGTGCCAAACATTAAATCAGGAATTTTGATTTCGATGTTGTTAACTTTTACAAGTGCTTTCGGAGAATATGTAATTACCAATTTATTATTGGGTGGAGATTTTGAAACCCTAAAAATTTATATGTATCGCTTAATGCAAAGTAATGGGCAGGCAAGTAGTGTTTTGACAACAATTTATTTTGTTTTCTTGGCATTAATTTCGCTAGTTATGATCAATATAGTTTACCATGAAAGCACTAAAAATAGGCAGTCTAGGAAGGAGAGCAACTAAGCAATGGGTTCAGTTTTTTTACAAGTGAAAGGTTTAGGCATCAAGTTATCTGGTAAAGATATTATTGATAATATGAGTTTTAAAATACGGGAAAATACCTTGACGACATTACTAGGACCCAGCGGAAGTGGAAAGACAACAGTTCTACGTGCCATAGCCGGATTAAATCGAGATGTTTCCGGTGAAATCTTATTAGATGATAAAGAAATTCAGTCGCTTCCTGCAAATCAAAGAAACATAGGCATGGTTTTTCAATCATATGCTTTATTTCCGAATCTAACAGTTTTTGATAATATTGCCTATGGGTTGCGTGTTCAAAAAGAAAGCAAAAATGTTATTCAAGAAAAAGTTGATGAAATTTTAAGGACAGTTAGTTTATCAGAAAAAAAAGATGAATATCCTGATAATCTTTCTGGGGGACAAAAGCAAAGAGTTGCGATTGCTAGAGCAATGGTTTTAAAACCCAAATTGTTACTACTTGACGAGCCATTAAGTGCTCTTGATGCAAAAATTAGAGTAGAATTAAGAAATCAAATTCGACTTTATCAGCAAAAATTAGGAATTACTATGATATTTGTAACTCATGATCAAACAGAGGCAATGGCTATTTCTGATGACATTATTGTTATGAATAGTGGAAAAGTACAACAACAAGGGACACCGGTTGATATTTATAAAAACCCGCACAATGTTTTTATCGCACAGTTTATTGGTAATCACAATTTATTAAGTAGTCTACAAATTAATGATTTGGGAATCAGTGATTTTGATAAATCCAATGATGATTTTGATGAGTCAAATGTTTATTATATAATCCGGCCAGAAGTTTTTCTTTTGCAAAAACCGGCCAATGATTTTATTACAATTAAAGGGACAATTCAAGGCAAATCAATTTTAGGTGACCGGATATTATACGACATTGTTGCAAATAAAGGCATAAAATTAAAAGTTGAATTTTTAAATAAGGGAGCTTCTTTTAGAATTGGTGAGGAAAAAGTCCTTTACTTGAATAAAGAGGATATTCAAAAGGTAGGAGAGTAAATTGCTAGGAACTGAAGACCTGAATTTGATTGATCGAAGGAACTGGAGTGGGCATAACCACAGTGAATTTTGTCCACATGGGTCTGGAGAAGCTGAAGAAGAATATATTGAAAAGGCAATTGATAATGGATTTAAAACGTATTCTATTACAGAGCATTTTCCAATGCCACCTAAATTCTATGATCGTGTGACTGGTGCCCAACATGCCATTTATACTGCTGCAATGTCTCTGAAGGATCTTCCAAATTATTTAAAAAAAATGAAAGAAATAAAAATAAAATATGCAGATCGTATCCAGATACTTATTGGATTTGAGTTTGATTTTATTGAATCGTTTGAGGATTGGACAGCTGAGCAATTAAAACTTTATGGACAACAAATAGACGATGCTATTCTTTCGGTTCATTTTTTACCAACTAGATTTGGGTTAAGGGCAGTCGATGAAAGTCCGTTAGATTTTAAAAGTGGTATTTTAAAAGAATATGGGTCCCCGCTCGGAGTTGCTAAAGCATACTTGAAGACCGTCAAAAAAGCTGTTGAATGGGAAACTGAATATAAGCCTTTACGTTATGGGCATATTATGTTGTATCGTAAATGGAGGAATACCTTTCCTGCTCAGACCTTGTGGGAAGATATTGAAGTTGAAAATTTATTAAAAAATATTATAAAAGAAATATCTCAAAAAAGTGAATTTCTTGATTGTAATATGGCAGGGCTTTTTAGACCAACTCAAACTGAGCCAACACCGACTTTTAAATGGCTTCAGAAGGCACAACAATTAAATATTCCTTTAGTATTTGGATCTGATGCTCATAAAGTTGCTGCAGTCGATCAAGGATATAATACGTACTTAGAAAGTCAATATTTTTTGTAAGAAGGAGGGTAATTATGCGCCTCAATATGTCAGAACAGCAAGATTTTAGAATTTGTCAATTAACAGACATTCATCTTGGAGGATTCCCTTTAAATGAAGCCAGTTTAAAAACGTTAAATGAAATTAAAAATATATTAGATAATCAGCGTTTTGATTTGTTAATTGTCACGGGTGATTTGATATGGAGTAAGGATGTTGATCATTCAGAAGAATCGCTTAAAGAATTATATTCGTTGTTTAATCAATCTGATATTCCGGTTGCAATTACATATGGCAACCATGATTCTGAAGGAAACTTTAATCGCAGTTATGTCAGAAGCTTAGAAAATGAATTGAAAAATCCGGCCGACAAGCATAATTCGTTTATTTTTGAAGATCGGGAATGTTATACTTTGGAGATTTTTTGCAATGAGTCTTTAACGAACGTTTTATATTTCTGGGACAGCGGTGCTTATTCAAAGTGGCCTAAATTTGAACAGTATGCTACTATTGAGCCGGAACAAGTTGAATGGTTTAATCATTTACCATATAAAAGAACCTCAGAGAATGTTGATCTAGGGTTTTTACACATTCCGTTTCCAGAGTATAAATTAGCAGCTCAAAATATTCTTCAAGGCTCAAAGAATGAAGAAGTTTGTTCACCGGTAACTAATTCTGGCTTGTTTTACAGCTTACAAAGAAAAAAGAATGTCAAAGGAATTTTTGCTGGACACGATCATGATAATAATTTTGTGGCTGATTATCGAGGGGTAAAATTAATATATGGCAATATAACTGGCTATAATACATATGGCCAATTACCCAGAGGTGTGAGAGTTATCGACTTGCATCCTCAAAGCTTTGA
Organism: Liquorilactobacillus sicerae; assembly: GCF_029916425.1. Lineage (GTDB taxonomy): Bacteria > Bacillota > Bacilli > Lactobacillales > Lactobacillaceae > Liquorilactobacillus > Liquorilactobacillus sicerae. The sequence continues at coordinate 3,763 of NZ_JAHAVQ010000009.1, read as the reverse complement.
AACTGAAATACTAACATTTTAAAATTAACAGTTTAAATTGATAGTTGCCAGCAAAAATGGAAAAGTTTACTTTTAACCAGCGCTCGACAAAACTTTTAGTCTGCCATTTTATTGAGTGGCACGATTTTATCAGAACAAGTGATCGGTGAATTAAAGAACAAATGGGTCGTATCGTAAAGTGAAGCTACCACTGAATGGTGAAAGAAAATCAAAGTTGGGATTCCAATAATATTTTGAAATCAGGACGCAGATTATAAAATTACGGCAAGCTAAAATTTAAATACCCTCCAAACTGGAAATTCTTTCTAATTTGGAGGGTATTAGTTTATGAAATTGAAGTATTTTGCTGCTGAATCACGGGATGTTTTAAAAAGCCGGTCTCATTATATTTTTCAATCCAGTAATGCTGGTTTTTAAAACAAATGACTGACACTGATAAATTAGCCAGTCCCCCAAGCTGCTCATTACCAGTCAGCTGTTTGATACCTAACTGACTGATTGCACCATGTGAAACGATTAGAACGGTTTGACCATCCTCGGTCAAGTGATTAATTTTTTGTAGCCCGCGGCAAAAGCGCTGTCGAGCATGGTCAAAGTTTTCAACGCCAATTTTTTCTAGAAATGCATCATTTTTTCGTAAAGAAAGCTTCTTAAAAGCTGCTGGGTATTTGGTGATCAGCTCATCTTTAGCTTTTCCTTCCCAGCTGCCAAAAGAAAGCTCGACTAATTCCGGTAACAGTTTAATTGGAGCAGTGACGGCGCCCACATAAGTCTTGGTTGCTAATTCGGCAGTTTTTTTAGCTCGTTCGATCGGACTGGAGTAGATAGCTGAAACCTTAAATAACTTTAAGTAGTAGCCTAAAGCTTGATAATCTTCTTTGATTTCACTAGTCAACAACAAAGGACTGTTACTGCCGGAACCTTGTAATCTTTTTTGTTGATTCCAAGTTGTTTTGCCATGTCGAATGATCAGAAATTTTTTCATTGCTTAATCTTTCCAACAGTATCGCCACGCAAACCAGTTCGCAAAGTCTCTAGTGAAATTGCATCAGCAGTTGCGATATTGCCCAAATTGACTTGCGGACCAAATTTGAGAATTAAATCGACTTGTTGTTTTTTTAATGGTGCTTCAAAAATTAGATTGTTGATTCCAGCAGTAGCCAATTGGTCAAGTTCTTCTTCAATGACATTGCCATCGGCGTCATAGATTCCAATATTTTTACCGGCTTCACGTGCTTCAATGATTACCAGATCTGATCCAGCAGCTAGATCGGCTTTGATCTCAGTCAAGCGGGTTTGAATGCTCAATTGATGATCCAACTGGGGATTCTTTTTGCCGACTTCAGAAATCACAAAAAAGTCGTTTGCTTTAGCTTGTTGGATGACGGCTTGGCGTGTTTTTGTTGGAATCTCAGTTGAACCATCGCTGACTTCAATGGCTTTAAAACCCAAATTCTTAGTTTCAGCCAAGAACTCCGCTAATTTATTGTTCAGCAAAGCCACTTCCAGTAATGTTCCGCCTGGATAAGGCCTAATACCAGCAGTGATATACTTTTGGATTTTTTCTTTGATTAAATCACGTTCGATTGTTGCTGACGTTCCCCAACCGAATTTGACAAAGTCGATATATTGGCCAGCAGTTTGAATCAAATCAGTTGTCTGATTCAAACCTAATCCTTTATCAAGGACCATTGTCAATCCAGTTTGCCGCTTCTTCTTTTGCGGCACCTGGTTTAAAAACTGATAAGCAAGCATTGAATTTCCTCCCTCAAAAAATGCTAACAAATTGTTCTTAGTTAAGATTAAAGCAGAGAAGTTAGTCAACGGCAATGCTTAGTTCGACAATTTCTAAATAATTTCAAGAAGTTCACAGTTTAGCAACAAATTCAAGTTGCAAGCTGATAAAAATAGTCGAATTTTTTTATCGAATTGACATGTTAAACAAAAATGATAATCTTAGAAAGTAAACTCTAATAAATTTTTAATGATTGTGAGGAGCAGGCTATGACTAGTGACAAACAGCAGCTGACTTTATTCAGCGTCATGTTGATGATTTTTACATCGACTTTTGCTTTTGATAATACTTCAATTGCATATTACACAATGGGTTATGCCGGGATTATCTGGTATATTTTGGCAGCTCTTTTATTCTTTGTTCCATCAACACTCATGTTTTCAGAATTTGGTGCGGCTTTGCATAATCAACCTGGGGGCGTTTTTTCTTGGCTAGTTGAATCAGTTGGTTTGAAATGGGCATTTATCGGCGGTTTTACTTGGATTGCTTCGTGGATAATCTTGATTGTTTCAACGGTTTCAAAAATCTGGATCATGCTGTCAACGACAATTAGCGGTTCAGATCAGACCGGGAAATGGCAGCTCGGTAGTTTAAATTCAACGGCAACGATTGGTTTGATCAGCATGGCCTTTTTTGTTGTCGTAACTGCTATTGCAACTCGTGGATTAGGCAAAGTTGCTCATTTAGCAGCAGTGGGCGGGATTGCCGCGGCAGTGTTGACAATTTTCTTTGTTCTGGCAAGCTTTCTTTTGCTAATCAAAAACGGATTTCAGCTGGCTGAACCGGTGAAGTTTCCCAAAACTTTTCTTAAGTCACCGCGGACCAGCTATCAATCAACTAGTCAGATGATTTCATTTTTGATTTTTGCGGTTTATGCCTACGCGGGGATTGAAGCTTTAGGCGGCGTTTCAGATAAAATGAAAGATGCTAAAAAGAATTTTCCAATTGCTTTGGGATTAGGAGCAGCTTTGATCAGTATCGCTTATGCTTTGATCATCTTTTTGTGGGGAGCTTCAGCTAATTGGCATGAAGTATTTCAGCGTTCAGGAGTCAATTTGGGCAATACGACTTATGTTCTAATGAGTAATCTTGGTTACAGTTTGGGACAAGAATTTGGTTTATCATATGCTTCAGCTAAAACATTGAGCTTGATGTTTGCCCGTTTTGGTTCATTAACGATGTTGTTAAGCTATTTAGGCTCATTTTTTGTGATTGTCTATATGCCAATCAAATCTTTTATTTTGGGAACGCCTAAGGAATTATGGCCCAAGTCGCTACCTAAACTTAATCGTTTTGGAATGCCGGCCAATGCTATGTGGTGGCAAGCTTTGATTGTTTGCGGCTTGATTGCAATGACTTCGTTAGGGAATCGTTCAGCTAAGGCTTTTTATGATATTTTAACGCTAATGGATAATCTTTCATCAACGCTGCCGTACTTATTTTTGGTGACAGCTTTTGCCTTTTTCAAAGCAAATACTACGATTAAAAAGCCTTTTGAATTTTTCCATGGCAAAATTAAAATAACATTAGCTGTGATTGTGGTTGACACACTTTTGCTTTTAGGGATCGTTTCAACTGCCTATTCAGCTGTTGCCAGTCAAGATTATTTGGATTTATTTTTAGAACTAATTGGACCAGTTGCTTTTGGCTTGATTGGATATGGTTTATATTTAATGTATTTGCGGCGGAAAAAAATTGCGCGTTAAGCATTTAATGCTCACTTTTTTGTGTTAAGTCAAGGAAACACGTTCTTTTAAGGACGTGATGAATTGACTATTATTTTTGATTTTGGTACACATAGTGTGGTTTAATTGTGCTATAATTGCTGTTATGAAAGGCAATAATAGATTAACGTATGGTAGAACATCTGTATATAATCTTAATTACCATATAATTTGGGGAACTAAATACCGCAACAAGGTGTTAAAAGGAAATGTTGAAATAGAATTAAAACAATCTCTTAATAGA
>NZ_JAHAVQ010000099.1 GCF_029916425.1 Liquorilactobacillus sicerae | reverse complement strand
AAAGTTGTTCCGCCTTACTGATTTTTTTTTGACGAATATATTGATTGATTGTAATGGCAAATTTTAATTCAAAAGCTCTGTTCAAGGTTTGTTTTGGGGTTCTTAAATCAGAAGAAATTTTGCTTAAAGTTATCTTTTCGCAAATATGATCCTGAATATAGTCACTAATTCTTTCTGAAATCGGGGAAATAGTTTTTTGCCTATAGTTCATTAACTGATCGTAGAAAATCCAAACGATTTCTTGGATTACTTCGGTAAATAATGGCAGCGTTGGTCTGAGTTCAATTGCTTGGATTAGAGAATCTTCTAATTCATAAGCTTCTTTAGCCGGTAGCCCGGACATGACGACTGTTTGCGTTAACGACGCAATAAAACTGATTAACGTATCTTTTTCACCACGAATTAGATTATTTTTCGCGAATATTTCACCGATGATTTGAACGTGAGTTAATCCCTTAAGAGCTTCATTGAGGGATTTTTTATCTAGCTTTGCAATCGATTCCAGAATTGATGATTCATTTTTAAAAAGAAATTCCGGTGAAACGATTGCCTTTTGTATAGATTGCCCGATTATTGATGAATTTTGCCCGGTATTTTTGAACGTTATAAAAGAATATGGGC
>NZ_JAHAVQ010000098.1 GCF_029916425.1 Liquorilactobacillus sicerae | reverse complement strand
GATAAAACCAATCTTTTGCGTCTTTGACGCTTTGGCGGCAGCAACACCGGCCAAATAAGAAGACTGTTCGGTATGGAATGTTATTGAAACAACATTTTTAATATTTGGAATTGTGTCGTCGATAATACCGAAATTGGTTTTTGGATTTTGCTTGGCTGCTTGTTTAACAGCTGGCTCCAAAGCATATCCAATACCGAAAATTGTGTCGAACTTTGCTTGAATAGCAGAGTTGATATTCGGCTTGTAATCAGACTCGTCATTACTCTGGAAGTAGTTATATCCACCATTCCCTTTGGATAAACCTTCTTCTTTACCGTATTTCTGCAAACCTTCCCATGCAGATTGGTTAAAGGAATGATCATCGATCCCACCAGTATCGGTGATAATCGCGACTGATTTTTTGCCTGAATCATTAGTGGAAGTTGTTTTTCCACGATTCAGGCCGAAATAAGCACCGACTGCTGCAATGACCACTACGACTATTGCTACGATAGTCCAACGAAAACGATTCATAAATCTCTCCTAACTTGATTAGCTAAAAGTTCACACTTTCAGAGATTTTTAAATTTATTATTCGTAATATCCCCTGAAATGCGTTACTAAATAGCCTAAAAGTACAAT
>NZ_JAHAVQ010000097.1 GCF_029916425.1 Liquorilactobacillus sicerae | reverse complement strand
ATACACGAGCTTTAATGAAATCCGGAGCTAATGTACTTGTTGTCAGCCATAGCGAAAGAGGTTGGAAAGAAACAAGCGATTTAGTTAAAAATACCGGCCAAAAAATTGAATTTTTGAAAAAGGATATTACCGATCAGAATGCTCCAAAAGAGATTGTTGCAAAAGCAAAGGAAACATTTGGTCATATAGATATTTTGATTAATAATGCCGGATTGCAAAGACGAAATAAATGGCAGGAATTTGAGGACGAGGATTGGCAGGCGGTAATCAATTTAAACTTGAACGCATTATATTTTTTGTCGCATGCCGTTGCCAAAACAATGGCCGAACAAAAATCAGGCAAAATTATTAATATTGCCTCGATGCAGTCCTATCGTGCCGGCAAATTTATTTTTCCATATACCGCCAGTAAACATGGAGTGGTTGGTTTAACAAAAGCTTATGCAGATGCATTGGCAACGGAAAATATTCAAGTCAATGCGCTGGCTCCCGGATATATCAACACACCGATGACGCAGGCATTGCGTGACGATAAAGAACGAAATACGGAAATCCTCAACCATATTCCGGCTGATCATTGGGCTGATCCATCAGAACTGATGGGGGCAATAGTTTTCTTGTCC
>NZ_JAHAVQ010000096.1 GCF_029916425.1 Liquorilactobacillus sicerae | reverse complement strand
ACTAAATATAGAGATAGAACTCATTCACCCCTTTGAGATAAAACCCTTTTCAATCCACATACAAACAATTGATGATACATTTATGGAATTCACTATTTCTTTATTATAAATAACCCCTATCAACAAAACATTTTTTTGAAGATAGACCTTCTTCAGTTCTTTTGGTTTATTCAATTTGCACTGGTTGAAAGTTAACAACCGGTCTAGGCATTTAAAAGATATCCATTTGAATTTGTTTCTTAATCGACGGATAAGCTTGATTAGTAATTTAATCTTTTCTCCACTATTCAATTTTTCCCTTTCGAATCCAGCTAAATAAAATTCAATATTATTTTACTTAAAAAAATAACTTTAAATAGCTCTGAATGGTTCCGATCCTGATCAACCTAATATCCAAATCTTGAACTTTGGATGTATGGCGGCCGGTTGTTCAAGTCCACATGTGGTAAGAGAATCGCATAAGTTAAATTGTTTCATACTAGTGATGCAAAAATTCATCTAGACTGCTCTGATTCAGTCCAGATGAATTTGTTAATCTATCGATTGGCTTCAAGTTTCATTAGGTAAAAATCCATGTTCAACAATCAATAACTGGCGACCCATCGTCTCAACTCCCGACTGCAGA
>NZ_JAHAVQ010000095.1 GCF_029916425.1 Liquorilactobacillus sicerae | reverse complement strand
GATAACTGTGCTGCTGCAGTGGCAGTTGCTAAGGAATTTGGCCTGAACGATAAATTGATTCAACGAGGCTTTGATAATTTACAGATAACGAAAAATCGTTTACAAGTATTAACCGGCTCCAAAGGAGAGACGATTATTTCCGATGTTTATAATTCAAACCCGACTGCAGCAATTAAAGCAATTGAAATTTTGAAAGATTTCCCGGCTCAAGTGAAAAAGATTCTTGTTTTGGGAGACATGCTCGAACTTGGCGAAAAAGAAATTTCCCTACATTTGATTTTAAAAAAACCGATTGAAAAAGCAGCCTTTGATGAAGTCTATCTTGTTGGTCCGATCATGAAAAAATTGGCGGCACAGATACAAGCACATTGGTACGATAAACTTTTTTGAACAGAACTAAGTCGCGATCTACAAAACAGTTTATCCAAAAATGATGTAGTATTATTAAAAGCTAGTCACGGGATTCATTTAGAAAAAGTAGAACGAGCGTTGATTTAAGTTGCAAAAGGTTTAACAATCCCGTACACTTAGGAAGAATGAATAGCTACGTTTGAGCAACGGATATTGCAAGTGGCACATTTACACTTTTTACAAATATAGGATATTAAAATATTGAAAATAGAAGAAAAT
>NZ_JAHAVQ010000094.1 GCF_029916425.1 Liquorilactobacillus sicerae | reverse complement strand
ATATTGTTTGATAGCTAAGAGAGTTTCATCAATAAATTGGTAGTCCTTTATAAAAGATACTTTAAAGGGATGGTCTTTAGATTCGTTATAGTTTTTAACAAAGTGCCAGTGATCAAAGATATCATGCCATATCTCATAAGGATCTATTCCTTGTCGATAGGCAACTGAATGAATAAATTCAATTCTATTTCTGTCTCTGTATGATATATAAGCAAATCTTCCAGAAGATATCCATCGGTAGGACCTTATGAAAATCATTAGGACGTTGAAAATTCCGATTAAATAGAAAAATAAGATGAAAAAATCAAAAGTTTGAATTACTTGAATCTTTTTCCATAATAATGCAGGAATTATAAGGCAAGCAATAATCCAAAGTACATTATGAGCTCCGATTACTCTATCAAAGATAACTCTTCTATCAAAAGGAGTAATAGGGTCATTCAAATCCTGATTAACCAAGAAAAACACCAAAGGAAGCAAAATTGCTAGGAATATTTCATCAATTGAATAAAAGACAGATGAACTAATATTCCCATAAAAATAAGTTAAATATCCAATAATAAGCAGAAAAACGAATAAAAAAGCTTCTGAGAGTTGATTGAAATAATTATTCATAGTCTAAGAATAGTAC
>NZ_JAHAVQ010000093.1 GCF_029916425.1 Liquorilactobacillus sicerae | reverse complement strand
AGATAAGCGGGTTTCAAAAGCAAATTGGTTACTTTATTTTCAAACGATAAATGATCGTGAACCGACAAAAAAAGAAATTGATGAAGCTTTTGCTAAAGGCCAATTTGTGGAAGATTCTTCGACCAACCATACATACTCCAACGAAGAGAGTTCTACGGAGACTTTTCAACGCATGATAGTTGGAACGCTACAAGCAATTAAGCAAAATTATTTCGTTGTTGGGAATGCTGTTTTGGCATTTTTAATATTACTGGCATCATATTTTTATTTTCAAATTCATTCTGGTATCAAAGTTACCATTCAAATGGCCAGCCAAACTTCTTCTGCACTACTAACGAATGTTATTGTTCAGTTAGAATCATACAATGTTCTTGTTTTGTTTTTGTTTTCAGTAACTTTACTTTTAGGTTTAGTGATGGCATTTTTCACTGCCAACATCGTTTATAAGTTTGAAGCTAATTTATTAAAAAAGAATATCATTGTGGTTCTTGACTGGATTACTTTCGGGTTCTTTACTGTTCTGGTTGTATTTGTAAAGAGCCTTTTAAATGGGCAAATGGTAGAAAATACGTCCTTTAATATTTCCCAGACGCTTGATCTTGTAAAAAGCTCTATTAACGGAGTCATTAATAA
>NZ_JAHAVQ010000092.1 GCF_029916425.1 Liquorilactobacillus sicerae | reverse complement strand
AGATTGGGCAACGATTTCTTCAATCTTGTAGTCAACTTGTTTGATTCCATACGTTAACAATCCTTTATAAAGACCTGGGAAAACCAGAACATTATTGACTTGATTAGGATACTGGGCCGAACCAGTTGCAATAACTTTGGCGCCAGCCGCTTGTGCAATTTCCGGATCGATTTCCGGAATCGGATTTGCCAAAGCAAATACAATTGGGTCAACAGCCATTCTTTTGACCTGGTCGGCTGATAAAACGTGGGCATCGGACAGGCCTATAAAGGCGTCCTGTTGATCAATCACATTATCAAGTGTTTGACTGGAAATATTTAAATTGATATCCTCGGCCAATTTTCTTTGATATTTGTTGTAGCCTAAATCATCAGCCTTGACAACTCCATGGATATCAACCAAAGTCAGTTTTTTAATACCAACGGAAAGTAATAAACGAGCTGTCGCAACTCCTGCTGCTCCAATGCCATTGATAACGATTCTCAAATCCTTAAGATTTTTGCCAACAACTTTGGCAGCATTAATCAAACCAGCCAGAACAACAATTGCCGTTCCTTCCTGATCGTCATGATAAACTGGAATGTCCAAAATCTGCTTAAGCTTTGCTTCAATTTCAAAACAACGAGGAGCAGCAATATCT
>NZ_JAHAVQ010000091.1 GCF_029916425.1 Liquorilactobacillus sicerae | reverse complement strand
TCATCAGTGTGAAGACCGGTTGTCGGTTCATCCAAAATATAAAAATTTTTTCCGGATTGAATACGATGCAATTCGCTAGCTAATTTCATTCTTTGAGCTTCACCGCCAGAAAGAGTTGTCGCCGATTGTCCCAACTGAATATATCCAAGACCAACATCTTGGATGGTTTTTAATTTACGGGCTATTTTAGGAATTGCTGAAAAGAATGGCAAAGCCTCATCGACCGTCATATCAAGTACTTGAGCAATATTTTTGCCTTTGTAAGTCACTTCGAGTGTTTCGGAATTATAACGGGTACCACCGCACACCTCACAGGTAACATAAACATCCGGAAGAAAATTCATCTCAATTTTGATAATTCCATCGCCCTGGCAATTTTCGCAACGGCCGCCTTTGACATTAAACGAAAAACGACCCTTGGCATATCCGCGCATCTTCGCCTCGTTAGTTTGGGCAAACAATCCCCTAATATCGTCAAAAACTCCGGTATAGGTAGCAGGATTTGAACGTGGGGTGCGACCGATTGGCGACTGGTCAATATCAATAACTTTTTCAATTTCCTCGTAACCGCTAATCGATTTATAAGCACCGGCCTTTTCAGAGTTACCGTTTAATTTTTGTTTTAGGGCTCGTTTTAATAT
>NZ_JAHAVQ010000090.1 GCF_029916425.1 Liquorilactobacillus sicerae | reverse complement strand
ATATTTAGCTGGCTTATATACGGATATTGGCCAAGAAGGGAAAACTATGGGACTAGCCCCGTTTGGCAAGAAAGTACCAGAGCTATATAAACAGTTTCATCAGATCATTCGTTATCACGGAGATCGATACTCAGTTGATCGTCAAAAATTATATGAGTTGGATAAACTTCTCGAAAATCCCGGTAGTTTAGGTAGTCAAAGCAAATTATTGCTTACCAGGTTCAAAAACTATATGAAGAGGTACTAACATTTTTAGCTAAAAAAGTATATGCAAAAACCAAGATAGCGAATTATGCGCTTGCCGGAGGGGTTTCACTAAATTGTGAAGGAAATCGGGCTTTGTATGATTTGCCGTTTGTAAAGCAACTATTTATCCAACCAGCAGCGAATGATGGAGGAACCGCATTAGGAGCTGCAATTTTCTGGGCTACACAGCATAATATAAAATTTTCTACTCCGGAAAATAAAGTTTACTTAGGACCGAGTTTTTCTAATGAGCAAATTAAAGCGATTTTAGATCGAAACCAACTAAATTATCAGTATATTCACGAACCGGAACGACTTGTTGCTAAATATCTAGCCCAGAAGAAAGTTGTTGGATGGTTTCAGGGAAGAATGGAATATGGCCCAAGAGCACTTGGG
>NZ_JAHAVQ010000008.1 GCF_029916425.1 Liquorilactobacillus sicerae | reverse complement strand
CCAGTTTACTTGCAACGACAAGAACGAATTGAAGCACATTTTCTAATTTGTTTTATGGCACTGTTACTGTTTAGGATTCTTGAACAAAAAACACATCAAGTGGCTTCATTTCATGAGATTATTGAAATTTTACGTAAAATGAAAATGTTAGAAGTTCCTGCTCAAGGATATATACCAACATATGAAAGAACAGACATTACAGATGCTTTACATGAAGCGTTTAACTTTAGAACAGATTTTGAAATAATGCCAATTGAAAAGATGAAAAAAATTATTAAACAAGGAAAAGAGAATAGTACTACAAAACAGTCAAAAAAAATAATCCGCTAAAGGTTGTTAAAACAACTCTTTAGCGGATTTTGTCTTCAAAAAAGTGTCAAAGATGGGATAGTAGTAATCCACAATGTGATTATCAATACGTGCTTGATTTCTAAGCATGGATCTGATCATTTCAAACATAATGTAACGGGCACTACTTTGACCTCTCCGATTAATCCGGTCAGCTTCTTTGAATCCTCCGGATTGGATTCGTCGTAAATCTATTCCAACGTAAGCATTTAGTTGCTTATAGCTTGGGAATCTCGCTATTTTTCCTGTAAAGCCTAGTAACAGGGCCGTTGATATTTCTCCCGCCCCAGGAATACTCGCAATGATTTTAAACTCCGGAAAAGTTTTCGCGTAAGTGATCAATTGGCGCTTTAATAAGTCATGGTCCTGATTATATCGCTGAATCTCTCCACAATAACCACGGATTTGGCTAATTAAAAATGAGTCTGCAGGTTGTGCCGGATATGATAATTGGCCGGCCTGCCAGACTTCTTTACATCTACGTACAATTAAATCCGAATGGATTTTAGGACTTACCAAGCCAATGATTTGTTTCACCATCGTTCCTGGAATACAACCTGTTAAAAAATCAGGATGTGGAAAGAGGTTAACAAAAGTTAACCCGAGCACTGATCGAATTGGGTTAAATATATCGTTGTTTGTGGCAGAATGAATATACACAAGAGAGAGGGGGTGCGGACGTTTTTCTGGACCTAATTTAACAAGCATAACCTCGCTTCTTCCGGTACTCAAGAGGACTTAATCCTCCTAATGATAACTTGATCCGTTGATTATTATACCAATTGATGTAATGATCTAAATGAGTTATAAACTGATTAATTGTTGTATTTTTCCAATCACGTTGATAAAACACCTCATTTTTTAACCGGCCAAAAAAACCCTCGCAAGCTGAATTATCTGGTGAGCAACCCTTTTTTGACATGGAGCGGGATAAATTTGCTTTGTTCATTCTTTTGATCCAACCGGGCCAGCGATAATGAGCACCTCGATCAGAATGAATGATTGGATGCTCATGCTCTTGGAGGGTCGCTAGTCCACCATCTAACATTGCATTCACTAATTCTGCATTAGGCTTGGTGCCAATAGTCCAACTAATAATAGCCCCATCATAGCAATCGATAATTGGTGACAAATAAACTTTCCCTGCGGGAGTTTTGAATTCAGTAATATCGGTTAACCATTTTTCATTAGGCTTTTTCGCTTTAAAATCTCGATTCAATAAGTTGGGTTGTGCAGGGGTTATTTCCCCAGCATATGAAGAGTATTTTTTTCACTTGGAAAATTTAACAATTAAATTTTCTTCGAACATCAACATTCGTACAACTTTTTCAGAGAGTTTCTTATCCATGGTTTTAAGCACTTGGTGAATTCTACGGTAACCATAAACACAAAAATTGCTGTTGAAAATGGCGATGATCAATTGTCGTTCTTCAAAATATTTATCTTTTTTTCAAGTACTTGTTTTTGATAAAAATAGCTGCTTTTAGATAATTGAAGTTGCTGAAGAAGCTCTTTCAATTTAAATTGATTTCTTAAGGCATCAATCAATCGTGTCTTTTCCTGATTTGTCAGGTGAAGGAGATTGATGCCTTTTCCTTTTTTTAGCAGTTCAGCAGCTCCCTCAAGTAATGCTTTCTCGAGCTGCAATTGGTGTACTTGTTCTTGTAATTTTTCAACTTCCTTTAAAAGTACTTCTTTTTGAGTTCCTTGATTTTCTGAAGTCATGTGCAGTGGAAAGTCCTTTCCAAGATACGTGTTTTTCCATTGATACAGAGTGACTCTACTAATGCCTTCGGCTTCAGCTAAGCTTTTTCTGTTGGTTTGAGGCTTATAAAACTTTTTCAACACGTCATCTTTTTGATTTTGTGTTAACTTTATCGCACTTTTTCGAAGTTTTCTAGCTCCAGGTGCTAGTTCTTCACACCATTGCCGTAAAGATTCTCTATTGGGATAGCCAAGCATCCGGATAGTCCGTGCATAACATTGACCATATTCAAAATAATGATTCACTGCTACTTGTTTTTGTTCTTCAGAATATTTTGATTTTTTTTGGTGTTTCTGATGTAATTCTCCAGATATCAAGTATTCTTTGTACCATTTGCGTAGTGCGCCCCGGGACGGATAACCTAATTTATGAATGGTAGCGGCATAGGAACAATCATATTTTAAAAATAACTGAATAGCTTTGACGCGTTCTTCATGGGAAAACATGTGGACATTCCTCCTATGTTCATTTTTGGTCCAGGATTATGTCCGCACCCCCTCTTCTTGTGTATATTCATTCTGCCACAAACAAACTCAATTTAAGTATAGTAAAAGAGGTATCAAGATTGTCGTCACAATCTTGATACCTCTTACTTTAGGATGTTTGACGGAGACCCGATTTTCTAAAGCTGGATTCTTGATCCAATCTTTTGAAATGTATTTCACTAAGTCCCTGAGTAGTTCTTCTTTTTAGCTTTTTTTAAAGATACGTGATAACTGAAGTAGTGTGCCGATTTAAACAAAAATTTCTTGTTATACTCGCCTTATCAAATATTGCAGGCGTTTTTATACAATTAGAATATGTCGTAGCAGTTAATTCAGTTGAGCGTCATTCACAAAATAGCTTGACAAACACCTCCGTGAAATGGCAGTAAAAATTATTACTAATGATATTAAAGTTTTAATTTACAATAGGTCATCGAAGGAGCGGTTATCTTGTTGTACGTTGGAATTGATGCTAAAGTAACTGATCTACGCGAAATACTCTGATATTTCCTACCCCAACTGATTACTTATAATCCTCTATTGATCAAAGAATTCGTCAAAGCTCATTCCTTGCGTAAAAACAAAACCGATTTTTTTACGACTTTTTTATTCCGTCCTTGACAAATGTACTTGAAGAATTAATGTCTTGAGATATGAAACCTGAGTTTTCCAAACAAGAGTTGTTGTATTAAAGTTTTAAGAAACAAACCACCTATACATAAAAAAAACCCAGGATCATTATACAATTCTGAGCTATTTGTGCATAGACTGCTATTTCAACTATTGCTTACCCTAAAACTTGAAAAATCAGTTGAAATAAAAAAAGATGATGTCATTAATTGGTTTTATTCCTTCATACTATTCAAATTTATAAAACTTATTTATATTAAAGTTTGACCTCACATGATCGTGCAACCTGATCAGCTACCATACGCCCCTCGTGAATCCCCCAAATCACCAAACTTGGGCCACGTCGAGCATCACCAGCGACATAAAGCTGATCTTGATTTGTCGTATAATCCTCATTGACTTTTTTAATACCAAAAGCATCCATGATTGACTTTTGTGCTCCGGTAAAACCCATCGCCAAAAGAACTAAATCAACTGGCTGCTCCTGTTCAGTCCCCGGAACTGGTTTGAATAAACGTACCTTGCTGGTTGTCAGACTAGTCAATTGACCATTGTGGCCTTTGAAACCGACTGCTGTTGCTTCATAAGTCGTCAAATCTTTACCAAATAATTCTTGGGCTTCTTGTTGACCATAACCCAATTTAGCAACCATTGGCCATTGTGGCCAAGGATTACTTGCCAGCCGCTTAGTCGGCGCTTGACGAGTGATCTCTAATTGATGAATTGCCGCCGCTCCTTGACGAACAGCCGTAGCAATACAGTCATTACCAGTATCACCCCCACCAATCACGACTACTTTTTTGCCGGCCAACAATTTGTTAGCTTTAGTTCCATCCTTCAACACCTGTTTTGTCGCTAAAGTTAGAAAATCAACAGCCTGCATGATTCCATTCAATTCACGACCAGGAACCGCCAAATCGCGAGCTGCCCGGGCACCAATCGTCAAAATGATTCGTTGATACTGAGCTTGTAATTCTTCTGCCGTAACATCAACACCAACGTTAGTATTGACAATGAATTTAATTCCAACAGCTTCCATCGTTGCAATCCGGCGGGCAACGATCTCCTTAGGCAGCTTCATATTGGGGATCCCATACATAGTTAAACCACCGGGACGATCATCACGTTCATAAACTGTAACATCAAAACCAAATTTATTTAATTGCCAAGCCGCAGATAATCCAGCTGGCCCGCTACCGACAATTGCAACTTTGATCCCATTACGTTGCAGCGGCATCCCACTGTCAATCACCCAGTCATGTTTAAATGCTTGGTCGATAATAAATCGCTCATTATCTTTAATCGTAACTCCTTGACCATTTAAAGCTTCATTACAAGCTACTTCACAAGGAGCTGGACAAACCCGTCCCGTAAATTCTGGTAACGGGTTTGTTTTCGTCAATCGTTCAAAAGCTCGTTTATCTTCTTGACGATAAACCAAATCATTCCATTCAGGAATCAAATTATCATTAGGACAGCCACTAACAGCTCGACCACCAGCATAAAAGAAGCCAGCATGGCAATGTGGCACACCACAATTCATACAGCGGGCAGCTTGACGGCGGCGTTCTTCATCACTTAGCGGCCCTTGCATTTCTTCAAAGTCTTTGATGCGATCTTCAACCTCGCGAAAGGGATTATTTACCCGCGGATATTTCATAAAACCAAATGGATCTGCCATTTTCGCTTTCCTCCCTACTTCATGATCGTTGGCTGTGCACCAACAACAACATCAAATGCTTTTTGTTCTAATTCTGCTTTTGAGACTCCCTTACCAGCATATTTTGCCATAATTTCATTGATTTTCCGATATTCTTTCGGATAAACTTTGACAAAATGCTGCTGTTCTGTTTCCCAATTATCTAATAAATATTTTGCTTTTAATGACGCTGTATAGTGATAATGCTTTTTGATCAATTCTAACAAAAGGCTGTCATCACCAGTTTCATTTAATTTAAAAAGTTCAATCATTTCTGGATTGCATTCTTCAGGGAAATTCCCAGCCGGATCATAAACATAAGCCAAGCCGCCTGACATTCCAGCCCCAAAGTTGCGCCCAGTCGAACCCAAAATTACCGCAATTCCATCAGTCATATATTCGCAGCCATGATCACCGATTCCTTCAACAACGACTTGAGCACCCGAGTTTCGAACACAGAAACGTTCGCCAGCACGACCGTTAAAGAATGCTTCTCCACCGGTTGCTCCAAAACAAGCAACATTGCCAACGATTGGCGCATTGCTGTAAATCTGCTTAGCACTGGCCGGCGCTTTGACGATCAAGCGACCACCACTAAGACCTTTGCCAACATAGTCATTGGCTTCTCCAGTCAGTTCAAGTTCCAAGCCCTGAGTAATAAAAGCTCCAAAGCTTTGACCAGCAACTCCAGTATATTCAAACTTCAAACGACCAGCTGGCAAGCCATTATCGCCAAAGCGTTGGGCGATCCAGCCACCAATACGAGCTCCAACAGTTCGCATTCGATTATTGATTGGTTGTTTAATAACAATTTTCCTTCGACCATTAATAGCTGCTTCAGCAAATTGGTTCAATTCCGGCCACTGATCTTTTGGTTTGAACGGATCTTCTACTTTTCGATGGATTCCCACTGAAGTTCCTAAAATTCTTGAAAAATCAAGTGATTTGGCTTTTCCTTTAGCAATGAAACGTGGCTGCAAGTTTTCAGTATGTCCAACTAATTCATCGACTGTCCGATAACCCAAAGCTGCCATTTCTTCTCTTAAATCTTCTGCTAAAAAGCGCATGCAGTTTTTAATATGCTCTGGCTTGCCGACAAAAAATTTCCGTAAACCAGGATTTTGGGTGGCAATCCCAGTTGGACAAGTATTCTTACTGCAAACCCGCATCATGATACAGCCGATCGCTACTAATACTAACGAAGCAAAACTGAATTCCTCAGCTCCCAGCATAATTGCAATTGCGATATCGCGGCCAGTCATCAATTTGCCATCCGTTTCCAAGGTTGTCCGCTGACGCAAGTTATTAAGCGCCAAGGTCTGATGAGTTTCAGCTAATCCCATTTCCCATGGCAAGCCAGCATCCCGAACTGAGTTTCTTGGCGCCGCTCCGGTCCCACCGTCATAGCCGCTGATAACAACTTTATCGGCACCTGATTTAACGACGCCAGTAGCAATCGTACCAACTCCGGTACTTGAAACTAACTTAACGGTAATTTTTGCAAAGGGATTGACCTGTTTTAGATCATGGATCAATTGTTTCAAATCTTCAATTGAATAAATATCATGATGCGGTGGCGGTGAAATCAACCGCACGCCCGGAACCGATCCCCGAACCTCAGCAACCCACGGGAAATTTTTGCTGCCAGGCAATTGACCACCCTCACCAGGCTTAGCCCCTTGTGCCATTTTAATCTGAATCTCTTCCGCACTCATTAAATATTCAGCGTTAACTCCAAACCGAGCTGAAGCAACTTGTTTGATCTTGCTATTCAAGTTGTGACCATCTGGTTGTATCTTAAAGCGAGAACGATTTTCGCCACCTTCACCGCTGTTGCTTTTTGCGCCAAGTTCATTCATTGCTTGAGCAATACATTCATGAGCTTCTTTTGAAAGTGCTCCAAAACTCATCGCACCTGCTTTAAAGCGTTTGACAATCTGACTAACGGGTTCGACCTCACTTAGTGGAACTGCCGGTCGAGTTTGTTTAATATCCCATAACGAGCGAATGGTCGTTGGAGTTTCTAGCTCTTCTTGATGCATTTCTTTAACATAGTCTTGATACATCTTGTAATCATCTGTTCGAACAGCTTGTTGGAACTTATACATCGTCAATGGATTGTATAAATGATGCTCACCATCACGGCGGTATTTAAAACTGCCACCTGAAGGCAGATCCTCATTTGCTTTTAGACCAAAAGCTCGTTGATAACGCTGTAAGTACTCAACTTCAATCTGATTTAAAGTCAAGCCACCGATTCGGCTTTCGGTACCAGTAAAGTATTCATCAACTACTTTTTGTGAAAGGCCAACTGCTTCAAATAGCTGAGCCCCTTGATAGCCAATGATGGTTGAGATCCCCATTCGACTCATAACTTTGACGATCCCTTTTTCTGCTGCTTGACGATAATTCTCTAATTTATCACCTAAACCATAAGCTATCAGCGTCGTATAAGCTCCATATGGATGAATTGCTGAAGCACCATAGCCCAATAAAGTGGCAAAATGATGAACTTCACAAGCTTCACCAGTATCAACAATTATTGAAACCAATTCACGCTTGCTCTTGCGAACCAAATAGTTATTCAAACCTGATACTGCTAATAAAACCGGGATGATTAATTTATCGCGGGTTGCTCCACGATCAGTTAAAATAATTAGATTCGCACCATTATCAATTTGGTTTTCCGCTGCTTTGAACATATCATCCAAAGCCTGCTCCAAACGATTGGTACGTGGAAGATTATCATAACAAATGGAAACCTCTGCTGCTTTAAAACCATATTTCCCATTTAAATGCCGTAGCTTTTCATAATCCGCAGAGGTCAATAAAGGTGAATCTAACCTGATTTTTTTCGCGTTGATTGGCGTATCAGCAGTAATGTCACCATCAGCTCCCAAAAACATTTCGGTTCCAATCACTAATTTTTCACGAATCGCATCAATCGGCGGATTAGTAACTTGGGCAAATTGTTGTTTAAAGTAAGTGAACAGTGATTGTGGCTTTTTACTTAAAACAGATAATGGTGAATCATATCCCATTGAAATAACTGGTTCTTCACCTGTTTTAGCCATTGGGATCAAGGCATCTTGAATAATGTCTTCTGTATAACCATGACGCCGCCAGAGTGTCTTCAGCGCATTGGCTGAAATGTTTTCATCAACATCTGCTTCGGGCAAATCAGCTAGCGTTAGTTGCTCATCCTTTAGCCACTGACCATAAGGATGTAAATTAGCATAATGTTCTTTGATTTCAGCAGTTCGGTAAAACTTTCCTTTGCTGGTATCGACTAAAATCATATCAGCTGGCCCTAAGATCCCTTTGTCAAGGATGTCAGCGGGGTTGACATCATAGACACCTGATTCCGAAGCAACGATCAAAAAGTTACCTTTGACTAGCTGATAACGTGACGGACGCAAGCCATTTCGATCCAAAGCTGCTCCAACTTGAACACCATCAGTAAAACACAACGCTGCTGGGCCATCCCATGGTGCAACAAAGCTTGAACTATATTCATCAAAAGCTCGTTGCTTCGCTGTTAGTTTTGTCCCTTCACCCCAAGCTTCTGGCAACATCATCAATAGGATTTGTGGAATACTGCGACCATGGCGATACAAATATTCCAGACAATTTTCCAGTTTTGCTGAATCAGAGTCATCTTCGTTGTAGATTTCAATATTATGACTGACCATCCAATTTTCAGCCCGTTTTAGCGTATTGATCTCTCCATTATGAGCCAAAAATCTAAATGGTTGGGCACGTTCCCAACTAGGAAAAGTATTGGTAGAAAAACGTGAATGGATCAAAGCAATCGCTGCTTCCATTGCTGGTTGATGCAAATCAGGGTAAAATTCACCAACTTGGTAAGCATGCAGCATTCCTTTATAACATAAAGTTCGACTGGAAAGACTAACAATTCCAAATTCTTCAGCTGAGAAAGTCTTCTCTAGATGACGACGCAAGAGATAAAGTGCATCTTCAAATTTTCGACCTGCTGACACATCAACTGGCTTTTTAATAATGACTTGAGCAAATCCTGGCATTGCTTTTTGGGCAGTTGGCCCGCAGCTTTCATAAACATATGGTACATCCCGCACAGCGAGAACTCCAAGACCGGCTTGTCGAATTTCATCAGTTACAGACTGCAGCATTGCTTGTTTTTCATTTTCTCGCTGTGGCAAAAACAGCATCCCAATTGCATACTCTCCCAATGGTGGTAATTCAAATTCCTGTTGCTGAGCATACTCCCTAAAGAACTTATCCGGCATTGAGATTAGAATGCCCGCTCCATCGCCGGTGTCAGGTTCAGCTCCGGTCCCACCACGATGATTCATCCGTCGTAACATGGTTAAAGCACGCTCAACTAATTCATGACTGGTTTTACCATCAATTTGAGTAATAAAACCCATTCCGCAGGCGTCATGTTCAAAAGCCGGACTATACATCGTCTTTTTTTTGGTTTCCATTGTTATTCCCCACCTTATTTGCAAAAAATGTCACCAGACATCAAGATAACCCGAACATTGTAAAATAAAAGATTCTTAAAAATTGTCTAATGTTCTTTTAATTTTAGTGGTAGATTCAGAAAATAACAAGATGATGGAGTAAATTCTTTGGAAACTAAAGAATTTAAGTACTAATAGTTTGTTATTTTACGTGAGAGCTCTTAGAATCTGCCTTTAAGCTGACATCAGCTTCCTAGTTTTGTTAACTAAAAAACACACAGTTTGACCTGACTCTTAAAAGGCCAAAAACCGCATGCCATAAAAAACTATTTACTTTTAATGTAGTTCTGTCCATCTGCTGCTGGTGCAACTGCTTTACCTAAGAAAATCACTAACACAATAATCGTAATCGCATATGGTGCAACCTGGAACCAAACTGAATTAACATGTGCCAGGAATGGAACATATCCGCCAATAATCGGCAAACTCTGAGCAAGGCCAAAGAAGATGGCAGCAGCTGTGGCTCCTAATGGATTCCATTTGCCAAAAATCATCGCAGCTAACGACATAAAACCTTGACCAGAAATTGTGCTGACAGAAAAGTTCAAGGTAATCGATTGTGCCATAACAGCTCCACCAATGCCGCCTAGAAAGCCCGAAATCAAAACTCCCAGATAACGATACGCAGCAACATTGATCCCTAACGTATCGGCAGCGACAGGATTCTCACCAACTGATCGTAAACGTAAACCAATATTAGTTCGATATAAAAAATACCAGCCGATAATTCCAACAACAATTGCTACATAAGCAACTAATGATGTATGGGTAAAGAGCATTTTACCTAATAATGGGATTTTCGATAATCCTGGGAAAGTAAAAGTTCCCATGCTTTGATCAATAATTGGTGTCTGGCCTTTGCCATTATAAAAAATTCGGGTTAAGAACACACATAACGCTGGTGCAAGCATATTTAAAACCGTCCCACTAATGATATGATCTGCACGAAAGTTGATCGTTGCCACCGCATGCAGCAGTGAAAATAATAGCCCGAATACTGCGCCAACCAACAATGAGATCCACGGAGTTGCCGCCCCCAAAATTTTAGCAAAAAATAAATTAAAAACCGTACTACTAAATGCCCCAACGATCATCATGCCCTCGAGGCCAACATTGACGATTCCACTATGTTCTGAAAAAGCTCCACCTAACGCGGTAAAAATCAGTGGAGCAGCATAAATCAAAGTTGTTGAAAAAACAGTCATTAAAACAGTTGAAAAACTCATCTTATCTGCCCCCTTCACTTAACTTTTCTTGAGAATGGTGCTTCCTCTTAGCTAGTAGCCACTCAAATAGATACTTGATGCCCACAAAAAAGATAATTGAAGCGATCACAATATCAACAATTTCACTCGGAGTATTTGAATAAACTGAAATGCTTAGACCACCTATCTGCAAAGCCGAAAATAGCAAAGCCGCAAAAATAATTCCAAACGGATTTTCACTTGCTAACAAAGCAACCGCCATTCCATTAAAACCAACATCAGGTAAATTATTTGAGACCGAAATGTTTTGAAAATTTCCTAAGCCATCGATTGCTCCGCCTAAACCAGCTAGCACCCCGGAGATCAGCATAGCCACAATAATCGTTTGCTTGACGTTGACCCCTGCATAACGCGAGGCAGTTTCGTTGATTCCAACTGCTTTGATTTCAAAACCAGAATTAGTTTTATTAAAGTACAGCCAAACTATGACAACCACAACTAAAGCAATGAAAAATCCCCAATTAAAAGTTGAATTGTTTGTGATCGACTTCAAAAATGGTGTATTCAAACTGGCTTTAGCGACGATGTTAGGCGAAGAGTCATTGCCTTTTTTGGCTAGCCAACTTCTAATTGCGTAATTAATAAAGTATAACGAAATATAATTTAACATAATTGTCGTAATAACTTCACTTGTACCAAAGTATGCCCGTAAAATACCCGCAATCATTGACCAAATTCCACCCAAAATTGCACCGCATAATAAAGAACCAATAATCAAAATAATTCCAGGTAAATGAGGAAATGCCAAGGCAAAACTAATTCCACCAAACCAGCCAAATAAATACTGACCTGGACCGCCAATATTAAAGAAGCCTGCTTTACTGGCGACCGCAAAACCTAACGCCGTTAAAATCAAGGGAGTCATATTACGAAGTGTCTCCCCAATCGAATAAATGTCTCCAAGTGAACCGACAAACAAATTAATATAATTTTGTAACGGATCATAGCCGAAAATCAGCATGACGATCGCACCCACTAAAAATCCAGCAATTACTGACAGCAGCGGGATCATTAAACCCTTCAAAGATTTAATCTGCATAGTTTTCCTCCTCTATCCTTTCTGCATAACTGGTTTTTTTCCAGCCATCATTAAGCCTAATTCTTCACTAGTCGTTGTCTTTGGATTTAATTCACCAACAATTTGACCCTCATGCATAACAACGATTCGATCAGAGAGTTTTAAGATTTCATCAAGTTCAAAACTAACTAGCAAAACCCCGCGACCAGCATTTCGCTGATCCATAATCTTTTCATGAATATACTCGATTGCTCCAATATCGACCCCACGAGTCGGGTTAGCAGCAATCAATAATTTAGGCTGAGCGGCAATTTCTCGAGCAACAATGACTTTTTGTTGATTTCCACCAGAAAGATCAGCTGCCTTTTCTTTTTCACTTTGCGAACGAATATCAAAATCCTTAATTAATCTTCGGCCATGCTGATTAATTGCTGCATAATTCAACCAACCATAGTGACTTGCTGGCTGGTGATAATAATCCTTTAAGACTAGGTTCTCGGCAATCGTCAATGGCAGAATCAACCCGACATTTTGCCGATCCTCAGGGATACAACCAACACCCGCTTGACTGATCTGACGTGCGCTTAAGTTTTGCAATGACCGATTCAACAACTTGATCGTACCAGATTTGCTTTTGATCAAACCCGTCAAAGCAGCAATTAATTCACTTTGACCATTACCATCGACTCCAGCAATTCCAACTATTTCTCCACTATGCACAGTCAAATTCAAATTGCGAACTTTAATCCGACCGTGATTCTCAACCGTTAGCTTTTCAACATTTAAAATTTTTCGACTTTGATCCGTTGTTTGTTTGATAATATCTAAATTAATTTTTCTGCCGACCATCATTTCTGCCAAAGCTGCTTCTGGTGTTTCACTGACTTTAACGGTATCAATTACTTTCCCACTTCGGATCACAACACAACGATCAGCAACTTCTTTAATCTCTTTTAACTTATGAGTAATAAAAATCACTGAGTTGCCTTCATTTGCTAGTGCCCGGAAAATTTTGATCAATTGTTCAATCTCTTGTGGTGTCAAGGCCGCCGTTGGTTCATCAAAAATAAAAATATGCGCTTGGCGGTATAAAGCTTTCATGATTTCGACTCTCTGTTGCATTCCAACGGTAATATCACGAACCTTAGCTTTTAAATCGATCTCCAAATGATACTTAGCCGCTAATTGCTGAATGCTCACAGCAGCTTTTTGATAATTGATTTTGATACCTTTCGTTGGCTCATCACCTAAAATAATATTTTCAAGTACGGAAAAAGCCGGAATCAGCATAAAGTGCTGGTGAACCATTCCAATTCCTAATTTTTTAGCATCACGTGGATCATTTAAATGGGCCGGCTGACCATCAATTAAAATTTGGCCACTGGTTGGTTCCAGTAAACCTGAAAGCATCCTCATTAAAGTTGACTTTCCAGCACCATTTTCACCTAGCAAAGCAAGAATCTCACCTTTTTTTAATTGCAGCGAAATATCATTATTGGCTTTGTAATTGCCAAACTGCTTAGTGATGTGCTGCATTTCAACTACATATTTTTCTACCATTTGCTCCTCCTAAAAGTCAGCTGTTCTTTTATGCAACAAAATGGTGAAGCATTGATCCGCGCCAACTCTTCACCATCATTAAAATATTGTTAACTGTAGGAATTGAACCTAAAAATTATTTAGGACTGACTTTGATCTTACCACTTTCAATTTGTTGCTGATAATTTTGAACCACTTTCCAAGTTTTGGCTGACATATTATCATTTACCAAACCAACACCGTTATCTTTTAAATTATAAGTAACCGTTTTTCCACCTGGGAATTTGCCCTTCATTGCTTGATTCGACAAATCCTTAACAGCTGTCCCAACTTTCTTAACAGCTGAGGCTAAAGTTACATTACCGCCTTTATAAGCACCATCGGCTTTTTGATCTTGATCAACACCGATTACCCAAACCTTTTTACCATTTTTAGCTGCATTTTTAGCTGCTGTGAAAACACCAGCACCAGTGCCACCAGCCGCATGGAAGATAACATCCTCATTATTGTTATACATTGCTGTTGCCAATGATTGACCAACATCAGCTTTACTGAATGAACCAGCATATTTAACATCAACTTGGATCTTTGGATTAACCGCTTTGACGCCTTGTTTAAAACCTGCTTCAAAAGTCTTGATCACATCACTTTGCATTCCACCAACAAAACCAACTTTATCAGTTTTAGTCGTTTCTGCTGCTGCTACTCCAGCTAAGAATGATGACTGTTCAGTTTTAAAAGTTACCGAAGCAACATTTTTCCGATTTTTTACGACCGAGTCAATAATTGCAAAATTAGTTTTGGGATTTTCTTTAGCTGCCGTTCCAATGGCATTGTCCAACTTGTACCCAATTCCAAAAATAGTTGCATATTTTGCCTTGATCAACTTGTTGATGTTAGGCAAAAAGTCTGAATCATCATCTGACTGCGCGTAATTATAGCCATTTACACCCTTTTTCAAATTATGGCTCTTGCCCCAGCTTTTCAAGCCTTCCCATGCCGACTGATTGAATGACTTATCATCGATCCCTCCGCCATCAGTAACTAATGCGGCAGAATGTTTAGTGCCTTTGCTACTTGAAGATTGATTACCACATCCCACCAGAACTGTTCCAAGTGCGAAAGTCGTTGCAACCAATGCCATCCATTTCTTTTTCAATCAAATGACCCCCAAAGTTATTTTTTCATGACTCATAGTATACCCTTCTTTTGTAATTAAATCAATACATTTATTTGAACACAATCAAAAATAGTTCGCTTTCTATCATATATCCTAACATATTAGCGTTATAACAATGATTTTAATTAATTTTGACGAACGTTTTCATATTTTATATAATTGAATTAATTTTATAATGTGAGGAGTTTAATTATGATCAAAAATGTGTACTTCGACCATGATGGTGGAGTTGATGACTTAATTTCACTTTTTTTATTACTACAAATGGATACTATTCGCCTAATCGGAGTAGCAGCAGTTAATGCCGATAGTTATTTACAACCTTCCTTAGAAGCTAGCCGCAAAATCATTGACCGCTTTGGTCACGGTAAAAAATTAGCTGTAGCGGCTTCCAGTGCTCGGGGGGTCCATCCCTTCCCTAAAGAATGGCGACTGACAACTTACTCAGAAAATGCTTTGCCTCTTTTAAATGAAAGCGGCAAGATTATTACGCCACTAGCTGAACAACCTGCCCATTTAGATCTGATAGCTAAGCTGCAAGCTGCGACCCAACCGGTAACCTTGTTATTTACTGGCCCACTCACCGATTTAGCTGCAGCCTTGAAAGTTGCTCCAACCGTTAGCCAAAAAATCGAACGAGTGATTTGGATGGGCGGAACCTTTCTAAAAAAGGGTAATGTTGAAGAACCTGATTCTGATGGAACACAAGAATGGAATGCTTTTTGGGATCCAGCAGCTGTCAAAACAGTTTTTGATGCGCCAATCAAGCTTGACTTGGTCAGTTTGGAAAGTACTAACAATGTGCCATTAACACCCAAAGTCAGACTTCATTGGGCTGCCCAACGCCGCTTCACTGGTCTCGATTTTATTGGCAATAGTTATGCCTTTGTCCCTGAGCTTAATCAATTTGCTACCAACTCAACTTATTACTTATGGGATGTATTAACTACCTGTTATTGCTATGACTCCTCTCTCGTCAAGACTAAAGCCATTAATTGTGATGTCAGTTTAGCTGCTCCCAGCGATGGAAAAACCTTCTTGACTACTAGCGGTCGACCAGCTACTTTAGTTTATGACGTTGATCGACAGCATTTCTTTAATTTGATCGATCAATTAGCTAAACGAGCCGACAATTAAATTTCAAATTCCCGGCCTGTAAGCGTATAATGAGTGTTAACAGTTTAATTCTTATTACTATACTCTTTCTGGTGAAAGGTGAACTAAATGACAAAGTCAAACAATCCTCAATTGCCTTCATTCCTAGAACTTGAAAAAAGCGTTCAATTGTTTAAAGCTTTTGGTGATCAGACAAGATATAAGATTTTATTCCTACTAGCTGAAAAAAGTTTATCTGTTAACGAATTAGCTGATATCATTGGCATCTCTCAGTCAGCTATTTCGCATCAGCTGAAACTATTGCGGCAAACAGGATTAGTCCGTGGCTTACGTGCTGGACAAAAGATAAATTATCAACTTTCTGATCGACACGTAATTACTATTTTCAATCAAGTTAGAGAACATATTCGTGAAAAAAACACTTAAAAAAAGCTCTAGAGTCTTACGCTCTAGAGCTTTTTATCTACTTATCATTTAAGCTTATCTGATACATTTTTCAAATAACCGCTAGCTTTTGTTTCACATGGAACGAAATTATGCTTGTGTGCCATTTTTGATGTTTTTAGCAATATTTTTGATCAATTCCACATCATGTTGATATTCCTCAACAGTCATATCGACTTGTGAAAAACAAGACTTCATTTTTCGCTTAATCTCACATTTTT
This sequence comes from Liquorilactobacillus sicerae, assembly GCF_029916425.1. Taxonomy (GTDB): domain Bacteria; phylum Bacillota; class Bacilli; order Lactobacillales; family Lactobacillaceae; genus Liquorilactobacillus; species Liquorilactobacillus sicerae. Next base: position 112,517 of record NZ_JAHAVQ010000008.1, on the reverse strand, counting down.
TGACTTTGGCTTTGCGGCTTAAACAAATATAAACTTTACGTGCATCAGTCTGTGAATGTTTTCTAACGATCCAATCACCTTTTTCCATTCTTCGTAATAAAGGCGTTAAGGTTCCGTTATCCAAATCTAACTTTTTCCCTAATTCTTTAATCATCATCGGTTCATCACTTTCCCAAAGTGCCAAAAGCGTAATATATTGTGGATAAGTTAAATGATATTCTTTTAAAGAATTGACATAGAATTTATTGTAAACTTTTTGGGCAGTATAAATAGCAAAGCAAAGCTCGTCATCTAATTTGTTAGGTTCATGATTTAATCCCATTTTTTTGCCTACTTTCTTCATTTCTTATCAGGATAAATTTTAACATATCGATGTGGCTCCTTGCCTACCGATATAGTTTCAACATTGCTTCTAGCTAAAGTTTGGTGAATAATTTTTCGCTCAAAAGCCAACATTGTCGGACAATTAACTGGTTGCTGAGATTTGAGAACCTGCTCCGCCTTTCGTTTAGCCATTCTCACCAAGTTTTTTCGTTGTTCTTCGCGATAATTAGCAACATCTAAAATTATATCCAATTTTTGGCCTTTATGTCTAGCTAAAAAATTTTCTGCCAGTGTTTGCAATGCATCCAAGGTTCGACCGTGTTTTCCGATCAGTTGGCCAACTTGTTGCGTGTCAAAAGCATAAGTGACTAACTTTTCATCTTGAGTAACTTCAATCTCTGTTTTAATACCCATTGCTTCAGTTACATCTGCTAAATACTCGCCTAAAACCTCAACTGCTTGATTTTTAGCTAATCTTCTTTCTGCTGCTAGTGTTACATCTTTTTCAACAACTGTAGCTTCTTTGTTTATTTCTTGCAAATCAATAACTGCTGGCTTATTTCCAATTCCCAAAAAGCCTCGTGAACCCTCAGTTATAACTTTTAAATTTACTTGATTTCGATTTAACCTTAATGCTTTCAGCCCTTTATTCAAAGCATCATTAACCGTTTTTCCAGTAAACTTTGTCATTATCTATCCTCCGTGTACATTTATAAAATATTATAACATTAAAATCTATTGAAGGTTTGGCTAACTTCTTAACTTCCAAAATTCAGAAAATAGTTTAAAAATCATTTTACAATCAAATTGTAGTAGAATAGTGGTGAAAATCAAAATAATAAGTGAGGTCTTGTTGAATGAAGAGCTTAGTTGACACTTATACCTTAGCAAATGGTGTAAAGATTCCAGTAGTTGGTTTTGGTACTTGGCAAACCCCAGCTGGCGAAGTTGCCAAAACTGCTGTTAAAGAGGCTTTAACCTCAGGATATCGTCATATTGACACAGCTGAAATGTATGGCAATGAACAAAGCGTTGGTGAAGGCATCAGAGAAAGTGGAATTGCCCGGCAACAAATTTTTCTAACTAGTAAGTTGAATAATCATGCTCATAACTACCAAGCTGCTACAGCGGCGATTGATCAATCATTGAAAGCTCTTCAAGTCAAATATCTGGATCTATTTTTAATTCATTGGCCAAATCCTAAGGCTGCCCGCAATGCCAACTGGAAGCAGCACTTGCAAGATACTTGGGAAGCTTTGGAGGATGCCTACAAAGCCGGCAAAATTAAAGCTATCGGAGTTTCCAACTTTCGTCCCCATCATTTACAAATTTTAGCAGAAACACAGACCGTTCAGCCAATGGTCAACCAAATTCGGATTTGTCCTGGTGATTTAGATCTGAAAACTATTGATTACTGCCGGCAAAATAATATTTTGTTGGAAGCTTATAGTCCCCTAGGAACTGGTAAAATTTTTGCTAATGATACTTTAAAACAAATTGCTGCTAAAAATCAGCGGACGGTCGCTCAAATTTGCTTACGTTGGTCTTTACAACATCAGTTTCTTCCATTACCTAAATCAGTCCATGAGAATCGGATTGAAGAAAACTCACAACTTTTTGATTTTAATTTATCTAAAACCGATATGAAAACAATTGATCAACTTAAAGGAATTGTTGGTTATGCAGCTGATCCTGATACAGCTGAATTTTGATTGAGCTAAAAATAATTTAAATATCATTTTGCAAGTCTCATCGATATTGATTATATATGATTTTTCTTCTATACTTTAGTGTAAAGACGATATGGTATTTGCATAACCATTTTGTATGTGCAAGACTATTTAACCTGTTCGCCAATTTTTAGCGTCCCCTTTCGATTTTTAAATGTTTGGCTTTGACACCTACATTTTAAATCTTATGGAGGCGTTTTGGTTTAACCGTTTGCTTTTCCACCCGCAAAGCAGGTGGTTTTTTTGTTTCGCACGCAAGCGAGCTCAACTAGGTCTAAAGACATTAATAAAAAGAGTCAAGGCAAAATAACTCGTGCCTTGACTCTTTTTAAAACTAATGATTAACCCTTGACAGATATTCATCATTGAAACGTGTTTTTGAATAAATCAGCAATAACATCAATGAACAAAGAACCATCTGTAAAATCAGCATAAAAGAAATATCAAAATAAACAAACCCAACTACCATCGTAATAATCGAACTAACACCAATTGTATTAAGTGTTAAGCCAACTGACTCCCGATACGTATTAATCGTTACATAAGGACTTTTGCGTGCCATCCAAACGAAGACCGCAGCTAAAAAGACTAATATCATATTGGTTAAAACAATGACACTACCAATAATCAATAACATTGAAAAAGCAACTGCTCCCTTATTATTTTGATACCATAACCAATTAACTTGTTTTTTAAAAGATCCTGCTTGCATATTACGCAAAGCTGAATAGTTTAATTTATAAACCGCACCCTTTTCTTTCAAATAAATATTATTTGAATTAACACTGACCGCAACTTTATAATTTGCTAGTTGTTTTTTCGTCAGTTCAATTCCTAAAATTTCAATTTTATTCCTTTTTAAAATTTTTGTTCCATGAAACTTAAATGTCTGTTTAGTATAATCAGCTTGTTTTATTTCTCTTCCTAATTGAGTATTAGCTAATAATTTATTAACCTTTGGCAGATAATTCCCCATATCGACCTCTTGCATATGTTGGTAATGAAAAGGAATCGGCAAAACCATCAATGCACATAAAAAAGTAAACATCAAGATAATCTGCATCCACGTCATAGATTTTCTTCCTGAAAAAGATCTAATTGGTGAAACCATATTATAAAAAAAACTTAGCGGAAATTTTTGACTGATCATAAACTATTCAACACTCCAATACTAACTAGCCCTTAGTACCTCCAGCGGTTAATCCAGTTACAAAGTATCTTTGTAAGTAGAAGAACAGCAAACTAATTGGCAAAGCAATTAAAATTGCACCGGCTGAAAATAGAGTAACTTGCTGGTTTTCAGTGTTTTGAATAAACTGTTGCAAGCCAACAGCAACCGTCAAATGGGCATTAGTCCTTAACAAGTAACTGGCTGTCATATATTCTCCGAACGGTGTCATGAACGCCCACAATGCTTGAACCGCGATCATTGGTTTAACTAATGGTAACACGATTTTCCAAAAAATGGTAAAGTTTCCTGCCCCATCCAGCTTGGCAGATTCATCAAGATCATACGGAACGGTATCAAAATATCCCTTCATTAGCCATGCATTCATTGGTATTCCACTCCCAATATAAATTAAAGCAAGAAACCAATAATGATCTAATCCATTTAAAATCATTGCTAATACATAAAATGCAGTCAATGCAGCCAAGGTAGGAATCATTTGAACAACTAAGAAGAAAATTAATGTCCATTTTTTCCCAACAAACTTGTAACGACTATATGCATAACCAGCCAATGTAACTGCTGTGACTTGAATAAGCATGGTACCAATTGAGATTACTAACGTATTCCAATACCATCTGCCATAGAGTGTATGAGTAAATAAATCTTTAAAGTTCTCTAATGTCCATGGTCCCTTGAAACTTAATGTAAAAGCAACAATGTTAGTACTCTTAAAAGCCGTAATTGATGTAATTAGTAGTGGATAAATAATAATAATTGATAAAACTACCAAAAACAAATACGTAAAAAAATGAGTAAGAAAACGTCCTCGTTTAATTGATCCTGCTTTTTTTACTTTTATTTTCTCAGCCATAACTATCCCTCCATATCAAATGCATGTGATTTTTTAAATACAAATAACGAAACTGCAATGACGATAGTAGAAATAATTAAAGTAATCGCTGAAGCTAACCCATATTGTGGTGTATTGCCAGTTGTCAGTTTGTAAATCCAAGAAATTAAAATATCTGAGTTTCCAGCTCCACCAGCTCCAACATCACCTGGGCCACCATCATTAAACAAATAGATAATGGAGAAGTTATTAAAGTTAAAGGTATATTGTGTTATAAAAGTCGGAGCAGCCACACCTAAAATTGCTGGAAAAGTAATATGATTAAACTTTTGAATTGCCGTAGCACCATCCATTGTAGCAGCTTCATACAGATCGTCTGGAATTGACTGCAAAATACCTGTAACCAAAACATAAATATATGGGAAGCCCAGCCATCCTTGAATCATAATCAAAGCAACCTTGGTCCAAAACGGATCAGTCGTCCAACTAATTTGTGGAATTTTAAACAGTAAGAAATGATTTAAAAATGGAATTACTTGTGCATTAATCGCACCAGCAGAGTCATTAAAAATATTCGAAAAACTCATAATTGTTACAAAAGCCGGTACAGCCCAAGGAAGTAAAAATATGATTCCAAAGAATTTTTTCCCTTTTATAAAATTTTGATGTGCAATAACTGCAGTAAAAATTCCAAGTGCTATTTGTAAAGTTGAAGCACATAAAGTCCAAATTATTGTCCAACTAAACACTGCTCCGAACGTTGCTCGATATGAACTTAGGAAAAACATATCAGTAAAGTTCTTCAATCCTGTCCAAGAAATTAGGACAGCTGGCGGAATATGATTGAAATCATAATTAGTAAATGCCATAAACAATGTTACTAAAACTGGCAAAATAATTACAAAAATCATCAATATATACGCAGGAAAAGTTAACAAGTATGGAAATCCTGTAGTGACTGTTGCCCTAAAAAGCTCTTTAGGAGTTGAAGTAACATGTTCCCCTCCATTTATCGCATTAGCAACTCTTTTTGCATCGTACATATTAACAAAATAGAATATCAAAAAAATTATCGTTATTAATAATTGCAATGTTCCTTCAATCATTAAAAACATTGAATTATCTCGCATTGGTACGGTACCTAGAGTAATCAAGCCTTTGAGTGCTGAAAAACCAAATAATATCATTTCAATTACAAATAGAATAAAAATTCCAAGAAATGTATAGCCTTTGATTTTTTGACCATTGCTAATTTGCCCTAGGCCTGGAACTAATGAAAGCCACATTGCCTTTTGCGGATCTTTCTTTCTCATTTCTGTCCTCTCCTTTGTGCTAGCTTTGGTGGATGGTGGAGTGTTGCTCCATAATAATGAAGGGCTTTGATTGCCCAAAACCCTTCAAAAAAAGTTTTAAATCTCGTTATTCAATTTAGTTACTATACTTTTGCTTGATTGTCTGTGCAATTTCTTTAACAGCAGCATCTGCAGACTGTTTTGGCGTCTTCTTGCCAGAAGCTGCATTAACTATCAGATTTTCTGCACCAGTCCAAACCTCGGTCATAGCAGGCATATTCGGCATTGGTTCAGCAGACTTGAACTCTGTCAAAACAGCTTTAGCTACTTCACCACGAGTTCCACTTGCCTTTGAGGCTGTCTTACGAGCGGCTTCATTAGCAGGGACCTCATATGTCATTTTGTTAAACTTATTCTGATTCTTTGTATTAGTTACGTAGTTTAACCATTTTTGAGCAACTGACTTATGCTTTGAGTACTTCGAAATAACCCAAGCTTTACCACCAGCAAATGGCTGATACTTCTTACCATTTTTCAAGGTAGGAATTGCTGCAACACTATACTTCAAACTCTTTGTTTGGTTATATGTTGAAGCCATCCATGAACCATCTAAAACAACTGCAGTCTTACCACCAGTAAATTGAGATGTAATGAAGTTTTCATTAGAAGTTGTTGATTGCATCCCTTTTGGCCAAACATTTTTAAACCAATTAGTGATATAAGTCAATCCTTCAACAGCTCCAGAATTATTCAAGCCTAAATCATTGATATCTTTATTATTTTTACCCCCAAATACATAACCACCGTAACCTTTAATTAAACCATAAGCATCATAAAAGTTTGTCCATTGTACCAAAAAGCCAACATTTTTAGTTTTATCATTTGAATACGCATACTTACTGTCTTTTGAGATATCTTCTAATTGTTTAAAATTCGTTGGCGCTGTTTTAAGGTATTTTTTGTTATAGTACATAACCATGGTTTCAACAGTTGCTGGTTCACCATAATATTTGCCATTCATTGTAACCAGTTTCTTATCTTTAGTACTGTAACGTCCTGAAGCTAATTTAACTGACGCTAATTGTCCTTGCTTACCTAAAACACCTACATTATCATACGCAGCCATCATAACATCAGGAGCTTTGCCTGATGGTCCATCAAGTTTCAATGCATCCAATTGATCTGACATTGCTTTAGTCCGAACCTTAACTTTAACATTATACTTCTTTTCAAACTTACCTTTAATCTGATTTACAAATTTTTTGTAAGTATTACTACTATTATCAACCGAAACTGTCAACGTCTGTTTCTTACTACTGCTACTACTACTGCTGCCACAAGCTGCCAACGAGAAAGTCAAACCCACGGCCAACACCAACATTCCTAACCTTTTGAAGTTTTTCCTCATTTGGAAAATCCCCCTTCTTTTTTTCAAATTCTTTACAGTTTTCATTATTATCCTGTTCTTTTTTCAATGCAACCGTTTTCTTAATGTTATCGGTAACATAATGAAACTGGTTACACTATGTAACTATTTCAAGATCATAAAACCTTCCGCATCTAAAGTATTTGTTGCCTGTTGCCATCCCTGACTGAATAAAATTTGATCTTTAACTTGCGAAAGTGACTGCTGTTGCTGACTATGGTTAAAAATAGCCGTAATTTGTTGCTGTCCCAATTTTCTTTGCACAATGATCATTCCTGTCCGATCATCAACTAACTTCCAAATCAACTTTCCTTGACTTAAGACGGTGGCATAATTTCTTCTAAAATGAACTAGTTGTTTAATAAATTGCAGCATTTGTTGATCTTGCCTAGCTGGATCCCAAATCATACAAGCTCTACAATCCGGATCGTAACCACCAGCCATTCCAACTTCAGTGCCATAATAAAGACAGGGAGCACCAATTTGCAGAAACATAAAAGTCAAAATTTGTTTTTGCAATTGTTGATCACCTTGACATAAAGTTAGCAAACGAGCAGTATCGTGAGTATCCATTGCGTTAAACATAACTTCATTTGTTTGTCGTCGATAAAGCATTAATTGTTCATTTAAGGCTGAGACCATTTCACTGGCCGTTAAGGTTTTTTTAACAAAACATTCACTAATCAATTCTGTATATGGATAATTCATTGCAGCATCAAATTCATGACTGCTTAACCATTCCTGAGCTGAATGCCAGACTTCTCCCAAAACGTAAAAATCTGGCTTTAACGCATGGGTTGCCTGATAAAATCTACGCCAAAAATGATGATCAATTTCATTAGCAACGTCCAAACGCCAAGCATCAATATCAAATTGTTTGATCCAATAAGTCGCAATTTCTAGTAAAAAATCTTGAACCTGCGGATTAGCCGTATTCAGTTTAGGCATATGTGGCGTATTGGCAAAAACATCGTAAGTAATGTTTTGGGCTAATTCATTATTAGCCGTTTTCTCGTAAGAAACTGGAAACTTTTTGATGTGAAACCAATCAGCAAAGTGTGAGCCTTTGCCTTTTTGAATCACATCCTGCCATTGCATCGAAGTATCCCCTAAATGATTGAAAACCGCATCTAACATAACTCGAATTCCCCGAGCATGAGCTTCATCAACTAATTTTTTAAACGTTGCTTTATCACCAAAGGCTGGGTCGATCGCTAAATAATCAATGGTGTCGTATTTATGATTGGAATGAGCATAAAAAATCGGACATAAATATAAACCATTGATTCCTAAATCCTTTAAATAATCAAGATGATCAATAATACCTTGTAAATCGCCACCAAAAAAGTTAGTTGGAGTTGGCTCAACACTGTCCCATGGTAAGGTTCCCTTAGGATCATTTGCTTTGTCACCATTAGCAAAACGTTCCGGAAAGATTTGATACCAAACAGTTTTTTTGACCCATGTTGGTGGAGCAATTCGATCAATTTCATGAAAATATGGCATCCGAAAAGCTGCTAGATTATCAATTGCTGCTTGACTATATGAACAGATATGGCGATCGTCATAAAAAACTTCCTCTCCATCTCGACCATATACATGAAAAGCATACTGCAAGCGTCGAAGTGGCATTGAAACACTTGCTTGCCAGTAATCATGCGTTTTGGTTGCTGCAACCAGATTCATTGCCTTTAATTGGTAATCCCAGCTGCCTTGAGCTTTTTCATTGACTTTCAGTCCATATGGATCACCGTAAAGTAATTCAACTTTTTGTACATCATCATGTTTCGTGCGGAGACGAATATGAAAATCATCCTTGGTATACAAATAAGCCATTTCGCTATCTGGACGATGATATAAAGCTGATTTTTCCATCTAAAAAAATTCCTCCTTAATTAACTTTAATAACCAAGCTGCCATAAGCTGAAAGGGTAATCAAATCCTGAGCAAGCGTTATGCGACCATTTTGCAGCAAAATGTCATCAGCCGGTTGCTGCAACTGATATTGCTGAGCTTGATGAGTTAAATTACAAATCACTATGGCAGTCTGATTTTTAAGCGTCCGACGATAAACATATAAGTCATCATTAGTATTTTCCAAAGTAATTTTTCCATCAACAAACAATTGCTGCTTTTTTAGTTTTAATAACCGGCGATAATACTGCAAAACACTTTGATCATTAACTAATTCATCGTGGACATTAACTGCTGTGTTGTGTCCAAAATTCCATGGCTTGACATCTGAAAAGCCGTTATACTTACTAGCATCCCATTGCATTACCCCACGTGCAGCCATTTTATGACTGCGGCAAATTAGCTCTAAAGCTTTGTTAGCTGACATCTGCTGGTCAACTGCTGCTTGCCAAGCCTTTTTTGCTTGTTCATCATGAAGCGCATCAATTTGATCATAACTTAAATTCTGCATACCAATTTCCTCACCATAATAAATGCAAGGAATCCCTCGTTGTAAATACATTAAAGTTGCCAACATTTTGGCAATTGTTGGCTGACTGCGATAATTAATCCCAACTTTTTCTAAAACTCGTGGCATGTCATGATTGTTCCAATATAAAGTTAAATAACTAATGTTTTCCAAGTTCTTCTGCCAAGTTGCCATTACCTCTTTCAAGTGTCCAAAATCTAACGGTAGCGATTGCAATTCTTTTGGTAAACGTTTATCAGCCTGCTCCGTTAACGACTCAAAATAACGAAAAGTTACCACCGTATCACAAAGTTCATCCTGTGGGTTAGTATAGGCTGCGGTTAAATCTATATCGGCACTGGCCGCTTCACCTAAAATCAATAAATCTGGTTTGATCAAGCGCAATTGGTGCACAAACTCTCGCAAATAAGTTCTGACTTGTGGTAGATTAGCATAAAATGGTTCAGCAATTACTGGCTCTTTTTTTCCATGTGCTGGAAAATCTTGATTAAAATCTGCTTTAGCTAAGTGAATAAATGCATCTAACCGAAAACCATCAACACCATGACTCAACCAAAACTTAGCAATATTAACCATTGCTTGACGGACCTCAGGACATTTCCAATTTAAATCCGGCATTCTTTTATCAAATAAATGAAAGTAATAATTATTCGGTTGACATGGATCCGCTTCCCAAACACTGCCGCCAAAAAACGAGGCCCAGTTGTTTGGCAAATGTCCATTTTGACCCTTAGCCCACAAGTAATATTCTCGGTAGATACTTTTGGGATTTTTGATTGCATCTTGAAACCACGGATGTTGATCAGAAGTATGATTCAAAACCAAATCTAGAATAATCTTTAATTTTCGCTGATGAGCAGCTTTGATCAATTGATCAAACTCCTCGATAGTTCCCATTTTTCCATCAATTGCATAGTAATTAGAAACATCATAGCCATTGTCAACTTGTGGTGAAACAAAGATTGGATTCAACCATAAAGTATTGATTCCCAAATTTTTCAAGTAATCTAATTTATTAATGATCCCCCGTAAATCACCAATTCCATCATGATTAGCATCCATAAAACTTTTAGGATAGATTTGATAAATAATTGCATTTTTATAATCTGCACGTGCCATTTTTTCACCCCTTTTTATTCTTCTAAGTCTAAAATAGAGAAAACCTGGCCTCAAAACAAGTCTGTTTGATCTGTTACCGCTATCAAAATAAAAGAGACTGAATAAATAGCTTCTCAGTCTCCTAATATTTTTATCTTGAAAATCATTTTCTCTGCAAAAAATCAGTAACTATCTAGTCGTTTCACGTGCAACTAAAGTCGGGACAAAGAGCCTTTCACCTTGCGGGGCACCAGCTTGTTCAATTTTTTGCAACACCATTTTGGCACATGCTTCACCCATTTTAGTCACATCTTGACGAATCGTTGTCAAGCGTGGATCAGCTACTTGATCTAAAAAAACACCATCATGACCGATGATTCCATATTCTTCAGGAACCCTTCCTTGCTGCTTCATTACAGCTCGTTCGACTCCTAAGGCCATCCGGTCACTGGCACAAACAAAACCCGTATTGCTTGAAAACTTACTCCAATTTTTGCCAATTTTTTTTTCAGCTGAATGTGAATGATTACTGACGCGAATAATTTGCGGTCTTTTTTGAACCTGTTGCATTACTTGCAGGTAACCAGCTTCACGCGAGTATTCAAATGGCTCATTCAAATCGATCCCAACAAAAATTATTTGCTGATAATTACGATCAAGCATATATTTTGTTGCCATTTCTATTCCTTTTTGATTATCAGTATCAATGAAATCATAGCCATAGTGATTTTCACCAAATAAAACAACCGGTTTCTCTAAACGACCGATCCACTCATAATCTTGATCGCGCATTCCAGTAATAATATAACCATCACAGCCACCAATATCGAAACTATGCTGAGTAACTAATTGTAAAGAATATTGCCTTTTTTCTAATCCCCGAGCAATTCCGGTCAATAAAGACATATAGTATGGCTCAACTGTCGACATTTCTTCTAAAATAAAAAGTTTAATAATTTGCGTTCGATTTCTTGCTAAAGCTTTTGCAGCTACATTGGGACGATAATTCAATTCTTTCATTGCTTTGAAAACCAGTAATTTCAATTCATCTGTCACTTGTTCTGGATGATTGATCACCCTGGAAACCGTCATTTTCGAAACATTTGCTTTTTTGGCAACATCTGACAAAGTAACCACTTTTGATCGCCCCTTTATAGCACGAAATTTCTACTCTTTATCATAGCAAACTTATTAAAGTCAAACTAGTAAATTTGTTTAAGCCCCTTGAAGCTTTTATCTGATACACTTTTGAATTACAATAGTTTTTATACAAGACGAAAAGAGGTTGCAAACTTTGAGTAAATCAACAATCAATCCGTCCTTAATCAAGGACGACTTATACCAAGCAATCAATGGAGCTTGGCTGAAAAATGCCAAAATTCCAGCAGACAAACCGGTCACGGGCGGCTTTGCTGACTTAGCTGACACAATCGAAAAAACTTTAATGGCTGATTTTAAAAACCTCCAACCAACTACGGTCACTGATCCATATTTAGCTGAATTTTTAAAGTTTTACCAGTTAGCTGCTGATTTTAAAAAGCGCAATCAGCTAGGCTATGAGCCAATTCGAGCTTATGCTGAAAGAATTTTAAATCTTAAGGACCTCACAGATTGGCAAACTCAGTTAGGTGATTTGACTTTTGCTGGCTATCCTGTCCCATTTCCACTTTACGTGGAACCAGACATGAAAAACACTTCCCAATATGCTTTAATGGCTGATGTTCCTAGCCTGATTCTGCCTGATAAAACCTATTATCAAAATGAAAATCCAGCCGCTGCTGCTTTATTAAAAATATACCAGCAAATGTTGCATGAGGTCTTAAAACTAGCTGGCTATGATGAAGCATTGATCAACAAAGTCACCGCCGAGACATTAGCTTTTGACCAATTACTTGTACCACACGTGAAAGACAGCACAGAACGGGCAGATTACGTTAAAGCTTATAATAAATATTCCCTGGAAGACTTTGCTGCTAGCAGTTCAAATATTGATTTAAAGCACTATATCCAAAGCCTGATTGGCACTTTGCCTGATCAAGTAATTGTTACCGAACCCCAATATTATGCTGCTTTAAATCAGTTGGTCACCGCCGAAAACTTTGAAAAAATCCGCAGTTGGATCTTTGTTAAAACTGTTTTAAACAGTACTGGTTTCTTATCTGATCAGCTGCGGATCATTGGTGGTCAATATCACCGAGCAATTTCTGGTAGTAAAGAACCTATGAAACCGCAAAAAAGTGCTTATTATCTTGCTACTTCTCAATTTGACCAAGTGGTTGGGCTTTATTATGCACACAAATATTTTGGTTCTCAAGCCAAAGCCGATGTTACCGACATGGTTCAGAAAATGGTGGCAGTCTATAAAAAAAGGTTAGCAAGTAACGATTGGTTAAGCCAAGCAACTAGAGATAAGGCAATCCTTAAGCTTGATAAATTAGGAGTTCAAGTCGGTTATCCAGAAAAGTTAGCTGAATTATATAAGAAATTTAAGGTTGATGGTAACTCTTTAGTTGCAAATGTGTTGCGTTTTGAGCAAATTGCCAATCATGATCATTATGCTAAATGGGGCAAATCAGTTGATCGCACACGTTGGGAGATGAGTGCACATACGGTCAATGCCTACTATAATCCGTCTTACAACATTATTGTCTTTCCAGCAGCTATCTTGCAAGCTCCATTTTATAGTCTTGACCAAAATGCTAGTGAGAACTTTGGTGGAATTGGCGCTGTCATTGCACATGAGATTTCCCACGCTTTTGATAACAATGGTGCTCATTTTGATGAATACGGTAATCTGCATAATTGGTGGACCAAGGAAGACTTGGCTCATTTTGAAAAATTATCCCAGCAAATGATTACAGAATTTGATGGTTTAAAGACTCCAGCCGGAAAAGTTAACGGTAAATTGGTCGTTTCCGAAAACATCGCTGATGCCGGTGGTTTAAGCTGTGCACTTGAAGCTGCCAAAAGTGAACCAGCTCCAGATCTGAGGGCCTTTTTTATCAACTGGGCACGCATTTGGTGCATGAAATCCTCACTAGAACGTCAAAAACTTTTATTGAATATTGACGTCCATGCCCCCAATGAATTGCGGGCTAATATCCAGCCTAAAAACTTGGCTGACTTTTATCAAACATTTAAAGTTCAGCCTGGTGATGGAATGTATCTACCACCAGAAAAACGTGTCAATATTTGGTGATTAGCCTGAGATCGTTTAATTAATATTTAGCAGAAAACCCTCACCTTAGTGATGAGTGATTGACAAACTGAAAAAGTCGTTGGAATTGAGCGTAATTCCAACGACTTTTTCAATTTCAATTAAAAAGAGTTTTTATTCTTAATTTTCTAAAACTCTAATCAATGATTTAATTATTAACTATTTTTTCTTGCTTTTTAAAGCCCGGCGTTTAGCTTTAGCTAATGTTCTTTGTTTTTTCTTTGCTAGCTGTTGCTTCTCTTGCCGTTCATGATTGATTTTAAACGGATTATTGAACATCAGTGTCTGTAAAGCGGAAAAAGCATTGGTAATCACCCAGTAAAGTGACAACGCGGCTGGAAAATTGATCGCCGTTATTAAAATTACCACTGGCATTCCGAGTGTCATTGCTGTGCTCATTCCATTTTGTTCTGGTTGTGACATCATGCTCAATTTTGAAGTAATGTAAGTAAAGATTGCTGCTATAATCGGTAAAATAAAATATGGATCTTTATCTCCCAGCTGCATCCACAAAAAGGAACCAGTCTTCAAAACGGGCGAACGAAAAATTGCTTGATACAAAGCATACAAAATCGGCATTTGAACTATCAATGGCAAACAACCGGCAACCGGATTGACACCCGCTTCAGCATATAGCTTTTGCTGTTCCTCCCGCAATTTGTTCTGTGTTTCTAAATCCTTAGCGGAATACTTTTGCTGCAATGCCTTTAATTGCGGTTGAAGGTCCATCGTTTTGCGCATGCTTTTGGTTTGGTAAAAGAATAAGGGTAACAAGATTACCCGAACTGCAATCGTAAAGAAAATTATTCCCCAGCCGTAATTACCATGAATACTTAAGAATTGAATTGCTCGAATAAAATTCCAAACAATATAATGATCCCAAAAGCCGGTACTATTTTGTGTAACTGCCGTGTTGCTGCAACCCGAAAGCACCACAATCAACGATAAGGTGCTGAGAATCAATAATAAGCGTTTTATTTTTTTCTTCACAGAATCAAACCTCTCTTTAAGCGCTTCGATGTGGCAGCAATTGAGCTAAATGCAAAACATGCATTAAATGCTGCTTAACAACATTCATTGATTGTCCCGCAATCGTTGGCCGAGCAATCACGATAAAATCACAATTTTGTTTCAATTGTGGTTTTAGTTCCGTCAAGCTTTGTCTGATTCGCCTTTTTACCCAATTGCGAGCAACAGCATTTCCAATCTTTTTACCGACTGAAATTCCGACTCGAAAATGGGGTTGACTTGGTTTTTCTAAAACATAAACCACAAATTGTCGATTAGCAAAAGATTTCCCGTTTTCAAAAACTTGTTGAAAATCTCTTTCACTTTTAACACGGTATGATTTTCGCATAATCCATCTCCAAATACCGGTTGTTACTACCATCAAAAAAATAAAAGACCACTGACGGTCAGTGGTCTATGCAGACAAAACTCTTCTGCCCTTGCGGCGTCGACGTGCTAAAACTTTGCGACCGTTGCTTGTACTCATTCGTTTACGAAATCCATGAACTCTTTGACGATGACGTTTTTTTGGTTGATATGTTCTCTTCATTTAGTAACACCTCCTGTAACTACGAACTTAACAAATAGATTTCAATCCTTACTTGATTAAATTGTCAAGTCACACAATACTTATTGATGATATCACAAATTGATTTATTTTTAAAGTTCTTTTTAGCTTCTGTCAAAAAAAGTTATCCACAAATTGCTAACGTTAAATTACTTTTCTGTGGATTAGTTGTCAACTGTGGAAAACTATCAACTTAACTCTTAACCGATTTTTACACAAATTAACAGCCTGTTTTTAACTTATCCACAAGCAATTTTTTCTTTGTGGACAAGCCTTAAAAAGCTTATTATATTGGGATAATTGCTTCACATACAGCTTGTGGAAAACTTAAAAATCAGACATAATTTTTAGTTTCACACAGCACTGTGGAAAACTAAATAACAAGCTGTTGAACAAATTAAATTAATTTTCCACACCTGTGGAAAACTATGCTAAAATAACAAGTGAACTTTTATCAAAAGGGGGGAATCTTAGGTGCCTGATCTTGAAACATTGTGGCAATTTATTTGTGATGAATTTAAGAAGAAACTATCAACTATCAGTTACAATACTTGGCTTAAAGCTGCCAAACCGATCAGCTTTAGTCAAAAAAGACTTGTCATTGAAGTTCCAACTGCACTTCACAAAGACTATTGGAATGCTAATTTGAGCCAACAAGTAATTTCAATGATCAAAAACAGTATCAATCAGACAATCAAAGTCTATGTCAAGCTGCCCAATGATCCAGATCCATTAAAAGGTGAACCGGCTTGGAGAACTGATTCACCTGCTAATCAGACAACTGCAATCATTGAAAAACGTCAACCCACTTTTATGCGTGAAACAAAGTTAAACGATAAATATACCTTTGAAACTTTTGTGATCGGTAAGGGCAATCAAATGGCTCATGCAGCAGCTTTAGTTGTCGCCGAAGAGCCTGGGGCATTATATAATCCACTATTTTTCTTTGGTGGTGTTGGTCTAGGGAAAACCCATTTAATGCAAGCAATTGGCCATCAAATGTTGACCAATAACCCTCAAGCCAAAGTTAAATATGTTACTAGTGAAGCATTTGCTAATGATTTTATTAATTCAATTCAAACTAAACGCCAAGAAGAGTTTCGCCAAGAATATCGCAGCGTTGATCTACTACTCGTTGACGATATTCAATTTTTTGCTGATAAGGAAGGAACTCAAGAAGAATTCTTCCATACTTTCAATACACTTTATGATGATAAAAAACAAATTGTTTTGACTTCTGATCGTTTACCAAATGAAATTCCTAAGTTGCAAAAACGTCTTGTCTCACGTTTTAAATGGGGACTTTCGGTTGATATCACACCGCCAGATTTGGAAACCAGAATTGCTATCCTACGTAGCAAAGCCGATGCTGATCGTTTAGCAATTCCTGATGATACACTAAGTTATATTGCTGGTCAGATTGATTCAAACATCAGAGAATTAGAAGGTGCTCTAGCTCGTGTCCAAGCATACGCTTCTTTGCTACATTCACCGATTACAACCAGCTTAGCAGCTGATGCATTAAAAAATCTCAAATTAACCGGCAAATCCAGTGAACTGTCAATTGCTGTTATTCAAGATAAAGTAGCTAAATATTTTCATTTGTCGATCAGCGAGCTTAAAGGTAAAAAACGGGTCAAAAACATTGTGATTCCAAGACAAATTGCCATGTATTTAGCTCGCGAATTAACAGATGCTTCATTGCCAAAAATAGGCAATGAATTTGGTGGGAAAGATCACACCACAGTAATTCATGCTCACGAAAAAATTTCTGAAATGTTGGAAACTGATAGTAATCTCCAACGATCAATTGCTGACTTAAAAAGTGAGCTTAAAAAGTAATATTGTGGAAACTGTGGATTTCTTTATAAATTATCCACAAGATATGCACAAGTGGATAACTTTGAATTGCCAGAAAGTTTTCAACTTATCCACATAATCCACACCATCTACTACTATTACTAAAAAAACTATTAATTAATATAATTTAACTAGGAGGTTCAGTATGAAATTTTCTATCAAAAGATTAGCTTTCATGCAGCAATTAACTAATGTCCAACGAGTAATTGCCAGTAAAACAACGATTCCAATTCTAACTGGGATTAAACTTACACTAACAAATGAAAAGTTGATCTTAACAGGCAGTGATTCTGACATTTCAATTGAAGCTGCTATTATAAAATCAGATGACAACGCACAATTAGAAATTGGAGAAACAGGTGCAATTGTATTACCAGCTAGATTTTTTAGCGAAATCATCAAAAAACTCTCTGGCGATACTTTTTCATTAAATACTTTTGAAAATCAGCAAACGCAAATCTTAGCTGGAAAATCTGTTTTTAAAGTAAATGGCATTTCAGCTGAAGAATATCCTCATTTACCAGAAGTTGAAATTTCCCAGAAAATTTCATTATCTGCGGATTTACTAAAAAAAGTTATTAATCAAACCGTTATTGCTACGTCAAATCAAGAAAGCCGGCCAATCTTGACTGGAGTTCACTTAATAATTTCTCAAGGACAGTTAACGGCAGTTGCTACTGATAGTCATCGTTTAAGCCAACGCAAAATTCCATTAGATATTAACGAATTAAATTATGACGTTATTGTTCCGAATCGCTCTTTAGTTGAACTGGCACGAATGCTGCCAGATAGTTCAGAAAAAGTTGAATTGCGAATTTCAGAAAATCAAATACTATGCCTGTTTGATCAAACTGTTTTTTATTCACGACTTTTAGAAGGAAATTATCCAGATACGGCTCAATTGATTCCCACTAGTTCTGAAACGGATCTTGAAGTTAACGCTAGTGATTTTTTAGCAGTGATTGATCGAGCTTCGTTATTATCACATGAAGGAAACTACAATATAGTTAAGCTAACTCTTGATCCAGAGCAACATTTAGCAAAAATCTATGGGAATTCACCGGAAGTTGGAACGATTGATGAAGTTTTGAATTTTGAAAATCTAACTGGTAAACCGTTGGAGATTTCTTTTAACCCAGATTACATGAAAGATGCATTACGTTCTTTTGGGCAAACGACGGTCAGAGTGAATTTCACTCAGCCTTTAAGACCATTTACGTTAACTCCAAGCGAAAATCAAAACGATTTTATCCAATTGATCACGCCAGTTAGGACTTTTTAATAACAAGCTATTTATAATGATCAAGAAGCGATGGCTAACATCGCTTCTTTTTTGGCTTGAGCTTTAAATTTTGAGCTACCTAGTTTAAAAACGATTTTTTGGTGATTTGAGCAATTTTGACTAATGGTAAATAAAACATATTATGGTTGGTTAAAAGCTCTTAAAATCGATTTAGAGGCGATATAGAATTGCCATTCAGGTTTAGAAAGGTTATAATTATCTTAGAGACGGTTAAAAGGCGGGTGAAAAATTTGAATCAAACTTTGAAATTAACAGCTCCCTACATTACCTTAGGACAACTGTTAAAAAATGTGGATGTTGTTAGTTCTGGAGGACAAGCAAAATGGTACCTGAAAGATCATCAGGTTTTATTAAATGGTCAACCAGAACAACGACGCGGAAAGAAGCTTTATCCCGCTGATCGCATTCAAATTGCGGAAGTTGGAACAATTATACTGACAAAAGTTGAAACAGATCAGAAATAATGTATTTAAAAAAATTAAAACTAAAAGATTTCAGAAATTATTCACAAATCGAATTAAATTTTTCACCCGCAACGAACATTTTAATCGGTGAAAATGCCCAGGGAAAAACTAATCTCTTGGAGTCAATTTATGTTTTAGCAATGGCTCGGAGTCAGCGGACGAATAATGATCATGAATTGATGCGAATGGGTAAAGACTCAGCAATTATTCAAGGGAAGCTTGCGAACCGTTTAGGGACAACTAAATTGGAAATTGCTTTGAGTCCTAAAGGAAAAAAAGCAAAAGTTAATCAATTAGAGCAAGCCAAGCTTTCTCAATATATTGGGAAAATGAACGTGATTTTATTTGCCCCGGAGGATCTTTCGTTGGTTAAAGGGTCACCAATTGTCAGGCGAAAATTCATAGATATGGAATTTGGTCAGATCGATAGTCATTATTTATATGACCTTAGTCAATATAAAGCAATTTTGCGGCAACGCAATCGTTATTTAAAACAATTGCAACAAAAGAAAGTCAAAGATTTGTTACTGTTAGATGTATTTTCTGATCAATTAGCAGCTTTTGGAGCAGAATTAATCGTCAAACGAATCGATTTTCTAAAAGATTTAAGCAACTTTGCTAATCAATTGCAGCTTGAAATTACTCATCAACAGGAAAAATTAGTCTTAGAATATCTTTCAACAATCACTTTACCAGCAGCAAATGACAGTCCAGAGCAACTTTATCAACTCTTAAAAAGGCAGTATACAATACATCGTGATAAAGAAATATTTCAAGGAAATACCTTGTATGGTCCACATCGTGACGATTTTAAATTTATTGTGAATGAACAAAATGTTCAGCTTTACGGCTCACAAGGACAGCAACGAACGGCAGCTTTAGCCGTTAAATTAGCTGAAGTAGACCTTATGAAAAAACGAATTGGTGAGTATCCAATACTTTTATTAGATGATGTTTTATCAGAATTAGATGGTAACCGCCAGACTAACTTATTGCGGGCGTTTCAGCAAAAAGTCCAGATATTTTTAACAACCCCTAGTCTGAATGATATTACACGTCAATTGATCAAAGATCCAAAAATATTTAGGATTCAGCACGGACAAGTAGCGGTTGAACAAGAAAATCAGGGAGGAATGCAAGGTTGACAGACAAGGAAAAGCAAGCATTAGCAAAAGAGAAAAAGGCTCAGGAATATGATGCTAGTCAAATTCAAGTATTAGAAGGTTTGGAAGCTGTTAGAAAACGTCCAGGAATGTATATTGGCTCAACTAGTTCTCAGGGATTGCATCATTTAGTTTGGGAAATTATTGATAATGGGATCGACGAAGCCTTGGCGGGTTTTGCTGATGAAATTAATGTAACTGTTAAGCCAGACAACAGTATCATTGTTAAAGATAATGGACGTGGAATTCCAGTTGATATCCAAACTAAAACTGGTCGACCAGCATTGGAAACGGTTTTTACTATTTTACATGCTGGTGGTAAATTTGGCGGCGGTGGTTATAAAGTTTCCGGCGGCTTGCATGGAGTTGGAGCTTCAGTCGTAAATGCCTTGTCAACTGAACTCGATGTTAAAGTTAAGCGAAATGGTAAAATTTATGCAATGGACTTTAAACGTGGCAAGGTAAACCATGAAATGCAGATCATTGGAGCCTGTGGTGAACATGAACATGGAACAATTGTGCATTTCTTACCGGATCCAGATATTTTTACTGAAACTACGACTTATGATATCAATGTTTTGACAACCAGGATTCGAGAACTGGCTTTCTTAAATAAAGGCTTGCGGATCACGATTAAAGATTTGCGACCTGAAAAACCAACTCTGCAACAATTTCATTATGAAGGTGGAATTCGACATTATGTTGAGTTTCTAAATAAGAGCAAAGCAGCCTTGTTTCCAGAACCAATCTATGTTGAAGGTGAGCAAAATGGAATCACGGTTGAGGTTTCGTTACAATATACTAATGACTTTCATTCAAATTTACTGACTTTTGCCAATAACATTCATACCTATGAAGGTGGAACACATGAAGCTGGTTTTAAGACCGCTTTAACCCGTGTGATCAATGACTATGCTAAAAAAAACAAATTGCTCAAAGATTCAGATGACAATTTGTCTGGTGAAGATGTTCGTGAAGGCATGACAGCGGTTGTCAGCATTAAACATCCAGATCCACAATTTGAGGGGCAAACAAAAACTAAATTAGGAAACTCGGATGCAAGAACTGTCACGGATCACTTATTTTCAGAACACTTTTCTAAATTCATGCTTGAGAACCCAGCAGTTGCTAGAAAAATTGTTGATAAGGGAATTTTAGCTTCTAAAGCACGGGTGGCTGCTAAGCGAGCTCGTGAAGTTACTCGTAAGAAAAATGGCCTTGAAATTAGTAATTTGCCTGGGAAATTAGCTGATAACACCAGCAAGGACCCAAGTATTTCAGAATTATTCATCGTCGAGGGTGATTCTGCCGGTGGATCAGCTAAGCAAGGTCGTTCACGTTTGACTCAAGCAATCCTGCCAATTCGTGGGAAAATTTTAAATGTCGAAAAAGCAACTTTAGATCGAATTTTAGCTAATGAGGAAATCCGGTCTTTATTCACAGCATTAGGAACCGGTTTTGGCAATGACTTTGACATTGATAAGGCTAATTATCATAAATTGATCATTATGACTGATGCGGATGTTGATGGAGCACATATCAGGACTTTACTATTGACTTTGTTTTACCGTTTTATGCGGCCAATGATTGATCATGGTTATGTTTATATTGCTCAACCGCCTCTATATCAAGTGCGGCAAGGAAAAATGATTAAGTACATTGATACTGATGAGGAATTGGACGAAGTGGTTGGCCAATTGTCACCAGCCCCTAAGCCGGTTATTCAGCGTTATAAAGGTTTAGGTGAAATGGATGCTGAGCAGTTATGGGAAACAACGATGGATCCTGAAAAACGTCGCTTACTTCAAGTTGAACTCTCAGATGCAGAAGAAGCCAATGAAGTTTTTGAGATGTTGATGGGAGATAAAGTTGAACCACGACGAGAATTTATTGAAAAAAATGCAACCTTTGTTGAAAATTTGGATGTTTGATATTTCCTGGGAAATATCAAATTAGGTGAATAATTAATTTGGGAGGTAAAAAACTTGGTAGATTTGCCAAATCGAATTAAGCAAGCTGATTTGTCAGGAATTATGCGCAAATCATTCTTGGATTATGCGATGAGTGTCATCGTAGCGAGGGCATTACCAGATGTCAGAGATGGATTAAAACCAGTTCATCGCCGAATCTTGTACGGCATGAATGAGTTGGGAGTAACACCGGATAAACCGTACAAGAAATCTGCTAGGATCGTTGGGGATGTCATGGGAAAATTTCATCCACATGGCGACTCAGCGATTTATGAATCAATGGTTCGGATGGCACAAAATTTCAGTTATCGCTATATGTTGGTTGACGGTCACGGCAATTTTGGCTCAGTTGATGGCGACAGTGCAGCGGCTATGCGCTATACTGAAGCACGAATGAGTAAAATTGCAACTGAGATGTTGCGGGATATCAATAAGGATACAATTGATTTTGAGCCCAATTATGATGGTACTGAACGTGAACCAGTAGTTTTACCAGCCCGCTTTCCTAATTTACTAGTGAATGGAGCAACTGGAATTGCAGTTGGGATGACGACCAATATTCCGCCACATAATTTAACAGAGGTAATTTCTGGAATTCATATTTTGATGAAAAATCCAACTGCTACAATAGCTGACCTAATGGAAGTTATTAAGGGACCTGATTTTCCAACTGGTGGAATTGTAATGGGTAAATCAGGAATTCGTAAGGCTTACGAAACAGGAAAAGGAACTGTTATTTTAAGAGCCAAAGTCGAAATTGAGAGCCAAAAAAATGGTCGTGAACAGATTATTGTCCATGAACTGCCCTATATGGTAAATAAAGCTAATTTGATCAAACGAATTGCTGAACTAGCTCGTGAGAAAAAAATTGATGGAATTACTGATATTCATGATGAATCCGATCGTGAAGGGATGAGGATTTCAATTGATATTCGGCGAGATGTTAGCGCCTCGGTTGTTTTAAATAATCTTTATAAACTAACCTTAATGCAGACGACCTTTAATTTTAACATGTTGGCGATCGTTAATGGCACTCCACGAATCCTAAATATAAAACAAATTTTGCAATATTATTTAAAGCATCAAGAAGAAGTTATTCGGCGGCGAACAGCTTTTGATTTGCGTAAAGCACAAGCACGAGCTCATATTCTGGAGGGATTGAGAATTGCATTAGATCATATTGATGAAATTATCAATATTATTCGCAATTCTCAAAGTGGCGAAGTTGCAAAGTCGAAATTAATTGATAATTACAGTCTTTCTGATAAACAGGCTCAAGCCATTCTCGATATGCGTTTAGTACGGCTGACTGGCTTGGAGCGTGAAAAAATTGAAGATGAGTATCAGGATCTGTTAGTAAAGATTGCTGATTATCAAGATATTCTGGCTCATAATGAACGAATTGATAAAATTATTTATCAGGAGCTATTAGAAATCCAAGCTAAGTATGGTGATGAACGCCGGACTGAATTAATGGTCGGAGAAGTCTTAAGTATTGAAGACGAAGACTTGATTGAAGAAGAGGATGTAGTTGTTGTTTTGACGCATAATGGTTACATCAAGCGTTTGCCAATTAGTGAGTTCAAGGCTCAGCATCGAGGTGGCCGTGGCATTCAGGGAATGGGAGTCCATGATGATGATTTTATTGAACATCTAATTAGTACATCAACTCATGATGAATTATTGTTCTTTACGAATTTAGGAAAAGTGTACCGAATGAAAGGCTACGAGATACCTGAATACAGTCGAACAGCTAAAGGTATTCCAATTATCAATTTACTGGGAATTGAACCAAAAGAAAAAGTTCAAACAGTGATCAATGTTTCCCGGGAAATCAAGGTGAAAAAAAGTTTCCTTTTCTTCACGACAAAATACGGTGTTGTAAAACGAACATCAGTTGCTGAATTTTCAAATATTCGTAAGAATGGTTTAAAAGCAATTACGTTAAAAGATGATGATGAATTAATCCGTGTTTTAATCACTAACGATCAGCGTAAGCTAATCATTGGGACACATTTGGGCTATGCCGTTAGCTTTGCTGAAACAGCTGTTAGAGCAATGGGTCGCACAGCAAGTGGGGTTCGTGGAATCAGATTACGTGAAAATGATTATGTGGTTGGTGCAGCAATTCTTGATCCTGAGAGTAAAGTCTTTATTATCAGTGAAAAAGGTTACGGGAAGCAAACACCAGCAGCTGAGTATCCAATTAAAGGTCGCGGCGGCAAGGGAATCAAAACGGCTAATGTTACAGGAAAGAATGGGCCAATAGTTGGTTTAACAACGGTCAAAGGTGATGAGGACATTATGCTAATCACTGACAAAGGTGTAATGATCCGTTTTAATATTCAAAGCGTTTCAACCACGGGTCGAGCAACATTAGGGGTACATTTGATCAAAGTTGCAGCTGATGCGTCAGTTGCAACAATGGCAAAAGTAGCAGCAGAAGACGAAAATGAGGATTTACCAGCCACAGATGACAATGAAAACTAACAATTTGCAAAACTTTGCGTAATTAATAATAGCCGAATGTTAAACTGTGTCTTGCAAATTGAAGATTAAAATGTTAAAATCAGGGATTGTTAGTATCTAACTAGAAATAGCTTTAGATTACTTTCCTTGTTCTTAATAAAAGTTAAGGACCATTAGTCCATAAGGAGGTGCAAACAGTCGTGAAATATGAAATTACTTATATTATCAGCCCAGCAATTGATGAAGCTGCTAAAGCAGAATTAGTTGAAAAATTTGATAACGTTTTGAAAGATAATGGGGCTGAAGTAATCGATTCAAAAGACTGGTCTAAGCGTCGTTTTGCCTATGAAATCGGTGGCTTTACAGAAGGCATTTATCATATTGTTAATGTCAAAGCTCAAGATGCTAAAGCAATTGACGAATTTGATCGTCTTGCCAAGTTCAGTGATAGCATTCTGCGTCATATGATCGTTAAACGTGAAGCATAATGATTTATTTAAAAGGAGGAGCTGAACTTTGATTAATCGTGCAGTATTAGTTGGTCGATTGACTCGTGATCCTGATTTGAAATATACAGCAAGTGGGGTAGCAGTTGCAACCTTTACTTTAGCTGTTAATCGTCAGTTTACTAATCGTCAAGGAGAGCGAGAAGCAGATTTTATTAATTGTGTAATTTGGCGTAAGCCAGCTGAAAATTTTGCTAATTTTACGCATAAGGGTTCACTTATTGGTATTGATGGTCGGATCCAAACCCGATCTTATGAAAATCAACAAGGAACGAGAGTTTATGTTACTGAAATCGTAGTCGATAACTTTTCATTGTTGGAGTCTAAATCACAGTCTGAACAATATCGTCAACAACATACTGGCGATCAAAGCTTCAATCCTGCGGCAAATAGTTCTTCAAACGGAAATAATAATGGATTTACGGGCAGTCAAGCAACTAAAAGTCCAAATCCAAGTAATCAGAACCAGCAAGCAAAGAATAATTCGGGTGATCCATTTGCTGATAGCGGTCAACAAATCGATATTTCCGATGATGACTTGCCATTTTAATTGAATAAAAAGTTGAAGGAGGGAATTTGACTGATGGTACAACAACGCAGAGGTGGTCGGCGCCGTCGTAAGGTAGACTTTATTGCAGCCAACCATATTGAATATATTGACTATAAAGATACGGATTTGTTAAAACGGTTTGTTTCTGAACGCGGAAAGATTTTGCCACGTCGAGTAACTGGGACAAGTGCTAAGAATCAGCGTCGCTTGACGGTAGCTATCAAGCGTGCACGTGTGATGGGTTTACTGTCATTTGTAGCAGAAGATTAATTAAAAATGACTGATGTTAGGAATTATCGTGATCTATTAATTAGGTCCGTGTCCAGCATCAGTTGTTTTTTTGTTTATAAGTTTATTGAGAATTAAATTGTGTTAAAATAAATGCAAATAGCTTTTTTTACGAAGTTGAATTCAACTATTAAATGCATTTTCAATTGTGAGGAAGAAAATGAAACAATTATTCTCAAAAAGTTTTTGGCATTTGCCGGCATTTATGAAAAATAGTCAGTTACGATTGATTGCAATCTTTCTTTTAGGGTTGGCAATCGTCTGTGAAATCATGGCTTTTTTAGTAAATCCGATTTTAGGGGCTGTGTTGCTGATTTTGGTTTTTTTAACAATTGGTGCTTCTTTTTTAACTTTAAAAGAAATTACTGAGGATACCAATGAATATATTTCTGATCTTTCTTACCGAATAAAGCGCGGTGAACAAGAAGCGTTGATCAAAATGCCAATTGGTATTTTGTTTTTTAATGATCAGACTGAAGCAGAATGGATTAACCCCTATCTGCAAAAATATTTTGGCAAACGCGAAGTTTTAGGCAAAAAGCTAAAAGACATCGATCTGCAATTAGCTAAGCTGATTGAACAGCATTTTGATGAGAAAAAACCGGTTGAGGTCAAGTGGGGTGAACAATATTTTCAGCTATTGATTCAAAAGGAAATTCATGCGGCTTACTTAATGGATATTTCTCAATATGCTAAAATTGAACAGCATGATTTGGAAACCGATGCGGTTCTGGGCCAAATTTTTTTGGATAACTATGATGAGGTTACCCAATCGATGAATGACAAAGAGATTTCAGATTTAAGTAATTATGTGACTAATGAGTTAGCAAATTGGGCACGGAAGCATGAGATGTTTTTGAAACGGATCGATGATGATCATTTCTTTATCTTGGCATATTCCAAAGCTTTGCAACAACTTGAACAGGAAAAATTCCGAATTTTGGATCGGATTCGGGAGCGAACTTCAAAGCAGAACTTTCCATTAACTTTGAGTCTTGGAATTGCTTATGGTGATGATAATTTAGCACTTTTGGCACAAACTGCCCAAAGTAATTTGGATTTGGCTTTGGGCCGTGGTGGTGATCAGGTAGTTGTTAAATCACCTGATGGACAAGCTAGATTTTATGGTGGCAAGACTAATCCGATGGAAAAAAGAACACGAGTCAGGGCAAGAATGATTTCTCAAGCTTTGCAGGAATTGATCAATCAAGCTGATCAAGTTTTTGTGATGGGTCATCAACGTTCTGATATGGATTCAATGGGAGCTTGTTTAGGAATCAGGAGAATCAGCAAGATGAATCATAAGGATTGCTGGATTATTATGGATCAAGCAACACCGCATTCAGATATTTTGCGTTTGATGCAAGAATTAGAACAGTACCCGGAAATTAAGGGGAGCATTATTACTTCAGCTGAAGCAATCGAAAAAGCTAATCCGCAAAGTTTGTTGATCATGGTGGACCATTCAAAGCCATCAATTTCAATTAGTACAGAGCTCTATCAAAAAATGGCTGATCGGGTGATGGTGATCGATCATCATCGACGTGGGGAAGAGTTTCCTGAAAACCCAGTATTGGTCTATATTGAACCATATGCATCGTCAACGTGTGAGTTGATTACTGAAATGTTGGAATATCAATCACGTGATAGTGAACCAATCAATAAAATTGAAGCGACAGCAATGTTAACGGGAATTATTATTGATACTAAGTCATTTTCACTGCGAACAGGCACACGGACTTTTGATGCGGCCAGTTATTTGCGTTCTGTAGGTGCTGACTTGACGATGACACATCATTTTATGAAAGAAAACGTCCAGAGTTTTATGCAGCGGAATCATTTGATCGATCGGTTAGAGTTTTTAGGTGATCGATTAGCGTTATGCGCTGGTGAGCCTGATCGAATTTATGATCCAGTCACGGCAGCTCAAGCAGCTGATGCTTTGCTGAATATTAGTGGTGTAGAGGCATCTTTTGTGATTACTAAACGTCAAGATGAAAAAATAGGAATTTCAGCGCGTAGCAATGGCAAAGAGAATGTTCAAGTCATCATGGAGGAATTAGGCGGTGGCGGTCATTTATCAAATGCAGCGACTCAGCTAACAGACATGACCGTTGCTCAAGCACGAGAACAATTATTAAAAGTTTTAAAAAAAGATCAAAAATAAGAGGATGACGATCCTTACAGGGAGGAATTATTCGATGAAAGTAATTTTTTTGCAGGATGTTAGAGGTAAAGGAAAACGGGGAGAAGTTAAGGAACTTTCTGGTGGATTTGCTAATTTTTTAATCAAAGCTAATAAGGTAAAACCAGCAACTGCTCAAGCTATGAGTCAATTAAAGGGTCAAAAACGAGCCGAAGAAAAACGAGATGCTGAGGAATTAGCCACAGCAAAGAAAATTAAAGAAGCACTTGAATCCGGTGAAATGGTTGTTGAATTACAGGCTAAAGCAGGGACTGACGGCCGTTTGTTTGGCTCAATCACCAGCAAGCAAGTTGCTCAAGCTTTGGAAAAACAGCATGGCTTGAAAGTTGACAAACGAAAAATGGAATTGAATGAGCCAATTCGATCACTGGGATATACTAATGTGCCAGCACGATTACATCCTAGAGTAACTGCTAAAATTAGAGTTCACGTTGCGGAGAAAAAATAGGGACATTTTTAGGCAGAATTAATTTGAAAGGTGATTTAAATGGCTAAAGATCTGTCAATGGATCGACTACCTCCACAAAATATTGAAGCTGAACAGGCCGTTCTAGGGTCTGCTTTTTTAAGTGCTGACGCTTTAATTGAAGCAATGCAATATGTACAAGCCGACGACTTTTACCGGCGTTCACATCAAATTATCTTTCAAACTATGATGGATTTAAATGATCAAGATAAGGCAATCGATGTCATAACGGTTAATAACCAGCTGACAGAACAAAACTTATTGGATGATGTTGGCGGTGTTAGCTATATTGCAGAACTAGCAGCGGCAGTTCCAACGGCTGCTAATGTCGGTTATTATGCCAAGATAGTCAAAGAAAAAGCTATCTTGCGGCGACTAATTGCAACTGCAACTAATATTGTTACTCAGGCTTATAATGAAGATGAAAACGTTGATGATTTGTTAGATGATGCTGAACGACAAGTTATGGACGTTTCTGAGCAAAAAAATAATAGCGGATTTCGACCAATCAAAGATGTTTTAACGGTAGCAATTAATGATGCCGAACGACTTTATCAACAAAAAGAAGATATCACGGGTTTGCCGACTGGTTATCACGATTTAGATAAAATGACAGCTGGGTTGCAACCAGATAATTTGATCATTATTGCAGCACGTCCTGCAGTCGGTAAAACGGCTTTTGCTTTGAATATTGCACAAAATGTTGGCACTAAAACAGATGAGACAGTTGCTATTTTTTCTTTGGAAATGAGTGCAGAGTCCTTAGTTAATCGGATGTTATGTGCGGAGGGGAGCGTTAATGCTAATCATTTGCGGACTGGTCAACTTAGTCCAGATGAATGGAAGAATTTAATTGTGGCAATGGGTTCTTTATCACAGACTTCAATTTTTATTGATGATACGCCTGGGATCAAGATGTCAGAAATTCGTGCTAAATGTCGACGACTAGCCAAGGATCAAAAAAATTTGGGGTTGATCGTAGTTGATTATTTACAATTGATCGAAGGTACTAATAAGGAAAATCGCCAGCAAGAAGTTTCAGAGATTTCACGACAATTAAAAAAATTAGCCAAAGAGTTATCAGTACCCGTAATTGCGTTGTCTCAGTTGTCACGTGGCGTTGAACAGCGGCAAGATAAGCGACCAGTTTTATCGGATATTCGTGAGTCTGGTTCGATTGAACAAGATGCGGATATTGTCGCCTTTTTGTATCGGGATGATTATTATGACCGGAATAATGATGATCAAGCTCCTAAAAAGGATGATGAAACCCAAGATGTTGGTGAAGTTGAAGTCATTATTGAAAAAAATCGTTCTGGTCCTCGGGGAACAGTCAAATTATTATTCGTAAAATCGTACAATAAATTTTCATCAATTGCCTATGTGCCAGAGAACAAATAAAAAGCAGGGACGACCATTATTGAAATGTTTATGGTTATTAAGCAAAACATTCAATAAGAGTTGGTAACTGTTTTTTTTACTGCATGATTATAGTTCGTAATTTTTTCTTTCTAATTATAGAAAAAATATTAATATTCGGAATTTACTTGAACTTTGCTAGTTTGATTGTTACAATTATCGAGGTTGGTAGATTTTTAAAAGCTAGGCAAATTAATAATGAGGTGAAGTTAATGTCATCAGTTGTAGTTGTTGGCAGCCAGTGGGGCGATGAAGGAAAAGGCAAAATTACTGATTTTTTGAGTCAAAATGCTGAAGTAATTGCCCGTTATTCAGGTGGAGATAATGCAGGACATACAATCGTTTTTAATGGTGAGACATTTAAATTAAGATTGATTCCATCGGGCATTTTTTATCATGATAAGCTATGTGTTATCGGAAATGGCGTTGTCCTGAATCCAAAGTCCTTAGTTGAAGAGTTGGAATATCTTAATAAACGTGGAGTTTCAACTGACAATTTAAGAATCTCTGATCGAGCGCATGTCATTTTGCCTTATCATATCTTGTTTGATGGACTTCAAGAGAAAGCTAAGAAAGAAAACAAAATCGGAACCACCAATAAAGGTATCGGGCCAGCTTACATGGATAAAGCGGAGCGAATTGGGATCCGTGTTGCTGATTTATTGGATAAAGAAATTTTTGAGGATAAGTTAAGCAGGAATCTTGAAGAAAAGAATCGAGAATTGGTTGGTTTTTATAATCATGCACCACTAAAATTTGAGGACATTTTTGAACCATATTATAATTATGGACAAAGATTCAAGGATTATGTTACTGATACTTCAGTTGTTTTAAATGATGCTCTTGATAGCGGCAAACGCGTTTTGTTTGAAGGAGCGCAGGGAGTAATGCTAGATATCGATCAAGGAACTTATCCGTTTGTGACGTCTTCTAATCCAGTAGCAGGTGGAGTTACGATTGGAAGTGGCGTTGGACCCTCGAAGATCAACAAGGTAGTGGGGGTTTGCAAGGCATATACTTCACGAGTTGGGGATGGACCATTTCCAACAGAGTTAAATAATGCAACTGGTGATTTTATCCGTGAAGCAGGTCATGAATATGGAACGGTTACTCATCGGCCACGACGGATCGGCTGGTTTGATAGTGTAGTTTTACGTCATGCTAAACGGGTTTCAGGGATAACTAATTTGTGTTTGAATTGCGTTGATGTTTTGACAGATTTAGACGAGATTAAGATCTGTGTAGCTTATGATTTAAATGGTAAACGGATCTATCATTATCCGGCGAGTCTTAAGCAACTGAGTCAATGCACACCAATTTATGAAACTTTGCCTGGTTGGAAAGAAGACATTACGCATTGCAAACGTTTAGAAGATTTGCCGCAAAATGCTCGTGATTATATCCATCGAATTCAAGAATTAGTCGGAGTAAAAATCTCAACCTTCTCTGTTGGTCCAGATCGAAAGCAGACTAATGTGCTAGATAATGTTTGGGCACAGGTTTAAAGAAGTGAATAAGAACTTTTTGATTTTTAATTGAAACGATAATAAAAAAGCGATGGAAAAACTTTTCCCGTCGCTTTTTTGTCAAGGTTAAAAATCAATTTGTATTTTGATTGTAATCAAAAAGTTTTATTTATTTGTTTTTCTAGAACAGCACTGGATCTTTCGCGATACTCAGCAAATTAAGGCTAAAAATAACCTCGTTTTTTTGTTCAAAGCGGTATAAAATAAACACTGCATGTTAAATAATTACGAAGGAGTGATAACAATGGCTTTTTCAAAAGAAACCAAGCAAGTAGTTGAAACGGTTATGAAGCAGCGAGCTTGTTCGTATGAAGAAGCAATTGCTTATTTAATCGCGATACTTAATAAACAAGAAACATATTAGTTGATTTTGAGCTGCGGATTTAGCTCCTGATTAGCGGCAATCCGCTGTAGATTAAACTTTTTCCGTGTAGGATATGTCTGACAGACAGCAATTTCTTCGATAGTTTCCGGTTTTATTGCCGGTAACTGACAATTTTTATTTAATGCAACGAAGGTTAAAAAAGCAGTAGCACCTAGAAATGGTTTACCATGACTAGCAGGATAACCAATTAGTTTTGCAAATATCTCTAATGAACGTGTTCCAACACCACTTACATAACTAATGATGCGAAATGAATCTTTTAACTTAAAAGGTGCAATAAAATTAAACTGATCAATCGAAGCGGTGACTAATTGTTGTTGGGCAAACTTGGTTGCAGAAATAGAAGCTGTCCCATCAAGAGTCTCCAGTAATTTTCCTCCGTAGACGGTATTATGTTCATTTAAATCACCATTTAAAACCAGATGATCGGTAATAGCTATGGTTTGTTGGCAAGTAATGTAAGTAAGCAGAATGAATCCTCTCCTTAAAAATTGAAATGTTATCTATTATTTTGGGACTTTTAGTGATTTTTTTCAAGCCGGACAACTAAGAGCAAAAAACAATTGACAGTTTGTCAGCTAAATGCTATGCTCAATATAATTTAATTTAGAAAAGCGGAATGCCATATTAAGTAGTCTTGCTAGCTGGGCGTCAGGAAGTTGGTGGTTGCTGCGAACCAATCAGGTTAGTTTGATGAAATACCATGGCAGAGTTTCAATATGAACGGCTAACACAACGTTATGGTGTTAATGAGTGAAAACTGGCTTAGGTCGGTTTTAATTTGGGTGGTACCACGAATAATTCGTCCCTATCGTATTTTATTACGATGGGGATTTTTTTTATTTTGAAGAACAGAAAGGAATTATTTTATGAAAAAAGCAGGAGGACTTCTTCGATATCAAAAGCAAGTTGTTTATTTTAAATAACAATTGTTTTGGGCGAAAGGGAGCTACAATATGGAAAAGAAGATAAAAATCAGTGTGTTTGAAGCAAGTATTATACTAATTATTGTTTTGGCAATTATGGGGATCGGTGTAATAGGAGTTGGACTATCTCCGCAAGTGCCAGTTATGTTGGCGATGAGCTTTGTGATCTTGTGGTCAAAGCTAAGAGGATTTGACTGGTTGAATGTTAATGTGGGAATAAAAGATGGTATTGAAAAAGGGATTGTTCCAATTTTTATTTTTATCCTAATTGGCGCAATGATCAGTACGTGGATTGCAGCTGGTACAATTCCATCTTTAATGGTTATTGGTTTCAAAATAATTAGTGTTCGCTGGTTTTTGCCATCAGTTTTTATTGTTTGTACCTTAGTTGGCAGCGCAGTCGGTAGTGCATTTACTGTCGCTTCAACCGTTGGAATTGCTTTTATGGGTATGGGGATTACGATGGGATTGAATCCGGCAATGGTTGCGGGTGCAATTATTTCTGGGGCAATTTTTGGCGATAAGCTTTCACCATTATCTGAAACTAATAATTTAGCGGCTGCAGTTGTTGATACAGATTTATTTCAGCATATCAAGGATCTATTATGGACAATGGGCCCAGCTGGAATTGTCACCTTGATTTTGTTTGTCCTTTTGGGGCATGATGATGCTCGAAGCAGTTTGACCAAAATTAATCAAACGGTTCAAGTTTTACAAAATAATTTTAATATTTCCTTTTGGGTTTTATTGTCGATTATTTTAGTTTTTGTTTGTGCAGGTTTTAAAATGCCTGCAATTCCAACTATGTTGTTGAATATTTTGGTAACGAGTGCCATTATTTTGATTCAGCAGCCGGCTTTGACGATGAATAAATTAGCAACCATTATTACAAATGGTTATGTTGCTAAAACAAACAGTTCAACGGTTAATACACTGCTTTCACGTGGAGGAATTGTTAGCATGATGCCAACAGTAGCATTGATTGTATTAACTTTATCACTGGGAGGCTTATTAGTTAAATTTAAATTGATTTCTGCTTTGATGGTACCACTGAACCAACATTTGGATAGCAGTTTAAAACTGGTTGCAGCCGGTTTAGCGGCTTGTTTAGGAATTAATATTTTTGTTGGTGAACAGTTCTTGTCGATCATTTTACCAGGCAGAGCATTTAAAACTGCTTTCAACCAGGGGGGACTTTCAAATGATGCATTAGGACGAGTGCTTGAAGAAGGGGGAACAGTTATTAATTACCTGGTACCATGGGGAGTTGGTGGAGTCTTTTTAGCCAATACGCTTGGGGTAGCGACGATCAATTACTTACCATTTGTTTTCTTCAGCCTACTTTGTCCGGTGTTTTCACTATTAAGTGCAATTAGTGGAATTGGTTTATTAACAAGTAATAAATCAGCTGTATTGTCAGATTAAAAAAACATGAAACCAAAAGAGATTGAACTGTTTAATTAACAGTCCAATCTCTTTTTTGTTTCATGTGAAACAATGGATTAAACAACTTATCAGAAAACAAAAAAATAAGAGTCAATTGACTCTTATTATATTCTAACTGCTCAGGCAGGGTTCGAACCTGCGACCTCTTGATTAACAGTCAATTATTCTACCACTGAACTACTGAGCAATAACTTATCGACATATAATATTAAACCATAAATTCGATAAGTTGTAAATACTTTTTTTTACAAATATTAAAAAATCATGACTGATATAAAGTTAATTCTAAGAACTAATGAAGTTTATTAATCAAATTCTTCATATTCATTAGGATCTTGTCCATCGATGCGACCAGCTGCTTTTTCTAAAGAATTGATTTTTGAAATTTCATCGTTGGTTAGTTTGAAATCAAAGATATCAAGATTTTGTCGTTGATGGATTAAACTGCTTGATTTAGGGATTGGAAGAATACCTCTTTGATTATGCCAGCGTAAGATAATTTGAGCAGGACTTTTTTGATATTTTTCAGCTAAATCAACAATAACCTGTTCATTAAGAGCCGCGTTTCCACGCCCAAGCGGACTCCACGCTTCAGTGATAATTCCAAGTTTTTGATCAGCTTGCAGCATGCGTTTTTGTACCCAATAAGGATGTACTTCAATTTGATTAACTGCTGGAACAACACCGGTTTCTTTAATTATCCGATTTAAATGCTGAGGTTCAAAATTGGAAACTCCAATTGAACGAATCAAACCTAACTTTTGGGCCTCAATCATTGCTTTCCATGCTTCAGGATATAAGTCACGTTTAGGTAATGGCCAATGAATCAAATACAGATCAAAGTAGGTTAATCCCATTCGACAAAGTGATTCTTGAATGCTGTCCAGTGTATCATTAAAATGATGATACTTACCTGGTAATTTTGTAGTGACAAAAAATTCAGCTCGTGGAATACCGGAACGTCGAATTGCTTCACCTACAATGCCTTCACTGTCATAATTGGTTGATGTATCAAGCAAACGGTAGCCATCTTGAATTGCCGATAATATTTGGTCAATTCCTTGACCACCGCGAATTTGATAGGTGCCTAACCCGATTGCTGGAATATAGTGACCATCATTAAGCAAAAGACTTGGAATTTTCATGTAATTAACCTCCAAATTTATTAGACCTTGTATGATCAGTTTATGACTAAACTAGTTTTTTGCAAAATGTTTTGTTTTTCTAAGTTACAAAGAAACTAACTTGAAACAACATCGTCACTATAATTGGGAAAGTTATTTTTTAGCAGTGGCCGCAAGGATGGCAAAAACAAGCCAAATTTTTGGTTTACAAAACAAACATATGTTCGTATAATTGCTTTGGGTGGAATAAAATGAAAATCAGACAAATTACTGAAGCAGAAGCAGAATTCTTTTTTAAAAATTATTATCAAGATAGGGGTATGTTGAAGTGGCAAGGTTTTTTCTTGAGTGATCATACTCAGGCACTTAAAAAAGCAACTAATCAACAAGCTCCAAATTATCTTCCAAAACAAAAACCGGGAGCTATAGCTGATATTTTAAAATCTAGCTGGCTAGCAAAAAGAAAAATTTTGGTTCAGCTTGATCAATATCAAACCAAGGGAAAAGGAATAATCGAGTATG
The DNA here is from genome assembly GCF_029916425.1 of Liquorilactobacillus sicerae. Lineage (GTDB taxonomy): Bacteria > Bacillota > Bacilli > Lactobacillales > Lactobacillaceae > Liquorilactobacillus > Liquorilactobacillus sicerae. Next base: position 76,797 of record NZ_JAHAVQ010000008.1, on the reverse strand, counting down.
TTGGTATAGTTAAAGGATACAATGAAAATAGCATAATTTTAGATAATGGCACTCTTCAAGTGAGTGTTGATTTTGATGATATTAGGGGATGCAAAATAATTTAATCGAAAACAGTGTCAGATACTTGTTTATGCTAATGCTGTGGAAATGACTGAAACTGCATTAATAAGTTAACTTCATGGTTGTTGCACTTGAGTTGCCAAGTAGGAACTTTTTTAATGCTTATACTTCCATTAAAAAACTGCTACTCAATTTTGAGTAACAGCCACTCACTGTCAGAAGATATTTTTGATTCTCTTTTATTATTATTTATTAGAAATAGACGAACATATATATAAAAAAACCAGCAATAAAAGTGATTCTAACACTCATTATTACTGGTTAGTAAACCTCTGATGGGTGGCCAGGGGATCGAACCCTGGACCCACGGATTAAGAGTCCGTTGCTCTGCCAGCTGAGCTAGCCACCCAAATAGATCATATCAACAAGAAATATATTAACATAAATGGATGCCTTTTAGCAATAGCAAATTTATAAATCTTTTATTGAACGATTTAAAAAGCTGGAAAAGCAAATTAATTAATAAAAAGTATTTTAAAATTAATTCATTAAATGAGTAGCATCAAAAACTTTTTTGGCTAAGAAATATAAGATTGGAACACAAATTGCTGTTGAAATCGAATTAATCACTGTTGCTGGCAAGCTTATAAAAGCGGCAACTAAAGCAGTTTTAAAAGCTGTTCCAACCATTAAGGCTTCAACAATTGAAACACAATAGGAAGTTACAATCTTTGTTGCTCCAGCAGCAACTGAAATAACAATTATGTGCTTTTTAGAATCTTGGTAGTGAAAAATATGATAAATTCCTTCAATTACCATAGCAACGACTAATACTTCCAGCATTGTTAACCAAGAAGTTGCAGCGTAGCCATTTAAAATATCAAAACCTCCTAAACCAATGATTCCAGCAAGCGCGCCATTTCGAAAACCGAGAAACAAAATAGCTAAGGCAGTCAGTGTGTTTCCAAAATGAATAAAAGGTCGGCCAACCATAGCTGGAATTGGAATTCGCAAAATAAAAATGCCTAAATAAATAATTGCAGCAAATAAGCCGGTTAGAATAATGCTTCTTAATGAATTTGGTTCTTTTCTCATAGATTACTTTCCCCCTTTAAACTCTAATTGTTTTAATAATACGGGTAGTTGCGAAGAATAATCAAGCCCAAATCGCTGGTCGAACGTTTTTTTTATTTCAAACGCACTGATGTTTTTTAAAATAAAATTCATTGAAAGCTTTACGGCTGTTAGTAAATCATAATGATGAATTAGATAAGCTAATAGCAAGCTTGCAAATAAGTCACCTGTGCCAAAAAAGTTTCCTGGCTTTTTAGTGGCAGTGACTTGCCATATTTCCCGGGAAAAGTTTTCAAGTCCTAAAACGGCAATTTGATTTTTTAATGTAACTCCAGTTAAAACAATTGCCGTAGTTGGAAAAACATTTTTTAAGTCTCTAAGTAAATTTTGAGCTGCAGTTAAGGTGATTGAACCATTAGTTGGAGTTTGACCAAGTAATAACTCTGCTTCGGTTACATTAGGAGTCAGTAAATTTGCTTGACTAGCAAGTTTCCGAATTTGAGATACATAATTTAAATCAAAACCACGGTATAATTGACCATTATCTGCCATCACGGGATCTAATAAAATAAACGAATTCTTGGTACTGATCAAAGGCAGACAATTTAAAATTATTTTTGCTGGTTGTCTGCCTAAGTAACCTAATAAAACATTGGAAAAAGTCAAAGGAATTGTTTGCCAATGCTGAATTATTTTAACCATTTCATTGCTGAGGTCTAAGTAAGTATTATTACCAAAACCGCCGGTATGAGTTGATAGTAATGCAGTAGGTAAAACCGTTGGTTGACATCCAGCTGCACCTAAAATTGGCAGAGCACTAGTGAGTGAAACCTGGCCTGCGCAAGAAAGATCTTCTACAATTAAAGCATTCAGTTCCATTGAATAGGATCACCTCCTTTTGTTATGAGTATAAGCTATTATAGCATGATTGACTTTTTTAACCGGTTTTGCTTTGGGTTTTAGATAGGTTATAATATAAAATGTAATCCTTTTTATAATAGAGAAAGTCAATTATCCGTAACAATTTTTGCTGATTTAACAGCAACGTAAAAACTCTTTTAAATTAAAAGAGTCAGGGAGGAATCTTTTTAATGAAGAAAATTTTAGTTGTCGATGACGAGAAACCAATTTCTGATATTGTTAAATTTAATCTTACTAAAGAAGGATTTGATGTTTATACAGCATATGATGGACAAGAGGCATTAGATCAAGTAGAAAAAGTCAAACCAGATTTAATTTTACTAGATTTAATGCTACCTAAAATTGACGGTTTGGAAGTAGCTCGTCAAGTTCGTAAAAAGTATGATATGCCAATCATCATGGTCACAGCAAAAGATGCTGAGATTGATAAAGTTTTAGGCTTGGAATTAGGTGCGGATGATTATGTTACTAAGCCTTTTTCTAATCGCGAATTAGTAGCCAGAGTTAAAGCAAACTTGCGGCGTCAATCAACAGTTGCTGCTAATGCACAGCAAGAAGAAAAAGAAAACAACGATGTTAAAATTGGTGATTTAACGATCCATCCAGAAGCATATACCGTTTCTAAACGTGACCAGAAAATTGAACTAACTCATCGTGAGTTTGAATTATTGTATTATTTAGCTCGGCATATTGGACAAGTAATGACGCGAGAACATCTTTTACAAACAGTTTGGGGATATGATTACTTTGGTGATGTCCGAACTGTCGATGTTACCGTGAGAAGATTACGGGAAAAAATTGAGGACAACCCAAGTCGGCCAGTTTGGCTAGTTACACGACGCGGAGTAGGTTATTATTTGCGTAATCCGGAAGAAGATTAATTGCAAAATTGTCAGCAAAAGTATGAGGCTTGGTTTTCATGAATAAAAAATTACATTTCTTTCAGTCAATCCATTTTAAAATTGCTTTAGTTTTTGCTTTGCTGTTGTTAATAACCTTTCAAATTGTTGGTGCTTATTTTTTACAGCAGTTGAAGCGCGAAGATATAAAAACTTTTAAACAACAAACTGAGTTATCAAGCTATGTAGACAATTCGTTGATTCATAATTTAACTAAAAGCAATATTCAAGAAGCAGACGATAATATTCGTGATCTGCTGGAAGATACTAATAACTCGAATATAACTGAAATCCAAGTAGTTGATACTAAAGGGACAGTCCGTGGAGACAGCGATGTCAATAATCAAGATCTAGTGGGACAAAAAGCGACCGATAGTGACATTAAACAAGTCTTATATAACGCTAAGACATATACTAAATTAACTTATGATCGGTCTGATAACAAACGATACTATGTGTCAATCACACCATTATTTAGTGCTGGAGGCAATACTAATACTTTAGTTGGGGCAGTGTATTTAAGAGCTAGTTTGGAGCCGGTATATTCGGCACTTAATAAGGTCACAACAATTTTTGTGACGGCTTCTTTGATTGCGACAGGATTAGGAATGATTTTAGCAATTTTGATTTCAAGTGCGATTACTAAGCCAATTGATGAGATGAAAAAACAAACGTCTAGAATTGCTCGTGGCGATTATTCCGGACAGGTACAGATTTATGGTCAGGATGAATTAGGACAATTAGCACAGGCTGTTAATAACTTATCAATTCGAGTTGAGGAAGCACAGGAAGCATCGGAAGCTGAACGTCGATGCTTAGATAGTGTTTTGTCACATATGTCAGATGGAGTAATTGCCACTGATCGCCGTGGTAATGTGATTATCATGAATGAAACTGCTTCAGAGGATCTGGACATTGATGCTAATATTGCTGAAGGACAGTCGATCTTAGATATTTTAAATATTCGTGGTCGTTATACTTTACGTGATCTGCTTGAGAACCAAGATGAAATTGTGATTGATTTATCTGATGAAAATCATGAACAAATTTTGAATGCCTATTTTTCATTGATTCAACGTGAATCGGGTTTTATCAGTGGTTTGGTCTGTGTGCTGCATGATGTTACTGAACAACAGCGGATCGACCGTGACCGTCGTGAATTTGTTTCTAATGTATCTCATGAATTAAGAACACCTTTAACTAGTGTTAGAAGTTATATTGAAGCACTGAATGATGGTGCTTGGAAGGATTCTCAAGTAGCACCCAAGTTTTTAAAGGTTACTCAAGATGAAACAGATCGGATGATTCGAATGATCAATGATTTGCTGAGTTTGTCACGAATGGATTCTGGAACAGCTAAGTTAGAGTTAGAATTAGTTAATTTAAATGAATTGTATAATTATATTTTAGATCGTTTTGATATGATGCTAAAAAATCAACAACATAATAAAAAGATTAAAAAATACTCAATCAAACGTGACTTTACACGACGTGAACTATGGGTTGAGATTGATACAGATAAGTTTATGCAAGTTATCGATAATATAATGAATAATGCCATTAAATATTCTCCTGACGGCGGTGTGATCACCTGTCGGTTGCTAGAGACGCATAGTCAAGTGATTTTAAGTATCTCAGATCAGGGACTAGGGATTCCTAAAAAGGATATTGCTCATATTTTTGACCGCTTTTTCCGGGTCGATAAGGCAAGATCACGTGCCCAAGGCGGAACTGGTTTAGGACTGGCAATTTCTAAAGAAGTAATCGAAATGCTAGGTGGTAAGATTTGGGTCGAAAGTATTGAAAGTAAAGGCTCGACCTTTTATATTTCCTTGCCATACGAAGAATATGAGGAGGATTTGTGGGATGAAGGTTAATAATTGGTTATTACACCTTGGTTTAATAATTACGGTTGCCATCAGTTTGGTACTTCCAGCAATTATTTGGTTCAATCCGGCAACATTTCAACGTGACTCTAAATCTTCGACGGCAACTGGGGATCAATTAACAACTAAAACTAATAAAAAACTTGGGGACATTTATTTACCAACCCAAGTCGTTCAAAATAAAGAGAATGTTTCTTATCAATTATCAAGTAGTAAAGTAGATTTAGTTCAGAAAATGCGACAACAAATCAAGCGTTGGACACCAACTTCTATTTCACAACAAAGTTTCAAAACGGATAATGACTATCAAGCATTGTTAGATCAGAATAATGCACTTGCATTAAATTATGGGTCAGCAGTCAATATTAACTTATTTAATCAGGCTTTTGGTCAAAAAATCAAAAAGTTTAGAACAGCTAAATATAATCGAATTTTAGTTTTACTGGGAAATAAACGTTGGATTTATTTGATGAACGATCAAAAAAGGCAGGTATACTTAATAAAGTTTAAATCAGCTTCAATCCAAAAATTTATGACTAATTTGACTTCAACAAGCCTGTTACAGTTGCCAGTTGATTATGTACTGCAAAATGGTCAATATCAATTAAGTTATAATCAAACTGTCAAATTGCCAAGTTACAGTTATTTGATCAATAAAGCTAGTGCGAGCTCCTTAGTACCGCAACTTTTAGGATCCAATAATCAATCAACGATCACGACAAAAGCTCAAAAAAATGAAACGATTTATGCTGATGGTGAGGATAATCGAATGCGATTCAATAATCAAACCGGCGAAATCAAATTTTCAAGCTATTCGAAGGAAAACTATTATGATGGTTCACAACGCTTGCATGTAAAACGTCTAAGTTATAATAGTCGTTTAAGACAAAGTTTTTTGCGGATCAGTTCTCTTAGCAACTATTTAGATAATGTTCGATTCGCAGCTTATGACCCAACCGACAGTGAAGTTATTTTTCGCAGTTTTGTTGCAGGTTTCCCAATCATGACTAAAAATAGTTACGGTACCTTTAAAATTCAAATTACGAATTTTAGTGGTCAAAAATATATATTTTCAATTTATAGTTTGCAAGCCCAGGTTCCTTCGAGTGGACAGCAAGTAACATTGCCTGCGACTGACCAAATTTATCGACAACTGTTACAGGCGGGACTGACAGCCAATAAAATTCAACAAATTGAGATTGGCTATCAATGGCAGACTAATCATTCTTCAAAATTAGTTGTCGATTTAGTCCCCACATATTTTGTTAAATATAATGGGCAATGGAACAGTTATCAAGGTTGGATTTCTGCCCAGACGCAAACATCACAGCAATAAGGAGGGAATCAGAATGAATTTTAAAAGAATTGAACTGATTTTCTTCATTGCTTTTATTTTGTTGGATATTTTTTTGTTTGCTTCATATAGCCAAAAGGATAACCTTGTTGAATCAACCGTTTCAACGACTACCAAGCATAGTTCAAACTCAATTTTAAAAAGCATCAAAAGTGATCAGATTTCAGTTGGTGAATTATCGACTAAAAAGGCCAATGGTTATTATATTGCAGCTTTTGCTAAAGATGCTTGGCATTCAGATGCTGGTAAATTGCATGATGTGCTTTGGTCTTTTAATTCCCACCGGTTAACAGCAACTTTTGAAAATCGCATTAAACTTAAGAATTCTAAAAAGCCCCAGCAAACACTAAATGGAATAGTTAAAGATACAACTAAAGTGATTAACGGTGATAATTACGTTTATGATAAGTATCTTTCAACGAAAAATACGGTTGTCTATGTGCAGCAGGTCAAAAACAAACCAATTTATTCAACTGCTGGACAGATTCGTTTTAATTTGAAAAAGAATTATGTTTTAGGCTATACTCAAAAATATATCGCTGAAATTAAATTTTTAAAAGGTAAAAGACCAATTATTAGTCAAGAGAGAGCATTGATTTGGCTGTATCAGTATAATAAATTAATGAATAATAGCACAGTAAAATGGATTAGATTAAGTTATACGCGGCTTTTAAATGTGAATAACAGCACGATTTACATTCCAACTTGGGTCTTAGCTGTAGAGAGTAATTCATCAGGAAGCGTTCAATATCGCCGCATCAATGCATTTACTGGTGCTTATATGGAAGAAAATGTATCCTTGCGGTAGTTAATTCAAGTTTTTTGAGAGGTCGTAATTTAAAACAATGACAGATATTCAAAAAGATGACTTAAAAATTAGTGTGTTAGCCAGCGGCAGTACGGGAAATGTTACTTATGTTGAAACTCCAAAACGCAAAATGCTGGTTGACGCAGGTTTAAGTGGTAAAAAAATTGCCAAACTCATGGAATCAATTGGCCGTGATCTAGCCGAGGTAGATGATTTATTGGTGACTCATGAACATAGTGATCACTGCCGAGGAGTAGGCGTTCTGGCACGACGTTATCACCTAAATGTTTATGCTAATCAAAAAACTTGGCAAGCAATGGCTACAAAAGTGGGAAAAATTCCAATTGATCAATGTAATGTTTTTAAAATGGGGGCAACTAAAAGTTTTGGTGATTTAGATGTTGAAAGTTTTGGCGTCTCGCACGATGCAGCGGCTGCTCAGTTTTATCGCTTAAATCATCATGGCCATTCATTTGTCATTTTGACTGATACGGGTTATGTTTCAAAAAAAGTTGAGGGTACGATCAAAGATGCTAATGGATATTTGATTGAATGCAATCATGATCCTGAGATGTTGCAAATGGGTGCTTACCCATGGTCACTGAAACAACGAATTTTAAGTGACACTGGACATTTATCAAATGAAGATGGAGCCGATGCGATGATTGATGTGCTGGGTAACCAGACAAAGAAAATCTATTTAGGCCATTTAAGTCAGGACAATAATGTTAAAGAACTAGCTCATTTAACAGTTGCTTCAATTATGAAAGAACATGATTTGGCGGTCGAACATGATTTTAAGATTTTAGATACAGATCCTAATCGTGCTACTAAGTTAACGAGTATTTAAAAATTCATAATTCCTTTAAAATAATTGTAGGACTAAATTCATGATTTTTTCAAAAAAAATCGGTAAAATAAAATTACAAAATTATTTAAGGGTCTGAAGGGAGGAAGGTACAGTTGATGATAGGAGACTGTGCGCGGATGTATGGCTGAGGATAAAAATCAGGTTCCTGAAACTCAAATAAACAATGGGAATAAAAAACAACGTCCTTCAAAAAATAATGGTTATGGAAAAATTTTACTCGTTGCGTTGATTGGCGGTGTTCTTGGTGGCGGAATCGTCGCGGGTGGTTATCAATACTATCAAAATAATTCTGCAACGGTTGAAAACTCAAAGGGAACGACGAAAGTCAGCAATGTTAAGGTTAATGTAAGTACGCAATCAACCAAAGCATTTAATAAAATCAAAAATGCTGTTGTTTCAGTCGAGGCATATTCAGAAAGCAGCAGTAGTAATGCTTTGGATGGCTTGTTTGGATCGAGTTCTGGAGATGATACGACTGAAAGTGAGAGCGAAGGATCAGGTGTAATTTATAAGAAAACAGGAAACACCGCCTTTATTGTTACTAATAATCATGTTATTTCCGGGGCAGACAAAGTTGAAATTTTGTTAAACAGCGGTAAAAAGTTAAAAGCTACTGTAGTCGGACATGATTCGATCACTGACTTAGCCGTTTTAAAGATTAATGCTCAGTATGTTAAGCAGGTTGCTTCATTTGGTAATTCAGATGACATCAAGGTTGGCCAGACGGCTTTAGCAATTGGGTCTCCGTTAGGGTCTAAGTATGCAACATCATTAACTCAGGGAATTATTTCAGCTAAAAAACGGACAATTGATACAACTGACAGTTCAGGGATGACAACTGGTCAGACAACGGTCATTCAAACCGATGCAGCGATTAATCCAGGAAACTCTGGTGGTCCGTTGATCAATCTTGATGGGCAAGTCGTGGGGATCAACTCGATGAAGTTGTCGTCAACTGATTCAAGTTCTGATTCAAGTTCTGATTCATCGACTTCAGTTGAAGGAATGGGTTTCGCAATTCCAAGTAATGAAGTCGTGAAGATTATCAATGAGTTAGTGAAAAATGGTAAAATCAGCCGGCCAGCATTGGGAATTTCCTTAGTTGATCTTAGTTATATTTCTTCAACTGACCAAAAATCTGTTTTGAAGTTACCTTCCAGTGTCTCAAGTGGCGTGGTCGTCTTGAAAGTTTCTAATAACTCACCAGCCAAAAATGCTGGCTTGCAGAAATATGATGTGATTACATCATTAGGCGGTAAGAAAGTGAAAGGATTGGCAACTTTACGGGAAGCTCTGTATGAGCATAAAATTGGTGATACAGTTCAAATTCAATATTATCATGATGGTTCACTGAAAACTGCTAGTGTTAAGTTAACTTTGGAAGCTAATGATAAGAATACTACAACTTCTTCAAATTCAGGAAATTAATAATTAAATTCAAAGATAATTATTAATTATGGGTAAAAGCCGATTAGCATGAAAAAACTTCATGTTAATCGGCTTTTTTGTATAAAAAGGGTCCAAAAATGAATTTAATTAACAGGGTGTGGAAAAAATGGTGGATAAGTTATAATTGAGCTGTTAAGAAGTCAAAGAGCTTTACGAAAATAAGTTTTCATTGCTGTTTTTAGTTATCCACAGTTGAATAAAATAACTGTTGATAACATTTGTTTTTACAGAAAGCAACTAGCTTGAAACTCCGATAAATCAACAATTAATGGGGGTGTGGTTATCAATATTCATAGGCAAATAACTGTGGATAACTAATTAGAACTTGACAAAACAGACTTAAATAAATCTTGTGACGAAAGTTTGTTCGTAACAAGATGTTGACTAGTAAATTGTGGATATGTGGATAACTTTGTGGATAAAGTGTGAAAAGGTGATAAGTTGTGAACATCAAGTTGATAGTCGTCGGCAAATTGAAAGAGAAATACTTAAAACAGGGAATTGCAGAATATACTAAAAGATTAGTTAAATTCTGCAAATTTAAGATCATTGAAGTTCCAGATGAAAAAGCACCAGAAAATTTAAGTCTGGCTCAAATGGAGCAAGTCAAGGAAACTGAGGGGCAACGTTTGTTAGCTAAAATTAAGGAAAAAGAGTATGTTTTTGCTTTAGCAATTTTAGGCAAAGAACGAACCTCGGAAGAATTTGCTAATGAGGTCGAACAGTTGACAACTTATGGCCATAGTGATTTAACGTTTGTAATCGGTGGTTCATTAGGGTTAAGTCCAGCTGTTCTAAGTCGTGCAGATACACAGATTTCATTTGGACGTTTTACTTTGCCACATCAATTAATGCGCTTAGTTTTGACAGAACAGATTTATCGGGCTTTTATGATCAACAATGGTAGTCCCTATCATAAATGATTAATGACTTTAAATTTAGAATGTTTTAATTTATACTTACTATTGTGCATTTAACAAATGAGTTTATAACTCGACTGGTTCGTGAACTTCCCAGGATAAAAAACCAAGGATCTCATCCCTAAGTGGGGAAAGGAGGTTGGAAAATGAATGCAAGACAAAAAGTTATTATTGATTGTGATCCAGGAATCGATGATAGTCTAGCATTATTGTTAGCTGTGAATTCGCCAGAGCTTGAAATTTTAGGTATTACGATCGTTAGTGGAAATGTACCAGCTGAAATCGGGGCGCAAAATGCACTCAAGGTTTTAGACTTTGCTAGCCGTTTGGATATTCCGGTGTATGTAGGGGCAACTAAGCCTTTAAAAAGAACGTATGTCAGTGCTCAGGACACTCATGGACAAGATGGTTTAGGTGAAAGCCAGCTTCCACTGGTTACTAAAGTCAAGGTTCAGCCGGATGCAATTGAGTTTATCGAGCAAACTCTGGCGCAAAACAAGCAAGTTGTGATTTTGGCAATTGGGCCGCTAACCAATTTGGCGTTAGCGCTTAAAGCTCAGCCGGCAGTTTGGCATAATTGTCAAGCAATTGTTTCAATGGGTGGCAATTTCCGTTCACATGGTAATTGTTCGCCAGTAGCTGAGTATAATTATTGGTGCGATCCAGATGCAGCAGCTTATGTTTTTGATCACACTCCAGTTTCAATCAAAATGGTTGGTCTAGATGTGACCCGAAAAATTGTTTTGACGCCGAATATTCTTGAATATATTTGGCAAAAAAATCGGCGAGTCGGTAATTTCATAAAAAAAATAACTCGGTTTTACTTTGATTTTCATTGGCAGCAGGAAAAAGTCATTGGTTGTGTGATCAATGATCCGCTAGCTGTTGCTTTTTTACTTGAGCCAACTTTGTGCCAAGGCTTTGAAGCGCGAGTAAAGGTTGTAACTAACGGTTTAGCAATCGGTCAAAGTATGGTTGATATCCAAGGTTTTTGGCAAGAAACAAGTAATGCACTTGTTTTGACAGAAGTTAACGTCCAGAAATTTATGCACATGTTTTTACAAAGAATCATTCGAGCAAAGGATCCAGAACTTACGGAAGTTTTGAATCAAGTCATGTGCAAAGGGGACGAAACAAATGTCAACTAAGAAGAAAATCTCGCTGCAATTTATTATCATTATTGCGATGGCGGCGGCTTTAAACATTGTCGGCAGCAATTTGGCTTTATTATTGAAATTACCAGTTTATTTAGATACGATTGGAACAATTTTGGCAGCCGCTTTATTAGGTCCGCTTGCTGGGTGTTTTGCCGGTGGAATTACTAGTGTTATCATGGGCTTGACAAGTGATCTAATCTCATTATATTATTTGCCGGTTCAGTTAGTGATTGGACTTGGTGCCGGTTTGTTGTATCATAAATGGCAACCTGATAAATGGAAAAGCCTTTGGTTGGTAGCACTGCTGATTTCTTTGCCAGGAACAATTGTTTCAACAGCAATTACTTATTTTTTATTCCATGGAATCACTTCATCTGGCTCAAGTATTATTGTGCAATTATTATTGGGATTTGGTTTGAATAAGGCTTTCGCCGTTTTTATTGTCCAATTGATCACTGATTATTTTGATCGCTTGATTGGAGTTAGCGTAGTTGCCGTTTTGTACCGGGTGTTAAAAACAAAAATCATTAAGTCTTTATAACTAAAGTCATGAAGCAGTCAGTCAGGCAAATCTGGTTGACTCTTTTTGTATTCCATAAGGAGGTTTTTATGAAAATAATCATTTCGCCAGCCAAAAAAATGCTGTCAGCAACTGATGACTTTGCGATTCGAGGGATGCCAGTTTTTCTAAAAGAAACTCAGCAATTATTAGCTTGGATGCAGACGTTAAGTTACCAGCAATTGAAAAATGTCTGGCAGTGCAGCGATCGGCTGGCTAAGATTAACTGCCAAATCTTGAAAGAGATCAGTTTAACTCAAGCATTAACTCCAGCAATTATGGCTTACAATGGTATTCAGTTTCAAGCAATGGGTTCAGAAGTCTTTTCTCAAACTGCTTTGGATCAAGTGGCAGCCGATTTATATATTTTATCGGGTTTTTATGGTGTCTTGCACGCCTTTGATGGGGTTCAACCGTATCGTTTGGAAATGCGTGCAAAAATTAACGTTAACGGTTATCAAAACTTATATCAATATTGGGGTGACCGATTATATCGTCAAGTTTTTCAAACACGGGAACCAGTTATTGATTTGGCCTCCAAGGAATATTCCCAGGCTATTGAAAAGTATTTGCAACCAGGGGATTGCTTGGTAACATGTAGTTTTAAACAATTTAGTCAGGGAAAGTATCGGCAATTGGCAACTGCTGTCAAACGAGCACGAGGAAATATGGTCCGATTTATTGTTGAAAATCAGCTTAAACAAGTTGGGGAACTGAAAGATTTTAATTTAGAAGGTTATCGGTACCAACCAAAATTATCCAGTAAAAGTAATTTGGTCTTTGTTAAAGAAAGTAAACGCAAATAAAAAAACTTTCCCCTCCAGAATTGAGCGGAAAGTTTTTTATTTGTTTTGATTGGCAACTAAACATAAATAGCTAGCCAACGATATTGGTGATACGTTGCTCTGGCTGTTTAAGCGACCACCAATTATTGCGATAATATAAGCTGTAAAAGAAAATTCTTATGGAGATTTAGTTACATTCCAACTATATCTGCATGGAGTTATTCCAAGATTTGATTATTAGTTTCCGGACCTAAGAAAACAACAACTAAAGCTGCAATAATTGCAAAAGCACTCATAATGACAAAAATCATCGTTGCATTAGCAACAGTCAACAGCCAAGAAACAAATAAAGGCATCCCGACAGTAATCAGTTTGGAAGTTCCATTAGCAATTCCAGATCCGCGAAAACGATATTTGGTAGTGAACAACTCAGAAACATAAACGGCAACTACGGAAGCCATCAGAATGTAGAAACAAGTTGTCAGCAAGAAGCCATTAATCATCACACCAATAGCTGTTGCCTGATGGGTATAAGTTAGGCCTAAGATAGCGGCACCGACAAACGCAATTACAATCGTTGGTTTTCGACCGATCCGATCGACCAGCTGCGAGCCAATAAAGGCACCAACTGGAGCTCCGATCATCATCACGGTACTAAAGCCTAAAGAAGAAACAATATTAATACCTTGTTTAACCAATAAAGTTGGAACCCAAGAGGTAAAAGTATATTGACAAACAATGGTTGCTGAGACGGCGAAAATAGCCACGAATAAATTACGCGCAAAATGTGAATTAATTTCCGTAGCAACTTTTTCAGCAATTTCTGGCTTTACAGTTTGTTTGACTTGGGCAATCTGAGCGGTCTTCATCTCATTTTCGAGTTGATCAATAACGATTTGAGCTTCTTGATAACGTTTATGGTTAATACTCCAGCGCGGTGATTCCGGCAAATTTCGACGAAAATACCATAAAATTAAGGCAGCAGCTCCAGCAATTACAAACATAATTCGCCAGGTAAAGCGTGGGATCAGGAGCGTACATAATAACATTGCTAGTGGTGCACCACAATTAGCGATAAAAGAAGTGGTCGCACACCAGCGACCGCGGCTTTTGATAGGAGCAAATTCATTGATCATTGAAAAGCCAGTCACAATTTCAGTACCTAAGCCAATGGCCGCGATGAATCGACAACCAATTAGGAAATGCATATTTGGAGCAAAGGCCCCTAACAAGGTAAAGCCACCGAAGATCAGCAGATTTAATTGATAAGCACGCTTGCGACCAAAGAAATCACCAATTATACCAGCAAAGACGGAGCCAAGAAAAAGTCCTAAAAATCCAACTGACAAGAAGATCGAGTTTAGTTGTAAGGTTGACCAGCCAGTTTTTAACATATAACTGCTAACTCCACTAGCTAAGTACACATCAATTGCATCAAGAAACATCCCGGCTGAAACTAAAATAAAAATCTTATAAAAAGTTTTAGTTGGTTGAACTTGATCCATCCGAACTTTCAGGCTACGTGCTTTGGTTTGATCAAATTCACGTTCGTTAACGACTTGCTCCATTTAAATTCCCCCTATGATAAATCAAGCTATCCAAAATTTGGCATTTTCTGTTCAAAAGTACTGATTTGTCGTTCATAGCGCAGAGTTACATCAATGTCATCGGTTCCGTTAATAAATTTTTCTTTCCAAGTTGGATCGATTTCAAATGAATAACTGGTCGTTCCATTAATTACTTTTTGCTTGGGCAGATCAATAGTGATTTCCTGAGCTGGAGCAAGCTTGGCTAATTGCTTACGGGCAGCTTGGGGTAAAATAATTGGCAACAAGCCATTCTTAGTACAATTCATGAAGAAAATATCACTGTAGCCACCAGCAATAATGATTTTAAAACCCCAGTCCTTTAAAGCCCAAGCAGCATGCTCACGGGAAGAACCGCAGCCAAAATTGTCACCGGTAATCAAAATAGTAGCCTGCTGACGGTCAGCAGCATTTAAAATGAAATTTGGATCAGGCGTGCCATCATCTCGGTAACGCCAGTCATTAAATAAGTGTTGGCCATAACCAACTTTTAAAATATTCTTTAAAAACTGCTTAGGAATAATTTGATCAGTATCAATATTGTTATTCATCAGTGGAATTGTTGTGCCACGATGTACAGTAATAGCCTCCATTTTAAATAGCCTCCTTTTGGCGTATATCAACGAAATGTCCATAAATTGCTGCCGCTGCGACCATCGCTGGGCTAGCTAAATGAGTTCGAGCATTTTTCCCTTGTCGACCTTCAAAGTTTCGATTAGTAGTTGAGGCACAGTGAATGCCTGCCGGAATTTTATCAGGGTTCATCGCCAAGCAGGCTGAACAACCAGGATCACGCCATTCGCAACCAGCATCTTTGAAAACTTTATCAAGTCCTAATTTTTCGGCTTCGTTTTTGACGGTTCGCGACCCGGGAACAATCCAAGCAGTAACTTGGGGTGAAATATGATGACCTTTAATAATCTTAGCAGCTTCTTCGATATCTTCTAAGCGGCCATTTGTGCAAGAACCAATAAAGATCCATTGAATAGGGATCTCGGTAGCTTTAATTCCCGGTTGCAAGTCCATATAGTGATATGCACGTTCAAAGTTCATGTCACTCGATTTTGGTAAAGAAGCAGTTATTGGAATTGCCATCGAAGGGTTAGTCCCCCAAGAAACATAAGGAGCTAACTGGCTGACATCAAAGTCGATAATTTGATCATAATCACTTGGATCATCAGTATAAAATTGCTTCCAATAATCAACAGCTGCTGAGAAGTTTTGCGGAGCATATTTGCGGCCTTTTAAATAATCAAAGGTGGCTTGATCTGGCCTCATCATTCCCATTTTAGCGCCACCTTCGATAGCCATATTGCAAATAGTCATACGATTTTCCATTGATAGTTGCTGTAAAGTATCACCATAGAATTCGACTGCATAACCAACGCCAAAATTAACTCCATGTTGAGCAATCAAGGCCATGATAATATCTTTGGCGGCAACACCTGGTTGAAGCTGACCATGCAAATGGATCCCCATCGTTTTTGGCTTCATTTGCCAAATGGTTTGGGTTGCCAGGACATGTTCAACTTCAGAGGTACCAATTCCAAAGGCAATTGAACCGAAGGCACCATGAGTTGCAGTGTGTGAGTCACCACAAACAATTACTTGACCTGGTTGAGTCAAACCAAGCTGTGGTCCAATTACATGGACGATTCCTTGATCGGCAGTTCCCATTTTAGCTAAGCGAATTCCGAATTCTTGGCAATTTTGTTCAAGGGTTTCAATCTGCTTCTTTGAAATTTGGTCTTTAATGTTAAAAATGTCTTTAGTTGGTACATTGTGATCCATTGTCGCAAAAGTACGCTCTGGTCGCCGGACATGACGCTGATTTTCACGCAGGCCTTCAAAAGCTTGCGGCGAGGTGACCTCATGGACCAAATGCAGGTCAACATAGATCAATTGTGGTTCACCAGCTTGACCAGTGATCACATGTTTTTCCCACACTTTATCAAATAATGTTTTTCCCATTTTGTTTCATCCTTTCAAATTTTCAATAATTTTGGCGGTTACTTCTTTGGTCGTTGCTTGGCCGCCTAAATCGGGCGTTACAATTCCAGCTTTGATGGTCTGTCTAACTGCGGTAGCAATCTGATCAGCAATTTGATTTTCATGGAATGATTCACGAAGCATCATTTCGACACTTTGAATCATTGCCAATGGATCTGCAATCCCTTTGCCAGCAATATCTGGAGCTGAGCCATGAATTGGTTCATAAAGATTTGGGCCATTGTTGCCGGCACTCATCGAAGGAATCGTTCCTAATGAACCAGTTAAAACTGAAGCTTCGTCACTTAAAATATCGCCAAACAAGTTGGCAGTGATGATCACATCGAAGAAGGTCGGCTGGCTGATTAACTTCATTGAAGCTGCATCGACGTAACTATAATCGACCTTGACAGCTGGAAAATCCGCCTGAACTTGTTGGGTAACTTGACGCCAAAGCTTGGAGGTTGCTAAAACGTTGGCTTTGTCGACGATCGTAACATGTTTTTTGCGGTGTTCACTCATCGTAAAGCCAAATCGCAAGATCCGTTCAACTTCCTGTTTAGTGTAAGTTGAAGTATCAAGGGCAGCAGTAGCAGTTTGTTGCCGCGGTTGACCAAAGTAAATTCCACTGGTCAATTCACGAACAATCACAAAATCAGTTCCCTGAATAACAGCTTCTTTGACGGGAGAATTTTGAGCAAGAATCGGATCGACCCGGGTTGGTCGAATATTAGCAAATAACTGCAATTCATTTCTGATTTGTAGCAGTCCGGCTTCAGGACGTTTCTTGGCCTGATCCCACTTAGGACCGCCAATTGCACTTAACAAAACAGCATCAGCTTCTTGGCAACCGTGAATCGTTTTAGCTGGCAAGGGATCGCCAACTGTATCGATTGCTTGACCACCAAAGGGTAAATCTTGAGTTTGATAAGCAAATTTGTCAGCACAGGCAGCAGCTAAAACTGCTAAGCCAGCAGCCATGATTTCTGGTCCAATATAATCTCCACGTAAAATAGCAATTTTTTTGGTAGTCATCGAATTACTCCTTTGAAATTTTTAAACTATTAAAAAAGCGCCTCATTCGTAATCAGAATGAGACGCTTTTTCATCGAGCCCCACTCCGCTAACTGCAAATAGGACTCGACATAATTGATGTCAGAGTCCTCGGTCATAGTAGTAGGGCAAATTCAATTGCTGAATGATTTGAATTTATTTGCAGCATGACTAAGAACTCCTTTCGTTTTGTTTAATAATAATTTAATCCCGTTTTAATTTCATGTCAATAGTAAATTAGAAATTTTTCTAAAGTAAGCAAACTTGTTTCACGTGGAACAAGTAATTTTTTTAATCCAACTATAGCAACATTTAGTGGCTTTGTCCGTACACCTAATAAAAGCTTGCTTTCAATTCGTACTTGATGATATCTGAAAGCACGCTAGATCATATTAGTGATTATCCATTTGAGAAGGCAAATTCACTATAAACGATCTGGAGTTAGTATAAAGCTTGAGACAATTCTTGTGAGAGAGTAAAGTTATTTAGCGATGAGCAGCTATTTTTTAAAAGAGGGTGGTAATGATCAAACAAAAGTTAATGGAAGCATTAAAAGCAACCGGTTGGGAAAATTTGGTCGATCGAAGCACTTTAAAGTTGCTAATGGCTCGCCCAACCTTGATTACGCAATTAAGCTTGATTGGTTCACCACTCTATACTCGAGCTTTTAAAAACTTAGCTTTACCAGCAGCAGCTAGATTACAGCTGGTTTTACGACATGCGCAGGCCAGCGTTGATCAAAATAATTTTTTGCAAATTGATCGACAGCAGTTTTATCCGCAATTGGCCCCGCATGCTGAGTTTTTAGTTGAATTCAGAAAACAAGTTCAGCGAACTTTTCCAGCAAAAAGTTTGCGGGCATATGCAACGGATTCTGTACAACCGCAACTAGCTGAGTTAGCAAAGGAAGTACATTTGTTTCGCAGTTACCTTGATTGGCAAAATATTCGTTATGTTCGAACAAATTTTTCCGGCCAAACTGACTGGGAAAAACTGCAAAACTATTGTCAAGTTTTTAAGATTAAACTTGATTACAGTACCAGTGCACGTCTCCACAATCGGTATTTACCCAAAGAAAACTTTAACTACCCACAAAACTTTAAAGTTCAAGTTGATAGCTGGTATCGCATGTCGGAATTCATTTTGGAGTTGGACACACAAAAATTTGTGACTGAATGGGATGTGTATCAGCAATTGAACAATCAGTTAATTGATTCCAACAAAAAAATTTATCCATTGTCAGAATTACCAGCAGTTGCTAACACCGGTTCATTCAATTTCGGCTTGCCAAAAGGGCGGTGGGCATGGCTGCTAAAGTTTAGTGATACTCATCAACGATTAGATTTCATGCATCCTGATGATCCACAATTACGTCACTGGTTACTAAAAAGAAAATTTCAAACACCGATTAGTTATCGTCACCAAGGAGAATATATCGACTTAATTGTCAACAAGAGAGATTTTATTAGTTGGCAGAAAGTTCCCATTTCAAAGTGGCGTATAGTCTATCATGACTTTCGTTGGTTTTATCAGCAAAAATTGCCAGCAAGAAATCGGGGTTTTGCTTATTATTGGCAGCAAAGAGGAAACAAAATGTTTAATTTTAGCTAAAAAAAAGAGTGGATCGTTCCACTCCATCAAGGTCCAACTTTCTAGAGGTCACTACAATTCAAGGGATTTTATCGCTTAATCAATCTAATTGACGGAGATCTAGATTTGTTTGTATTTTTTGGTGATTATCAAAAAAATTAAACTTTCAGCTTAGTTTGGAAATTAAATCTTCCTTCCTAGATAATGTGCAACCTGGTTGACATCTTTGTCACCACGACCGGAAATGTTGATAATCACGATTTGTTCAGGATTCATTTTTGGCACCATTTTAACAGCTTGGGCCACAGCATGAGAGCTTTCCAAAGCAGGGATGATTCCTTCTGTTTTCGATAACAAGACGAAAGCATCTACAGCTTCTTGATCGGTAATTGGGTAATATTCAGCACGTTTAGCATCTTTTAAATAAGAATGCTCGGGACCAACACCGGGATAATCAAGGCCGGCTGAAATTGAGTAAGCTGGCAAGACATTTCCTTGATCGTCTTGCAAAACATAAGAACGCATACCGTCAGAGATGCCAATCTTGCCATTAGTCATAGTTGCGGCATTTTCGGGGGTATTGACGCCTTTACCGGCCGCCTCAGCTCCAATCAGCCGGACTTGCGAATCGGCAATGAATTCTGCAAAAGCACCAATAGCATTTGAACCGCCACCGACGCAAGCAATTACTGCATCTGGCAAGCGGCTTTCTTTTTCTAAAATTTGCTTTTTGGCTTCACGACTGATTACACTTTGAAAGTCTTTGACCATCATTGGATAGGGGTATGGGCCGACTGCTGAGCCTAAGACATAATATGTGTCAGCTAAATGCTGGGAAAAGTAGGCAAAAGCAGCATCGACAGCATTTTTTAAAGTTCCATTGCCGGCATGAACAGCGTGAACTTTAGCTCCAAGCAGATTCATTCGAAAAACATTTAGTTTTTGGCGCTCGACATCCTCAGCACCCATGAAGATTTCACATTCCATCCCAAATTTAGCAGCAGCAGCAGCGGTTGCAACACCATGCTGGCCAGCACCAGTTTCAGCAATAACTTTATTTTTGCCCATTCGTTTGGCTAGTAAAATTTGACCTAGAACGTTATTTAATTTATGGGCACCCAGATGATTTAAATCTTCACGCTTGAGATAAATCTTGGCACCTTTTAAATATTTAGTCAGCGATTCTGCAAAGTACAGAGGAGTTGGCCGACCTGAGTAGTCTTTAAGATAATAAGCCAATTCTTGTCGAAACTGAGGATCATCCTTAAATTGATTATAAGCTGTTGCAACTTGATTCAAAGCTTCTTTAACTTGATCAGGTACAAATTGACCACCAAATTCACCAAAGAATCCTGTTTTTGTTTGTTCTGTCATACTAGACACTCCTTTTATAATTTTTACTGTTGAGGTAGAGAGTCTAGTCAGATAAAAAAAGTTGACACACATCACTACGACGGTGTCAACTTGGTAAAATACCCAATTCCGTAAATAGAAGACCCCGGCATAGACTCTCTAAAAATCAAAATTTGATTCTAGCGAGTCACAGCCGTTAATTATGACGTTACTCGCTTAACTATGCCAAAGTTGCCAGTTTTTACGTGAAAATGTCATTTTTGTCTTCCTTTCTATCTTTGATGCTCTTATTATTAATGACTTCTTATTAAAAGTCAAGCAAAAGTTAATTTAAATGACCGGACGTTTAGCTGGTTTAGATTTAAGGTCATTAAAATTGTAACTACTTAATTCTTGTAAACCATTTTGACTAGCATCAAAATAAGCTGTTAAGCTTTGGGCAATCATTAAATTGAGATTCTTTTGTGGGTCAAATTGAATCACCACAATTGGCGTGTGATTTGCAAAAGCCACGCCAATTTCAAACATCGTACCCGAATCGCCTTCGTTATCACCAGTTTCTAATTTATAGTCCAAAATTGCAACGAGAACATCAGCTCGATAAATTTGACGAATATCAGAAGCAAAAACATATTGCTGCCAAGCACGACTGCCAAATTTTTCTTCTTCAAATTGGTGTTCTTGCGGTAAAAAAATGTTTTTCGAATCAATAGTGGAATTTTTTTCGAGTGCGGTTTTAACCAGTTGAATTCGTTGCTGTTGTTGATCACTAAAAAAAGGTGCTGCTAGATAAATTTTATTCACTTTACCAACCTCACTTTGAATTTATAAGATAACAAATTTATCATACTATACTTAACAAGCTAATGCTTTATTTTTTTGCTTAGGCAGCGTATGATGATAAATGGTCAATTAAGAAAGGATGGAGCAGTTATTTTGATCACATTATCTGGAATTATTGGTTCAGGCAAGTCAAGTTTAACGGGAATTTTGGCTAAAGAACTAGGAACTAACGCATTTTTTGAGCCAGTTGAAGATAATCCGGTTTTGCCACTGTTTTATAAGGGAAATGAAATAGCTGCCCAAAAAAGAGCAGCTGGAGATTTAGAAGCGACCAATCCATATGCCTATTTGTTGCAAACATATTTTTTAAATCGTCGTTTTAAGATGATCAAAGAAGCCATGCAAAATGATAACGATATTCTAGATCGATCAATTTATGAAGATCAGATATTTATGAAAATGAATACCGATTTGGGAAATGCCACCCAAGTTGAATATCAGATTTATAAAAGCTTGTTGGACAATATGATGGAAGAGCTACCTTATGCAGCAAAGAAAAAATCACCGGATTTGATGATCACGATTAAAGTATCTTATGAAACGATGATTCAGCGGATCAATAAACGAGGACGTAAATACGAGTTAGTTACGAAGGATCCTTCATTGGTTGTCTATTATCAGCGGTTATTAAAATATTATGATCGATGGATGAAGAGCTATGACCTTTCACCGCAATTGATTATTGATGGTGATCGATTTGATTTTGTAAGAAATCAATTAGATCGGGTTCAGGTACTCGAGAAAATTGAAAAGAAACTTTTAACATTAGGCAAGATTTCAAATGATCAAGCTGAAAAACTATTTCATCAACATCAACAAGAAATAAAAGCTTAAGGATCAGCAGGGGAAAGTTAATTACCCCTGCTTTTTGGTTTTTTATCAATAAACGACTAGCCTCAGGACCTAAAAAATATTATACTTTTATTAAAACTGAGGTGGAAATTTTGCAATGGATTAAACGTATTTTTAATAAGAAAAGTTTCTTGCAAAAAAAAATCACTAAAATTGTTGGGATAACACTGATTTATTATCTAATTTTTCAAGTTAGTGCCAGCGGAGTTTTTCTTTTTTTAAAGCGCTTTTTAAATTGGCCGCTTCATCGTTTGAATCAAAGTGGCTGGCCGTATTTAGTAGCAATTTTATTTGGTTTTATTTTTATTGTTTTGACTTCTTCAAAACAAGATTGGCGAAGGTATTGGCAAGTTGGGTCCCGAAAAATGACTGGCAAAACTTTTTTTAGCTTAATTGCAATTTTGTTAACTGGCCAAATCGTAGCAAGTCTTTTTGCCCAGCTTCTAGAAAGCATTTTTCAACTTTTCGGTCTGAGTGTCTTAGAACAGTTAAAAGATGCGACCCAACAGAGTGAGAGTTTCTCAATGCTGTTGTATGCTGCTGTTTTTGGCCCTTTGATTGAAGAATTAGTTTTTCGCGGTTTTGTTTTGAAAAACTTAGACAAAATTAATTCAGTCTTAGCAGTTTTGGGTTCAGCTTATTTGTTTGGCTTATACCATGTTAATTTTGTTCAGAGTCCATTTGCCTTTTTGATTGGATTAGTTTTAGGATACACTGCATTAACTTATGGCCTTTTTTGGTCGCTGCTCCTGCATATATTTAATAACTTTGTTTTAGGGGATTTCTTAAATCAGATTTTACGTTTATTGCCAACAATAGTGGCTAATGAAATCAGTAGCGGGCTAATTTTATTCGGCGGGATAATGGGGATCTTAATTCTTTTAGCGAAAAAGCAACTGATTAAAGATTGGTTTTCAAAGATTAAACTTTCTCGCAAGTTTATTAAGCTATATTTTGGTAATCATTTGGTGATCCTGATCACTGTCAGTGTCATTATTATGGCTTGTCTAAGTCTGAGTCGAGTCTAATTAGAGAGAAGGAAAACAATATGATAAATTATCAACGTATTTTAGTGCCAATTGACGGGTCAAAAGGTGCAAAAATTGCCTTAAATAAAGCAATCAGAATCGCTAAAGAAAATTATGCTCATTTGGATGTTTTAAAGGTAATGGATATAAACTCATTGGATTTGGGTAATCCAGGTATGATTTTAGATGGCGAGCAAGTTTATCAATTGGAACAATCTAATGAGTCCTATTTAACAAAGCTTAATGAAGAACTGGTAAAAAAATACGCTTTGAATTCAAAGCAGTTTCAGGTGCATTTACGCTTTGGCAATCCTAAAGTGGTCATTGTTCAAGACTTTCAGCCAGAATACCAAAATGATTTGATCATTATTGGTTCAACTGGAAAAAACTTCTTAGAGCGATTGGTCATGGGATCAGTTGCGGCATTTGTGGTTCGCGAAGCAAAATGTGATGTGTTACTAGCTCGCAGTGAGAAATAAGTATTAAAATATAATTGTAACTTAATTTGGTTTTAGTTTAGGGGGAGTTTTAATGTCATTTGCAAAAGTCAAAGCTTATTTTGAAAGTCAGCAATTAGCAGATAAATTGTTTCGCTTACCAGCTTCTGGAGCAACGGTTGCTGAGGCTGCTGAAACATTGGATATTTTGCCTGAGCAGGTCGCTAAGACCTTAGCTTTTAAAGTTAACGGTCAGCCATTGGTCGTGGTAATGGCTGGGGATGCTAGGATCGATAATCATAATTTCAAGTCTGAATTTGGCGCTCGGCCGCGTATGATACCGGCTGATCAAGTTAATGGCTTAATTGGTCATGAGGTTGGCGGTGTTTGCCCGTTTGCTTTAAACTCAGGCGTAGATGTTTATATTGATCAGAGTTTGGAAAATGATCCTGAAGTTTTTCCAGCGGCCGGAGATCAGTTTCATGCAGCTCGTTTAACATTGCCTGAGTTGCTTAGTTTAAGCCATTATCAACGCTGGGTCAAAGTAACAAAATAAAAACTATTTGACATTAGTTGAATAAAAGTCAAAAGGAACAGGTTCAGACAATTTCGTCTGAACCTGTTCCTTTTGACTGGATTCGCTATTTTATAAATGAAAATGCCCACACAGATAATTACAAAGTAGCGAATTTTTCTTTGATTGTGGAAGCTGAATTTGCTAATTTTGCTTCTTCTTCAGCGGTCAGTGGAACGTCAATGACTTCCTCGACCCCATTTTTTCCGATAATTGCCGGTTGACCAATGTATGAATCGTACTTCTGATTATAATAAGAACAAGGACACATTAGATGAGCATCATCTAGAACAGCTCGACTGAGTTTGATCGCACAAGTGGCAATTGCATAACTGGTATAGCCTTTACCAGCGTATACATCCCAGCCTCCAGCTTTAACATGTTCTTCTAGTTCCGATAATGGCAGGTTTTTCTTTTTAGCAAGCGGTAGCAAATCTAAACCGTTGACTTTAACTGTTGACCAAGCAATAAATTGTGAATTGCCATGTTCACCAAAAACATAACCACTTATATTCTTGGGATCAACGTCAAATTGTTCAGCGACAACTCGCTGCATTCTAGCGGTATCTAAGAAGGTTCCGGTTGCCATTACTTGTGATTGCGGCAAGCCAATTTCTTTTTGCAGGTATTGAGCAATCGCATCACAGGGATTCATTGTATCAATTAGTACGCCGTGAAATCCACTAGCTTTGATTTTTGGAGCAATATCTTTAACGATTTCACGAGTATCATTAAATTCAGCCCAACGATTATTTCCAGTTTGATTTTTCAAAGCTAAAATATTACCGGCAGTTACAAATAAAATGTCAGTATCTGCTAGTTCGTTGTAATCTTGAATCTTAATTTTTGGTCGGGTTTCTAGCCGAGCTGTTGCATCTTGCAAATCGAGCTGTTCTGCTCGAGCCTTTTTTTCATCCTTATCGATTAGTACTAGTTCGTCCGCATCACCTTTAGTTACTAGAGCGAAGGCAACAGTTGAACCAACATGGCCAACACCTAGAACAGCATATTTTCTTCCCATGAATAATCCGTCTCCTTAATTTGTTCATCTGATATTAAAAAATTTCAAAGTCATTCAATTATCTGATATTAAATAAATTTTATTTCCCCTATGAAATAAAATTAAATGCTCACTAAACAATTTCCAAATGCAGTTGGTTGTCTTTGATCAAACCAGCTTTTTTCATCATGCCATAAGTGACTAATGAAATGGCAGCTGGCAAAACCACACCAGTAAACATATAAACTGCAAATGATCCCCATCCTTGAGCAGCATATGCTAATGGTGCAATAAATGAGTTCAATCCTAAGCCAGCTAATTTATAAGTTGAACGAAAACCAAACAAAATAATGGCAACTGGAGCACAGATAATCGCTGACAACAATGAAGGAACTAACAATAATGGATTGACTAGCAAGTTTGGAAATTGAACTTTAGGAGTCATTACACCTTGAGCAATATTAGCCCCTAGGTTATTTTGACGAAATGACATTGCTGTGAAAGCTACGAATTGTGAAGTTGTTCCAATCAAAGCTGCTGCTGAAGAGATTGGATCAAGTGTTAAAGCAATTGCTAAGGCAGCTGATGAAGCTGGTGTCATTAAGAACAAGGCCCAGACCAATGAAACAGCGATTGAACCCACAAATGGATTAACTTGCATACTTTTAGCAATCAAAGCACTCACTTTTAACAATAATGGTGTTGTAACAGCAGCTAAGCCTAAGCCACAGATACCACCGATCAAAGTGGCAGCTAAAGGTACCAGCATCATATCTAGAGGTGTCTTACCAGTTAAGTATTTACCAACTAAAGCCGCAATTAGGCCAGCTAAAACAGCACTTACTGGCTGACCGGTTGAAATCACCGCACTGCCAGCAGCTTGAGCAAGAGTTGAACCAGTTGCAGTAGTTCCGTTAACGGCAGCATTAGTAAAATGAACAGCATTCGCTCCAACAGTTGATGAAATCATGGCACTAAAAATAACTAATGAATTAGTGTTAAGCTGTGAAGCAATTGCAACGCCTAAAGCTGGAGCTAGCAAATCATTAGCCATAATCCCAACTTGATAAAGTGCATTCCAGTGAATAAATGAAGCTAGAGTTTGGATCAGCAAGCCAATCCCCAAAGTAACCAGAATAGCATTCGCAATGGCCGCGCATACTCGATAGGCGTATTCTTTAACAGTTACATTGTGGTCAGATTGAGTAGTATTTTCCATAGAAAGAACTCCTTTTGTAATTGTTTTAAAATATGATGTAGTAGTAGTTAAAATTATGATACGTTGAAGCTGTATAAAAAATAAGAAATGAAGAATTATTCCCCCTTTAAATTAAAAGTTGATGGCAATTGAAATGTAATAAAAAAGCACCCATCATTTTTAAATAAAACGATGGATGCATATAATAAAAAAATTCCATCGCCTTAAATTAATTTCTTAAGCGCGATGGATTCAAATCTCAATTACATACTAACTAGCCGAGACATTGAATAGCACATCGCGCGTGCTAATAATGACTAGGCTCACTAGGTATTCAACTACGATTGTGTTGAAATTAGGTTGACAACTTCGCAACATGCTATTCGACTCCCTTCAAATTAGACTCAACTTTTACTTGATACTCATTATTATAATGGCAAAAATTAAAATTGCAAGGTTTTTTTAATGAAATTTTTATTTTTTCATAAATTTAATTGAAAAAACTTTGAAAACAGTGTGTGTTTAAAGTGCAATCCTTTGGGCGAAAATTAGAACTAGACAAACTGCCAAGATCAAACAATTTTTAAAAGGATAGAAAGCAAAATTGGGTTTAGATTGCTGGAGTTTGACATTTTAGAAATTTGCAAGTATATTAGAGTCAATCATTCTTATCTTAATTGATAAAGTAGTCAAAGTGCTTTATCCACGCGATTAATTATTTATTCCGTGGACTAGCGCTTTTTTTCTTGTCTAAAACTAAATAAAATAATTTTATAGGGGGTTTTATAAATGAATGAGGTTACAGAATTTGATACGATTGCTGCAATTTCAACACCTCCTGGCGAAGGAGCAATTTCAATTGTGCGGCTTAGTGGTCAAACAGCGGTTACAATCGCGCAAAAGATTTTTAAAGGAAAGAATTTAACCAAGGTTCCAAGTCATACGATTAATTACGGACATATTGTTGATCCTGAAAATACGCAGGAAATCGATGAAGTAATGGTTTCGGTTATGCGAGCTCCTAAGACTTTTACGCGAGAGGATATAGTAGAGATCAATTGTCATGGTGGAATCGTTGCAACCAATCAGATTTTGCAGTTAGTACTTAGTAATGGAGCACGACTAGCTGAGCCTGGCGAATTTACTAAACGGGCTTTTTTACATGGCAGAATTGATTTATCGCAGGCTGAAGCAGTGATGGATTTAATTCGCGCTAAAACTGATCGGTCAATGAAGGTTGCTTTAAACCAATTAGATGGAAGCTTGGGGCATTTGATCAAACATTTTCGACAGGATATTTTAAATGTGCTAGCTCAAGTTGAGGTCAATATTGATTATCCTGAGTATGATGATGCTGAAGTGATGACTGCAAAATTATTACAAGAAAAAGCAACTGATTTACGGGCGCGAATCACGCAGCTTTTAGCAACCGCTAAACAAGGGAAGGTTTTAAGAGAGGGGTTGTCAACAGCGATTGTTGGTCGGCCTAATGTTGGTAAATCAAGCTTATTGAACCACTTATTACATGAAGAAAAAGCAATTGTAACTGATGTGGCAGGCACAACACGTGATGTAATCGAAGAATATGCCAATGTTAATGGTGTTCCACTTAAGCTGATCGATACGGCTGGAATTCGTCAAACCGAAGATAAAGTTGAAAAGATAGGTGTTCAGCGTTCTAAGAAAGCAATCGACCAAGCAGATTTGGTAATGGTGATTTTAGATGGCAGCCAAGTACTGACAACTGAGGATCGGCAGCTGCTAGCACTGACAGCTGATAAAAAACGTTTGATTATTGTAAATAAAGCTGATTTGCCGCAACAGTTGCCGGAAACAACTTTAAAAGAACTAGTTGGTGAACAAACAACTGTTTTGCAAGCTTCGGTTTTGAAAAACCAAGGCCTTGATCAATTGGAAAAAGCGATCGCAAATTTGTTTTTTGCAGGGATTGAAAATAGTCAAACCACAGTTTTAGTCACTAATGCTCGTCACATTGCACTTTTGCAACAAGCTAAACAAGCTTTGAATGATGTATTACAAGGATTAGCTGCGGGAATGCCAGTTGATTTAGTTCAAACTGATATGACGACTTGTTGGGAGCTATTAGGAGAAATTACTGGTGATAGCTATCAGGATGAGCTATTAGATCAGTTATTCAGCCAATTTTGTCTAGGAAAGTAATAATTATAAAATAGGAGATCAAAATGGAAGTCAAGCAATATCAAGGACAGAATTATGATGTGATCGTAGTTGGAGCTGGACATGCTGGTTGTGAGGCTGCACTAGCAGCAGCGCGGATGGGCAATGAAACATTGCTGATCACAATCAATTTAGAAATGACGGCCTTTATGCCATGTAACCCGTCGATTGGCGGTCCGGCCAAAGGAATCGTTGTGCGTGAGGTTGACGCACTTGGTGGTGAAATGGGCCGTAACATTGATAAGACATATGTTCAAATGCGAATGTTGAATACGGGTAAAGGTCCAGCTGTCAGGGCATTGCGAGCTCAGGCTGACAAACGAATGTACTCAATTGAAATGAAGCATACTTTAGAAAAACAGCCGCATTTGACTTTACGGCAAGCAATTGTTGATGATTTAATGGTTGAAGACGGCGTAATTAAAGGTGTGATTACTAACACCGGTGCACACTATGGTGCTAAAAGTGTAGTTCTAACTACAGGAACAGCCGCTCGGGGTAAAATTATTATTGGTGAATTAACCTATTCATCAGGTCCAAATAATACCCAACCAGCTAAAAAATTATCTGGCAATCTGGAAAAACTAGGCTTTGAACTGAAACGCTTCAAAACTGGTACTCCACCGCGCGTTAATGGACAAACGATCAATTATGCTGAAACTGAAGAACAACCTGGTGATCAAGAGCCTAACCATTTTAGTTTTGAAAGTAAAGATGAAGACTACATTCCACCTAAAAATCAATTGTCTTGTTGGCTGACTTATACCAATGAAAAGACACATCAAATTATTCGTGATAATTTAGACCGTGCACCAATGTTTTCCGGAATCATTAAGGGTGTCGGGCCTCGGTATTGTCCGTCAATAGAAGATAAGGTTGTTCGGTTTGCTGATAAACCGCGACACCAGATTTTCATTGAACCAGAAGGAAGACAGACGGCTGAATACTATCTGGATGGTTTATCAACATCAATGCCAGAAGAAATTCAACTCAGGATTGCCCATTCAGTAAAGGGTTTGGAGCAAGCTAAGTTAATGCGTCCAGGTTATGCAATTGAATATGATATTGTTTCACCATACCAATTAAGACCAACTTTAGAAACTAAGTTAGTCAAAGGCTTATATACAGCTGGTCAGACAAATGGCACATCAGGATATGAAGAGGCCGCGGGTCAAGGCGTATTAGCTGGCATCAATGCTGGCTTGCATGCTTTAGGAAAAAAAGAGCTGGTTTTAAAGCGCAGTGATGCTTATATAGGAGTAATGGTTGACGATTTGGTAACTAAAGGAACAAATGAGCCATATCGTTTATTGACATCACGTGCCGAGTATCGTTTGATTTTGCGGCATGACAATGCTGATTTACGTTTGATAGAGATTGGTCATCGGATTGGTTTGATTTCGGAAGAGCGTTACCAAAAGTTTTTAAAGAAAAAACAGGCTATTGAAGCTGAAAAACAGCGATTACAGACAATTCGACTTAAACCGAATCAGCAAGTCAATGAATTCTTAAGTCAGCATGGATCAACTCCATTAAAAGATGGAGTTTTGGCAAGTGAATTTTTGCGGCGGCCAGAGGTAAGCTATCAAGATTTGCAAAAATTTATTCCTGCGCCAGCGCAGCCACTTGACCAACGAGTAATTGAGCAAGTTGAAATTCAATTTAAATATGCTGGCTACATTAAAAAGGCTTATCAAAAAATTGATCGGCTTAAGAAAATGGAAGCTAAAAAAATTCCAACTAAAATCGACTATGATGCGATTGATGGTTTAGCTACTGAAGCACGGCAGAAACTAAAGAAAATTCAACCGGAAACTTTAGCTCAGGCTAGTCGCATTAGCGGAGTTAATCCAGCTGATATGGCTATTTTAGCTGTTTATATTGAACAGGGAAGAATTGCTAAAGTTAATTAAATTTTAGGCAAAATTACTTTAATGAAAAAAATATATTAAAGTAGTTTTGTTTTTTTATTCACAAAAAAGACTTTTTTTTATTAAAAAAGTCTTTTTAACAAATCATAATCAAGTATAATATGAAAAATTAAATGTTCAAAAAATCACGATGTTTAAAATCAAATAAAATTGCTTTAAAATAGTAATGTAAGCGGTTTATGAAACTCAATAAAATAGCATTTTAATAGATGCTAAAGATTTTTTCGGTATAATCAAAGTAGTTGGAATTTTTAAAATTTAAGGAGGTTAGACTAATGTCTCAAAAACTGATTGATTTTTCAACGGTAGAGCAGCAAGCTGCTGAGTTTAAAACAATTAGGCTGCTAGATACAGATGGTAAGTTACTTCAGGAAGGTTTTGATGATATTTTAACTGATGAAGAACTGCAAGAGCTTTTTCATCAAATGATCTGGTCACGCACACTGGATGATAGATCCACTAAGCTAAATCGTCAAGGACGGTTGGGCTTCTATGCGCCAACAGCTGGTGAAGAAGCTAGTCAGATAGCTTCAAATTTTGCAATGAAAAAGACTGATTTTTTATTACCAGCCTATCGTGATGTTCCACAGTTAGTTTTACATGGCCTGCCACTTTACAAAGCTTTTCTCTGGTCGATTGGTCACGTTGAAGGCAATAAATATCCGCAAGATTTTCCAGCGCTACCCCCACAAATTATTATTGGTGCTCAATATGTTCAAGCTGCAGGTGTGGCGTTAGGTATCAAATTAAAAGGTGAAGACCAAGTTGCCTTCACATACACTGGTGATGGTGGTACTTCTCAAGGTGACTTTTATGAAGGAATCAACTTTGCTGGAGCCTTTAAAGCACCTGCAATTTTTGTTGTTCAGAATAATGGTTTCGCGATTTCAGTGCCGCGTAACAAACAAACTGCCGCTAAAACATTGGCGCAAAAAGCTGTCGCTGCAGGTATTCCTGGCATCCAAGTGGACGGAATGGATGCACTAGCGGTTTATGAAACAATGAAAGAAGCGCGTGAATATGTAACCGCTGGTAAGGGACCAGTTTTAATTGAAACACTGACCTATCGTTATGGACCGCATACACTTTCAGGCGATGATCCTAAGCGTTATCGGACCAAGAAAAGTGATGAACCTTGGCATCATAAGGATCCATTGATTAGAATGCGCAAGTACTTGACTGCAAAAGGACTTTGGAGTCAAGCTCAAGAGGATCAATGGGTAACAGCTGCTAAAACGGAAATTAATGAGGCAATTGATCAGGTAGAGAAATTACCCAAACAAAAAATTAGTGAGTATTTAAAGAATACGTTTGTTGATCTGCCAAACAGTTTACAATCAGCCGTGGCAGAATATGAAGAAAAGGAGGGCACGCTAAAATGAGTCAAAAAACGATGATCAAAGCAATAACTGATGCACTAGATGAAGAATTATCACATGACGACCGAGTTTTGATCTTTGGTGAAGATATTGGTAAAAATGGTGGTGTTTTCCGAGCGACTGAGGATTTGCAAGCAAAGTACGGTGAGCAGCGAGTTTTTGATACTCCATTAGCCGAATCAGGGATCATTGGCTTATCAACTGGTTTAGCATTAAAGGGATTTCGACCAGTTCCAGAAATTCAATTTTTTGGCTTTTTGTTTGAAGCGATGGATGAAATAGCTGGTCAGCTTTCACGAATCAGATTCAGATTAGGCGGAACACGGAAGATGCCAATCACGATTCGTGCTCCTTTTGGTGGTGGTGTTCACACTCCCGAGTTGCATGCTGATAGCTTAGAAGGTCTGATTGCTCAGATACCGGGTTTACGAGTCGTTGTGCCAAGCAATCCTTATGATGCTAAAGGGCTTTTAATTTCCGCGATTCGTTCTGATGATCCAGTTTTCTTTCTGGAACATATGAAACTTTATCGTTCAATTAAACAGGAAGTCCCAGAACAAGCTTATACGGTTCCTTTAGATCAGGCAGCAGTTGCTAAAGAAGGCAGTGATTTAACTTTGATCTCATATGGTTATATGGTTCAAGAATGTTTAAAGGCAAGTGAGGAATTAGCTAAGGAAGGCATCAAAGCTGAAGTGGTCGATTTAAGAACAATTTCACCACTTGATGAAACAACGATTCTAACTTCAATTAAAAAAACTAGTCGAGTAGTTATTGTCCAAGAAGCACAAAGGCAAGCTGGTGTTGCAGCCCAAGTCGCATCTTTAATTGCTGAAAAAGGAATTCTATATTTAAGTGCACCAGTTGGGCAAGTTGCCGCACCTAATACTCCTTATCCGTTTAGTGATGCTGAAGAAGATTGGTTGCCAAATCAAGAGCAGATTGTTACCAAGGCTAAAGAGATTTTGACATATTAATTTAGGAGGCAAAATAAATGGGCATTTATCAATTTAAATTACCTGATATTGGCGAGGGAATGTCAGAAGGAACAGTTGCCAAATGGTATGTAAAACCTGGCGATCAATTAAAGGAAGATGATGATCTGCTTGAAATTGAAAATGATAAATCAGTCGAAGAAATTCCTTCTCCGGTAACAGGAACAGTAAAACAAATTTTAGTAGCTGAAGGTCAAACAGCGACAGTGGGGCAAGTTCTAGTTGAGTTTGAATCTGAGCAAGAAAACTCGGCAACAGCTGAAAAGTCGGAACCTAAAGCTCAAACACCATCATCACCCACAGGAGTTAAGTTGGAAACAGTGGTCGCCAAAGAGCCAGTTCAACCACAGTCAGGTAAAGTCAACGTTGGAGCTCCCAATACGAGCCTGCCGGTTTTAGCTATGCCAGCTGTTCGGACATACGCTCGGCAAAATAATGTTGATCTGACAAAAGTTAAGGGCACAGGCAGTCATGGTCACGTTGTTAAAGCTGATGTTGATCAGTTCTTGCAAGGAAAAGGAAATAAGACAACCGCAATTGATGAAAAGACCGAATCGGCATTTGCGCCTGCTAGTTCAACTCCGGCGGATGCTTTATGGCCGCAAACGCGAGAAAAGATGTCATCAATTCGCAAGGCAACTGCTAAGGCAATGATTCGCAGCAAGCAGAACATTCCACATGTTACCGTCTTTGATGAAGCAGTGGTTGATCAATTATGGAAACATCGAAAGAAATACAAAGAATTGGCTGCTAAACGGGAAGTTCACCTGACCTTCTTGGCTTATGTTGTTAAGGCACTAGCATTAGTTATGAAGGAATTTCCGATCTTGAATTCGCAAGTGGATCTAGAAAATCAAGAGATCATTTACAACGACTACATTAATATTGGTATTGCTACGGATACCGATCATGGCTTATTTGTTCCTAACGTTAAACATGCCGATCAGTTGAGCTTATTTGATATTGCCCGGGAAATATCTGAAAATACTCAAAAGGCGAAAGCTGGAAAATTAATTAGTAGAGATATGAAATATACGGGAATGTCAATCACCAATATTGGTTCAATTGGCGGAGGTTTCTTTACTCCAGTCATCAATTGGCCAGAAGTGGCAATTTTAGGCTTAGGACGAATCATCAAAGCACCAATGGTTGTTGAGGATCAGCTGCAAATTGCTTATGTGATGAAATTATCATTATCATTTGATCATCGAGTGATTGATGGAGCCACTGCTCAACGTGCATTGAATCGTTTAAAAGAGTTGTTGGAGGATCCAGAACTTTTATTGATGGAAGGGTGAAAAACAATGGTAGTTGGTGATTTTGCGATTGATCTAGATACTGTCGTCGTTGGCGCTGGCCCAGGTGGTTATGTCGCAGCAATCCGAGCAGCTGAAAAAGGTCAAAAGGTAACAGTAATTGAACGCGAGTTTATTGGGGGGGTGTGCCTAAACGTTGGTTGTATTCCTTCAAAGGCCTTGATTGAAGCGGCTCATCGTTATCAGCGCGCGATGAATTCCACCAAAATGGGATTAAGAGTAACTGCAGCCACTTTAGATTTTAAACAAACACAAACTTGGAAAAAAAGTGTGGTTGATAAATTAACAGGCGGAGTTGCCAGTCTTTTTAAAAAGCATAAAATTGATGTAATTTGGGGCAGTGCCTTTTTAAAAAATGCTCATTCTTTAAGAGTTATTAAGAAGGATTCAGCTCAAACTTATACTTTTAAGAATTTGATTTTGGCAACTGGAAGTCGTCCAATTGAAATTCCTAACTTTAAATTTTTAGGTAGAGTTATAGACTCAACTGGGGCACTTGATTTGCAAGCAGTTCCTAAAAATTTGGTTGTGGTTGGAGGTGGCTATATTGGTTGTGAACTGGCTTCAGCCTACGCTAACTTGGGAGCACATGTTTCAATTTTAGAAGGCAGTGATCGAATTTTAGCTAATTACGAGCCAGATTTAGTTTCAGTAATCGAACATCATTTTAGTCAGCAGAAGGTTGATATTTATACGAAAGCAATGGCAAAAAAGGCCGAACAAAATGATCAACAAGTTACAGTTACGTTTGAAGTAGCTGGTGAAGAAAAGAAAATTGCAGCTGATTACTGTGTAGTTTGTGTTGGTCGTAAGCCAAATACGCATGAAATGGGTTTAGAACATGTTGGCATTCAAATAGATCAAAGAGGTTTAATTAAGGTTGATGCTCAAAGTCGCACAACAGTACCAAATATTTTTGCAATTGGTGATATTGTACCTGGTCCAGCTTTAGCTCACAAAGCAAGTTATGAAGGTAAAATTGCAGCTGAAGCAATTTCGGGGTCAAAGGCAGTGATTGATTATCGGGCAATGCCGGCGGTTTGTTATACTGATAGTGCAATTGCAACAACTGGTTTAACTTTAAAAGAGGCCAAGGAACGTGACTTGGATGCTGCTAAAGCTCAGTTTCCTTTTGCAGCTAATGGACGAGCAATTTCGATGGATAGTGCAACTGGATTTGTCCGCTTAATTTTTGAGAAGTCTAGTCGAGAGTTATTAGGAGCTCAAATGGTTGGCCCCCATGTTAGTGATTTAATTTCTGAGTTGACCCTAGCAATTGAAACCGGGGCAACAATTG
Organism: Liquorilactobacillus sicerae; assembly: GCF_029916425.1. Classification (GTDB taxonomy): domain Bacteria; phylum Bacillota; class Bacilli; order Lactobacillales; family Lactobacillaceae; genus Liquorilactobacillus; species Liquorilactobacillus sicerae. The sequence goes on along the minus strand of NZ_JAHAVQ010000008.1, from coordinate 41,434 downwards.
ATGATTTAGCTTTGACGATTCATCCACATCCAAGCATTAGTGAAGCAGTTTTGGATGCAGCTGATGTTGGAGTCGGGTTGCCAACTAATATTTAAAAAGGTGTAAGGGAAGTAGTATAGATGCAATATTTAGCAATGAAGAGTTTTGATATCCGCCGCAATTTAGCAACGGAACAATATTTAATGAATAGCGATCAAATTGAATTGCCAATGGTTTTGTTTTATATCGAAAAGCCATGCGTAATCGTTGGTCGTAATCAAAATACAGTTGAAGAAATCGATCAAAAATATTGCCGAGAACATCAAGTAACTGTGACCCGCCGTTTATCTGGGGGAGGTGCAATGTATCAAGATTTAGGTAATCTGTGTTTTAGTTTTATTGTTTCTGCTCAAGAACAGCGTTTTGGTGATTTTAAAACGATGGTTGCTCCAATTGTTAAAGCTTTGCATGAAATGGGAGTAACTGGAGCTCAAGTGACCGGTAGGAATGATATCGTTGTTGATGGGAAAAAATTCTCTGGTAACGCGATGTATACCAGAAATGGGAAAACTTTTTCTCACGGGACTTTAATGCTGGATGTTGATACTTCTGAAGTGGCAAAAGCTTTACATGTGCCAGAAGATAAAATTAAGTCCAAAGGAATCAAATCAGTTCGTAGTCGAGTAACAAATTTACGACCTTATCTTGCACCAAGATATCAGCAAATAACAACTGAAGAGTTTCGAGATCAATTGATTATGAGATTGCTGGGAGTTTCAGAGATGAAAGCTGCTCGAGAGTTTGAGTACCAGTTAACGCCAGCAGATCAGGAACAAATTGAATTGCTGCAGCAAAAATATTATAACAATTGGGATTGGGTCTACGGACAGTCTCCTGAATATACGGTTCAAAAACGGAAACATTTTACTAACGGCACGATCGATGCTCGTTTGTTGGTTAAACAAGGAAAAATTAAACAAATTAAATTTTATGGTGATTTCTTTGGAACAGCTAATGTTGCTGATTTAGAAAAGCAACTGCAAGGTTTAATCTATCAAGCAGCACCAATTGATCAAAAGCTTTCGCAGGTTGATTTAGACCAGTATTTTAAAGGAATCCCGCGCAAAGAAATAATTAAATTGTTAGTTGATTAGCAAATAAAAGTATTGATCATCAACTGGTCAGTACTTTTATTTTGATTTCTCAATTGTGAAAGGAATTTTTAAATGAACTGGCAGCCAATTTGGTATCATCAAAATGTGAACTTTTCATCACTACCAGTCAAAGCTAAAGCATTGACGGAAATAATTCAAATTAATTGTAATCTTAGCGGTGAGAAGATTCGCGTTGTTTTAACTAATCAATTTGGACAAGAACCACTGATTTTTGAAAAAGTTGAAGTAGCCTTGGATCCAATGTTCCACGTGAAACAACAGCTTGCTTTTCAAGGGTTAAAGATTTTCACAATCCCAGTTGGCCAACAAATCATTAGTGATGATTGTCATATTAAAGTTACAATCGGTTGTAAATTGTTTTTTAGGTTGACTGTCAGCCAGCCGCAACAGTATTGTGACTTTTTAAGTACTTATGATTCAAGCTTGACAAATGCTGCTTTCATCCGGCAATATGATCGCTATCCTAGACTAAATCAAACCTTGACCGCTCGTCATGGCTGGTTTTGCTTACAAGAAGTAGATTTATGGACCGCAGCACTACCAAAAGTGATTGAATTTACGGGAGATTCATTGGCAGAAATGGGTCTGATTTCAGCTAGTTTGGATTATCTACTGCAAGCGCGGTATCCTGGTCGCTACCTTGTTTTGAATTCCGGAATTGCAGGCAACCGATTTTTACAAAATGCTCCTCAAGATGAAGCAATTTTTCAAACTTTTGGTGAGGCTTTAATTACTCGATTGCCGAAACGACTTAAAAAAGTAAAACCTAAATATGTAGTTTGTTTTGCTGGAATCAATGATTTACTATTGCCGTTGATCAGCTTGGCAGCTCGACAAACTCAATTTGATGCAAAAAGTTTTGTGGAACGGGTGACAAGCTTTGAGTATGATCTTAGGCAAGCAGGGAGTCAGCTGATTTTTAGTGATCTCTTACCATTTAAACTTAGTCATGGTCAAAAAAAACATCCAGCAGATCAGTGGTCTCAGCAGCAGCGAATTTTACTTAATCGACAGTTGGACCAATTTAATTGGATTTTTCAAGCTTCAAAGACCGCAATTGCTCAGCAGCAACATTTGGTACCTGAATATGATTTGGGAGATCATTTGCATGTAAATAAAGCTGGTGGACAGCTTTTAGCGCAGAAATTGTTTGAAAAAGTTATCACAGATTGTTAAGTTGATTGAGCGGGTATATACTTAAAGTATAATTTTGAAATGAAGGGTAATTGGATGATTGATTTACACCAAATTTTGGATAAAATGAATCCTAATCAAAAAATAAATTATGATCGAATTATGCAGAAAATGATTCGAAATTGGCAGTTGAACGGGCAACGACCAAATATTTTATTACATAGTTGTTGTGCTCCGTGTAGCACCTATACATTGGAATGCCTAACAAAGTATGCCGAAGTAACAATTTATTATGCAAATTCAAATATCCATCCGCGAGCTGAATATCAGCGACGTAAATATGTTCAGCAGAAATTTATTCATGATTTTAATCGAAAGACCACCAATCATGTTCAATTTATTGCTGCACCTTATCGACCACAGGAGTATTTTGAAAATGTTCGTGGCCTGGAAAGGGAACCAGAGGGAGGCCAGCGTTGCCGAGCTTGTTTTACCTACCGGCTTGATTTAGTGGCTGCTAAGGCGGTTGAACTTGGATTTGATTACTTTGGTAGTACTTTAACGATCAGCCCGCACAAGAATTCTCAAGTGATCAATCGTGTTGGCATTGATGTTCAAAACTTTTATACGACTAAGTACTTACCGAGTGATTTCAAAAAAAATAATGGTTATCACCGATCGATTGAAATGAGTCACGAATACAACCTTTATCGACAATGCTATTGCGGATGTATCTTTGCAGCTAAAGCTCAAGAAATCAATTTGCCGAAGATTCGCCAAGAAGCACTTGACTTCTTAAAGGGTAAAGATGGTGACCGTGAATTTCCTGAAATTCGTTTTGTTTACGATCACCAGGAAGTTAAAGAATAGTTAGTTTAAATTCATAAAAAAGCAGCCAAATCAATGGCTGTTTTTTTATGATTAAATCAAGATTCTAACTGGGAATTTTGATTACTAGTTAAGCTAAGCAATCATTAGAACTGGTGCAAGTAAAATGACTAAAACATGCAAAAAGTTTTGGCAATTAACTTAATAACTACAAGTCAGTTCGGTTGGTAATAGCGGCATTGGCAAATAGTTTATTTTAGTTTGAACTGTTAAAAGAATTAGAGTTAACTATTTTACAAGCATTAGTTCAAACTATTTTTGTTGATCTTTGGTTGATGAGTTAAATAAATTTGGAAAACAGCAATTAAAGTCAAAATTAAAAAGAAAGTAAACATAATTGACCAATGAATACCGCGCGTCAATGAAGTTGGCAGATCAGCAATAACGACCATTATTGTTGTTGAAATTGAACCAGCCACTTGGCGCAAAGTGTTGTTTAAGGCAGTTGCATGACTAATATCCAAGGGAGCAACCTTAATAAAGGCCTCGGACATTGCTGGAGAAAAGACACAGGAATTGCCAATCATCCGGAACATGTAGGCGACAACAATTATCCAAGTAGGGGTTTGTTTGGTCATCAACGCTAGTGGCAAAGCACCTATGATCATCAACAGGGCACCACTAAAAATTAGTTTTTTAGGGCCATGTGTATCATAGTAACGTCCAGCCCAAGCAGCAAATAAAGCATTTGCAAATGCTCCTGGCAATAAGATCAAACCAGCTTGCATGCTGGTTAGGCCTTTTACATTTTCAACAAAAATTGGCAAAATTTGTTCTGTTCCGATTAAAACCATAAAAGCTAACATGCCAATTAAAGTCATAAGTGAAAAGGAACGTAATTTAACGATTCGAATTTTTAATAACGGTTGTTTTAATTTTAATTGACGACGACAAAAAACATAAACAAGGATTGATCCAACGATTAAAGAACACCAACCACCAACCGGACTTTGTTTGAAAGTTGTTAAACTTGATAAGGCTAATCCGGAACCAACTAAAGATAAAAAAACCGAAGGCAAATCAATTTTAATTGGCTGTGGCTGAGAAAAGTTTGGAAAAGTTACTAGACCAATGATCCATAGAATAATGAACAATGGAAGAAACAGAATAAATAAGTAATGCCACGAAAAGAAATTGAGAATCAATCCAGAAATAGTTGGTCCAAGTGCAGGTCCGGAAGCAACAACTAAACCGGACATTCCCAAAATGGTGCCTCTTTTTTCTGGTGGAAAAATGATGACCAAAGCAGTCATTTGAAAGGACATTAAAATACCGCCGGCGACTGCTTGCAGCAAACGCGCCAATAATAAAGACAAAAAAGAATTTGCAATACAGCCTAAAAACGTGCCCATAATAAATAAACCGGTTGTTGCTAAAAACAAAGAACGGTTGGAAAATTTCTCATACAAATTGGAAGAAAGCGGAGTAACTATTCCAATAATTAAAATATAGCCAGTCGTTAACCACTGAACTTGCGTCAAAGGAACTTGGAGATCATGCTGAATGACGGGGAGTGCAGTTACCATCATGGTTTGACTTGTTAAAGCTAAAAAAGAGGCAATCAATAAGACAGCTGTAACGATTGTTCTTTTTTTATGACTCATTTGAAATGACATAATAGAACCTACTCTCTAGCAATTTTGTGATACTTAATTTATGGTAATGATATTTAAGCCATAATTCAAGTAACTGAAAAATAAAACGAACTATTTTTAAATTATTGATTAAATAATTCACTATTATTTATCTTTGCAGAAACAACTGTTGCAGGAAAAGTATTGATACTGTGAGGGATTAATCAACATCTTGGCTTCTTTAAATTTTTAAGGCTCAATTGCGAAATAATTCGTAAAAGGCTATACTTAATTTTAAATTAGGATAATGGAGGTGTCTGGATTGAAAGCAATCTTGACAACGATTGGCAAAGATCAGGTGGGAATTATTGCAGGAGTCAGTCAGTTCTTAGCAGCAAAAAGCATTAATATTCTGGATGTTTCGCAAACCATTATGGATGGGTACTTTACAATGATGATGATGGTCGAAATCAAAGACGAGGAGCTTGATTTTTCAGTTTTAACAGCAGGTTTAAATGATTTAGGGCAAAAGCTCGGTGTTGAAATTAAAATTCGGCGGGCGGAGATTTATCAGGCGATGCATCAATTGTAAGAGGAGTAGGCTAAATGGAAACAAATAAAATTATCGAAACGATCCATATGATTGCGGATGAAAATCTTGATGTGCGTACGATCACAATGGGTATTTCGCTGCTTGATTGTATTGATAGTGATAGTGATCGAGCGTGTCAGAAAATCTATCAAAAAATTACTACGAAAGCTGCTAATTTAGTTAAAGTTGGACAGCAAATTGAAGCTGAATATGGGATTCCAATCATTAATAAAAGAATCTCGGTTACTCCGATTTCTTTAATTGCAGCAGCTTCAAATGATGAAGACTATTTCAAATATGCGCAAGCTTTGGATAAAGCGGCTAAAGCAGTCGGAGTCAATTTTATTGGTGGTTTTTCAGCATTAGTTCAAAAAGGCTACCAAACTGGTGATCTTAAGTTGATTAAATCGCTGCCGCGGGTTTTAGCTGAAACAGATCTTGTTTGTTGTTCGGTCAATGTTGGTTCTACTCGAAGTGGAATCAATATGGATGCTGTTGCGGACATGGGGAAAATCATCAAGCAGGCTGCAGAAAGATCAGTAGTTGCAAACACTAAATTGGTTGTTTTTTGCAATGCAGTTGAAGATAATCCTTTTATGGCTGGAGCTTTTCATGGTGTCGGTGAAGGCGATACAATTATTAACGTTGGTGTTAGCGGACCAGGCGTTGTTAAACATGCACTTGAAAAAGTTAAAGGTCAGCCACTAGATGTTGTTGCTGAAACAATCAAGAAAACGGCTTTCAAGGTTACTCGAATGGGACAATTAGTTGGATCGATTGCGTCTGAAAGACTGCAGGTCCCCTTTGGAATCGTTGATTTATCATTAGCACCAACGCCAGCCGTAGGTGATTCAGTTGCTCAGATTTTGGAAGAAATTGGTGTCGGAAAAGTTGGTACTCATGGTACCACTGCCGCTTTGGCTTTATTGAATGACGCAGTTAAAAAGGGCGGCATTATGGCTTGCAGTCGAGTTGGTGGTTTATCGGGAGCATTTATTCCAGTATCTGAAGATGCAGAAATGATCGCAGGTGTCCAGGCTGGATCGCTTAATATTGAAAAATTAGAAGCAATGACAGCCGTTTGCTCGGTTGGACTGGATATGATCCCGATACCAGGTGATACGCCAGCTGAAACAATTTCTGCAATGATTGCTGATGAAGCAGCAATTGGAATGATCAACAATAAGACAACGGCGGTTCGAGTTTTACCGGTCAAAGGTAAAAAGGTTGGTGAAATGGTTGAGTTTGGTGGCTTGATGGGTTATGCTCCTGTAATGGCAGTTAATTCAGCTTCATCAAAAAACTTGATTAATCGCGGGGGTTCTATCCCAGCACCTATTCATAGTTTTAAAAATTAGCTAATAATTTTAAAAGGTGACAAAAACTGTCATGATTCTTTGACAGTTTTTGTCACCTTTTTGATTGATTTTGAAATAATATAGCGTTAAACTGCTTTTGGATGATTAGCTTGGGTAGTTATTTATTGAATATTAGACTTGGTTCCAATCAAAGTCAGTCAAATATTTAAAAGTAATTGAATATTTATGGAAGAATTTGATTGATTTTTACGGATTGCCATGCTAAGATAATTTAGGAGGTTTTGTAAGTGCTTGCAGAAAAACGGCAACAAATGGTATTAGCGTTTTTGAAGAAAAAAAACATTTTAAATTTGCAAGATATCTGTAATTTGACTGGTTGTTCAGAGTCCTCAGCACGCCGTGATCTACAACGGTTGGAAAGTCAAGGAGTACTGATTAGAATCCATGGAGGAGCCAAATTAAAAAATTCATTGCAGCAGGAACCTGACATGGTCAGAAAGGTTTCTAAAAACATCGAGCAAAAAAAGATGATTGCTAAATATGCAGCTGGTTTGATTCAGTCTGAAGATGTTATTTATCTTGATGCTGGAACTTCAACTTTAGCAATGATCCCTTTTTTATCACCTAATATGCATTTGACAGTAGTTACTAATGGAGTCTTACATGCTTCTGTATTGGCAGATCAAGGGATCAGAACGATTTTGATTGGTGGTGAGCTAAAGAGACGAAAGCAATTGTTGGTATTGAAACGGTTAAATCATTAATGAAGTATCGTTTCAATAAAGTTTTTTTAGGGATGAATGGAGTCCATCTAAAATATGGATATACAACTCCAGATCCAGATGAAGCGTCAGTCAAAACGGTTGCCAGTCAGCAAGGAGATCAAACCTTTGTTTTAGTTGATGATTCAAAGTTTGGTCAGATTTCATTTGTGAAGGTTGGTGATTTAGCAATTGCAAAAATCATTACAAATCAATTAACACCAAAGATTTTTACTCAATATAGCGGACAAACAACTATTCAGGAGGTCACACAATGATTTATACGGTAACAGTCAATCCTTCAACTGATTATATCGTGCAGCTAAAAGAATTAACTTTGGGTCAAGTAAACCGAATGGCTTATGATACAAAGTTGCCAGGTGGAAAAGGAATCAATGTTTCGAGGATTTTGAAGGAATTAGAGCAACCAAATACCGCTTGGGGATTTATTGGAGGATTTACTGGTAAGTTTGTTGAAGGACGATTACAACAACAAAACTTGCAAACAGATTTTACTGAGATTTCAGCGGATACGCGGATCAATGTAAAAATTAAAGCTCAAAATGAAACAGAGATCAATGGTCAAGGACCTAAAGTTTCTGACGCAGAGGTTGCAAAATTTAAAGATAAGTTTTCAGTTTTACATGCCGGTGATGTGGTGATTTTGTCAGGAAGCTTACTTCCTAACTTGAGTTCAGATTTTTATTTTGAACTAATTGAACTGATCAAAGCGCACCAAGCAGAATTTGTTATTGATACTACCGGAGAAAGTTTACTAAAAACTCTTAAAGAGCAGCCGTTGGTCGTTAAGCCAAATCACCATGAATTAGCGGAATTATTTGGTGTTAAATTTGATGGCTTAAAGGATATTGCCCTTTATGGTCAAAAATTGCTTGAAAAAGGTGCTAAACATGTTTTGATTTCAATGGCTGGTGATGGGGGACTGTTGATAACCCCCACCAAGACATATTACAGCCCAGCTCCTAAGGGCAAAGTCATTAATTCAGTTGGGGCAGGTGATTCAATGATCGGTGGTTTTGTGGGGACTTACGCTGCCACGCATAACTCGTTGGAAAGTTTTAAATACGGGTTAGCTTGTGGAAGTGCTACAGCCTTTTCTGAAGACTTAGCCGATCGTAAGAAAATCTCTGAGATTTTACCGCAAATTAAGATTCAGGAATTTAAACTTGATTAATTATTCAAATTTGATATATGAGGAAGTGTAATTATGAATATTCGTGATCTATTAATCAAAGATGCCATGATTATGGATTTGAAAGCTTCAACTAAGGAAGCTGCCATTAATGAAATGGTTCATCAATATCATCTGGCTGGTGTAATTGATGATGAGGAGCTTTATAAAAAAGATATTTTAGCTCGTGAAGCAGAATCAACGACCGGGATTGGTGATGGGATTGCTATGCCGCACGCACGGGACAAAGCAGTTAAAAAGGCCGCTGTATTATTTGCTAAAAGTAAGCAAGGGGTTGACTACAACTCGCTTGACGGTCAGCCAGTTAATTTATTCTTTATGATTGCTGCCCCAGCAGGTGCCAACAATACACATTTACAAGCTTTGGCAGCACTTTCGAGTTTGCTGATTGATCCAAAATTGGTTGCTGCTTTGAAGCAGGCTCAAACACCAGAAGAGGTTCAACAACTTTTTGCTGATGCTCAAGCTCAAAAGGAAGCTAAGGAAAATCAAAAGTCAACAACTGCGCAAGCAAGTTCGACTACCCGACCTTTTATTGTTGCAGTAACTGCTTGTCCAACTGGAATAGCTCATACTTATATGGCAGAAGAATCGTTGAAAAAAACTGCTGAAGCAATGAATGTCGATATTAAAGTTGAAACAAATGGTTCTGAAGGAGTTAAACATCAATTAACAGCTGATGAAATCAAAAAAGCTTCTGGCGTAATTATTGCAGCTGATAAAAAAGTTGAAATGGCACGTTTTAATGGTAAGCCTTTATTGAATCGGCCAGTAATTGATGGAATTAAAAAAGCTGATGAATTGATTGAAAAAGCAGTTAAAGGTAATGCACCTGTTTATCATCAAGATGTAACTGCCGAAGCAGAAGAGGAAACTTCCAATAATTCGGTTTGGTCAGAAATTTACAAAGACCTAATGAATGGTATTTCTCATATGCTGCCATTTGTCGTTGGTGGTGGTATTTTAATGGCTTTGTCATTTATGGTTGAGCAATACATGGGTGGTTCAAAGTCGATAGGTTTTATTTTTCTAAATAATGCTGGTAATTTGGCCTTTGCCTTCATGATTCCAGTTTTGGCAGGTTATATTGCTGAATCAATTGGTGATCGTCCTGCATTGATGCCAGGTTTTGTTGGTGGCTTTATGGCAACTGTTTATAGTGGCTCATTTGGTGGTGCCTATGTAGCTAATGTAATGACTAATGCCAAAAGTTCCGCTGGTTTCTTAGGCGGGATCGCCGCTGGTTTTATTGCTGGATATTTAACCTTATTTTTAAAGAAGATTTTTGCTAAATTGCCTAAATCATTAGAAGGTATGAAACCAATGCTTCTATATCCGATTTTTGGCTTAGTATTAGTAGCGTTGATCATGTTCTTCATTGTCAACCCAATTTTTTCGGTTATTAATTCAGGTGTAACGGCATTTTTGAATCATATGGGAACTGGTAATGCAATTGTTTTAGGAATTGTTTTAGGTGGTATGATGTCAATTGATATGGGTGGCCCATTTAACAAAGCCGCTTATGTCTTTGCTGTTGCAGCTTTTACGTCAACTAAAAATGGCGATTTAATGGCTGCCGTTATGGCTGGTGGGATGGTTCCGCCGTTTGCTACTGCGATTGCTACTGCATTTTGGCCAAAGAAATTTACTGATGATGAGCGAAAAGCTGGAATTACTAACTGGGTCTTAGGCTTCTCATTTATTACTGAAGGAGCTATTCCGTTTGCTACCGCTGATCCGCTGAGAGTTTTAACAAGTTGTATTTTAGGTTCAGCAATAGCTGGGGGATTGACTCAATGGTGGCATGTTAGTGTTCCTGCTCCGCATGGTGGCTTCTGGGTAACACCATTGGCAAGTAATCCATTTGGTTATATCATTGCCATTGTGATTGGTTCAATTATTGCCGGTGTAATTTTGGGTAAATGGAAGCCAGTTAAAAATAAGTAATAAAGATGATTTTTAGAGCTTAAAAAAGGCGTCATTCGTTTTATTCCTAGCGAATGATGCTTTTTTATTTTGTAAGCAAATAGCAACAGTAAAATAGAAAAGCCCACACCAATTTGAGGTGGATTTGTGATCACAACCACAATATGATATTTCCTGGGAAATGGCGATTAGAAATAATTTTCAGTTGGGGTTAATTCTAATGGACGTCTTTCAACACTAGTTGAGAAAACAATTTGGGTCTTAGTTTCTCCAAAACGTTGAATATCATTAATAAAATTATCTAAAGCTTTAGTTGTTTTAAAGTAACAAGTAATAATCTGTGAGTAGCTGCCAGTGACACAATCGCAAGCAACTACATTACCGACTGACTTGATATATGGATAAAAAGCCTCTTTATCTTTTGGTGATAGCCTTAAACTAACATAAGCTTTAATTGGGTAACCAAGCAATTTATAATCAATCTGCGTTTGGTAATTGGTGATGATACCTCGTTCTTCCAAATGCGTCAAACGAGTTGAAACCGCCGGAGCGGAAATAAAACAAATATCAGCCAGCTTTTTTAATGAAATTCGTGCATCCTTTTGTAAAGTTGAAACAATTTTCAAATCAATTTCATCCATTTGTTGATCCCTCCAAGCATTTCTATGTAATATAATATAACATAATTGTTTGATAAACGCACAATTAAAACTTAAAAATTCAACTTTGAGAAAGATTTTAATCGATTACTTTTAAAATCGCTGTTTGCATTTGATTTGGCTCCAGAATCTGACGTTCTTGCGGCTGTTTTTCTAAAAGTTGTTTAATTGTTGATGGATAAGGAACCTTGAGTATTTGGCGCAACTGTTGTAAGTCGGTTAAATCCTGAAGTTGACCAGCTTTATTGTCAGTTATAGCAGATAAAACAACTTTTGGAAACTTAAATGGACTGGCAGTTGAAACAATGATCATCGGTTGACCATTAGTATCTTTGAATCTCCTAGCAACATGAGACGCAACCGCTGTATGTGGATCAATAGCGGTTCGGCTAGCTTTAAAAACATGGGCAATTTCATGACTAGTAGCCGATTCATCAGCATAACCAGCTGAAAAATCTTTAGCCAAAGCGGCTTGCATTGCTGGAGTAATTTTATAAGCACCAGTTTGCTGCAGTTGTTGCATTAGATCAGCAGTCATAACCGGATCACTACCAGTTAAATAAAATAGTAATCGTTCTAAGTTACTGGAAACTAAAATATCCATTGAAGGCGATGAAGTTACATAGAAAGGTCGGTTTTTATCATAGATGCCAGTTTGAAAGAAATCTGTCAACACCTTGTTTTTATTAGAAGCACAAATTAGGTGAGTAATTGGCAACCCCATTTTCTTGGCATAGTAACCGGCTAAAATATCTCCAAAGTTTCCGGTTGGTACACTGAAGTTAACTGGCTGACCACTAATTAATTGCTGTTTAGCCAATAGTTGTCCATAGGCATAGAAATAATAAACAATTTGTGGGAATAGGCGGCCAATATTAATTGAATTAGCCGAGGATAACTGATAGTTTAAATTTGCCAATTGTTGTTTGAAGGCTTGATCGTTAAAAATATTTTTAACATTTGTTTGAGCACGATCGAAGTTCCCATTGATTCCAAACACATAGGTATTTGATTCTTCTTGCGTGAGCATTTGGCGTTCTTGAATAGGGCTAACACCAGCCTGTGGATAAAAAACAATAATTTTCGTATTTGGGACATTCGCAAAGCCTGCCATTGCAGCTTTGCCAGTATCACCCGAAGTAGCGGTTAGGATCAGGACTTTTTTATGTGAATGATTTTTTTGAGCCGCAGTGGTCATAAGATGTGGCAATAATTGTAAAGCAATATCTTTAAAAGCGATCGTTGGTCCATGAAATAATTCAAGATAAAAAGCACCATCGTGAAAAACAAGAGGTGCAATTGCTGGATCATCAAAGTTTTTTCCATAAGCGGCAGTGATACAGTCATGCAACTCAATTTCAGAAAAGTCAGTTAAAAAAAGACGTAACACCTTAAACGCTAATTCTTGGTATGACATATTTGCTAATTCTGTTAATGCAAAGTCTATTGTAGGGATTCGGTCGGGAACGTAAAGCCCGCCGTCAGGACTTAATCCTTGTAGGATCGCTTGAGAAGCAGTAATTTTATTTTTGTTGATATCTCGAGTGCTATGGTAAAAAACAGCCATGCTAGGAACAACCTCCTTAATCATTCTCTAATAATTTTGATCTTAAAGGAAGAATACCATAAATTTGCTTACAATAGTAGTTAGATTTACGAGTGTTCTGGTTGAAACAGATTAAAGTAATTTATTTTATAGTAAAAAAAATGAAAGATCTATGATAAAATGATTTCAATGATTAAATCTGGGAGGCAATTATGCAAGTCATCAAAATTGGAGTTCTTGGTTTGGGAACGGTTGGTAGCGGAGTGGTTCGTTTACTTCGTGATCATCAAAACAAAATATCCAGTATTACCGGGCGCAAGATTGAAATTAAAACGATCATGGTCCATAATCTGAATAAAAAACGAGATATTGATTTAAGTGGTATTAAATTGACTGATCAAGTGGATGATTTGGTCAACGATCCTGAAATTAAAATTGTGGTTGAAGTGATGGGAACAGTTGAAATAGCTAAAGATTATGTTGAGCGATTGCTAAATGCTGGTAAACATATTATTACAGCTAATAAGGACTTGATAGCGACATACGGTTCAGAATTAACGGAACTTGCTCGGGAAAATGGCTGTGATCTTTTCTATGAGGCGAGTGTCGCAGGAGGAATTCCAATTTTACGAACTATTGTTAATTCCTTTGCGGCTGATCGAATTATTGAGGTAAAAGGGATCGTTAATGGCACAACTAATTATATTTTGACTCAGATGAGCCAGCATCAAGTTTCTTTTGCGGCTGCTTTAAAGAAAGCTCAGGAGCTGGGCTTTGCAGAAGCTGATTCGACTAATGATATTGAAGGAATTGATGCAGCTTATAAGATGATCATTTTGACCTATTTTGCCTTTGGAATGAATATTTCACTTGACCAAGTTAAAGTTAACGGGATTGCTCGAGTTAAATTAGCTGATATTCAGCAAGCCAAAAAACTGGGGTACAATATTAAGTTATTAGGGATTGCTAAACTGATTAATGATCGGGTTGATGTTTCAGTTGGCCCAGTTCTAGTACCTGAGGATCAGCCGTTGGCAGCTGTTCAAAATGAAAATAATGCCGTTTTGGTTACTGGTGCAGCTGTTGGTGAGACGATGTTTTATGGCCCAGGTGCAGGTGAATTGCCAACTGCTAATAGTGTTTTAAGCGATATCATTGCGGTAACTAAAGACATTGTTTTGAAGACAACTGGTAGTAGATTTAATGATTATCGGCGTGATTTGAAACAAGCTCAGCCAACAGATGTTTGCTATTCGTACTACTTTTCTTTAAGGGTTAAAGATCGGCCAGGTCAAATGCTGAAAATTACTCAGGCAATGACCAAAGCTAATGCTAGTTTTCATTTGATTATTCAGACTGAATTAGATCAAGACAATGCTCGGGTAGTCATGACAACTCATAAAATGTCGGAGGCTCAAGAAAATCAAGTAGTCAAAGCGTTGACAGCACTTGATGGAGTTGAAGTAATCGCCGCTTATAAAGTTTTGCCAAACTAATTTAAGAGGGGTCAAAGATGAAATATGAGATAAAAGTCCCGGCAACGAGTGCTAATTTAGGACCTGGATTTGATTCGATCGGAATCGCAGTTTCATTATATTTGCAAGTCGATATTTTAGAAAAAGCTGATAATTGGCGAGTTAAACATCAGCTAGGTCCAGAAATTCCTTGTGATGAACGCAATTTAATGATTAAAACGGCCTTAAATTTAGCACCACAAATCAAACCGCATCATTTGCAAGTTAAATCTGACATTCCATTAGCTCGGGGGTTAGGCAGCAGTTCTTCGGCAATCATTGCTGGAATTGAGATAGCTAATTTGTTGGGCAATTTGAATTTAACTCGTGATCAAAAATTGCAAGTTGCTACTAAAATTGAGAGGCATCCCGACAATGTTGCGCCAGCCATTTTGGGCGATTTAGTAATTTCTTCTTTTGATCAGCTAAAAGTTACCAGTATCAAAGTACATTTTCCAGAATTGGTAATGATGGCTTTTGTTCCGCCAACGGAATTATTGACAACTGCTAGCCGGAAAGTTTTACCTTCAAGTCTTGATTTTAAACAGGCAGTCTATGCCAGCAGTGTTGGGAATGCTTTAGTGGCGGCAATTTTAACTAACAACTTAACGAAGGTCAGCGAGCTGATTGAACATGATCAGTTTCACGAACAAGCTCGTGCTGCTTTAGTACCGCATTTAAAGCAATTGCGTAAATTAGGACATCAAGCTGGAGCAATTGGTACCTATTTAAGTGGGGCTGGTCCAACAGTTATGACCCTTATCCAACAAGAAAAACAACAAAACTTTATTGATTTAGTCAATCAAAGTCAGCTTGTCGGTAATTTATACAACTTGCGGGTTCAACGAACTGGAACAACAGTTAGCAAATTCTGAGTATATAGTTTAAATTTTTTTAAAAGACTGCGTAATTTTATTAAGGGCGGTCTTTTCTTTATGGACTGTTAAATATTGAAAATTTATTCAAGCGATAAGTGCTTAATTGTAAAAAAATATGATTGGTAGTATAATTTAGTCTATATGTGAGGACTAATTAACTAAATTAAAAGAAAAACTTTTGGACGGGAGAAAAAATGAGTCAGAATCAAAATACCGTGCAAGAGAAGCGATTATATCTTTTCTTTAAACGGATAATTGATATTATCGTTTCACTTGTTGCTCTTTTTTGTATGATTCCGTTATTCTTGCTACTGTTTATTACCTATCATTTTGGTCATGATCGCGGTCCCTTGTTTTATAAACAAGAAAGAGTTGGAAAAAATGGTCAAAAATTCTTAATTTATAAGTTCAGATCAATGATCGTTGATGCTGAGTCCAAACTACGTGCCAACCCCGAGCTATATCAAGAGTATCTAAAAAATAATTACAAAATTCCTGCTGAAAATGATCCGCGAATTACTAATTTAGGAAGATTTTTGCGTAGGACATCAATTGATGAATTGCCGCAATTTATCAATATCTTAAAGGGAGAAATGAGTTTAATTGGTCCACGGCCAATTATTGAAGAAGAGCTTCGTGAATATGGTGATCGGGTGGATAAATTGCTGTCAGTAACCCCTGGTGCAATGGGGTATTGGCAGGCATCGGGACGTAGCAATATTGGCTATCCCAAACGTTGTGATTATGAACTATATTACGTAGATCATGCATCATTTATTTTTGACTTAAAGATCCTTTTTAAAAATATTATCAGTATTTTTAAGGGTGAGGGTGCATATTGATTTTTATCAAAATGAAAGTGGGTTTGTTCTTTGAAAGCTGAAATCTACATTGTTAGCCATAAACCCGTTAAAGTTCCCCGTGACAAAATGTACTTGCCGCTACAAGTTGGTACAAGTCCGGAAAATTTTAAGGGGTTTTGTCGTGATAACACTGGTGACAATATTTCTAGCAAGAATCCGAATTATTGTGAATTAACTGCCCAATATTGGGCATGGAAAAATCGGCAAGTGGATGTCAAGGGATTAGTCCATTATCGCCGTTATTTTTCTAATGGTAAGAGTAATTTCTTTAAAAGTTATGAAGGAAAGTTTGCTGATATTATGACATCAAAAACTTTACAAAAGCTTTTAGAAAAAGCTCCATTAATTTTACCCAAGAAACGGGATTACTTTATTGAGACTTCATGGTCACATTATGAGCATGTACATCATATTAAAGATTTGAAAATTACTAGACAAATAATCGCGGCTAAGTTTCCCGACTATTTACCTTCGTTTGACAAAATGTTGCAGAAAAAAGCAGTGCATATGTTTAATATGCTGATTGCGCGGGCTGATATTTTTGATGAGTATACCCAGTGGTTGTTTCAAATCTTGCCAGAAGTTGAAAAAAAAGTTGATATTAGCGATTATACCCCTTATGAGAAACGCATTTTTGGCTTTATTGGAGAGATTTTGTTGGATGTTTGGGTCGATAAAAATCAAATACCCTACACTGAAGTTCCAGTCATGTTTATGGGAAAACAGCATTGGGTGAAAAAAGTTGCGAGTTTTCTTTATCGGAAATTTAGAGGGAAATCGGTCAGTTAGATATTTTAATTTAAATATGAGGTGGGGAACTTGAAAAATTATTTAGTAGTTGGAGCTGGTTTATTTGGTGCCACGTTTGCTTACGAAGCAGCTAAACGTGGCAATCGGGTCAAAGTCATCGAAAAACGTGATCATTTGGCCGGTAATATCTATACCAAAGAAGTTGATGGTATTCAAGTCCATCAATATGGTGCGCATATCTTCCATACTTCGAATAAAAAGCTTTGGGATTATGTTCAGCAGTTTGCGGAGTTTAATCGTTACACTAATTCGCCAATCGCTAATTATCAGGGTGAAATTTTTAACTTGCCGTTTAACATGAATACCTTTAATAAGCTCTGGGGTGTTGTTACTCCGCAGGAAGCACTGGCTAAGATCAATCAGCAGCGAGCAGTTTTAAAAGGCAAAAGACCCGAAAATCTGGAAGAACAGGCAATTTCTTTAGTTGGAACTGATATTTATCAGAAACTAATCAAGGGCTACACCGAAAAGCAGTGGGGACGGCCAGCAACAGAATTACCGGCTTTTATCATTCGGCGATTGCCAGTTCGACTGACTTATGATAATAACTATTTTAATGATTTATATCAAGGAATTCCGATTGGTGGCTATACGCAAATCGTAGAAAAAATGCTAGCTAGTGATTTGATTACAGTTGAGACTCGAGTGGACTTTTTTGACCAACAAGCGGAATTCCTACGGAACTATGATCGAATCATCTTTACTGGTATGATCGATCAATACTTTGCTTATCGTTATGGTGAACTGGAATATCGTAGTTTAAAGTTTGAAACTGAAGAACTTGATCAGGGGAACTATCAAGGTAATGCGGTTGTCAATTATACTGATGCTGCGACACCGTATACGCGAATCATTGAACACAAGCACTTTGAATTTGGTAAAGGTGATCAGGATAAGACTGTGATCACGCGTGAATATCCGAAGACGTGGCAGCGTGGTGATGAGCCGTATTATCCAGTCAATAATGCCAAGAACAACGCTTTGTATAAGAAATATAAGGAGCTAGCTGATCAAGAAGCTAAAAAAGTGATTTTTGGTGGACGCTTAGGTCAATATCGCTATTACAACATGGACCAAGTGATTGGTGCCGCATTGGTGACTGTCGCCAAGGAATTTGAAAATGAGTAAATAAAAAACTCCGGACAATAATTGTTCGGAGCATTTTCATTTACCATAGGGGGAGTAAATGAAATTATTTAATATCAGATTACTCTTGTATCATAGCTTACAATTGTGAACTTTTTGTGAACTTTTTTTAAAGATTTGTTAAAGAGAAAAGCAAAATATAGTGGAAAGATTAATGAAATTAAAAGAAAATTTTTTACAGGGCACTTTGTTGCTGATCAATTACAGTGAACCAACCGTAATCTATCATAAATTTAATTTGTTGATGGCAGCTTTAGTGGCCAAATGGATGACTGTTATTCAGCAGCTGTTTGCAGTGAAAATATTAAAGAAAAAGAATTTGCAGGGGCTGATACTTGATAGATCGCTTGATAAACCCCCAGAATTTTTAGACTAGTATAGTTAATAACTTTCTAGCTTTTTAAAAAGGATGGTAAAAATGGATAATTTATCAGGTGCAAGTTCAAAACATTATATTAGCTGGCCGGTCTTGGCATTAATGTGTTTTGTAACGGTGATCGGTTTCGATGATTTAATTTATAATTTTAAAAACCAAGGAATGGGTGTTATTACTTCCTGGATTTTAATGCTCTTCTTGTATGTAATCCCTTATTCATTAATGGTTGGCCAATTAGGCTCAATCTTCAATCATGAAGGCGGTGGTTTAAGCTCATGGATTAGGGGGACTAATGGGGAATTTTTGGGTTATTTTACTGCTTGGACATATTGGGCAGCTTCAATTCCTTATGTAGTTGACACCGCTAATTCAATTGTTGTTGGCATCGGCTGGGCATTAACTGGCAATAGCAAGTTTCAAGATTCAATTTCAAACAGTGAGTTTGCGCTTTGGACTTTGCTAACTTTTGCAGTTTTCATTTTAGTTCAATCGCGTTTTAAGCGTTCTCTGGAGTTATTAAGCACGATCGGTGGAATTGCGATGTTTGGGATGACGGTTTTATTTGTCATTATGTCGCTTTCCTCACTAGCAATAGGCGGACATATTGCGACCCAGCCGATGAATTTAGGAGCAATCGTGCCTAAATTTGATTTGAAGTATCTCACGACAGTTGGTTTGTTGATTTATGCGGTAAATGGTTGCGAGTTGATTGCTCCTTTTGTTACTAAAATGAAAAAACCACAAACTGACTTTCCCAAATCAATGATTACTTTAGCTGCTATGACAGCATTTTTAACAATTTTTGGTTCATTTTCATTGGGGATCTTTTTTGATGCTCATCACTTACCAAATGACCTAAAAATGAATGGTTCTTATTATGCTTTTCAGGCTTTGGGGCAGCAATATCACGTTGGTAATTTATTTATGTACCTTTTTGCTTGGACAGAAGTCTTCTATTTAGTAGCCTTGTTAGCAGTTTTATTGGATGCCATGACGCGGATGCTGATCTCTGATACAGGCGAGCGTTATATGCCGCGCTTTTTGCGAAAGACCAATGCTGATGGCTTGCCAGTTAACGGTTATTTATTAACTTGCTTCTTATCCGGTTTTATTTTGTTATTAGGAATCTTCTTACCGGATATGAATGATATTTTCAACTGGTTATTAAACTTGAATGGGATTATTTCACCTGGTGTTACTTGCTGGATCTTTTATGCTTTTATGCGTGTTCGTCGTAATTCGGCTAAGTATCCTTCGAGCTATGTTTTCATTAAAAATGATAAACTAGCTTGGTTCGTTGGCTTTTGGGCGTTGGCAGTTACTGCGATTGCTACCATTTTTGGAGTAGCCCCGCAAGACGTTAAAGAATTCAGTTCGGTTTGGTGGTATGAATTAATAATTAATATCGTGGCGATTACCATTTTGATTGGTTTAGGAGCGATTTTGCCATCAATTACCAGACGAGAGGATCAGTATGGACAGGCTTTTTCCAAACTTCAATGGCTTGTAATGTTCAGTGTGGTTATCGTTGCGATTGTTTTGGGTGTTTTTTTAGGTGGCACTTCACTGAGTTATCGGGGTTGGTTGATTGCAATCGAGGCATTGATTGCTTTAATGATTATCTGGTTGATTTCGCGGTGGCATCCTTTGAAAAGGTAGAATTTTTTTGAGGTTGATCTTTAAACAATTAATTAATATAATTTCAAACTAGTTGGTTGCTGAAAATGTTATAATTTAAAATTAGGACAGTTATTATTTTTTATAAGAAGTTTAAATTTAGGGGGAAAAATTTTGGATATCCTTGCTGTTAGAGATTATTGGATCAATAAATTAAAAATTCCTTTAGCTGCTAGCGAGTGGCTGTTTTGGAGTTCATTTGTGCTTTTACTCATTACCCAATTTTCGCAAGGGACAATGTTTATTTTGTATTATCCCTCCGCTTCATTTCCGTATCGCTTATTAATGATCGCTGGTTTAATTGCTGGAATAAAAATTTTTTTATTTAATCATTTTAAAAATTTTGATGAAGCATTGTTATTTATTTTATTAGGACTATTGATCTTAGTCGGTTGTCAGCAAGCAAATGATTGGAATTTTATATATTACTACTTAGTGATCTTAGCAAGCCAAGGAGTAGATTTTAAAAAAGTTATCAAAGTGTTTTTGATGATTATAATTACTGGTATATTAATAGCAGTTATTTCCTCTAGCTTAGGAATCATAATGAATTTAACCAATAGTCGAACTGGCGATCCAGGAGTTCGATTTGCATTAGGAATGGTTTATCCGACTGATTTTGCTGCTCGTGCGTTTTATCTGCAGTTGTTTTATGTTGTTTACCGAAAATTTCATCTCAGCTTACCTGAACTGATTGCTTGTCTTGGTTTTACAATGACCATTTATTTTTTAACTGATACTCGTCTAGATCTAGTTTTAATGTTATTAACGTTAATAATGTCAGCTTTTTATAAACATATAATTCGATTTATAAAATCAATTGGTAGTAATTATCTTTCAATCTTTGGGGTTTTAAGTATCCTAGTAATTATCGCTCTTACATATTTATATCAGCCGAATAGTTTTATATTTAAGGTATTTAATAAAGTTTTATCTGGAAGACTTGAATATGGACACACAGCCTTTGTTAAATATAACGTGACGATGTTTGGACAGTTTGTTCAACAAAATGGTAATGGTGGGATTCATCACGGTTGGTTTGATTACTTTTTTATTGATTGCAGTTTTTTAAGAATTTTAATGATGAATGGTTTTTTTTCCTTTGTGATATTGATCATCGCCCTATGTTATCTATCTAATAAGTTCATGAAGGAAAATTATTATTGCTTGGAACTGGCTTTAATTTTAATTATTGTTAGTTCGTTAATTGATCAACACTTAATAGAGATTTCTTTTAACATTTTGTTTATGGCAACGTATGCCAATTTAAATGAATTTAGGGAGCATAAAAGTATTTTTGCTCGAAACAAGATTTTAAGTTTCAAGAGTAATTAATTTAATTATTTTTGAAACACGAAAGTTATTTGAGGAGCGTTTCATGATAAATTATATAATTAGTTCCAACGACCCAGGCGCTATGGGAGGAAGCAAAGCAAAAGAAGATATCATTAAGTTTTCAAGTCAAGCTGGTTTTATTTCGATTAAAGTAAATCCGTACCATACCAATAAAATTGCAAAGTTTTATTATACTAGGGTTGAATTGGCAAAGATTTTTAAAAACCAAGCTGAAATCAATAATGTAATTTTACAGTATCCAATTCCGTCAAATTATATGCTGAAAAAAATTGTTATCGCTTTGAAAAAAAAAATCAAAGGGAAACTGGTGATCTGGATTCATGACATCCAAGGATTGCAAAGTACTGAAAATGATCATGCTCAGTGGGAAATAAACATATTTAATACGGCAGATATTTTGGTCGTTCATAATGAAAAAATGAAGCTTTGGCTGGTTGAGCATGGTGTCACAACTAAGCAAATAGTTCTTGGAATTTTTGATTATGATAATCCACAGCCTGTTCAACCAGAAATTCCCTATAATAAAACTTTATGTTTTGCTGGAAATTTATTTAAATCGGGTTTTTTATCAAAATTGAATATTCAGACCAAAATATTTGTTTATGGGCCTAATATGCCCAAAAAACACAGTGAAAATATTATTCCAGCAGGACAGTTTTCACCTGAGGAACTAAGTAAACATTTAAAGCAGAACTTTGGCTTAATTTGGGATGGACCTGATCCTCATTCCTGTCAAGGCACTTTTGGTCAGTACTTGTTATATAATAATCCGCATAAAACTTCTTTATATATCAGCTCTGGTATTCCAATAATAATTTGGGATCAAGCTGCTCTTGCAAGTTTTGTCCTTGAGAATGAAATTGGTTTTACGGTGTCTGATCTGAGTGAAATAGATAATAAATTAGGCGAAATAACAATTGATGAATATAAAGTGATGAAACAAAATGTTGTCAAAATGGCATGTAAACTTCGAATGGGTTATTATACACATCAAATTATTGAAAAGATTTTAGCTTGTTAACGGATAGTTTATAAATACTCAAAGAAGATAATATTTTGAAAAATAAAATTATATTGCTATTCATATTAATTTGTTTAGCTTTTATTGGCTTGTTTAGTTGGTTGAATAACAAGGAGTATCGTATCACGGTTCGCTTCACTGATGAAAAGGGGACTTTATTACGAGCAAACAGTGAAACTTTTTATGCTAAGCCATACAGGTTACTAAGTAGAAGTAAATTGGAAGAGTTGGTTCCGGGTTATGTACCAGTTAAGAAATTCATCTTCTTTAAAAAGCCAACCCAAAAATTAACAATAAAATTTAAACCAAACAATTTTGATCAAGAAGTTAAAAAGTTTAAGAATGCAAAATATGTTGCAGCAACTTTCCAACCAATGACGGTTACAGCGAATAATGGATTTCAATCTGATCCTTATAATACTTCACGTACCTATAATGGAACTAAAACAGGTAAGGATAGTTTACGTTTGATTTATTCAAATGATAGTAAAAATTGGGAAAAGCTGAACATTAGTTATCCTAGGTTGAATGTTCGTGATCCAAGCATTGCAAAAATCAATGGTTATTGGTACATTGTCTATACAAAAGGGCTCATAAGGACCAGGAATTTTAAAAAGTGGGAAAAAATGTCATGGCCACATTCCAAAATGTTTGCAAATCATTTTGAATGGGCACCTGAATTTTTTAAAGATAAAAAAGGTCGGTATCATATTATAATGGCTGGAAATTCAGTTTTAACGCATAATTTTCAATTGTATATTTCAGATTTTGATTGTAAAAATGGTCAAATCAAGAACAATTGGAAAGCAATTAAGGGATACGACTTTCCTTCTAACATGATTGACGGGAATCTTACTTATTTTCATGGAAGGTATGTTTTATTTTATAAGAATGAAGATGTAGCTAAAAATAAACTTACGATGGCAGTTTCAAAAAATTATTTAGGTCCATATACATCACAGACGTTAAATGTGGATTTGAACTCCTATACTTCTGCAGAGGGATTAGAGGCAGTTTTTTTTAAAAAGAGTATTCGATTATACGTTGATCCTTATATTATAAATAACAAAAATCAATCTATGTATAATGGTGTCCATTATACTGAAGAAAAGTATGGTACAAATAACTGGTCGAGTTTAAAAGCTATTAAAGCACCGTTTATTGTTCGTCATTTTGGAATATTAAGGAATAAATAGTGGTTTTGGCTGTTAACTCAATTATTGTTTTGGCAATAATCTATAGCAAGAAATTGTAGTGGCAAAGTTTAAGAATTATTAAAATTAATTTTTATTTGAAAGTTTAAATATCAGTTTAGCATATTGTATAATTAGTTGTTTATTAATTGCATATTAAGTGTTTAAGAAATTTTAGTTTAGGTATTAAAGAACATAAATATGCAATTAGCCAACTGTCTAATCGTGATACAAGAATTCGAGGGAAATTTTTTCATGAAAGTTATTCGTAATTATTTATATAATGCTAGCTACCAGCTCTTATTGGTTTTATTGCCACTAGTCACTGCGACTTACATAAGTAGAGTTTTGGGCAATGCTGGTGTTGGTATCAATGCATATACGAGTTCAATTATTTCTTACTTTGTCCTTTTTGCCAATGTAGGGATTAATTTATATGGTAATCGACAAATTGCGTATTTACGCAATGATCGAAAAAAAATGTCACAAGCCTTTTGGGAAATTATATTGTTAAGAACTATGACAGTAGGGTTAACTTTCATAGTATTTTTATGTTATCTGCCTTTTAGCAAAAATTCTCTTTATATGATATTTCAATCCATTAACTTAGTAGCTGTTTTTTTTGATATATCTTGGTTATACATGGGTATTGAGGATTTCAAAAAGACAGTTGTTCGCAATGCCGCTGTCAAGATTTTATCATTAATTGCTATTTTGGTGTTTGTTAGGAATAAGGGAGATCTTGGAATTTATATAATTATTTTAGGCTTAGGAACATTATTAGGAAATGTTACTTTATGGCTGTTCTTAAAAGAAACCGTAGTTAAAATTTCTTTTAGGAACCTTCATCCTTTTCATCATTTCAGATCATCACTAATCCTTTTTATTCCACAGGTTGCTGTTAATATATACGCGGTTTTGAATAAGACAATGTTGGGATATATGACAGGAACGGTTAATTCTGGCTATTATAATAATTCTGATACCATAATCAAAACAGTTTTGGCTATAGCTACAGCAACCGGTACGGTGATGTTACCTCACGTGGCAAATGCATTTGCTAATGGTCAAAGGGAAAAGGTTAATCAAATGCTTTATGATTCATTTGATTTTATTTCATTTTTGAGTGTTGCAATGATGTTTGGCTTAGCCGGACTCGCTCTGCATTTAGGGCCATATTTTTATGGGGTTGGATTCACTCCAGTTGGCGAGGCAATGTTATTTGAAACACCGGTAGTTGTTTTAATTGCTTGGAGCAATGCAGTGGGTAATCAGTATTTGTTGCCAACCAATCATACAAAAGAATATACTGCTTCAGTAACAATAGGAGCAATTGCCAATGTTGTTATTAATTTCCCATTAATTAAATACTGGGGACTAAATGGTGCGATAATTGCAACTGTTATTTCGGAAGCTTGTGTTACTGGTTATCAGTTCTGGGTAATCAGAGATAGAATTGAATTTAAAAAATTATTTTTGAATGTTCCTAAATATTTTTTAGCAGGAATAGCAATGTTTATTCCAGTTTTCAAGCTAAATACAAGCTTACATACGAGTGTTCTGTCGATCTTTTTTGAAGTTGTTCTAGGAATTCTAATTTACTTTGGAATGATTTTTATTTTAAAACCCACAATATTGAATAAAGCTAACGAGATTTTTATGATTTGGAAAAAGAATAAGTGAAATTCTCACGGATAGTTGGTATTTTTGAATAAATCATTATGGAGGATGAGTTTTAATGAAGATTTCGGTTGCAATAGCAACGTATAATGGTGAACATTTTATTGAAAGACAATTGGAATCGATTAAATGTCAAACACAGCTTCCTGATGAAGTTATCATTTGTGATGATTGCTCCCAAGATGGTACAGTTGAAATCGTAAAAAATTATATTAGAAAAAGTAAGCTTTTAAATTGGAAAATTGAAATAAACAGGACAAATCTTGGATATAAAAAGAACTTTTTTCAGTTGCTTACCAAAGTTACTGGGGATCTTATTTTTTTATCAGATCAGGATGATCACTGGAAACCAAATAAGATTGAAGTTATGGCAAAAACTATTCAACAAAATCCATCATTAGGAACATTAAATTCAGCAATTAGCCTAATTGATCAAAATTCGCAACCAGTTGAAGTAGCTCTTAAACCTAACTTTTATAATGCTAATTTTTTG
Source organism: Liquorilactobacillus sicerae (assembly GCF_029916425.1). Classification (GTDB taxonomy): domain Bacteria; phylum Bacillota; class Bacilli; order Lactobacillales; family Lactobacillaceae; genus Liquorilactobacillus; species Liquorilactobacillus sicerae. The sequence goes on along the minus strand of NZ_JAHAVQ010000008.1, from coordinate 15,661 downwards.
CATTCTACTAAACCATTGCAGAACTTAAATTTTTTTGGACTAGATAATATTCTTCAGCGTAATATTTCACCAGGTTGTTCAATGTGCATAACACGAAAAATTTGTGACGATTTTATCTTATTATATGATTATTCTTTGCCACATGATTGGTTTTTGAATTTGTTATCGTCAATTGATAATGGCTGTGGCTTTTTGAATGAGCCATTGATAGACTACCGGATTCATTCCCAAAATACACTTGGTCTTTCTGTTGATCCCGGATCTGCAGGCAAAATAAAAATTTTTGAGAATTTAAGAAAAAGCAAGATTAATGAGTTTTCTAACTTAATAGAAGCTTTTGGTACCATTTCTCAATATTTTTCACTTTCTGAAAGTAGGAAGAAGCATATTAATGATTATTTACATGCCCGGCGTGGATTTTATCAACAGCAAAATCTTCGTGCGCTAATACAATTACGCCGTTTCCCTGAATATTATCAAACTGCAACTTTTAAAGGGAGATTGTGGGACTTACTGATTGCAATTCATTTAAAGAATTTTTTTTACAAAGTTATGAAACACATTTAAAAGTTATTTAACTTTTAAATGTAAAACTTGTTTTATCCAACGATTCATCAGCCAATAATTAACATAGACTTTGGCCATTAACCCTCTTGTCGGCCACATTTTGACTGTTGTGTTGATTCTGGGTACTTGGTTTTTGTATTTTTTTATTAAATGTTTTAAGTGAATGTAATATTGATAATTTTCAGATTTTCCATCAGAGGTATGCCAAATATGAGCAGGAACAACGTAATTTTCAAATTTCTGAGAACTTGCTAAAAGACATTCCTCAACAGCATATAAGTGCCATCCTTTCTCAGCTGAAAAAGGATGCAATTTCCAAAAGCTGCTACTTAAAATGAAGAAACATTCGTCTACTGTTTGAACTTTGGCTGGTTCACTTATTTTTTCACCAACATGAATAGGTGGGTTACCATGGACGATTGTTGATAAAATAATTCGATTTTTATTAATTAAGTTAAATGGACTCCCAGCTATTCCAACCACTCCTGCTGTTGAAACTTCAGAAAGATAATTAGCAATATTATGTAATGCTAAAGGATCTAAAAATCGAATATCAGGATGACAAAAGATTAAAAATTTGCCTTTTGCTTTTTGAGCTGCTGAGTTATAAGCTTCGCGTGCTGATTGGTATTCTTGATGGCAATTATCAATTTTTAGTAATTCATAATCAATTTTGATTTGAGATGAGAGACTTTTCTTAAAGTCAGCAAACATCTGCTGATTATTGACAATCGTTATTAATGAAAATTTTGGTGTATCCATCAATTTTCCTCACAATCTAATTTTTTTATAAGCAACAATAAATATCTTAACTCAATAATTTAAATTTGTCTCAAAATAAAAGCAAATTCTAAAAGAATTTGCTTTTTTAATCAGCATCAGGTTTTTCTGACAAGGTTATTACGCCAACAGCATTTAAGCCAGTATGAGTCATAATGATGGGACTAGTTAAACGAGCTAAATAACCAATTTGCTCGCTATTTGTTGGTAAGATAATCTGTTTTAATCGAGAAAGAAATTTTGGATCGGTACCGACATTTGATAAAGATAGATCCTGAATCGGGTTATTTTGAGTTTGATGACGAGCGGCAATCTGCTCACAAAACTTAAGAAAGGTTTTACGACTGCGTCCTTTCATAACCACATCTAAGCTTTGATTATTAAGCTGAACGACGACCTTTAAATTAATTAATTTAGTCAATGCTCCGGCAAAACGACTGATTCGACCACCTTTGACTAAACAATCTAGATTGTCGATCAAAACATTGATTCGAGTTCGATGATAAATAGTCTGACAATGTTCAACTATTTCAGCTACTGATTTTCCGGCTTGAGCATCTTGAGCAGCTGCAAGTACCTGAAAAGCTAGACCACGATCGGTTGATTTACTATTAATAACGGTAACCTTAGCTTCACTCATGCTGACAGCTGTCTGAGCAGTTGAGTAAGTACCACTTAATACATCAGATAAAACAATCGCAATTATTTGGCTGCCATCAGCCCCTAAGCGATTATAAGCTTCTACAAATCTTCCGAGCGGTGGTTGGCTAGTTTTAGGATAATTACCTGCCTGTAAATTTTCAATTAGTTCCTGACGAGTGATTTCCTCGCCATCGACATAAGTGTGACCATTAATTTCTACTGATAATGGGATGATCGTAATATTATATTTTTGAATTTCTTCATCAGTTAATTGAACTGATGAATCAGTCAAAATTTTGATGGATGTTGTCATTAGAATTGCTCCTTAAAAAGATATACAATATATTCACTCAAGTTAATTATACTATTAATGGTTTTTAAGTCAATCAAACATAAACTTGAAGTCTAGATGCAAATCTTTACCTGCTATAATTATAACAAAAAAACTTTTGGATTACGAGTGTTCTTATTTTAAGGCAAGAAAAAAACTGAAGCAAGAAAATTTTGCTCCAGCTATTGACCATAAAAAATTGGGGGGTTTTTATGGTCATCCGTAAGATAAATACGGTTAAAAAGGGAAAGAAATGAAAAGTTTTATCAGGTTACAATTAACACTATAAAGGGAAAGTGTGAATAAATTATGAATTAAAGGTTGGCTTTTTTTTAAAAATTTCCAAAGAAAAAGTTAATCTCGCTAAAGTCAATTTTTTGAAGATTATTCGCTGAGCTTCTATAATCTAAGTAAGAAAGAAGATGCTATAAATGGACCAAAAATGGCTAGCTCAATTACCGATTGAGAAAATAATAACTTGGCAGCCAGTTGGCGGTGGGGATGTCAATCAAGCTTTTCATTTGCAAACTGCTCAACAAGACTTCTTTTTGCTAGTTCAATCGAAAACGGATGCTAGTTTTTACCAAGGGGAAATTGCTGGCTTGAAGGACTTTCAATTTGCTAGAATCAAGGCACCACGGGTAATTGCTAACGGTCAAATTAACGGTGACGCATACTTGCTATTAGATTATTTGTCGCTGACCCGCTCAGGAGATCAGCGACTTTTAGGAAAACAAGTAGCTAGATTACACCAAGTAGCTAGTCCAAACGGCAAATTTGGCTATCAATTCCCGTATGCAGGCACCAGTATTTCATTTGCAAATACTTGGACTGATAACTGGAGCGACCTATTTTTGAAACAGCGGTTAGATCGGTTGGCTCAGCATTTGCAGAAGAAGAGTTTTTGGCATCAGCCACAAATCCAACTCTATCAGCGGGCTAGACAAGTGATAGCAGCTGAGTTAGCCGTTCATCAAAGCCAACCAGTGCTGTTGCATGGTGACTTTTGGGCAGGAAATTTTGCTTTTTCGGCTGACGGTCAACCAGTCCTAATCGATCCAGCTGTTTTATATGGAGACCGAGAATTTGACATCGGAATCACAACAGTTTTTGGTGGTTTTACGCCGGATTTTTACCAAGCTTATCAGCATGATTTACCTTTGACAAAGGGGTATCAGCAACGATTAAACTTTTATCGACTATACTATTTAATGGTTCATTTGGATAAATTTGGATTGAGCTATGCAGCCAGCGTTATGAATCTACTTACGGCGATTATTAAAAATTGTTAAAAGCAAGTATTAAAAATACTCTCAAATCAAAGCACCTAACCTTGATTTGAGAGTCTTTTAGTACTTTTAAAGGTCTTCAACAACAACATAGGTCATATCAAGCGGACCATGTACACCGACAACTAGTACCATTTCGATATCACCAGAATTAGAAGGCCCAGTGATCAAATTAATATTGGAGGTTTTAAGTTGGCCATTCGAAAATTTTTCAGCATATGCAACCATTGCTTGGCGGCTGCGTGGGACGATTTTACTTTTCGGGACGATACTTAAATAATGAGTTGGCAAAAAGTGAAAAGCCCGACCTTGTCCCGGGGTAGTTGCAACGGCAATCGTACCAGATTCTGCCAATAGGAAATCAGCAAAACCAATAGCACCATCAGCGTCTTGAGCACGTTGGATATTTTCCTTACGAGGAGCTTGCGGAATCCAATAGTTGGTTGTCACGCCGGTATCCTTTTGCCAATCAGTTAATTTGAATTTTTCCCACACATCAGTAGTTGGTAGGATCAGCTGCTGGATGTTTTTGTGTTGAACATACTTTCTTAATAAATCAGCTAAGCAAACAGTTGTGGTTGTTTCAAAGTCAACATGTACAACTTCACTGCTTTTTTTAGCAATTTGCAAAAGTTGATCTTGCGTCTTGCCAGAAAGAGTTGCCTCAGGCAGATTATTTAAAGGCTTAAAGGGATGATCGGCCAGTTGGTGCCTTGGTCGCCCAGCTTTAGTAGCAATACTATTTAAGAAGTCCTCACGATTTTGTTTATCCATCAATTTCACCGTCCTTGTGAGCTGCTTTTCTGGCTGCCTCATGTCTTTTATACCAGCTGCGGAAGTTTTCAGAATGTTTAGCTGGCCGTGGCAGTGAACGAACATCTGTCCAACCCTTAGCTAAACTTGGCGCTTTTTCAATGTGACCAAACTGATACATGTTTTCAACGGAAGTTTTGCTTCTTCTGGAAAGCGGAGCCGAGCCAAGGTAGGCACCACCTAAAGCAATCTTAAAGAGGATCGGTTTAGCAGTTCCAACACCAGCAACTTTCATCAAAGTGTTATTGAAACTGTGATCAATTTTCATTTTGTCGATCATTACTTCGCGATGCTTGATCAGCAATTTATGTAGCGGAATTTTGACTGGGCAAGTGGCGGTGCAGGCTGCGTTAAGACTGCAAGCAAACGGTAAATCACCAAATTTATCATAACCACCAATTACTGGAGACAAAACTGCACCGATTGGGCCAGGGTAGATTGAACCATAACCGTGACCACCAATATGCCGATAAACTGGACAAACATTCAAACATGAACCGCAACGGATGCATTGCAAAACTGGTTCAAACTCAGTCCCCAAAGCATTGGAACGGCCATTGTCTAAAATAACAACATAAAAGTCTTTTGGGCCATCACTTTCACCAGCAACTTGTGGTCCAGCGAAAGTACAATAACTTGTCAACTTTTGGCCAACAGCGCTACGAGACAGCAAATTATCCATAACTTCAGCTTCTTTGAGGCTTGGGACGATTCGTTCCATTCCCATGACTACAACTTGAGTTTCAGGGATCGCCATTGTTAAATCAGCATTGCCTTCATTAGTTACTAAGTTGATCATTCCTTGGTCTGCAATAGCAAAGTTGCAGCCGGTAATTCCCAAGTCGGCCTTTAAAAATGACTCCCTTAAATAATGTCGAGCAAACTTAGCCATTTCGCCGGGTTCGTTGCTGCCCTTGTAACCCAGCTTCTGAAAAATTTTCTGAATTTGATTACGATTCTTATGCAAGGTTGGGAAAACAATATGTGTCGGCTCATCCCAGTCATCTTCTTCCAAAATAAATTCAGCTAAGTCAGTCTCTAAAACAGAAGTATCGGGGATCTTCAGCAATTCTTTATCCAAGTTGATTTCAGTTGTGACCATTGATTTAGATTTGACGATTTTATGAGCATGTTTTTTTTCAGCGATTTTTTTAATATAATCAGTGGCTTCTTGATCAGTTTTGGCAAAAAAAACATGACCACCGCGCTTTTCAACATTATTGCTGAATTCTTCCAGATAATCTGGCAAATATTTGATTACATGCTGGCGAATCTGTTCACCCAGATTACGCCAGTCCTCCCAATTACCCAGTTCTTGACGGGCTGCCGGACGTTTCTCCCACTGAGCATCTTGGGCTTTGGCAACAGAAGCTTGCATAAATTTATCTTCTTCGGCTTCTTTGACGCGGGTTAAAAAGGGTTCTTTGTTAGTTGAAATTGCTGCCATATTACTTACCTCCCCTTAAACATTTGCTGGTTGATCAGCAAAACGAATCCGACTCGGGTCAACATTATGATTTAAGACCTCAGCAATATGCATAATTTTTATTTTTTCATTTCGTCGACTGAAACGCCCAGCAATATTCATTAAACATGATGGATCAGCACTGATTAAAACAGCTGCGTGAGTGCTCATAATATCATTGACCTTTTCATCAACCATTTGTTTTGAAATTTCAGGCTGTTTAACAGAAAAAGTTCCCCCAAAACCACAGCAATTTTCAACGTGTGGCAAAGGTATCATTTTTAAACCTTTAACTTCAGCCAAAAGCGCATAAGGGGCGGTCTTTTCTCCTAATAAGCGTGTCATGTGACATGAACGATGATAGGTTGCAATAGCATCTAACTGAGCCCCAGCATTTCTGACACCTAAAATTCGGTATAGAAATTGTGAAAATTCATAAGTTTTATTTGCTAGTTCGCCCGCCTTATCTGCATAATCAGGATCGTCTTTCAATAGTTCTTGATAACCGCGCAGCATTGCAACACAGGAGCCAGCTGGTCCAACAATATAATCAGCATCGGCTCCTAAAAGAGCATCAGCCTCATTATGAAAGACTTTTTGACTGTCTTTACGATAACCGCTATTGTAAGTCGGTTGGCCGCAACAGATTTGTTGAGTTGGAAAGCAAGTTTCGCAACCAAATCGCTCTAAAACTTCAACCATTGCTTTGCCGACATTCGGAAACATTAAATCAACAACGCAAGTCGAAAAAATTGCTACTTTCACTAAAAACACCTCCATTTAAGGTAGAATCAATTAATTAACCAGCTAGATTGCAAAAACTCTAAAGTTGATTTTTAAAAAATAATTCAAGGTTATTATAGCGCATTTTATTTTAAATTAGAACGCTCAAAATCTATTGCCAAGAAGTTAATCGATGATGGTTTCGGTAAAACTTTTGCGGATCGGCAACCAAAACAATTAAAGCGGGTTTTTAAGGCAAAAAAAATAGAGTCGGAAAACAATAATTCCCGACTCCTAGCCAACTTAAGCTAATTTGTTGATGAAATCAGCGAAGGTCTGCATTGCTCCACCAAGGAATTTAAGTGTCCCTTCATTGGTGATCTTCAAGTTATCATCTAACAGGTTAGTAACGTTGCCAATATATAATTCAGGTTGCTGAATAGTTGGCATATTCAAGAAAACTAGCGACTGGCGTAAGTGATGGTTAGCACCGAAACCACTAATTGCACCTGGAGAAACACTTAAAATGATTGCTGGTTTCTTATCCCAAATACTTTGACCATATGGACGTGAGCCAACATCGATAGCATTTTTCAAACCGCCTGGAACAGAACGATTATATTCTGGGGTAGCAAAAATAACAGCGTCAACGGTTTTCATTGCATTCCGGAAATCAGTCCAACTTGTTGGAATCCGATTTTCATCATCAAGATCCGGGTTGTACAGATCCAATTTGCTAATATCGATACTTTTAACTTCAAAACCTGCTGGCAATTGTGCAGCCATTTGTTCAGCAACCGCTCTGGTAAATGAGTTCTTACGCAAGCTGCCAACGATTAATCCAACTGTTTTTGTCATTTAATACACTCCTTACTTTTTGTAAGCTCTAAGCTTTATTTACAGTATACCACTTGTTACAAAAAAAACAACATTTATGGCTAAAAAAACTTCACAGCAGTTTGGGGGAACTGACTGTGAAGAAAAAGGGAGTAGAGAAAGATATGAATTTTAGTCTTGGCGTTTATTTATCTTTCAAGACTATGTTTTTAATATACCGACAAAAATTGAAGAAATTATGAATAATCATTAATGCTTAAATGACCTTTTTAGAAAAATAATCTTAAGCTGAACCCATTGACAGATTAACGTCGGATTGAGTATATTTAATTTGCTAACTTACAATAAATAAGTAAAGAGGTTGAAATATGAAAAATATCGATCCGCAAAAAATTATTTTTGGTTTAGATTCTTTTGGTGATATTCCTTTTGACCAGCAAGAGAGACCTGTTTCTCAAGCTAAAGCAATTCGCCAAGTAATCAAAGAAGGTATCTTAGCTGATCAGTTGGGCCTGGGAGTAATTGCTCTAGGTGAACATCATCGTAGCGATTATGCGATTTCCAGTCCAGATGTGGTCTTAGCAGCTTTGGCAACTCGAACTAAGCAAATAACTTTAGCTTCTGGGGTAACCGTTCTTAGCTCCGACGATCCGGTTCGGGTCTTTGAAAGGTTTGCAACTTTAGATGCAATTTCTAATGGTCGAGCAGAAGTCGTTTTGGGCCGAGGATCATTTACCGAATCATTCCCATTATACGGTTACAATTTACGTGATTATGATTTGCTGTTTGAAGAAAAATTAAATCTTTTTGACCAGTTGTTAAAGGAAAAACCAGTTACTTGGTCTGGCAAAACGCGAGCAGCCTTGCAACAGGCAGATGTTTTTCCAAAGACAGAAAGTGGGCACTTAGCGGTTCGGATTGCCGTTGGCGGCACGCCAGCTTCAGTGGTCCGAACTGCTCGGTATAATTTCCCGCTGACCTTAGCAATCATTGGCGGTAAGCCGGAACGCTTTTTGCCATATGTCAAACTGTATCAAAAAGCCACTGAGCAATTTGCTACGCAGCTGCATCCTTTGGCTATCCATTCACATGGAGTGATTGCTGAAACTGATGAAGCAGCTTTCAGCTTAGCTTGGAAGTATTTGCGGCAAAGTTTCGTTAAGCTTGGTCATGAACGGGGCTGGGCACCGATGTCAGCTGCTCAGTTTAAATTTGAAATCGAATCTGGTTCATTTTATGTTGGTTCACCGCAAACTGTTGCTAAACGTTTGGCCGCGACTATTAATCAATTAGGTGCTGGCCGCTTTGAGCTGGTTTACGGTGCGGGTGGCTTACCAGCTGAGGAACGGTTAAAAATGATTGAATTATATGCTACCCAGGTTGTACCGCAAGTTCGGGAGTTACTAATGGAGGGTCAGAAACAAAAGTGAAAATTGGAATTATTGGTGCTGGGAAATTAGGGACTGTTTTAGGACAGTTAGCTTTGAAAGCTGGATATCAAGTCCTAATTGCTGGTTCTGCTACGCCAGAGAAAATTGAATTGACAGTGGCGGTCCTATTGCCAGGAGCAGCTGCTGTAACGACACAACAGGCTGCTAGGCAGGCAGACTTGGTTATTTTGGCACTTCCCTTGAGCCATTATAAGCAATTAGACAAAACAGACTTTGCTGGCAAGATTGTGATTGATGCAACTAATTATTGGCGACCGACTGACGGTTTGTTAGCGGAAGTTTTGACTCCTGGCTTAACCAGCAGCGAACAGATTCAACACCATTTGTCAGCTAGTCAAGTAGTTAAAGCTTTAAATCATATTGGCTACCATGAACTGTTGGAGGCACCTCGTCCACAAGGCAATCCTAACCGAAAAGCAGTTGCCATTGCTGCTAATCAGCCAATAGCTTTAGCGAGCGTTAAAAAATTTGTCGATTCACTAGGGTTTGATCCATTAGTGATTGGATCTTTAGCGCAAGGGAAATTATTACAGCCGGGTAGTCCAGCTTTCGGAGCAGATGTTACTAAAGCAGAATTAAAAGTCATTTTAGAAACTTATGCTAAGAAAATTAATTGAAAATTTAAGTAAACTAGTAAGCAGATTTGCAATCGTTATCTTAGATTGCAAATCTGCTTTTATTAGCTAACTAATTGGTTTGGACTTTACATCTTGTTTTGATTAGAATATAATATTTACTAAATTATAATATTTCTAAATTAGAGGGAAACTAATGAAAAATAGAAGCTTAGCTCAAAAAGTAAATGTGATGCGGGCAGCTGTGATGGGAGCTAACGATGGAATCTTATCGGTTGCTGGGATCGTTATTGGAGTAGCCGGAGCCACAACTAGTAATTATGCGGTTTTTCTAGCTGGAATTTCCGGGATGCTAGCTGGGACGGTTTCTATGGCGATGGGTGAATATGTTTCCGTCAACACGCAAAAAGATTCACAAAAAAAAGCGGTGATTGAGCAAAAACTATCATTAGAAAATGACTTTGAAAAACAATTTGAATTTGTTAAACAGCGTTATCTTGACCAGGGGATCAAAGAAGAATTAGCCGAAAAAGCAACCAGTGAAATGATGGGAAAAGATCCATTAGTAACAGTTGTGCGGGAAAAGTATGGTTTTGATCCGCAGCAATTTACTAGTCCATATGCTGCAGCGTTAGCTTCAATGATTTCTTTTCCGCTCGGATCAGTTTTGCCTTTAGCGGCAATTTTATTATTCCCAGCATCGACAAGGATCTTAGCAACCTTTTTAGCAGTGATGATTGCTTTAGTGATAACTGGCTGGATAGCGGCTGTTTTAGGCCATGCTAATTGGAAGCATGGGATAGCTCGCAATGTGATTTCCGGTGCTTTGACGATGATGGTTACGTATGTGATTGGTGTTTTAATTGGAAGGTGAAGAGATGGACAAAAGAATTTTAAAACAACAAAGCAAACCATCCTTGGAAGATAAGTTAAACACCTTGCGAGCTGGAGTTTTAGGTTCAAATGACGGTATTTTAACAGTAGTCGGTGTTCTCTTCAGTGTCGCGGTTGCGACCACGAATCAGTTTACGATTTTTATTGCTGGGTTGGCAGATTTGCTAGCTTGTGCCTTTTCGATGGCTTCAGGAGAATATGCTTCCGTTAGTGCTCAGCGTGACACGGAAAAAGCAGCGGTTATGACTGAAAAAGAACTGCTGAAAACCGACTTTGCGGTTGAACTGAATGAAGTAGTTAAGTTCTATCAAGCTAAAGGGGTTTCTAAAGAAACAGCGCAACAAATTGCTGAAGATTTAATGCACCGAAAGCCACTGGAAACGATCATTGATGTTAAATATAATTTGAAATTAGGCCGTTATTTTAATCCTTGGAATGCTGCATTTTCTTCGTTATTCTCAGCGTCAGCCGGGGGAATTTTTCCACTCGCGGCCATGACCTTAAGCCCGGATGGCTTCAAGTGGATCGCAACAATTTTAGCAGTTTGTCTCTCAGTTTCATTGACTGGTTATCTAAGTGCACGTTTAGGCAACGGATTAACGAAAGTTGCAATTTTTCGGAACCTAATTGTTGGGATCGTTACAATGATCATTCATTATACAGTTGGAATTATGTTGTAATTTTAAAGATGAGATACTAAAAGCCATGAAATTAAGCTTCTCTATATGGGATAGAGGAAGTTGATTTCATGGCTTTTTAAAATGGATCATTTTAAAAATGCCTGCTTATTCAAGATAAGTAGCTTGAAATTTGGCTTGATAATCAGCTGGCAGATTAAGACCGTTAACCAGATAATTGTCAAAGTTGCCAAAGTTTTCGGTGATTTGATCAAAAGCATGTTTTAAATATTCAGCTTTGACTGACAAAGAAATTTCTAGCTCCTTTAATTTTTCAGGGCTTAGTTTATTAGCAAAATAATTTAAAATTTCCTGATTAGCTTTTTGACGTGCTTGGTTGGTTTTAAGGTAGTCATCGAAAATGTCATCATCGGCAACACCGGCGATTTTCAATAAGAAAGCTGCTGCTAACCCAGTCCGATCTTTTCCAGCAAAACAGTGGAAGAGCAGCGGTTTGTGCAAAGACAAGGCTTCTAATAAAAAATTATGCAATCCCTGTTGAGCCGACTTGCTGAGCACTAATTCAGCATAGACTTTAAACATGTAATTTTCCATGTGTGGATTAATGACCATGTTTTTAAGACTCGGATTTGCTTGTGCTGGAGTGCTTAAAAGACTGATATTTTCATAGGTTGCTTGAGCAATTTTTGAGTCTGGACGATTTTCGATTTCGGTTGGCCGTCGAAAGTCAAAGATTTTTTTGATTGCCAGCTCATGACTTAAAAAATCGGTAGCTTCTTTAGATAAATTATAAAGCTCTCCGCTTCGAAAAAAAATTCCCGTTTTTAGCTGGCCCGCAGATGTTCGATATCCGCCAATATCACGCAGGTTGGTAATCTTGACCTGTGAAAAATTTTGCTGCTGGTTCAAAAGATCAACTCCTATTAGGGACGATTATTTATATTTGACTAGATGTTACTTAGTTTTCCATTTTAGCTAATAATTTATTGACGTGTAAAGCTACTGTATCATAAATTGTAATTTGCTGACAATCAGTTTGATTTAATAATCTTGGCAATTCAGTGCAGCCTAAAATGATGCCTTGGACATTTTCTTTAGCCTTTAGCTCAGCAATGATTTGTAAAATTACCTGTTTACTTGCAGGATTAAAAATGTTTTCTTCAAGTTCAGTTGTAATAATTTGGTGAATAGTTTGAATTTGATGGGAAGCAGGAGCAATAACTTCAATACCTTGTTTAGCTAAACCATGAAAATAAAAAGGTAATTTCATAGTCATTTTAGTTCCTAAAAGTGCAACTTTTTTTTGCTGATGATTCTTAATGGCTTCACCGACTGGATCAAGGATACTAATTAATGGAATCGGTGATGCTGCTTGAAGTTCATCAAAAATCATATGGGGAGTATTGGCAGTCAAAGCTGCATATTCTGCACCAGCTGCAGTTAAATTCTCGATACTAGTTTCAAGTTGACGAAACAGTTTTGCGCGATCATTTTGTTCTTCAAGCTTTAATAATTCAAAAACGTCTAGGCTGTCGATCACAATTGGCGGACAGCTTTGAGGATGGTCCTGCTGAAAGCCGGCAATGAGTTTTTGATAATAGTCGATCGTTGAAACAGGTCCCATCCCACCAATTAATCCAAGTTTTTTCATGTTTATTTACACCACTTCTAAAAGTACTTCCAAATCATTATACACTTATTTAAATGTTAAATGAACTGTGTAGTAAACAACAAGTAACGGGAAAGTTTCAAATTTTGGTTGATAATGAACAAATTGGTTGTGCACTTAATAAAGAAATAATTGAGCTTTGAGAGCATTTATAACTATTGGTATAGTTTGTGAAATTAAAGGTGATTGAAATTATTATTCACGGTATACTACTGATAGAACCACATTTTTACTTTTAACTTTACGAACAAAAGTCCAAATAGCTTGCATTAATTGCCAATTGGTATATGGTTAAATAGTAAGCGCTAACATTAAAGGAGGAAGTTTGATGAATGGTGAAAAATATATTCTAACGATTGATGAAGGAACAACTAGTACACGAGCTTTGATTATTGATCATCAAGGCAAGAAAGTCGCTGATGCTCAACGTGAATTTCCCCAATATTTTCCGCATCCCGGCTGGGTTGAACATAATGCTAATGAAATTTGGAATGCTGTTTTATCGACGATCGCCAATGCGTTTATTTCATCAGGAATCCAGCCTTCCCAAATTGCTGGCGTCGGAATTACTAATCAGCGTGAAACAACGGTAGTTTGGGACAAAAAAACTGGTTTACCAATTTACAATGCGATTGTCTGGCAGTCAAGGCAAACTAATGAGCTTGCCCAGCAGCTGAAAAAAGCGGGTTATGATCAAATGATTCACGAAAAAACTGGGCTCTTGATTGATCCATATTTTTCGGCCACTAAGATTCGCTGGATATTGGATCGTGTTCCAGGTGCTCAAAAACGAGCTGAAAATGGCGAATTGCTGTTTGGAACGATCGATACTTGGCTTTCCTGGAAATTATCAGGTGAACGCATTCACGTAACCGATTATAGCAATGCTAGTCGGACGATGTTATTTAATATTCATACCTTAACTTGGGATGCTGAGATCCTCAAAATTTTAAGGATCCCGAAAGTTATGCTTCCTGAAGTTCGAGGAAATTCGGAAGTTTACGGTCAAACGGCCCATTATCATTTTTATGGCAGTGAGGTGCCAATTGCGGGGATGGCAGGTGATCAACAAAGTGCCTTATTTGGCCAATTAGCCTTAAAATCCGGGATGGTTAAAAATACTTATGGGACTGGTTCCTTTATTGTTATGAATACCGGTGAGAAACCGATCATGTCAGCCAATAATTTATTGACAACAGTTGCTTATGGAATTAACGGCAAAGTCAACTATGCTTTGGAAGGCTCAGTATTTGTCTCTGGCTCAGCGATTCAGTGGCTGCGTGACTCAATGCATTTGATTGATAGTGCCCCTGCATCAGAAGAGGCAGCACTGCAATCAACGAGTCAGGATGAAGTCTATGTTGTTCCGGCTTTTACCGGCTTAGGAGCACCATATTGGGATGCTGATGCTCGTGGAGCCGTCTTTGGCTTAACGCGCGGTACAAACCGAAATGATTTTATTAAAGCCGTGTTGCAATCACTAGCTTATCAGACTCGTGATGTAGTCGATACCATGTATCAAGACACTAAGATCAAAATCCCAGTTCTGCGGGTTGATGGTGGGGCAGCGATGAATAATTACTTGATGCAATTTCAAGCAGACATTTTAAATACCCCAATCGAACGTGCAGCTGATGTCGAAACTACTGCAATGGGAGCGGCCTTCTTGGCTGGGTTGGCAGTTGGTTTTTGGGACAATCCTGATGAACTGAAACAGATTTTCAAAATCGGTCAGAAATTTCTACCACAAATGGATAAACAGCAACAGCAGAAATTGTATACTGGCTGGCAGCATGCCGTCAAGGCAACAATAAGTTTCAAATATTTGAATGGTAGTAAATGACTAATTTTACAAGACATGTGGTTATAAGTCAAGATGAATTTTAGTTCTTTGAAAACTGAATATGCTTGTTGAAAACCTGAAAAGCGTACACTAACTAAGCCTTTGAAAAATGAATTTTTTTCAAAGATAGAAAAACGTTTTTAAAAATGAATTTTCTTAGCTATACCAGTTCTTCTTTCTGATAAATTTGGTGTCTACTGAGCAGTGTGTAAATCACCCTAATTAATTTTCGTGCTGTTAGTGCGAGAGCGCGCTTGCGCGGTGATCGGATGGCTTCAGAATACTTTTTTTGATAATACGTTCGCATCGTATCGTCATAACGAATTACTGAACCGGCAGCTTCGATTAAGTAATAACGTAGATAATTATCTCCTGAGTGAGTCATAGGTGTTTGATCACCTTTGAAATTTCCTGATTGATGTTGGCGCCAGGCTAAACCTGCGTACTTTGCCAGTTTGGTTTCGTCGCTGAAACGCTCTATTTGGCCGACTTCAGCGATGATACCTGCGCTGTAAACTTGTCCGATTCCGGGGATTGATTCTAGTATTTGACTTTCAGGCAAAATAGTAATAACTTTCTCAATCGATTTATCCAGTTGTTTAATAAGTCCTTGGTAATTACGGATCTCATTAGCGTAAACTGATAAAACAATGTCGACTGAATCAGCTAAAACTTTGTCTAAACGATAAGACCCACGGATTGCTTTTTGTAGCGCTTTGGCTAATTTCTCAGGCTGGGCAAATTTGCCATGTCCTTTCTTATTCAACAGTTCTGCTAAATCTTTCAAGGGCATCTGGGCTAATTCATCGATTGTCAATTTACCGGTAATCAGATCAAACATTGTTGCACTGAAAACTGAAGAGTTTTCAAGTGCCCCAGTTGCTAGCTTATTTACTTTGTAATAAAGATTTTCAAGAAAATGTTGCTTTGCTCGCGTCAAACTCTTGGTAATTTCAAAGCGTGATCGTGTTAACCGCTGTAGTGCTTGGTATTCTTCTTGTTTGACAATTCCAACGAAATAGCGGCCAATGCTTAGATAATCCGCAATATAATAAGCATCTATTCGATCCGTTTTATTATCTTCGAAAACATCTTTATAGCGCTTAGTGCTTCGCGGATTGATGACTACTACTTGAAGTTTGAG
>NZ_JAHAVQ010000089.1 GCF_029916425.1 Liquorilactobacillus sicerae | reverse complement strand
GTGTTGTTTTAGCAGTCTGTTTTGAAACATCATCCATATTCTCTTTGCTTTTATCAGCAACTTGTTTTGCCGTATCCTGCGTTTTCTTAACAACTGGCTTTACAGCTGCAACAGTTTTTTTAGCAGATTTCCGAACTATTTTTTTACCTTTGGCAGGTGTTTCTTTAGTACCTTTAGCTACTGACTTGCCCTTGTCAGCTGCTTTGGCAGTTGTTTTTTTAGCTGCGGCTTTAACTCCAGAGACTGTTTTACCGGTTGTTTTTTTAGCAGAATTTTTTGCAGTCTTGGCAGTTTTTTTTGCCGTAGAAGTAGCCTTTTTAACGCTTGATTTAGCCGAAGGAACGGCCTTTTTCACAGTTTTTTTAGCTGCACTGACACTTTTTTCAGCTTTTTCAGCATTTTTTTTAGCACTGGCTGAAGTTTTTTTAACAGTCTTTTTAGTAGTATCGGCTGCTTTTTCAGCGGCCTTTTTAGCAGCAGCAGTCGTCTTTTTTGTAGTTCGACTAGCAGTTGCTGATTTCTTTTCTGGCATTTTCTCTCCTTACTTAACGAGACAAATTTTAACAAAATTTTAAAGATGTGACAAATTACTAAAGTTTAGACTCCAAGTCAACGTCAGGGTACTTGTCGACAAACCAATTAAG
>NZ_JAHAVQ010000088.1 GCF_029916425.1 Liquorilactobacillus sicerae | reverse complement strand
GTATAAAAATGGTTACGGAATATTATTAACACGAGCTAATAACTCTATTAAAGTGGCACGCCAGGCCATTGAAAAACAGAAGAATAAAGCAGCTGAGGAAAGTTCCAAGGAAACCGAGACTGTTAGTGAAGCTGATTCAGCTGCTGCATCGTCTAGCAAGGCGGCTTCATCTAGTACTTCAGTTTCCAGCGAGTGGACTAAAATTTATCAGACAACGTCGAGTATTCCTCAAAATGTTGTTGACCAAGGACGTAAGAATCTTCAACAGGCAGGAATTAATACGAATGCAATTTCTGATTTGGAAATTAGGAAAATGATTGTTAACGCCGGAAAACAACAGGAAAATATTGTAACTTATGCAAAGGAGAATGGATACAGCAACTAATGGATAAAGATTTTAAAGAAAAATTAGAAGCTCTGCGAAACGGAGAAATTGATCAGTTTGAAGTAACAAGCGAAACTTTCCCAGATTTCTATAAAGCATGGAGCGATTTTAGTTTTCAATCAGGTATTAAAGGTTTTGCACAAAAAGGTGGAAAAATTATTTATCGTCGAAAAGAAAAGGTAGAATAATTAATGAGCGTTTTTAAGCTTTAATCTAAAAATTGTTTAGAAAGCTTTTCGTGTAAGCGCTTGTGTAATAT
>NZ_JAHAVQ010000087.1 GCF_029916425.1 Liquorilactobacillus sicerae | reverse complement strand
TAGTTATTCCGGTTGTTGGTAAAGCAGTCAAAGAGAGTCCGGCAAAGAAGGTTTATATTGCCAATATTATGACTCAAAAAGGTGAAACGGATAATTACACGGATGCCAGCCATATTAAAGCGATTTATCAAAACGTTTCCAACAATATTGTTGATTATGTTTTGACTAATACGGCGGTCGTACCTGAAGATTATATCGATTATCAAAAGTGGAATGAAATTTCAACTCAGGTTAAGGTCAATACGAATGAAGATCGAAAACTCGGAGTAACTCCGATTACCGGAGATTTTCTTAAATTACGCGATCAGGGTGCTTTTCACGATGGCGATAAAATTGCCGGTAAATTACTCGATATTCTGGATAATAAATTTAAATGACTTTTACACAACAAGTTAAAAAGGAACTTTCAATATTGACGATTAATGTTAAGACGTCAAAGTCGGAGTTATCGGCAATATTTCGTTTGAATGGTATTTATCATCTTGGCAGTGCTGTTGGAAATACTTTGGAAGTTCAGACCCAAAATCCTGCCAGTGCAAGAAGAACTTATCAATTACTTTCACAAACTTACGAAGCAGATATTCAAACGAATATTGAAAGAGGAGGCTCGACAAAAATTTTCGGTCTGCATCGTTACGGCGTTATTA
>NZ_JAHAVQ010000086.1 GCF_029916425.1 Liquorilactobacillus sicerae | reverse complement strand
ACCTCTGTAATAGTTAAATCTTTATAGCCAACTTTATTTAATTGCTCCCAAGCTGCAGTTAGAATCGCATTTTCTAATTTCTCACCCCGACGACGTGTCTGCTTTTCTGTTTCCATCTGAAAACTCCTCCTTGTATTTATAGAAACGATGAGTTATTATTTAAGGGACTTAGGTCCCTTAAATAATAAAGTAAGTGAGGTTGTACTAGTGAACAAAGAAAATAATCGTCACGAGATTGTCAAAATTGCCTTTATCTTAATATTAGGCGCTATCGCACCAATGCTTGACACAACTATGACTAACGTAGCAATTAACACCATTATGAATGATTTAAACAGTTCTGTCGACATCGTCCAATGGGTAACGACCGGCTATATACTTTCCCTTGGTATTACTGTTCTTTTTACGGGTTGGGCTGCAGATAGATTCAGTGGAAAAAATCTTTATATAGCCGGTATTATTTTGTTTTTAATCGGTTCGATATTTTCCGGAATTGCTTCAAATATCGATATTTTAATTATTGGTCGACTAATTCAAGGCGCCGGGTCA
The DNA here is from genome assembly GCF_029916425.1 of Liquorilactobacillus sicerae. Taxonomy (GTDB): domain Bacteria; phylum Bacillota; class Bacilli; order Lactobacillales; family Lactobacillaceae; genus Liquorilactobacillus; species Liquorilactobacillus sicerae. Next base: position 99 of record NZ_JAHAVQ010000086.1, on the reverse strand, counting down.
GGAATAGTTGTTTCTTTGTTATCAACATTGATTGTTCGCGCGGCTGGTGGGAAAAATCTTGGAAGTTTGATGGCTATTGTAGGTTTGCCTGCCGTATTA
>NZ_JAHAVQ010000085.1 GCF_029916425.1 Liquorilactobacillus sicerae | reverse complement strand
TTATTGATCTTTTCTCAGAACAAGCGATTATTAAAAACGAAAATGGAAAGGATCTTAATAAACATTCAGGTATTATCAAATTTTTCAAAGACTTTTTTAAAAGAAATCAGGAATTAAAGCATATTTGCAATATATCAACTATTAATAATCAATATAAAGCTGAATGGTCAGTCTCTGGAGAAAAATATGATCAATCTCTTTTTGCTTTGCATGGATTTGATTACTACAAATTCGATAATGATAACAAAATTACATTTCTTCAAATAAAAATTATCTAATTATTCATAATTTGTTATTTATTATTCAATTTCATCATCTGCTTCAACTGAATCAATAAAACCGTTTGGATATCTTTGCGCCAGTCTAGACCCGGCTGCAGCTGCAATTCCACCAATGATATCGTCGGCAAAAGTAGTCGTAATATGATCATTAGTTTTTCCTAAACGATCCAGCTTTCCAATAATCCCTGGTTTAACATTGTCAACGTATCCATACCCAGTAAAACCAATTGACCCAAATGAAGCTGCAATTGCGTTTCCTAATAATTCGTCAACACCAAAGAGCCCAAAATCCTCTTTAATAACACCATTAATTGGATCTTTTAATTTATTCTCTTCCGTTAGGCGATCAAGTTCCAATGCAACCCAGAC
>NZ_JAHAVQ010000084.1 GCF_029916425.1 Liquorilactobacillus sicerae | reverse complement strand
TTTCATAAATTGCATACATTAATAATACGGAGAGGACTACATTGATTAATCTATCATGCGTGTTAAACCATAATTGAAAGGTGGCCCCCATGAGAGCCCACAAAACATTACAAATTGTTGTGACAAAACACATGATGATTCCAAAAATCAAAATCAGTAATTGTTGATTTTGAAAAATCGGAAACAAAAAGGAAATATAACCAATTAAAAAGTACAGCATGACCTACACGTTGGTTAAGTTTAAAAACATACCTGCCCAAAACCGATTATCTAAGTGAGTTGTGCGGGTAAGCTGAATTGATATCCCGAATAAAGAAAGAATTAAATACCCTAAGTAAAGTGATCCAACTCCTTTTAATAAAATAAGCGCCAAAGTAGATATTGATCTTAGCTCATTTGTAAAAAAGAATGTCAAAAAATCAAGAATAAAAAAACTGACAAAAAGCCCACTTAGGAAGGGATATGATCCTCGTAAACCTCGTAACCGACTTTCTTGTAAAGCCATTAGATTATTCGGGCCGGGTGTAATTGCCATAACTATTATATAAGCAAAAAAGCTTATCACTTTAACTCACCTTTTTCATTAACAAATAATTGCTCATGAAAAGCACATCAAGAACCGAGGCATAAAAAGTTCGGATGGCATCCTCTGGAG
>NZ_JAHAVQ010000083.1 GCF_029916425.1 Liquorilactobacillus sicerae | reverse complement strand
CGCAGAATTTGTTATCCTTAGGCAATTAAAATTTGTTAATCGTTAAAAAATGTTTGACATAATTATAGGAGTAATTGTTAATGAACAGTATTTTTCAGAAAATGTTCCGTAAAGAGGATCCGCTAGTTTACCAAGATAAGGATTCCCATCTTATTCGAAGTCTTACAACTAAGGACTTTTTGGCGCTTGGTGTTGGAACAATTGTTTCCACATCAATTTTTACTTTGCCGGGAGTCGTCGCAGCCCAACACGCCGGCCCCGCTGTTTCCCTTTCATTTTTGTGTGCCGCAATTGTTGCCGGCATGGTTGCTTTCGCCTACGCTGAAATGGCTGCCGCAATGCCATTCGCCGGTTCGGCATATTCATGGATCAACGTGGTTTTCGGCGAGTTTTGGGGCTGGATTGCCGGTTGGGCATTACTAGCCGAATACTTCATTGCCGTAGCCTTTGTAGCATCGGGCTTATCTGCAAACTTTCAAGGTCTGATTTCACCATTAGGATTCAAGTTGCCTACTACTTTATCAATTGCTTCAACAGGATCCAATGGCGGCTTAATGGACCTGTTCGCAATTGTTGTCATCCTATTGGTTGCCACTTTGCTTTCTCGGGGTGCATCGCAAACTGCCCGCGTTGAAAACACACTAGTTATTTTAAAAG
>NZ_JAHAVQ010000082.1 GCF_029916425.1 Liquorilactobacillus sicerae | reverse complement strand
ACCAATATTTTATTTGGCAGTATTGTTGGAATCAGTAGTAGTGAAGTTTACCAAATAGTTTTCCTTGCCTTGACTGTCCTTTTTGTGATGATCCTGCTTTATCGAAGATTAAAATTTACTTCTTTTGATCCGGAAGGTGCTGGAATTGTTTATAAGCATGAAAATATTCTTTCTATTTTGTTTTTGGTAATTTTGGCAATGTCTGTTAGTATTTCTTCTCAAATTGTTGGTTCTTTGTTGGTTTTCGTTCTAATAACTTTACCAGCAGCCAGTGCCCAAAATTTTTGCAAATCGGTTTTTGGAGAAATTATTTTCAGCACAGTCTTAGCTCTTATCGGAACCTGGATTGGGCTTTATTTAAGTTATGTCACAAATTGGCCGGTTACTTTATTTATCGCTCTTTTCGAAGCAATGGTTTTTGTTTTTTCTCTTGCAGGAAAACAAATTATTCAGCATATTTGATATTTAATGGCACTACTTTATATTTATATGAATAGTAAATATCCATAATTCGCCAAAATGATCTTTTTAGCAATATAATAATTTTGTCTATTGTTTACGAAATTAAGATGAATTAGTTTTCCTAGTTAATGAATTCATTGGGAGGAACAAAGCAAATTGATTAAAATTGTGACAGATTCGACTGCTCAATTAACGG
>NZ_JAHAVQ010000081.1 GCF_029916425.1 Liquorilactobacillus sicerae | reverse complement strand
AGGCTAAATTGTATGAGCGAGAGGAACAAAAACGTGAGGAAGAACATGCTAAGTTGTCAGGCACGAAATTAGATGTTGCTTGGGGCTCTCAAATTCGATCATATATTTTTCAACCTTACCGAATGGTGAAGGATTTGCGTTCGGGCTACGAAACCGGTGATACAGATGGGGTCATGGATGGCGATTTGGATCCATTTATTAATGCTTACTTAAAATGGAAGCTCTCCCAAAAAAATCCTGAATAATTTTTTTTAATTAGTCTCATTAATTTGAGGCTTTTTTATGTTATCTTTTAGATGCGGTGGCATACGTCCCGCACATGAAAACTGAATATTAGTAAGACACAAGGAGTTTCATAATTATGAAGAAATGGTTATTGAGTTTACTTGCGTTGGCAGCTATTGGCGGTGCGTCATTGACGAGCGCTAATCTTGGTACAAGCGCCTTCGCAGCTTCTAAGTCAAAGTTGACTGGAAAGGTCTTAGCTGTTGGTTCAACAGCACTTCAGCCCCTCGCCGAGCAGCTCGGTGAGCGTTTTTCAAGTGCACATTCCTCAGTCCAAATCACGGTTCAAGGTGGTGGTTCTGGTGCCGGCTTAACACAGGTTCAAGCTGGCTCAGTCCAAATTGGTGATTCGGATATCTTCGCTTCACAAGAA
>NZ_JAHAVQ010000080.1 GCF_029916425.1 Liquorilactobacillus sicerae | reverse complement strand
GGCTTAGTTGCCATTGTCTTTACTCAATATTCTCTTTTGTCGATGGAACGTTCTTCAAGTGCAACCTCCGCTACTGGATTATTCGGTATCGGAATTGGAATTTGTTTGATATTTGTAGGCTTCTTTATTATTTTAAAATCTTTTAAATACAAATGAGCATCAGTTGTTTAACTATTAATCGATATAAAAATATTGTCAGATAAAATCTAGTCCAGGCAATTATTATGTGCTAAATAAGCTAAACTGGTCACGAAAGAAAGGATTATTCAAATGGCAATTTCTCAAAGTAAATTTTCATATGGTAAAGTCAATCGCAGTTTGGGATTTTTCGGATGCCGAAGAATGCTGCAAATTGTCCAGTAGTCGTTACTATTCATGGAGGTTTTTGGAGAGCCGAATATGGTCTTGAAGAAATGACGCCGCTTGACGAAGATTTAATTCGACGTGGCTATGCTACTTGGAATATCGAATATCGTCGTGTTGGCGAAAAAGGAGGAGGCTGGCCTGGAACATTCAGCGATATCGTTGATGCGGTTAATTACTTGGTTTTTCTTAAAGAGGATTTTCCGATCGATTTATCCCGTGTTGTTATCGCGGGGCATTCGGCAGGAGGGCATTTAGCTCTTTGGCTGGCATCTCGAATTGCTAAAAATAAAGC
>NZ_JAHAVQ010000007.1 GCF_029916425.1 Liquorilactobacillus sicerae | reverse complement strand
GAGAAGTGCGGTGGCGATAGCAAGAAGGATACACCTGTACCCATGCCGAACACAGAAGTTAAGCTTCTTAACGCCAAGAGTAGTTGGGGGATCGCCCCCTGCGAGGGTAGGAAGCTGCCGTGCTTAATAAACAATAAAGAGAGTTTCTTGGTCATTGTATTGATTAAGAAAACTCTCTTTAATTTGTTTAAGAAAAACTGAGTAAAGTTATCAGATGAGAAATTTGGTTGCTCTAGTGAAAAATGAACAAGCTCTGGATACATAAACTGACTATTTCAAGATCAAGCTGTTCGACTTTTCAGGGTATTTTCATAGGATAGATTTTTGGGTGACTTGATAATATCAGTTGTTAACTTACCTGGATTCGGCAGGATAACTAACAGTCGAATTCGGTTTCATAAACTTCAGGCGGTTGAGGTAGTTGATGATTCAAAATAGTTTATATGAAAAACGAGAATCTGCTTATGCTCTGATAAATTTGGACGTAAGCAGATTCTCATTTTTCGCTTTCAGGTACAAAAAGATCTTCAAAATATGAATAATTCTTTGAAAATAACTATTAAAAATTTTAATACCAATGATACGTTTCCCAATGCTTCATTGCATTTACCCAACTGCCATATCGCTGTGAAACATATTGAGCTGCAACTTTGTCCTGGTTAGCGGGTGAGTAATCACCATTTAAATATGACTTATCCAACTGGTACTTCCCAATATACTTTCCGTTACGTGCATTATAATTGCCACCAGATTCATGCTCTACAATATATGCTTTAGCATCTGACTCAGCTTTTGAAAGACCAGTATCGTCATTCGTTGAACTAGCATCACTGTTAGTACTCGATGTAGTCTGACTGCTAGAAGTAGTCTCCAAATTTGTGGTAGCTAAGTTTGTCTGAGAAGAATCAGTGGTAGTGCTTGAACTTAAAGTTTGATTATCTGGAATTGTCAATTTTTGCCCGACTTGAATGTAGTTGGGATTGGACAGATTATTTAATTTTGCAATCGAGTTAACATCAGTATGATAAGTTTGAGCGAGTCCCCAGACAGTATTTCCCCATTTCGCAGTTACTGTAGAAGTTTTATCAGTAGTTAATTTATCATTAAGTAGGTTGCTAAAAGTTTCCTTATTAGATGTTGTCGTTGAAGATGGATAGTAATTCTGCAGATACTGAAGATTAGATATTTTTTCAACACTCAAAATTTGATCACCCCAAAATTAAAAAAGCTCAACTATACTTAAAATTCGTTTTAGTGAAAATAACTTTTGAAGTTAGCATAAATAATTATAGTTCATTCTAAGCAAAAAAACAATTTGCTTTAATATTTAACGAATGTTTTTTGCAGAAAAAGAGAGTTATTAAGACTAGAGGATCCAAATTAGTCTTAATAACTAACTGCAAACTAAAATTATGATTCCCTTTTTATCCGACAGATTGTTCCTAAACTGACCCCATACTTGGTAGCTAACGATCTAATCGTACAGCCTTTAGACAAGTCTCTTTTTAAAGCAAAATAAATTGCCCTTTTTTGAGGATCAGGTGAATTTGCACCATATAGAATTGGCTTTCCTTTGTAAACTCCCCTTTTTTTAGCTAGTGCTATCCCTTGTTTTTGACGTTCTCGAATTCGTTCACGTTCACTTTGTGCTTGAAATTTAAATACCGTAATTAAAATATCTGTTAGCATATTCCGCAAGTTAGGATCAGGAACTGCAGAAAAGTCTGGTAAATCAAGACTTTGCAATGAAGCTCCCTTTTTTCTGATAGTTTGAATGATTTCAGTTAAATCTTCTGCATTTCTGCCTAAGCGATCTAAGCTAGTAACGTAAACTATATCACTTTCTTTGATTTGATTTATAAGTCTGATAAGTTCGATCCTATTTTCAATATTCTTGCCCGACTTTTTTTCGGCAAAGATTTTATCTACAGGGATTCCCTTCAAGCGAACTATTTGACGATCTAAGTTTTGATCTCTTGAAGAAACCCTAACATATCCTAATTTCATATTGCTTTCATCCTACTCAAATTGTTGAATATATATACTTAATTAATATTATATTCTATTTTGGGTAAGCTCAAAATATTACAGTATCATACTACAGTAAATATAGTATTTCGTCAAACATCTTAAAAAATTATATATTGTTTGTAAAACTTATATTTACAAAAATGTATTTTCAATTAATTAAGGAGCCATTTTTTGCTTTTGACTGTAAATAAGGAAAATTGAACTAAAAGAATTAATCGTTTAAGCTGTTCTATTTTGAGCTTACCCAAAATAAAACAACTTAAAAAAAGGAGAAAGCGTCATTGAAACAATTTAAAAGAGTTTCAGCATTAACTATATTGACTGTTGCTTTTTGTATTCTGTTTGATTACCCTGTGGCTGCTGAAGCTGCTACATCAATTTCAGAGTTTCAAGTCATTTCTGGTAATGCTTCAATCAATTCAGTTCCAAACGTTATTTTGCCTTTAAAAAAAGGAAAAGTAACGAGTGCTAATAAGGCCATTAGAGTTGCAACTAATCAACAGATAACAGCAGCTAATTACATAGGTGCTGATTCATCAAAATGGGTCCTTAAAGCAACGGTTGATAAATCTGCATATACCGTTGGAGCAACTCACCAACTGAAAATTAAAAGTTTTACGATCGCTGGCAAAAGATTGATTCCAAGTCAGTCAACAATTATTCTGCACAATAATAAAACTGGTGAAACAAGCCTTAAAACAACTCCTGAAAATACATCGATGATTCTTATAAGTAATCAACGTGTGTTTCCTGCTACATATTATGGAAGATTGAAATGGCTTTTCAGTGGCAATTCGTATTCAAAAATTAAAGGAGCTAATCCGTATATATCGGCCAATTAAAAATGAAACATAAACTTAAAGCAGGATGGCTGACGCTTATAGCCCTAATAGCAAGTTGCTTTTTCATAATTGATAATGTAGTTAGGGCTGCAGATTTACAAACGACTCCTGGAGTAACTGTTAAAGTTTTGGAAAAAGGTTTTTCTTCCGGAATAGCCACTCGAGTTGCTCCACGACAAATTTTTCCAATTCGAATAAAACTAATTAATCATTCAAGCAATGAAAAGTTGGTAAAGATATCACTGGAAACGGCTTATACTAATAAAAATGGACAAATACAATATTCAAGATTACCGGCAGATAAATACAGTGGTAGTTTAAGAATATCGCAATTAATTGATGGACCAACAAAGATTAAGTTAAAGGCATATCAGATTAAAGTTATCAATTATACTTGTAAAATGCCAGCAAAGAAAATTTCAGGAGTATTGGCAGGTGCTTTTTATATTCATGAAGTAAATCAATCTAAAAAGGCTTTGCCTCAGAATAAAAATACGCAAAATCAGTTGCAGCTTCAAAATGAGTTTTATTATGTTATCCCAGTAACTTTGCAGGAAGCAGATCATGTTGTAGCTACTCAACTAAAACTTGGCAAAATCAAAACGCAAGCAATTGATAGTCATCTGAGGGTATTAGTTAATATTAGAAACATAACGCCGACTTTATTTGGTAAATTAAAAATTAAGGCCTGGATTACCAAGGGTAGAAAAGTAACCGCTTTTAAACAGAATAAAAACTTGCAAATGGCTCCGTTAAGCAACTTCGATTATCAAATTCTAATCAATAAGATGCTCATACCAGGAAAGTATGAACTAAAGGCTTGTTTGAGTTCAGGGACAAGGAAATGGGAGTTTAGAAAAAAGTTTCAAATTGGCTTAGCAATGGCTGTCAATTTTGATGCTGACCTTGTATCAAAAACTAGTCTGATTTGGGTCATAGGTAGTACCTTTTTACTTTTATTAATATTATTCATTACCTATCAGTTCGGTAAAGTTCATGGGCATAAATGAGCTAAAAATAAATTTTCAATAAATCTAAGATATTTTTTGCTTCTAATTTGATACTTAATATAAAGGCATATCTTTGTTAAATAAAAGAGTAGCTCTATGAGGCGTAACATAGAATTCTTTCTGTTAAAAGAGTTTAATAATTTTCCTAAACTATTTAACTGTTACTTAAAAAGTTGATGGTATAATATTTAGTAAGTCTTAAGCTTTTGATATCTATCTAAGTGGGGTGGAGTAAATGGATACTTATGATTTAATGAAGCAAGCGCTCAGTGTTTCCGCAACCCGTGCCAAAGTTATTTCAAGCAATATCGCCAATGTTAACACAGCAAACTATAAGGCAAAAAAAGTTGTTTTTGAAAATGAATTGTCAAAGAGTGAACAAAACCTGAGTTTGGAAACTACGAATAAAAAACATATAAAATCTGATTCAAGTTCTTATTCGTATATAACTACCGATAATTCTTCAAGTGTAACTGAAAATGGGAATAATGTTGATCTCGATGTTCAATTATCAGGTGCTGCTACAAACGGTTTGTATTATAAATCACTTGTTTCTCAACTAAATGGTAGGTTACAAATGATGGGATATGTAGTAGAACACTAAAAGGTTGAATGAGGAGGTTATTTTTTATGAGTATTTTTGATGGGCTTGAAATTAATACGAGTGGTTTAGCTCTTGAAAGATTAAAAATGGATACTATTTCTACTAACATTGCCAACGTTAATACAAGTCAGACAGCAGAAGGTGGGGCTTATAAATCAAAATCAGTTCTATTTTCTGAAAACGTAAAAAATGTTTCAGACTCAAGTTCAGCTACTGATGAGAATGGGCAAATGAGTTACGGTGTCAAAGTTGATGGAATCCAAGAAGATGATTCTGTAAAACGAGTTTATGATCCAACAGATTCAAATGCTGACAGCAATGGGTATGTTGAAACTTCAAATGTTGACTTGTCTGATCAGATGGTAGATATGATACAGACGATGCGGACTTACGAAGCAGATGAATCAGTAGCTGAGGATAATAAAGATATTCTGAAATCTGCGCTCGATATTTCAAAGGGGTAAAAAAATGATATCAACAAGTGCTGTGAATACAAGTAGTTTGCAAAATTATCAAAAGTCCTTAGCTAAAGTAACAGGGTTTGACCAAACTACACAAAGTAATGAGAATTCAACTACTTTCAGTAGCTACTTAAATAAAGCCATTTCGGGAGTAAGCGATAAAATGGTTTCAATGGATAAAGCTACTGACAATATGATTAGTGGTAAAGAAAATGATTTAGGAAATGTTATGGTCAAAATGACCGAAGCTCAATTGTCATTAGAGACTGCTGTTCAGGTGAGAAATAAACTGCTTGATGCCTATAGCGATATTAAAAATATGCAGTTTTAGATTTGAAGCTTAAAAGGAGTAGACAGCAGAGTGGGAAAATTAGGGACTTTCTTTCAAACAATCAAAGATAAATGGCAGGCACAAAGCCGAATAAAAAAGATCATTTGGATACTTGCGTTGTTAAGTGTCCTATTTGTTTCTGGAACTGTTTATTATCTAGAAACAAGAGTCCAGTATGGTGTACTTTTTACAGACTTAAGTGAAGGTGACGCTGGAACGATTACTGATGAACTTGAGCAAGAAGATGTTGCCTATAAGTTAGCAGATAATGGTCAGACAATTTTAGTTGATAAAACTAAAGTTGATCAGGTTCGAATTGAGTTAGCTGAAGATGACAAGTTGCCTGATAGTTCACAAGGATTTGAGTTATTTGATAGTACAAATGTCATGACAACAGATGCCGATCGGCGTATTACATATCAACGAGCCTTGACTGGTGAACTTGAAAACGCGATTAATGCTCTTAATCAGGTGAAATCATCAAAGGTTATGTTAGTAACCACCAAGAATAGCGTTTTTGATGATAGTGATAATGGAAATAGCACTAAAGCTGCTAAAGCTTCAATTGTCCTAACATTAAAAGGCTATGGAATATCAAATGAAGCGGTCCAAGGAATTGTTGCTTTGACAGCGGGTGCAGTTGAAAATTTAAGTGAACGGAACATTAAAATTGTTGATAGCAATGGGAATGTTTTATTTAACGGCAAAAAAGGAACTAGTAACTTAGTAAGTTCCAATAGTAAGTATTTAAGCATTACAAAAAAATACGAAAAGTCATTGCAAAATAAAATATTGCATATCCTTAAACCTATTTATGGTGAAAAAAGGGTTAAAGCTTCAGTTAACTTAAGCCTAAATTTTGATTCTGTAAAAAATAAGACAGTCAACTACAGTAATCCACAAGTTAGAAGTGAGAAAACAGCTACAGCGACTAATGGTGCTGCAAGTTCAAGTACTGAAACAGGAGAAGCAAATAATAGTGCGACAAATGCCTCTGGGAGTAGTGACGATGATGCATCTTCTTCTTCAAGTCAAGTGGTAAACAACGAACTAAATACAAGCACAACCAATACGATAACAGCACCTGGTGCGATTCAACAAATGACAGCTTCGGTTGTAATTGATAAAAGCTTGTCTGCAGCTAATCGCAAGAAAATTAAAAAATTAATTTCTTCTGCAATCGGCTATAACCAAGGGCGGGGTGACACAATTCAGGTTCAATCAGTAAACTTTGCCAGAAAACAAAAAGCTAAGGTTAAAAAGAAAAAAAATAAGGTTTCTAAGAGTTGGAATATTTGGGCCTATATCGGTTTAGCTGTTGCTCTTTTGTTATTGATTGCGACAATCGTCTTCTTAGTTGTTCGTTTCCGTCATAATCGTTTAGATAAAGAAATTCTTGAAGATTATGAAAGACAGCATGCACCTAAGCCCAATGTTGCTGCTGAAGTAAGCGAAGCTCCAAAAGTTAAAGTTGAAAAGCCAAAGGAACCAAAAGAATCGAAAGCCCAAATTTTGGATCGAAAAGCGCGTGAATATGCTAAGGAACATCCAGATGAGGTTGCTGATCTAATAAAAGCTTGGCTGAAAGAAGATAAGGGGTAATTCTATGGATTCAATGGAAGGTATAAAGAAAGCGGCAATTCTTTTGATATCTTTAGGTTCAGAAGCTTCTTCGAAAGTTATGAAGCTTTTACCGGATAGTGTAATCCAGAAAGTCAGTTATGAAATTGCTAATATTGAATCTGTTGATGCTGAACAAAGAGCTAAAATACTGGATGAGTTAGTAAATACAGCTAAAGCACGTAAATATGTTTTAGAAGGCGGGATTGAATACGCTAAGGAGTTATTGCGTCAAGCTTTAGGACCGCAAAAAGCAAAAGAAGTTTTGGACTTTTTAAAGCAAGTACAATTAAAAGAACGACCGTTTGACATTGTTCGTCGGGCTGATGTACATCAGTTGGTTAATTTGTTAAGGGATGAGCATCCACAAACAGTGGCGTTAATATTTTGCTATTTACAACCTGGGAAAGCTGCGGAGGTATTATCGCATTTCTCACCGCAAAAGCAGGCCGATATTGTTGAGCGCATTGGAACAATTTCAAGTACTTCTCCAACAGTTGTAAAGCAAGTTGAAAAAGTTATTGAAAGTAAATTTTCTACTTATGTCGAGAATAATAGCGAGAATATTGGTGGAGTCAAAACATTAGTTGACATTTTGAATTCTGTTAGTCGAAGTAATGAAAAACATATTTTGGAGGATTTAGAAAAACGGCAACCTAAATTGGCTGCTAAAGTTAAAGCTAGCTTGTTTACGTTTGAAGATATTATTACGCTTCAAGCACGAGATGTTCAAAAAGTTTTGCGTGATGTTCCAAATGATGTTTTGGTTTTGGCACTTAAAGGTACTGAAGATAGTATTAAAGAGTTTATCTTTTCTAATATGTCAACTCGGGCAGTTGATAATCTTAAGGAAGAAATTGAATTCTTGGGGCCAACAAGATTGTCGAATGTTGAAGAAGCTCAACAAAAAGTTGTTGAAACGATTCGTCGTTTAGATGATGCTGGGGAAATCATTATTCAAAGAGGTGGACAAGATGAAGTCGTTGAATAATAATGTCTTAAAGAATTCGAATGTTACAGAAACGGTTGACTCAAAAACGATAGTTACTCGACGATTACCTATTAAGAGCAAACATAATAATGCTGACCTAATTTGGTTGAAAGATGGCAATTTAAATCCGCAAACCAATCAGCTACCCAAAGAAAAAGTCGATGAATTTCTTGAAATTCAAGATAAAGTAATTGCTCAAGCTAAAAAAGTTGCTGAGAAATTAAAACAAAAGGGGTACGATGATGGTTTTGCTGAAGGTAAAAAAACTGGTTATCAAGAGGGTTATCAAAGTGGTAGTTATGAAGGAAGAAAATTAACAGAGAAACTGACTAATCAGGCAAAACAGAATTTACAAACAGCTTTGGATACTGCTGAACAGTACTCACTTGAGAAACAAACTGAATTGATTGGTTTTGCAATGAAAATGGCTGAGATATTAATTAAAAAGGAGTTAGACATTAATCCAGACACAATTAAAAATATTTTGCAGCCAATACTTTTAAGAATCCGTCAACCTGATCAAATGTTGATTATTAAAGCTCATCCGCGTTACCATCAACAAATTGAAAAACAAATGAAAATAGAAAAAGAAAAATTGCCAAATATGCGGTATTTAATTTTAGATGATTTTGAATATTCTGCTTATCAAGTTACAGTCGAAACTGATACAGCAATACTTTCATTTGATTTGGCAAAAGAACTTACCAGATTTTTAAAGAAAAACCAAATGAGGTGATGGAATGGGATTCTCACTTCCAATGGATAGTTATTTAAAAAAGGCGCAAAAGTATCAGTTCTTTTTTACCTATGGCAAGGTCAGCGAAGTTGTTGGACTTTTGATCAAGGTAGAGGGATTAGATGTTTTTATTGGTGAGATTTGTAAAATAAAGATTAATGATGAAGGAAAATTTGCATTAACAGAAGTAGTTGGTTTCGTAAAAGAAACAGTTTTGTTGATGCCATTAGGAGAATTATCAGGTATTAAGCCAGGATGTTTAGTTTACCCATCAGGGAAGCCGTTAACGGTTGAAGTTAGCGAGAAACTTTTGGGTCATACCCTTGATGGCTTGGGGAAAATAATTGATGGACCAGCAATTGATCACGACGATTTAGTGAGCTATCCTGTCCAGCGAGTTTCCCCGGACCCTTTTAAAAGAAAACCAATTCAAGAAATCTTGCCGACAGGAATTAGAGCCCTTGATGGCTTGCTAACGGTTGGTGAAGGTCAAAGGTTAGGAATTTTTGCGGGTAGTGGAGTTGGAAAAAGTACTTTATTAGGGATGGTTGCAAAGTATTGTGCAGCGGATGTGATTGTAATTGGCTTGATTGGTGAACGAGGCCGTGAAGTTCAAGACTTTATTAGAAAAGACTTGGGCGTAGAGGGTTATAAGAAGTCGGTGGTTGTTTGTGCAACTTCCGATAAGCCGCCCTTGGTTCGCTTAAAGGGCGCTTATGTTGCCACTGCTATTGCTGAATATTTTCGTGATCAAGGTAAAAAAGTTGTGTTGATGATGGATTCAGTAACTAGATTTGCGATGGCTCAGCGTGAAATCGGGTTATCAATTGGGGAGCCTCCGACAACCAAGGGGTATCCTCCTTCAGTTTTTGCAAATTTGCCTAAGCTGTTGGAACGGAGCGGAACATCAGAAAATGGTTCGATTACCGCCTTCTACACGGTCCTAGTTGAAGGCGATGATATGAATGAACCTATAGCTGATGCAGTTCGTGGGATTCTAGATGGACATATAATTCTTTCAAGAAAGATTGCTAGTCAAAATCATTATCCTGCAATTGACGTTCAAAACAGTTTGAGTAGGTTAATGAAAGATTTAGTAACAAAGCAGCAGTATAAAGCTGCTGGAGAATTGAGAGAAAATATGACTGTTTATGCCGATGCTAAGGATTTATTAGATGTTGGGGCTTACAAATCAGGAACAAACGCAGTAATTGATTATGCAGTTTCCCTACATCATCCAATTGACATATTTCTTTGCCAGCAGGTTGAAGAATTCTCACCATATCAAGAAACACTTAAAAAATTACTGGGTTTATTTGGGGATAGTCGTTAATAAGGATATTGCGATAGGAGTTGCCAATGAAAGAATTTAAGTTTTCTTTAAATAAATTACTTGAGTTTCGTGAACAAAAAGAAGAAAGCGTCAAGGAAGAATTACTAATGGCTCAAAAAAGTTTAAGAGTTAGTGAGCAACAGTTACATGCCTTGGAAGCAGAAAAAAGGGTAGCTTTTAATGTTTCAGACTTTAATGTTGGGAAAATGCAATTGCAATATCGTTATATTTTAGGCTTGCAACACAAAATAAAAGAAACCCAAGTAACGATTTTAAAAAAACAAAAAGTAGTTGACCAAATTATGAGCAGAATGGTTGAGGCTCAAAAAGATCGTAAAGTATTGGAAAAATTACAAGAAAAGCAACACGAGCAATATTTAATTGATGAAAAACATCAAGAACAAAAAATTATTGATGAAATAGCTAATCGGAAAAAGTTTTCTTTATTTTAATAAATTCTTTTATTTTGAAAGGAGGTGATATGGATGGGAAATTACGTAGACAAAATGGTAACCGCAATTAGTGATAATAATGATTCAATCAAAAAGGGTACTTATTCGGATAAAAGTTTGTTTGATCAAGCCTTGAATGTGTATTCAGTGAGTCAAAAGTCGTCTTCCACGAAAGATGAGGACGACAAAACTAGTAAAAAAAGCAGTTCGCAAAAAAGTAAAAAGGAAAGTTCGACAAATAGTTCTTCAACTGAATCTAATTTAAATGCTGATAACTCATTGAGTGATACAGAAACGATCCTAAAGATGAGTAATCAGACAAATAGTTCTTCAGCGGAGTCGGTTGAATCCGGTAGTAATGAATTTTCATTTTCAGGAATAGGGACAACAACACTGAATGATACTCTAGAAACAAGATCAACAGTAACTTCACAAAAAGATGACAATGAAGGAGCGCCAAATGATTTGCAGTCATCAACTACAGGAATTGCGGTGGCAACTCAGTCAGCAATAACTCAGTCAGCGATAACTCAGCAACAGCAGGCAACGACAGCAGATTCTAACCCAGCAACGGTTGTAAGCGATGGTGAAACTGCCAATCAAACAGCATCGACCACGGCAACGTCGGTGATAAGTCAAGTAAAAGAATCCCAGCAGCAAGCGATGATAGTTGCAGATGCTAGTACTGTAGCTACAGCTGTTGATGCGCCCAGCAGTCAAGAATCTCCCAGCAGTCAAGAATCATCAATTACAGCAACGTCGATGATAACTCAGTTAGCAACAGCTCAGTCAGCAACAACTCAGTCAGCGATAACTCAGCAACAGCAGGCAATGACAGCAGATTCTAACCCAACAACAGTTGTAAGTGACATTGGTGCAACTAGCAGTCAAGAATCAGCAACTACTGATGCAGAAGTGGCAAACAAGTCGTCAACTACAGCAGTGACGATTGATCAAACTAAATTAGTAACACAGGAAAATTCTGTTATATCGGCAACTGAACAAGATGATAATTCTTCAGATGATGACTCAAAAGTTGAAGCTTTGCAGATCAGTTCAGCTGAAACCAATAGCAGTTCAGGTGTTTTTTCCTCAAAAGAAAATAATAAGGATCTTAATGCTGAACAAAATGATAGTAACCGGACTATAAATACTAATGTCCAAGTCACAACAGATGTTGTCGTTCAAACTGATTCTGATGCAACTAATTTTGCTACTTCAGCAAAACAAGTTGTATTAGATACCTCTAGTGATACTAGCCAAAATCAATTAGTAAATGATTTATTAAATGAGGTAAGCTCAAGCGATTTAAGTTCCAGTACAAGTACGGGTATCAAAACTATTACCGTAAAACTTATACCTGAAAACTTAGGTAGTGTTCAAGTTACGATGAAGGTCACACAAAGTCAAGTTTCATTGGAAGTAAAGGTTCAGGATTCACAGGTCAAACAGCTTTTTGATAAAGTAACTGAAAAATTTGGTCAAATTATTCAAAATCAATCATTTTTGAATTCAGATTCATCAGCTAAATTACAATCAACAGATTTTACAAATAATTTAGTTCAAATGAATTTTTCGTCTGATTCAAATGAGTCTGCACGCCAATATGCTTCAAAACAGAATTCTTCTAAATTACAATTATCAAATTCAAAATTTGATGAGACATTAAAGCAACAAAATGCTGAACAGCAAACAGTTTATTCAAAAGGAACGATTAGTATTTTGGTTTAAAAAATTAAGGAGGAATAAAATTGAACGACACTCTTACTTCTGCAATCGCATCATTATCGAGCTCAACTATTTACAATAATACAGATTCATCTGATTCTAATACAACAGTTTCAATGGATGACTTCCTGAAAATTCTTTCAGCAACCATGAGTAACCCATCAATTGATGACAGTAGCTCTTCTAGTAGTAGCTCCGGCTCTGATTATATGTCTGAATTAGCTCAATACGAAAGTCTAAATACTTTAACAGAAATGAATCAGACTTTAACGGCCTCTGTTGAGCTTCAACAACAACAGGAAGCTTTAGGAATGTTAGGTAAGAATGTTACTTTAACGGATAATGGGTCAACTGTTTCCGGAACAGTTGATCAGGTCAAATTTGAAAATGGAATGGGAACAATTGTAGTTAATGGAAACGAGTATGAATTGAGTTCGTTAAGCTCAGTTAGTGAGAATAGTTGACGTCATTTAAAGTATCTAATTCGTTACAAAATGATGTTTCAAATAAAAGTTATTCAGCTGCTGCAAAAAAAAGTGATACTTTTGCTAAGTTGCTGCAGACTGAGCAATCAAAAATAAATATTTCTAAACATGCACAACAACGTCTTGATTCAAGGAATTTAAATCTGAAACAAGAGGACATGAATCAATTATCTACAGCAATGGATGAATTGAAAGATAAAGGCAGTAAGGAGTCATTATTAGTTTATAAAAATATGGGGATTATTGCCAATGTTCAAAATCGTACGATTATTACTGCAATGGATATGAACGAATTAGGCACGGTAACAAATATTGATAGTACAAAGTTTATTAAATGATTTTGTGGCTGGACCGCAAGGAAGCCACAGTATTTTCCGAATGACAGAAGAAGATACGATTTAAGGAGGAATTTTAAAATGTTAAGATCTCTTTATTCAGGTGTTAGTGGATTGAAAAGCTTTCAAACAGATTTAGATGTGGTAGCTAACAATATTGCCAATACAAATACAGTTGGATATAAGTCCAGTCGAGTTGTTTTTCAAGATTTGATTAGTCAAACTGTTTCCAATGCTTCTTCACCAACGACTACATCAGGTGGGATTAATGCTAAACAAGTCGGTTTGGGGACGGAAGTTGGATCGATTGATACGGATACTTCTGCTGGTTCACCAGAAACAACCGATAGTGATCTTGATCTATATATTGATGGTAATGGATACTTTGCCGTTGAGGGAACTGGTGAAAATGCGCAAACTTACTATACGCGCAATGGTGATTTTGAACTTGATAGTGATAAAAATTTAGTAACATCAGATGGTTTAAAAGTTTTAGGATGGACAGAAGATGCAACTGAATATACAGGAAGTGATACAGTTTCAACCTCAGGAACACCAAGTACTATAAGCATCCCATCAGAAGTAGATGGTGAAGAATACAGTGACGGGTCATTAGCGATTGACTCAAGTGGGATTCTCACTGCTACCTATGGAAGCACTAAATATGTTTTGGGACAAGTGGCGTTGGCAACTTTCAACAATGCCGGTGGTTTGGAAAAAGTAGGTAGTAGTTTATATGAAACATCTTCTAACTCGGGAACAGCTAACTATACAACAGCTGGAGATGATGGTACAGGTTCATTAGTATCAGGTGAATTGGAAATGTCAAATGTTGATTTGTCATCTGAATTTACTGAAATGATTATTGCTAATCGTGCTTATCAAGCTAATGCTAAAGTTATCACCACATCAGATGAAATTTTACAAGTTTTGACTAACTTAAAACAAAGCTAAAAACAGTTAATTACTGTTAAGTTAGGGTGAGGTGGGAGGAAATGATTGAGCTAACATCATTAAATGGTTCAAGATTTTACTTGAATCCAGACTTAATATATCGTGTCGAACAAGTGCCTGATACTACAGTTACTTTGACTACAGGTAAAGTCTTAGTAGTTAAGGAAAAAGCTATTCAAATTAGACAGTTAATCATTGACTATCGGCATCAAATTTTAGTTGGGATCCAAAGAAGAGTTTAGAGTAAGGTGACTGATAATGGCAGATGAAGAAAATGGCAAGAAAAAATCTAAGGGAAGAAAATGGCTGATTATTATTCCACTCGTTTTGGTTTTAGCCGTTGGAGGTGGAGTCGCTGGGAATTATCTTGCTAGCAAATATTTAGGTAACGAAAATAAAACGGAAAAAAAAGAAAAAACTGGTGGTGTAGCTGCTAGTAAAGAAATATATCCGATGAATAAGTTTTTAGTTAATTTGGCAACTGATGGCTCAAGTTCTCAAAAGTACATTAGTATAAAACTATCATTAGTTATCTCGAAGAAAGATGCATCTGGTGTCAAGAAGAATCAAGCTTTAATTAGAGATAGTGTAATTAATGTATTACGCCAAAAAAAAGAAAGTGATATTTTGTCTGGGCAAAATGCTACGCCACAATTGAAACAGGAGCTTGTAACGACGATCAATCAGAATTATGGGAAGAATGTGGTGTCTGAAATATTTATTACGGATATGGTGATCCAGTAATTTGGAGGGGAACTATGCTTTTAACAGTCATTAAAATGATCATTGGTTTAGTGATCGTTATTTATCTAATTAACATTTTTTTGAAATATCTGAATCATTATTCATTGAAGACTAATAAAGCATTACGAATTTTGCAGAAAATTCCAGTTAGTAAGAGTTCATCAATTGGAATTGTTCAGATTTTGGATCATGTGTATGTGATGAGTTTTTCTGAGAGTCAAAATCAAATTTTGTTTGAGTTGTCAGTGCAAGAAGCTCATAAATTATTAAAAATAATTGATCAGCAAAATTTTTCAGATACGAAACAAACAAAACAAGCTTTTCAGGAATTGATAAAAAAATTTCAAGATAATTTGCAAAGTAGATATGATAATAAAAAGAGGAAGAAGTAAATGAAAAGAAAGGTTTTTTTACCGTTAGCAGCAGGGCTTGCAACTTTAATTTTTACTTTAAATATAGCAACACCGGTTTTAGCTATTAATGCGAAAAACCTTTCTTCAACAGTCAACAATTTACTGGGGAGTAATGGCAGCTCGTCTCAGATTATTAATACTTTTTTACTGTTAACAATCTTGTCTTTTATTCCGCTTTTGCTAGTAATGACAACATCTTTTACACGAATTATCATGGTGCTTTCTTTTACGCGAAGTGCTTTAGGTACACAGTCAAATCCTCCTAACCAAGTGTTGATTGGTTTGGCTTTATTTTTAACTTTTTTCATTATGCGGCCTACATATAGTAATATCTATCAGCAGGCAGTAGTTCCATATGAAAAACAAGAAATTACCCGAACACAAGCAATTAATCGTTCGGAGATCAGCGTCAAGAAATTTATGTATCGACAAACACGTCAAAAGGATATTCAACTATTTGTTTCTCAAAGTGATCATCCAAATCAGAAATATAGTTCATATAAAAAGATACCATTAACAATTATTACACCTGCGTTCATTTTAAGTGAATTAAGAACGGCCTTTAGTATTGGTTTCTTGATTTTTATTCCTTTTTTAATTATTGATATGGTAGTTTCAAGTGTATTGATGTCAATGGGAATGGTGATGTTGCCTCCAGTGATGATCTCATTACCATTTAAACTTTTATTATTTGTACTTTCTGATGGTTGGTATTTACTGGTGGAATCTTTAATTAAAAGTTTCAACAGCTAAGGAGGAACACTAGATGTCAGTTGAGTTAGTCATGGATATAATGCGAGATACATTTATTCGAGTATTATTGGTTTCTGGACCGGTTTTGATAGTGGGAATGATAGTCGGTTTAATTATTAGTATTTTGCAGGCTACTACTCAGATTCAGGAACAGACATTGAGTTTTGTGCCTAAACTAGTGGCTGTATTTTTAACTTTGATTCTTACTGGGAATTTTATGATAAATATATTGTTGGAGTTTGTTAAATATATATTTAAGCTGATTTCATCACAGTGAGGAGAGACATGCTTTGATTTCGAATGGTCAAATTCAGGTAGTGGCACTTTTATTGTGCCGAATCATGTCATTTATTGCGGCAGCTCCCGTTTTTTCACAGAAAGACTTTCCCAATCTAGCAAAAATAATTTTGGGGTTTGGTATTATCGTATCAGTTTACCCTCAAATTGATAATTATCATGTAATAACTAGCCTAATAGCCTTTTTACTGATAGTTGTTAAAGAAATCTTGGTTGGATTAGCGATGGGATATATTGGGCAATTAGTTTTTAATGCAATCTCAATCGCTGGACAAATGATTGATTTTCAAGTTGGTTTTTCAATGGCTCAAGCTTATGACTCAACTTTTCAGGTTATGTCTTCGCAATATGGGAAAATGTATTATTGGTTAGCTGTGGCACTCTTTTTTATGATGAATCTTCATCAACAACTGATAATCGGTGTCATTAAATCTTTTAAAATAATTCCTTTAACTGGTGGGATGGCAGATGGAGCTACTATCCAGGGTGTTGTTAGATTATTTTGTCGTACATTTATAATGGCGATTGAATTAGCAGCACCTTTGGTAATCACGATGCTGATAGTTAATTTATTACTGGGCATTATCTCACGTTCAGTTCCGCAACTGAACGTTTTGATGCTTAGCTTATCATTGCAGGCGGGGTTGAGTTTTTTAATAGTTTTAATTATGTTGCCAAACATTGTTGATACGTTACAGCAAGTTTTACCACATAGTGTTACTAATATGGAAGAGTTTGTCAGAGCACTTAAATAAGAGGTAAAAATGAAAGATAGAGATAGTAAAACTGAAAAACCAACTGCTTATCGATTACGTCAAGCAAGACGTGAAGGAAATATACCGCGAAGTCAAGATCTAAATTCTGCAATTTTATTACTTGTTTTTGCCTGCGTTTTTGTTCCATTATGGGAATTTGTAGTCGAACATATATTGCCTTACATGATCGAAAATTTTGAACAATTAGCTAATTATCGACAAATGATTACAGATTTACCTAAGATTGCAGTTCAAATAATGCTTATGATACTATTTCTTTCAGCTCCTTTTTTTGCTATCAGTCTTTCATTAGGCTTTTTAACGAATTTTTTACAGGTTGGGGTAGTTTTTACTGCTAAAACAATAAAACCGGATTTTAAAAAAATCAATCCATTGAGTGGCTTTAAACAAATTTTTAGTATACGAGGATTGGAAAACCTGATAAAAACAATTGCTAAATTTTTAATAGTTGTTTATTTCTGTTATCAAAAGTTTATGAAGTATTTGCCCACGCTGTGTAATCTAAGTGATGTTGAACCAGTCCAAGATCTTTACTTTTTATTGAAATTTGCCCAAAGCCTTTCACTTGAAATTTCAATTATTTTGCTTGTTTTGGGATTTTTTGATTATGGTTTTCAATTTTATACGCATCGACGGGATTTGAAAATGACTAAACAAGAAGTAAAAGACGAGTTTAAGCAACGTGAAGGAGATCCAAAATTTAAGTCAAAACGCCGTTCTAAATATATAGCTATGATTCGTAACTCTCTCCAACAAGTTAAAAATGCAACGGTTTTGGTTACAAATCCAACGCATTTAGCATTGGCAATTAAATATGACAAAAATGATGAAGGTGTGCCGGTTCTGTTGGCTAAAGGTGCAGACCGGTTGGCACAACGAATGAAAGAAGAAGCCAAAAAGCAGCAAGTGCCAATTATTGAAAACCGGCCCTTAGCATGGGCACTTTATCGTCAAGTTGAACCAGGAGATTTTGTCCCAGTAGAACTATATGAATCAGTAGCTGAGGTTATTGCAACAGTTTACAAATTAAATGAGGAAAATCAGAATAAAATTTGAGAGTAAGGAGCGTCAAGTATTATGAATCGAATATTTGGCAAAAATATGACTAAATCTGATATCTGGGTGTCTTTTTTAGTCGTTACTATTATCGCATTAATTATTATCCCATTACCCAGCGTGTTGCTGGATATTTTGATCGTTATCAATTTAACTCTCTCAATGAATATTTTATTAATAACTTTATTCACTAAATCAGTATTAGAGTTTTCTTCATTTCCAACTTTACTGTTGTTTACTACGATGTATAAATTGGGCTTAAACATGGCGTCAACTCGCTTAATTCTAACTGATGGTAGTGCTGGTCAAGTTATTAGCGCTTTTGCTAATGTGGTGACGGGTAGCAATTACATTGTTGGGATTATTTTATTTGTTATTATCATGATTGTTCAGTTAGCAGTTGTGACTAATGGTACAGGACGAGTTGCAGAAGTTGCTGCTCGCTTTACTTTGGATGCCATGCCTGGGAAACAAATGGCAATTGATTCTGACTTGAACTCAGGAATAATTGATGAAAAGGCTGCCCGAAAAAAGCGTGAAGATTTACAGCGTGAGGCTGATTTTTATGGCTCAATGGATGGTGCTAGTAAGTTTGTTAAAGGTGATGCTATTGCTAGTATCTTAATAGTTTTGATTAATTTGATTGGCGGACCGATAATCTTTACAGTTAACGGAAGTTTATCAATTACTGAAGCATTGAGTCAATTCGGAAAACTTTCAATTGGTGATGGTTTAGTTAGTGCGATCCCTTCCTTATTAATTTCAATTGCTACTGGTGTTATTGTTACTCGTTCTGATAATGAACAATCTTTTGGATCTTCTTTATCAGCTGATATATTACGTAATCCGCAACTATTTAGAATTATTGCTGTGGTTTTATTAATTTTATCAGTTGTTTCCGGTTTCCCGTTCATCCCATTTGCATCAGTGGGGGTTATACTTTTTTTCATCAGTTCTCTATTGGAAAAAAGAACTGTCAGGACGTTATTGAAGAAAAAACGCCAAGAGCAAAAACTGGAACTAAAGA
Source organism: Liquorilactobacillus sicerae (assembly GCF_029916425.1). Lineage (GTDB taxonomy): Bacteria > Bacillota > Bacilli > Lactobacillales > Lactobacillaceae > Liquorilactobacillus > Liquorilactobacillus sicerae. The sequence continues at coordinate 110,284 of NZ_JAHAVQ010000007.1, read as the reverse complement.
AGAAAAAGTCAAGTCAGCAGGTCAAACAATCAGTCGCCTCTTTTCAAGTTGACCCTTTGGCAATTGAAATCGGATATGGCTTGATTTCTTTAGTAGACAGTTCAATTGAAAATAGTTTAATGGACCGGATTGTTTCAATTCGTCAGCAAATTGCTAAGGAGTTGGGTATCTTAATTGGTCCGGTTAGAATAAGAGATAACTTGTATTTAGAGTCGAATGAATATTCAATTAAAGTTCGTGGGAATGAGGTAACAAAAGGTAAAATTTATCCGAATAAGTTTATGATTATTGCTCAGGATAATGATAAGTTTTCTTTTAAAGGTATCAAAACTAAGGATCCTGCATTTCATTTGGATGCTCTCTGGATTGATGCTAAGGATAAAGAAAAGGCAGAATTACAAAATTATACAATTATTGAACCTTTGACTGTAATTGCAACTCATTTAAAGGATATCATTTCCAAGCATGCAACGGAGCTATTAGGCAGACAAGAAGTAAAAAAACTGTTAGAAGGAATTAAGAAACAGTCAGGAGTTGTAATTGATGAGTTAATACCAGATGTCATGCGTTTGGGGGAAGTTCAAAAAGTATTACAAAATCTTTTAGCAGAGCAAATTCCGATTAATGATCTGACAGTTATTTTAGAGACCTTAGCTGATTATGGACCGGTTACTAAGGACACCGAAGTTTTAACGGAATATGTTCGTCAAGCATTGAAAAGAACTATTGCTGCTAAATATGCTGGTGAGTCGCAGTTAATTAATATTGTTACAATTCATCCACGCGTGGAAGAAATGGTTGCTCAAAATATTCAAAAAACACCGACAGGATCCTATCCAATTTTAAAATCAGAAGCAGTTAATCAAATTTTGAAAGCTGTAGGAAAAGTTCAAAAGGAATTGGTAATGAAGAATACAAATTTTGTTATTTTGGCATCGCCCAAAATCAGATTAGTGTTTAGAAAATTGATTTCAATGAATTATCCTGATATTGCGGTTCTTTCATTAAATGAAATTCCCAATGAGGTTAAGATTCAAACCGTTGGAAGTATTGATTTTTGATAATTGATACAGGTTGGAAGGAGTCTTTTAATGTATGGCGAAAAACTTGAAGACAAGGTCGTCAAATATTTGCCTTTAGTTGAAAAGGTTGTAAACCGAATCTCCATAAAAAATTCTGAATATGAATATGGGGACTTATATGATACAGGGGTCATTGGTTTAATTGATGCTTTACAAAAATTTGATAATAATAAAAAAGTTCCATTTGAAAGTTATGCTAAAATCCGGATCAAAGGAGCGATTATAGATGAGGTTCGTCAACATGCCAAACTTTCTCGTTATAAAATGGCAAGAATCAACAATTATTATCAAGTTAAACAAAATCTTGATCAAAAACTGAAAAGAGAAGCTACGGATCAAGAAATTACTCAAGCAATGAATATCTCAATTGCTCAACTGAATGAAATTTATGAAGGTATTCATTATTTAGCAAGTATTTCATTGGAAAGTACTATTTTTCCGCAGTCAGATTCATTTTCATTGGAAGATGTTTTAGAAGATTCTAAAGCGCAAAATGGTGAGAGAAAGTTGTTATACCAAGAAAAGAAAGATGCTCTTGTTTTAGCGATCAAAAGGTTAAGTCAGCGTGAGCAACTGGTTTTAAGTTTGTACTATCAGCAAGGGGCAACTTTGAAAGAAATTTCTAAAATATTAGATATCTCGGTTGCTCGTGTCTCCCAAATTCATGGAAAAATAATTATAAAGCTTCGAGACTTGATTGAGGAGGAAATGAAATGATCAGAGGATTAGATACCCTTTATCAAAGTGTCAATATTTTGGAAAAAAGGCAAGAGAATACTAGTGCGAATATTGCAAATATTGAAACAACAGGTTATCAGGCAAAAGAATTATTTCAATCAACTTATAAAGAAGTTCAAATGCATAACTATCAAGGTGGAGAAGATAACGATCAGCGTATCGATTATGATGGTTTTACGTATGGCAATTATATAGCGGGCTCTTACTTGGATTCTTCTAAGGGAGCACTTGAATCAACTGGTCGTTCGACAGACTTTGCAATTAATAGTGATGGTTACTTTACAGTTAGAATGAGTAATGGACAAATAGCTTATACAAGAAATGGTAATTTTGAACTTAATGATCAAAATCAATACGTTACACAAGAAGGCTATCAGGTATTAAGTGCCAACGGAAATCCTGTGACAGCAACGACGACGGGGACTCCTGATTTTGGTATTGTTTCTTTTGATGATGATCAGACACTTCAAAGCTTAGGTAATGCTTATTATTCTAGTCAAAGTGCGGGTACTCAAGTTGCTTCGCCTAACATTGAACAAGGATACCTTGAAGAATCAAATGTATCAGCATCAGATGAAATGGTATCTTTAATTCAAACTTCGCGGGAATTTGAAGCCAATCAAAAGGCCTTAAGTGCAACTAACCAAACCTTAGATAAAGCAGTTAATTACCTTGGCAAGATTTAGCTTGGGGGGATTTCATAATGAATGTTAGCGATATCTTATCAATTAATCAAAGTGGACTAGATGGACTTCAAAATAGTTTGGATACTATTGCAAATAATGTCTCTAATGTTAGTACAGTTGGATATAAAAGTCGAGATACAAGTTTTGGTGAGGCACTAGAAAACTCGATTACCCAGCGAGATGCGAATTATGATACTAGTCAACAAGAAAGTTTAGGAATTGCATCTGGTATGACAGCACAACAGGAATCAATCAATTTTACCCAAGGAGATTTAAAGTCTACTGACTCACAATATGATTTAGCAATTGAAGGCAACGGATTTTTTGGTGTTCGAGATTCCAGTGGGCAACTTTATTTAACAAGAGATGGAGATTTTCATCAGGATGCTGACGGTAATATAGTTAATAGTAGTGGATATAAGCTTGATATTCAAACAACAATTCCAGAGAGCCAGTGGCCACAAGGAACTTTAACAGTTAGTTCATCAGGACAAGTGTCAATTGAAAGTGATGGACAAACTACCCAAGTTGGTACGGTAACTCTTTATCAGCCGACAGATTTGCAGGATTTGCAAGAAGTTGGCAATAACTTGTACCAGTTAACTGGAGGAAATCTATTATCTTCAGCGAATGGAGGTTCCAACTTTGGAAGTATCAAGCAGTATTGCCTAGAAGATTCTACAGTTGATTTAAGTGATTCCATGAGTAATTTAATCTTAACGCAACGAGCATATGAACTAAATGCGCGTTCGTTAGAAACGACAGATGATATATTAGGCACAATTAATCAATTTACAAGTTAGAAGGCTGTCAATGATTAAATTTGAACATGTTTCCAAAGTTTATAGCGGTGGGACCCAAGCTTTAAAAAACATTTCATTCAAAATCGAACAAGGAGAATTTGTTTTTTTAGTAGGATCTAGTGGAGCTGGAAAAACTACGACCTTAAAGTTGATGGATAAAGAAGAATCGCTAACTATGGGATCAATTCAAATGGGAAATATGTTTGTCCAGAAAATAAAACCGCAGCAAACTTATTTATTACGACGACAGATTGGAGTCGTCAGGCAAAAGGATATATTCATTCCAAAATTAACAGTATTTGAAAATCTTACTTATGTTTTAGAAGCGTTAGAGTTTGATGAAGATCAAAAATCACAACGTGCAATTCAAGTTTTAAAGACAGTTGGAATGTTAGCTTATAAAGATAATAAAATTAATGAACTATCAGTTGGTCAGCAAAAAAAAATTGCAATTGCTAGAGCGATAGTTAATCATCCCTTTGTCTTATTGGCAGATGAACCAACAGCTAATTTGGATCCTAAATCTGCAATGGAAATAATGAAGCTTTTTTTCAAACTAAATATGAACCAGACAACAGTTATTATGGCAACTCATGATAGTACAATTGTCAATACTTTACGTCATCGAGTGATTGAGCTTCAACAAGGGAAGTTGATCCGGGATGAGAAAAATGGAACTTACTCCATATTCTCAGATCCTAAAGATGTTTATATTTGGTAAGCATCAGACTTAATTTCTTAAAAATATTACCGATATTTATTATTGGTAGTAGTGCTCAATATTTAGAAAGGAAAAAGGTGATGATGTTTATTTCGGACATTTGATTTTCGGTAATCATAAATTAGTTGTTAGAAGGAGTTAACTATGAAAAAAAAGTTTAGCAGTTATGCAAAAATAATTAAATGGTCTTCATTTATTCCATTTTTGTTAGCAGTTTTGGTTTTAATTTTTTGTTATTACATTGTAATTAAGCCGAGCGAAAGCGCCGCTCTAAATTCACGTTTTAATCTTTTTTCAATAATAATTTCCTTAGTTTTTTTAGTATTGTCAGTTATGTCAAATTTTGTTACGCCCGGGAAGAGTTCTGGAGATCTAGAAAGATTAGAACAGGCATTTGAAAAAGTCAGTGCCGGGGATTTGACCAGTGTTAATAATTTAGAAAAAGTCAAACTGGGGAATACGCTACTGGATAATTTTAAAAGTAAATTTATTGGGATTATTAATATTTTTAAGTCGGTAATTATTGGTTTAAAAGATGAAAGCAAACGTTTGGGGGACATGGCAAGTTCACTTTCCAAAACGACGGCACAGTCTAAAAGCTCAGTTGCTAATGTCAAAGACACAATGACTACTATCGCAAATTCTGCAAGCAAACAGGCTACTGAAGCAGAACAGACTTCAAATGACATGAAAGAATTAGCCGGCAAGATTGAAAAAATTCATCATGAGATCGATCGGATGAATGAGTATGCTGATACATCACGAAAAAGCAATGAAACCAATTCTAAAGTCATGGTCAACGTCTATAATACTTGGGAAAAAGAGCGTAATAATCAAGGACAACTCGTTAAAGAAATGAATGATATGAATAAGGATGTGCAAAGTATTGGGAAGATCGTTCATTTAATTAACGATATTTCTGGACAGACTAATTTATTGGCTTTGAATGCTTCAATTGAAGCTGCACGAGCGGGAGAGGCTGGCAAAGGGTTTGCCATAGTTGCGGAGGAAATTCGCAATTTGGCTGAACAAAGTGGTCAATCAGCCAAGAGTATTACAGAAATAATTGAAGCTATTCGCAAAAAGTCGGGACAAATGGTAACAGCGCTAACTGATTCTTATTCAAATGGCGAAAAGCAAACCGAAACGATCAACACAGCGATTGATTCTTCGAAGCAGATTTCATCAGTGGTTGAAAAGTTTGTTGATAGCATTGAATTAGTAAAAGAGCACATTAATGGAATTTCTGAGGAAAAAGATTTGGTTGCTAAATCAGTCAATTCGATTTCAGCATCAATTTCTGAAACTTCAGCTGGGACAGAAGAAGTTACTGCAAGTATTGAAGAGTTTTATCAGGGGTTAGAGAATCTTGAAAAGACGGTTAAAGAAATTGATGAATCTTCAAATATTCTGAAATTCCAAGTTGATAATTTCAAGATCTAATCAAAGGGGGAAAGTGGTTTGGATCAATATGTAGTTTTTAAAAGTCATGATCAATATTTTGCTTTGCCCGTTCAGGTGATTACCAGGATAATTGAAACTGATGATTTTATTTCTTTGCCGGACGTACCTGATTTTGTATTGGGGGTTTTTGAACATCAAAAACATATGATTCCCATTATTGATTTACGCCGCAAGCTGTTTAATGAATTTACAACAAAATCTGATGCAACTAAAGTCATTTTGTGTGACTGGCAGGATCAACATTTAGGACTTTATGTTGAAAATATAATTGGAATTGAACATCTAAAGGAAACAGATTATGAAAAAGAATTGACCAAAGCAGATCTAAAACATGACTATATTGGAAAGTTTTTAAAATTAAAAGATCAAGTAGTGATTTCTTTAGAATTAGAGTTCTTATTTGATAATCAGCAATCAGAGAACTTAACATCGACTGTCGAAAAACTTGAAAAAGCTGAGGAAAATGCAAATGACGATGAATCCCAAACAAGTTGAGGTAAGAATCGGAATTGCAGAATATAAAATTAGCCAAGCGCCCAATCAGTTGCTAACGGTTGGCTTGGGATCATGTATCGGAACCATCATTTATGATGAACAGACTAAGATTGGCGGTTTAAGCCATGTTATGCTGCCTGATAGTAAACCATTTGCTAGTCGACCAGGCTTGAATCCAGCAAAATTTGCAGATTTAGCGCTTCCTTTAATGGTTGCGGAAATGAATAAAAAGATACCTCATCCGCATTTTAAAGCAAAGATCGTTGGTGGTGCCAATATGTTTAATTTTAAAACAAGTTCTACAAGCCAAAACATTGGTGCGCGAAACAGTGCGGCTGTTAAAGCAACATTACAAAAATTAAAAATACCGTTAGTAGCATCTCATGTTGGTGGAAATAGCGGTCAAACAATGGTAGTTGACTTGAACACTTTTCAAGTTACAGTCAAAATAGTTCATCAAAAAACAGTGTATTTATAAGGACTGGTCGATTATGAATGTTTTAATTGTTGATGATTCTGCTTTTATGCGGAAGGTTATTACTGATTTTGTTAAAAAAATTCCTTGTGTTAAAAATGTTGATTTAGCACATAATGGTCAAGAAGCACTTGATAAAATAAAGCTAAATAATGATATTGATTTAGTGCTAATGGATGTGGAAATGCCAATAATGGATGGCTTGACTGCCTTAAAAAAGATAAAAAGTTTCCAACGAGATTTACCAGTCATGATGCTCAGCGCACTGAATAATCGTCAAGTAACCATTGAGGCACTTGAAGCTGGAGCTGCTGATTTTATTGAAAAGCCAGTTAATTTGTTGAGTATTAGTCAAGACTGGACGGACGATTTTAAAGCCAAAGTCTTAATGGTTGGAGATAAAAAGAATCAATTTCAACATATAAACCATGGTACTGTTGGTAAGGATTCAACCAGCATTATTTCACGTCCAATGCCTGGAGCAATCAATGCTTTGGTAATTGGTGCTTCAACAGGCGGCCCGAAAACATTGTTGGAAATTATTCGCAGTTTGCCACCAGTCTTACGGATCCCGATTTTTATCGTGCAGCATATGCCAAAGGGCTTTACAGCATCTTTTGCGCAACGCATGAACTCAGAGACTAAATGCACAGTGGTTGAGGCAAAGGATGGCATGCCAATTCAGCGACAGGTCTATCTTTGCCCAGGGGACTACCATATGACTTTAGAAACTGGGAAAATAAAATTGAATCAGTTACCAAAGCTTCACGGAACGAGACCAGCAGTTGATTACCTTTTTATATCTGCGGCTGAGGTTTATCGAACAAATTTGGTAGCTGTTTTGTTGACTGGAATGGGTCGTGATGGCGCCAAGGGGATGGCTGAAATTCAGGGCTTAGGTGGTTACAATATTGTCGAGGATGAACAAAGCTGTGTAATTTTCGGGATGCCCGGAAGTGCAGTTGAATTAGGTGTAGTTAATGAAGTTTTGAGTTTAACTGCTATCAAAAAAAGAATTAATCAGATAACTAGGTGAAACAAATGGAACTAAATTTTGATTTTTTTAATAAGTGGGTCCAGATTAAGCTAGGTATCAATCTTTCTGACTACAAGCAACGTCAAATGCAAAGAAGAATTGGCAACATCATGCGTGAAACGGGGGCTCAAACTTTAGAGGAATACGCTCATATTCTGGAAAGAGATAAAGCTGCTCGTGAGGCGTTTGTGGAACATTTGACAATTAATGTTACCGAGTTTTATCGCAATAAAGAATTATTTGCTAATTTTGAAGAACAATTATTAGCGACGGTGATTCCGAATGTTTCGGCTCCTAAGATTTGGAGTGCGGCTTGTTCAGATGGTGCTGAACCATATACTTTATCAATTATTGCTGAGAAGAATCATTTATTAGGAACGAAAATTGTTGCGACCGATATTGATAATGATATTTTAAAAAAAGCCAACATTGGAATTTATCGCAAAGATCAAGTTAAGAATCTTTCTTTACAAGATGTAAAAAAGTATTTTGACCAAGTCGATGATAGTCATTATCAGATCAAACAATTTTTAAAAAGTCGCATAGTTTTTAAAAAACAGGATCTATTAAAGAATAGTTACGAAAGAGACTGTAACGTAATTGTTTGTCGCAATGTCACAATATATTTTAAGCCGGAAGTTCGTGATCGAGTATATCAGAAATTTAGTGAGTCACTGGCCCCGGGAGGTATTTTGTTTTCAGGAGCAACCGAAGCAATTAACTTTCCTGAACAATATGGACTGCGAAAAATAGATTCCTTTATCTACCAAAAAGTATAAAGCAGAAAGGGGCTGAAACTAATGGATGATAACAGTGCTTATCGTGAACTTTTTTTTGAAGAAAGTGAAGACAACCTTCAAAAACTGAATGATAATGTATTGGAACTAGAAAAAGAACCCGATAATAAGGATTTAATCAACGAAATCTTTCGTGCAGCCCATACGTTAAAGGGTAGTTCAGCGACAATGGGTTATGATGTTATGACGAAACTTACCCATCGAATGGAAGATATTTTTGATTTATTTAAAACTGATAAATTAAAAGTTAATGGAGACCACATTTCGCTGATTTTTAAGTGCCTGGATAAATTAACAGAGTTATTAAATGATCTGCAAGATGACAAAGATCTTAGTGAGGATCAAATCAGTGAGCTAATTACTGAATTAAATAAAGTAGAAACGAGCGCAACTGGTAAGTCAGTTGAGGATAACTCTGACTCTGTAAGCGGCCAAGAAGACAAAAAACCGCAGACTAAACTTGATACGGTTTTTTCAAACTTGGAAGAACCGGATTTAGATGTTGTTGAACAAGCAAAGAATTCTGGCCACAATATTTTCACAATTGCAATTCGGCTAGATCAAGGTACCTTATTGAAGGGGCCGCGGGTCTTCTTGATCATGCAAAAGCTTGATGCAGAGGGTGATGTGGTCCATACAGAGCCAACAGCTGATTTACTAGAAAATGGTAATTTTGACACGGATTTTAAGTTAGTCTTTGTAACGAATAGTTCATTAGAAGAAGTTAAGTCAATTATCAATAGCAGCAGCGAAATTGATCAAGTGATCGTTGAGAGTTTTGATGGAGAAAAAGCAATGAAGGCTCAAGAGGATCGTAAGAAGAATCCACCGGCTCCTCAAAAAGTCGAAGCTAAGCCTAAAGCTGCTGCACCGGCTAAAAGGACTGCAAAAAAGCCAAAAAGCAGTGAAAAAAAGCAAGAAGCAGCACATCATCCACGCAATCAATCGATTCGAGTTGATCTTGGACGTTTAGATCGCTTTTTGAACCTAGTCTCGGAACTGGTCGTTTATCGTAATCAAATGGAAGATTCAAGCCATCGCAATGATTTGGATGGAATTAAGGACTCACTGGAACAAGTTTCAAGATTAACTTCAGAGTTGCAGGATTTAGTCCTTCGAATTCGAATGCAGCAAGTTAGTCTGGTCTTTAGTCGTTTCCCGCGGATGATTCGTGATTTGAGTCGGGATTTGCATAAAGAGATGGATCTTGTCATCATTGGTGAAGATACCGAACTTGATAAAACCGTTGTTTCTGAATTGGGTGAACCATTGATTCATATGTTGCGTAATTCAGCTGATCATGGAATTGAGGATCCAGATACACGTGAAAAATTAGGTAAACCGCGAAAAGGGACAATAACTCTTTCTGCTTACCAAGAAGGAAATCAGGTTATTATTACTTTGGAAGATGATGGCAAAGGTGTTGATCCGCAAGTTATCAAAAAGAGCGCAGAGGAAAAAGGAATCAATACTGACGGAATGTCTGAGGATGAATTACGATTATTGATATTCCATCCTGGATTTTCAACTGCTAAAAAGATAACTAATATCTCTGGCCGTGGAGTTGGCTTGGATGCGGTGAAGACTAAAATTACCAGTCTAGGTGGTTCAATTGAAATGCGCAGTCAGGTCAATGTTGGTTCGAAGTTCATTATTAAATTGCCGCTGACTTTATCGATAATTCAAGCATTGATGGTCAAAATTGGCAATGAAAACTTTGCAATTCCATTAGATGTGGTTGAAAGGGTCGTAATGCTAGATGAAAGTGAAATCATTTCAACAGCTGAAAATGAGGTTTATCGTTATCAAGGTGGAATAATTCCGATTATTAGAACAAATGAACTGCTGAAAATTAAATCCACTGCTGAGGACAAAAAGTTTGCCATCATCGTTAAGAGTGATCAACAGTATTTCGGGATTTTGGCTGATCAATTGATTGGACAAAAGGAAATTGTCATTAAGAAAATTGATCCAGTTTTGCAAAAAATCAATCGCTATCAAGGTGCAACAATTTTCAATAACGGGTCAATTGCACTGATTTTAGATGTTAACGCACTATGCCAAGGTAAAGGAAAAGTTAAATCATGAAATATACCGATTTACAAATTGATGGGTTACGTGAAATAATAAACATCGGTGGTGGGAATGCAGCCACTAGTATTTCCAAGATGGTTAGCCAAAAGATCGAGATGAAAGTTCCAGAAGTTAAAATTTTAACATATTCAGAACTGTATCAAAAAATCTTAGCTGATGATGTTGAAGTTATTGCTGTAATTAGTAGAATAATAGGTAAATATGAAGGTGCAATTTTGTTTGTTGTAACCAATGATGCAGTTGATCAATTATCTAGTTTGATATTAGGAAATTCAGATCAGCAAGAACAGCAGATAAAACTTTCCGCTATTAATGAATTATCGAATATTGTTTCAAATTCATTTTTAAATGCGATTGGCAAGGTGATAAATGCTCAGTTGATTTCTTCACTGCCACAAATTACTAATGATTTCTTTGGGGCAATAATTAGCAGTGCTTATATGGCATTTGATAATTATGATGAGCAAATTATGGTAATTCGAAATGAGTTCTCTTATTCGAAGCAAAAATTAGATGCTTCGCTGTTCTTAATTCCCGAAGAGGGCGTTTTGGACAAAATGATTGAATCATTAGGAATTTGAAAGGAGTATATAGAAGTGGGAAAAAAAATATTAATCGTAGATGATGCGGTGTTCATGCGAATCAAATTAAAAGATATTTTGGAGAAAAATGGTTATGAGGTGGCTGGTGAGGCTCAAAACGGGAAAGAAGCTATTGAAAAATATCAAAGTGTCAGTCCAGATTTAGTGACCATGGATATTACGATGCCAGAAGTTGATGGAATTCAAGCTTTAAAGAAGATCCGAGAAAATGATGGCAGTGCCAAAGTTATTATGTGTAGCGCGATGGGACAGCAAGGAATGGTGATGGATGCCATCAAGGCTGGAGCAATTGACTTCATTGTTAAACCATTTGACACGGAACGGGTTATTAAAGCTGTTGATAAGGCACTTTCGTAAACTGCGGGGAGATGTAGCAGATGCAGATGATTTTATTTAAATTGAATCAGCAGTATTATTTGATTTCAGCAGCTTCAGTTGAAGAAGTAATTGATACAGTTGAAATTACACCAGTTCCCTTAGCACCTAAATGGGTCAAAGGACTGATCAATTTAAGAGGAGCTGTGATGACGGTCGTTGCTTTTTCAGATTTAATCAATATGTCGGAACCTAAGGAAAATAAGAATATTTTGATTATGAAAAAAGATGATCAAAGGAAGGGCTTATTGATTGAAGAAGTTATTGAAATTCTTAATGTTGATTCTTCCGAGATCGTTTTAAGCAGTGATAGTAAGAAGAAGAATCCGGATTATTATTCAGGAGTAGTTTCTTTTCCCGATAAGGTTGCTAATGTTATTGATATTAATAAAATTATTTTTTAAAGCTTAAGGAGGAGTTGTTATGGATCAAGTATTGTCCCAGCAAGAGATCGATAAATTGCTGAAGGCTATGAACAATGGTGAAATTGATCAAGAAGAAATTGAGGAACAGACCAATAACACTCCTAAAGTCAAGCCTTATGATTTTAGAAGGCCATCTAAGCTTTCTAAAGAATATGTCAATACATTGCATATGATTTTTGAAGATTTCTCTAAAATGGGAACTAATGTGTTGTCTAATTTATTAAGGGTAAATGTTACGTTTCATTTGGCATCAATCGAACAGATCAGCTTTGATGAATTCATTCACTCGATTCCGCGAATAACCTTAATCGGTTTATTTCATTCTAAATTAGCGGAAGATGATTCAGTAATGAAGGGAATTCAAATGGTTGAGATGAACCCACAATTATGTACTAAATTAGTTGAGTTATTGTGTGGCGGAAGCGAAAACTCGGTAAAAGAAAATCAAAATGGCGGAATAGAAGTCGATGAAAAGAAGTTTACTGATATTGAATTAGCGATTCTTAAGAGTGTACTGGAGGAATTAGGAAAAACTTTTCAAAACTCATGGAAAGATATTGTGGAAATTAAGACATTTTTGGATAATGTTGATGTTAACCCACAATTGCTTCAAAGCATGTCACCTAATGAACCGGTAATTTTAACTACTTTTTCACTAAGTATTGGTGATCTTAAGACATTTTTGAATATTTGTATTCCTTATGTTTTTTTTGAAGGTATTAGTGATAAGCTTAGTTTTAGGAACTGGTTCGATTCAAGTCAAAAATTAAGTGAAGATGATGAGCGCGCATTGCAACGTGGTTTAGATAATGTTTTGGTGAATTTAGAAGCAAGATTGGGGAACGCTAAAATGGAGGTATCCGATTTACTTCATCTTGAAGTTGGGGATGTAGTTAAGCTGAATTGTAAAACTGTCGACCCACTTCCTACTTATGTGAACGGTATGCCGTATTATTATGCCAAGCCTGGCAAAAAAGATGGTAATTTAGCAGTTGAGTTATTAGATAAGTTGGAAGGAGACGCGGAAAATGAGTGATAGTTTATCGCAAGAAGAAATAGACAAGCTAATGCATGCTGATGATCAGACTACATCTTCGCCAGAAAAAAAGACTAAAGAAAGTGGTGAAACCCCGGAATCTGAAAAATCAACAAAAAATGAAACTCAGTCTGAATCAGATCAAATTGATTTAAAAGATGAAAAGACAAAAAAAGATGTTATTGGTGAAGTTGGTAATATTTCAATGTCACAAGCGGCAACCACTTTATCTTCAATTTTAAATCATCGGGTAACAATTACAACTCCGCATGTTACTAAAGTCCATTTTAAAGATTTGATTTCAGAAATTACAACGCCCAAAGTTGCCATGACTGTTGCTTTTAAAGAAGGTCTTGGTGGGACGAATTTAATGTTACTGAAAGTTAAAGATGCAATAATAATTGCTGATTTAATGATGGGCGGCAAAGGTGAGCCCAAATCTGATCAATTTACAGAAATTGAATTGAGTGCTGTTTCGGAAGCTATGAATCAAATGATTGGTTCTGCTGCAACAGCAATGGCAACAATGATCAGTCGAAAAGTAGATATCCTGCCGCCAAAAGTTAATGTATGGAAAGAACCAGAGAATATTAAATATGACTATATTGAAGATAATCAAGAAATTTACAAAATCTCATTTTCCTTAGATGTTGAAGGCTTGATTCATAGTGAGATTATGCAAATCTTTACTGAAGATATGGTGGAAGATATCGTTAGTTCGATGGTAGCTGATAAAGCTGAGGTTGTCAAAAGGGATCAACCACAGGAGCAAAAAGAATCAGCTAAACAATCACCACAGTCAGCACAGGCGGTTCCAAATTCAACAACACAAAATAATAATTCAAACTCCAAAACTAATAAAGCAATTATTAAGGAGCAAGCAGCCGACACTTCGAAGCCGCAAGCAAATGTTAATATTAGTAAACCAGAATTTCAAACCTTGAAGGAGCAAAAAGCGGAAAAAGCTGATAATCTTGATTTAATCTTAGATGTTCCTTTGAATTTGAGTGTGGTGTTAGGTAGAACGGAAAAAACAGTTAGAGATATCCTATCTTTTAATTCAGGTTCAGTGGTAGAACTTGATCGGTTAACAGATGAGCCTTTAGATATACTGTTAAATGGAAAATTAATTGCTACCGGTGAAGTTGTTGTCATTAATGAGAACTTTGGTATTCGAATAACTAATATTGTTTCACAACGTCAGCGAATTGATCATATGGGCTATGAATAACTTTTCCGCAAAAAAGTTGAACAAAAGTGTTTAACTTTTTTTTTATTATCCGATTCATTATACTAGAGTAAAAATAGAATTAAATGGTGGTTTTAATTTTTTGAAAGCTAATTGGTATCAAAGTGACCAGGCCATTATACTTAGCTATTGGTTTTAATTAATGCTTACTTAATATTAACAAATGGTCATAGAATATAAAATAAGTTTTTTAATAATAAAGTTGTGCTGTGAAGGAGGGATTGAAAATGAAAATTGAGGGTGACTATGGAAATAGTTTAAATGTAAATTTAAACGAATTACGATCAAAACTGTCCCAATTAGCTGAGGAAGACTCTACAACAAATGGAGTGGATAGTGAATCAAGTAGTAGTGTTAGTAGCGTTAAGTTTTCTGATGCAGCAAAAAATATATTGGGTAGTGAAAAAAGTGACCAAGATATTGATACTGAAAAAGTTGATTCAATAAAGTCTGCAATCTCTTCAGGAGAATATAGTATTTCACCAGAAAAGATTGCTGATGGAATTTTAGGAGAAATTAAGATACAAGAGGCTTAGTTTATGAAAATTAATGAATTTGAAAAATTGCTTAAAAATTTTTATGAGTTATTGCTAAAAGAAAAAAATTGTTTGATTAATAATCAACCAGGAGAATTATTAAATATAGTAGATAAGAAAAAAGGATATTTAGAACCTTTTCAAAACTTTCATGACAAACCAACAGAAACTGTTAAAGTCTTAGTTGGTCAAATTCAGCGTCAGCAGCGAGAAAACTTATTATTAACTAAACAAGCAATAGGTTTTGAAGAAATGTTGCTAAAAGCTATTCGAAGTAATTTAAAAGGGTCACCTGTTTATTCACAAAGTTCACATCAGAAAATTACTGAGCAACAAACTTCATTAATTGATTGGCAAGCATAGAAAGAAGGGGGGATTGATTTATGAGTTTATTTGGGGCATTACAAGTTTCCAAAAGTGGTTTGAATGCAGATCAGGTTGCTTTGGAAACAACGGGAAACAATATATCGAATGTTAATACTGATGGTTATTCTCGTCAAGAAGTAGATATTGAAGAAAATTCAACAATTTATGAAGCAAGTATTAAAGGGAATTTAGGGACGGGTGTTGATGTCGATGGAGTCACAAGAACAGTAGACGATTATGTCCGTTCTCAAGAACGTGATGCAAATTCAAATTATCAGTATTATTCAACTAAATCTACTGAGCTGGGAGATCTAGAGGACATCCTTGATGAACCTTCAGATAATGGCTTAGTTACACAATTATCAACTTTGACGACTGCTTGGAATACTTTAGCTGAGGATACTGATTCAAGTACTGATAAAACTTCAGTTGTTGAAGATGCTAATACTTTAGCTGAAACGTTAAATCAAATGTCAGATGATATTTCTGATTTGCAAAGTAATATTACAGATAACGTTGTATCAGATGTAGCAAGTTTTAATAGTGACTTAAGCCAATTGCAAACGGTTAATAAAGAAATTTATACAATGGTAAACGATGGACAAACTCCCAATGATTTGCTTGATGAACGAGATTCTTTATTAAAAGATATGTCTGGGTATACAGATATTAGTACCACCTTTGACAGTTATGGAAGAGCCTCAGTATCAATTGATGGGCAGGATGTTCTAACTGCAGATTCTAAAAGTAGTTTAAGCGTTGTTACTGCTAGCAGCGATAGTGGATCGACTGTTGCAAAGAACGGGGATACTGATGATTCTGAGACTGTTAGTGATGATTATGATGTAAATACAATTTTATTAACAACAACTGACAGTGACGGAAATACTTCTTATAGCACACTGGATGTAACCTCTGGTTCAATAGGTGGGTTGAAGGATTCTAGCAGTGAAGTAACCACTCGTTTGCAAGAATTGAATAACTTCGCTGAAACTCTTGCTAAGACGGTTAATACAGTTTATACAAGTGGTGAAAGTAGTACATCTGGTTTCTTTGATTTAGGTGATGATGATAATTATGCTAAAAACATTGCTGTTGAATCTACATTGACTGATGATGCTGATAATTTGACAGCCGGTACGACCAGCAGCTCTGACGAAACTACAATTGCTTCAGCAATGGCTGATTTAGCTGATACGGATTTTGAATTTCCAGTTACTGATTCGGAATTAAGTTCTTTTAGTAGTTCAAGCTTAAGTTTTAGTTCAACAACCAGTAGCGGTGAGACTTATTCTGAGGCATTCAGTAATATTGTTACAAAGAATGCAACTTCTAAATCGGAAGCGGATGATTTATCGACTTCAACAGATTCGGTATTATCTGAACTTGAAACTCAAGATGAATCAGTTTCGGGTGTTTCGTTAACTGAAGAGTTTAGCAATTTAATTCAGTATCAAAGAGGCTATCAAGCAAATGCTAAGGTTTTAAACACGATCTCTGAAATGCTTGATACTTTGATTAATGATATAGAATAGGAGTGATGGATATATGAGGGTCGCAGACAGCACAGTTTATAATAGTTTTATTTCAGGCTATGAAGTGACTGACAGCAAACTTCAAAATACAATGGAGCAGCTTTCCAGTGGAAAGAAAGTTAATTCAGCTTCTGATGATCCAGCAGCAACATCAAAAATCATTAGCTTAAATACTGCAATTTCTCAAAATGATATGTATTCAACGACAATTAGTGATTCAATTTCATGGGATGAGTCACAAGATTCCGCTTTGAGTTCAATCAGCGATGTGATGCTTAATATTAGAACCTTGGTCGAAGAAGCTGCTAATAGTACTAATAATTCAACAGATTATTCAGCAATTAAAGATGAAGTTGAGCAAGATATTAAACAAGTTGTTTCAACTTTAAACACCAAATATAGCGGTAGTTATATTTTTGGTGGAGGTGATAACTCTACAGAACCGTTTGAGTTAGAAACGGACTCTGATGGTAATATTACCGGGTTGACTTATAATGGAGATTCAAAAAATTTAACAAGAGAAATTTCAAGTGGTACAACAGTTAGTTTATTTGCGGATGGTAGTGAATTTTTAACAGCTGATAGTAGTAGTTCATCTGATAGTTCGTCAACAGATAGTACATCTTCAACATTAGGAAGTTACTTTTCTGATTTAATTTCTGCACTAAACTCAGGGGATACAAGTTCATTAAGTGGTGACTTATTAACAGAAACGGACGACTATCGCAATAACTTTGTTAATATTAGAGCTAGTATTGGTTCATTAACAGATCGTTTGGAAACTGCCTCAGATCTTAACAGTACTAGAGAAACTAATCTAAAATCTGATTTATCTGATGTGCAAGATGTCGATGTTGCAGAGGCATATACTCAATTTTCAGAAGAAAAAGTCGCTTATCAAGCTGTTTTGGCAATGGGGACAAAAATTTTAGATACCAGTATTTTAGACTACATCGATTAAAATGCTTACAAGTATTAATCAAGTTTGATTTTTCTAAAGATTGAAAAATGAATTTTGTTTTGAAATTTTTTTCTCTTGAAAAGAGCGTTGCATTGAGTAAATTATCTAGCTTCAAATTGAATAGCTTGAGTAGTTAGTTTATCTGTTCTTTGGGACAGATTTTTTTGTAATAACACTTGTTGAGGTCAATTGTAGGGTGTAGAAAAGAGTTTTTTGAATTAGTGCTGTCAAGAGTGGGCTAAAATTCTTCGCAGCTCTTATCTTCACCAGTGCTGGCAATGGATTGCACTTGTTATTTTTAGTAGAGTTTTATTATATCAGCTCTACAGAATAGTTTATGCCAATACTTTTTTTATCAGCTAATTTTATTTAATTGATTATTTGTTTTTAAGATAGCAAATATGCTGATCATGTTCTAACTCAAGTGGGTTATTGTTTTAATATGTAGTAAAGAGTTTACAAATTTTAAAATAGCTCCAAGTGAATACAATATTTTGTCGTTCTTTTTTTCTGAATTTTTTGGAGTGTTTAAAGTTATTACAGAGTAATATGATAGCGGCAATTATGATTAGGGCTTTAGTGTTTAGCACAATATATTTTTTAAATCTTGAATTAAAGCCTTCTTTTCACCTTCAGTTAATGATCTAGAGGCTTATTTTTTTTAAAAATAACTATTAAATTAAATTAAATGAAACCGATATATATATTCAGAGGGGGACCTCAGAAATTGAATCTAATTAAATGGAGGAGTTTATTATGAGAATTAATACTAATGTATCTGCAATGACCACATTGCGTTACTTAAATGAAGCAACAGATGCTAAAAGTGATTCATTAACCAAGCTTTCATCTGGTTCAAGAATTAATAGTGCTTCTGATGATGCTGCTGGCTTGACTGTTTCCGAAGGGATGAAAGCACAAATTGGTGGTACAGAACAAGCTGAGAATAATGCTGAAGATGGTACATCTTTAGTTCAAACAGCTGAAGGCTCGATGAGTGAAACGCAAACGATTTTGGATCGGATGCGTACTTTGGCAGTTGAAAGTGCTAACGGAACTTTAACTACAACTGATCGTGATTCTATTGATGATGAGTTTTCAGAACTGACTGATGAAATTACACGTTTAGCTAATTCAACAACCTTTAACGGTATTAGCTTATTATCTGGTGGTTCAACTGGTACAACCTTTACTTTCCAAATTGGTGCTTACAGTACTTCAGAAAATCAAATTAGTGTTACTATTGCCGGAATGACTGCTGGTGCTTTGGGCTTGTCTTCTGTATCAATTACAACAGTAACTGCTGCTGAAGCTGCTATCTCAGCAATTGATAGTGCTTTGACACAAGTATCAAGTGCTCGTGCTACACTTGGTGCGGTTGAAAACCGTTTGAGTTATGCGACAAGTAACCTGGAAACTGAAGATGAAAATACTTCTGAGGCTAATTCCCGGATTCGTGATGTTGATATGGCTGAGGAAATGACAGAATATACGAAGCAGAATATTTTGGTACAAGCTTCAACAACGATGCTTTCCCAAGCTAATTCAATGCCAAGTACCGCTTTGACGTTATTACAAAGCCTTTCATAATTTAAGTTATGCGACGAGTGATTTGGAAGCTGAAGGTGAAAATACTTCTGAAGCTAATTCTCGGATTCGTAATGTCGATATGGCTGACGAATTGGCTGAATATACAAAGCAGAGTATTTTGGTATAAGCTTCAACAGCGATGTTTTAGCTAATTCAATGCCAAGTACCGTTTTGACGTTGTTGCAAAGCCTTTCATTGTTAGAATAGTTATTAAATTTTTAAGGAGTTGTTT
Organism: Liquorilactobacillus sicerae; assembly: GCF_029916425.1. GTDB lineage: Bacteria > Bacillota > Bacilli > Lactobacillales > Lactobacillaceae > Liquorilactobacillus > Liquorilactobacillus sicerae. Next base: position 90,986 of record NZ_JAHAVQ010000007.1, on the reverse strand, counting down.
ATTTATTATAAACAGCTCTAATACATAAGCCGTTACTAACCATTTATTTTGCGAAAGAAGGTAGAATAAAATGGATGATAAACATATTACATCAGTTGAAGCTATTTCAGCTATTTTTGAACAACCAGATATGGATTTTACAAGTCAACTAAATACTTTCTTTAAAGGGAAGTTAAAAAAAAAAGTCTTTAGATCACTCCAAACATGATCAAGAAGAAAACGTATGGGATTTAGATGATTTGACAAATAAGATTTCAAAATTAAATCAGGAGTTGCATGTTAATAATATTTCAGCTAGATTTAAAATATACCAAAAGGACAATGGCATCTTTGTTCAAGTTATTGATTTAAAAAGCAATAGAACTATGGAAGAAATTTCTATTGCTGAGATTTCAAAACAGTCTGATAATTTAATTGATAAGGAAGGATAGTGATTAAAATGTCTAGTTTTACGTTGGATGGAATTAGTTCAACACTGGGAACTTATTCAGGTGTTACGGCTGGGACAATTGTTAAGTTGTTAACATCCAGTTCTCTTTATGTAAGGAGAGCCGATGCAGAGGATGAAATTTCTGAGATTGAAACCAAGGAGTCAGCTTGGAGTACAATTAACTCGGAATTATCTTCTTTTTTAGATGATTTAGAAACACTTCAGTCAGACGATACTTATTCGACTAAAACTGCTAGTTCATCTGATTCGAGTGTAGCAACAATTTCTGGAACAACCGATGCAGATGAGAACACTTATACGTTAAAAGTTGATCAATTAGCGACAGCTACGAAGATTACGGGATCATCAATTAGTGGCGTTAGCAGTAGTACATCTGAATTAGGTGTATCAGGAACGTTAACTTTAGCAAATTCAGATTCAGATTCAGAAAGTGCTAGTATTTCAATTAGTTCTACTGATACTTTGAAATCAATCGCAACTAAAATTAATGCTTTGACAGAAGATAGTACGGATTCAGACGGAAATACAACTGAAGGAACGCACATTAAAGCTTCAATTATTGATAGCCATTTGGTATTAACCAGTACAACTGATGGAGATAATACAATTACCTTATCTGGAGAAGACAGTGATGGAAATGAATTAGCTGATGATTTGGGCTTATCTTCTGATGCTGGAGCAACAACTAGTAGCGGGCAATCGGCTATATTTGAACTAGATGGATTAACAATTACACGAAACACAAACACAGTTGATGATGCTATTGAAGGGGTAACAATTACGTTGAACAGTACCAGTGATAGTGATGTAACCTTATCACTGACTAATGACACTTCAAATATTGTGACTGCTGTTGAAAACATGGTGTCTTCTTATAATACTCTAATGGATACAATTGATGATGATTTGGATGTTGGTGATCCAAGCTCATCTTCGAATACTACTGGCCCATTAGTTGGAGATACTCAATTGATGGTACTACAAAATACATTAAGTAGCTTGATAACAACTGCTAATAGTTCAAGTTCGATTAATGCGAATTCATTGGGCATAGGCTTCACGGATACTAGTGGGACTTTGAGTGTTGATACAGATGAATTAGAAGAAGCAATCTCAAACAATGCAACTGCTGTAAAAAACTTTTTCTATTCAGAAACGACAACTTCTGATGGTAATATTGTTCTCTCTTCTTCAGGATATACTACTAAATTATCTGATTTGGTCAATGAATATGTTTCAAGTGATTCAGTTTTAAGTTCAAGTGTAATAGATACAGTTGAAGAGACATATGAGAATCAAATTGATGACTTAAATGATGAAATTGATACGTTTAATGATCAATTAACAACATTAAAAGAACAGTATGTTGACAAATATACCGAACTTGATTCAGTTATTATGGAAGCTGAGGCGCAGCTAAGCGAATTTTCAAGTCTAAGCGATTCATTATCTTCGTCTTCATGAGTTTTATCATAATTAGGGGTCGATAGTTATGGAAAAAGTAAACAACGGGCAGTATGATCGAGTTAAAGAATTAAGCAAAATTTTGGCTTTATTACAGCAATGTGAAAAAAGACCCGAAGATGGTAAAAAAATTTTCTCAAATATTCAGTCTAAATTGGATTTTTTGAAACAAAATAATTTATTAGTTAATTTAGATAGTGAATGCCAAGAACTAGTAAAAAAAATAGTTTATCATTATAAAAAAATTTTACCGATGTTAAGACAGAATAGAAAGGCCCTTAAAAAAGAATTATTAGAATTGACTTATTCACAAGATGCGATTCGAACATACTTAAATCATCAAGGATATCATCATTTAATTAATTTAAAATTTTAAGGGAGGAAAAGTAATGGGATATCGTGAAGTAAGCAATGATTACTTAAGAACTCAAGTAATGAGTGCTTCGCCAATTAAATTGATTGTTATGCTTTATGAAGGGGCTATTAAAAGTATGAAAATAGCCAAACTGGCTATTGAGCAAAAGGATGTCCCTCGAGCGCATCGTTACTTGCAAAGTGCTAAAAAAATTGTTAATGAATTGAAAAATTCAGTTGATACAAGCGTTGAAGGGGATATTCCAGAACATTTGATAAGTTTGTATGAGTATTGTAGCAATCAACTAGCTGTTGCAAACTTAACTAAAGATACCAAGCCAGTGGATACTGTAATTCATATTATGACAGAATTACTAAGTTCTTGGGAAAAAATAGCTAAACAGGATTAATTAAAAATGATTAATAGTAATTTAAGGGGTAGTTAAATGGTTAATAGTAAAGAAAACAATGCTGTCTTAAAGTTTATCAAAGAAAATCAGCGTCCGTTTAGCTGTACCTTGACAATATCATTATTAGTTTCTAACAGCATCAAGACAATTCAAAACTGTCTTGATTCTTTGGTACCATTACTTAATCAGGTTTCAAGTGAATTAATAGTAGTTGATACAGTTGGTGAAGAAAAAAGCGATGGCTCATTAGCAATTGCAAAAAAATATGCTGATCGAGTTATTCATTATAAATGGAATGATGATTTTGCCGCTGCAAGGAATGTTGGATTAAAAGCTGCTAAGGGCGAATGGTTTTTATTTATTGACGATGATGAGTGGTTTGAAGATGTTTCGGAATTAGTTGCTTTTTTTAAAGAACCTGCAGCTATGAAACACTATTGTGCTTTGGCATTTAACAAGCATAATTACTTCAGTGTGGGTAGTGATTCATATAATGATATTATGGTCACTCAATGTACGCGATTATTCAAGAGTACAAAGTTCAGACATCCAATTCATGAGAATTTACATCCTATTGTATCGCCGATTAAGCATGTTAATTGTTACGTTCATCATTATGGTTATGCAGGAGAAAGAATCAATAGAAAGCTTGATCGTAATAAGCCGTTGATGATTGAGGATTTAAATCAAGAACCAACTAACATGCATTTATGGGCACAATTAATTACAAGTTATGATCCCTCAATTGACCAGGAACGAGAAATAATATTAAAAGATATCAAAAAAGCTATTGTTGAGTTCCAACGTTTTAAATTGAAGGGGCCAGAGAACTTTAGTAATTTTGTGGTTGTTTTTTGTTGGAAATTAGTCTGTTTATCAGTTGAAAAAAAATGGAGTGCTATCATTCACCAATGCCAGCAATTTGTTGATATGTATGGAAAAAGGCTTTCAAGTTTTCAATGGTGTGCGATAGATTATTATTTATTTAATGCTTTGATTAATAGTCCTAGAATTGTGCAGTCAAGGAAAATTCTTTGGGATGTTCTAGAGGATTACTTGAACAAGCTGGAACTTTTGGAGAAGACAAGCCAAAGTGGTGTCGATGAATATACACCATTTTTAAGTGATAAAGTAAGTTATAAATGTTTTTATAAATTCTTCAATGATTTATTGCAAGATGCTAAAGTTAATAAGGATTGGTTAAGAATAAGAGGATTTATTCGTAAATTACCATTAAAATATGCTGAAAAAGAGTACAATCATATTTTACCTGTAATTATAGAATCAGTTCTGGCTGGTGACCAACAACAGATAGAAATGCAATATTTATATAATCTGGCCTTTTCAAAGGATGGTCTTATAAAAAAGCAAAATGTAGTTTTTGCTGAAACTATGCTAAAACTTAAGCACGATCCAGAAAAAAGAGTTAAATTAGAAAAGTTATTAGCGAAGCTGCAGGGTAATAGTAGTTATTTAGAAATTCAAAGAGCTATTTTTTATAATTATGATAAGAAAGAATTGCAAGGCTTAATAAGACGCTTATCAAAGAACCATCTAATAAATGATCAAATTGATGGAGAAGAACTTTTTCCGTTACTGATTGAAAAGGGAGTTAGTCCAGATTATTTTGTAAAAAAGCTATCATATAATAGGTGGAATCAAGTAATTCAGACAGTTGCTGAAAAATTAGTTTTTGATCGGGGAGAGTTACTTAATTTTATTTCGAAAGTAAGACAAACATGGGTAGAATGTATCTCGCGTCAAATGCTGATTGTTTTATTGCGTAGAATGTATTTGTTTAGCAATTTTTCGACAATTACAGAAATTCATAAGCAATTGCCTATATATATAGCAGAAACAATTGATTTAGGGAAGAAAATATATAGTGCAGAATTGTTTGAAGATCAAGATAAAATTTCTTTGTTGCCAACAGAGTTTAAATTTGCTTTGAAGATGAAAATGGCTTTACAGTATTTATCTGAAGGTAATCAGAAATTGTATTTAAAGAGCTTGAGAATGGCTCTTGGGGATTTACCAACGTCTAAATTTATGATCAGTAAGTTAAAGTGGGAATTTATTAATAAAAGGACGAAGGTAGATAAAGTAGATCAAAAATTTGAGTTGCTTGGGAAACAAGTAAAACAGCAAATTCTCTCCATGCTGTTAAAAGGTGAGAATGAATCAGCATTACCTTTGATTAAGCAGTTAAAAGAATTAATGCCGACAGATCCTGAAACTGAAAATTTATATAAAGAAATAATGAAACGGATTTAAAGTTCTTCTTGTTATTTCGACACTGAGGCTGTAACAAAGCAGGAGTTTTGTGTCAGCCTTTTAATTAATTTTTAGGGGGAAATTCGTTTTGAAATTGGGACTATCAATTTGCATAATTACTAAAAATGAATCTGCAAACTTAGCAAAATGCTTAGCATCGGTCGGCGCTCTAGCGAATGAAATTGTTGTTGTTGATACGGGTTCAACAGATCAAACATTGAAAGTTTGTCAAAAATATACCAGTCGAATATTCGCTTATAGTTGGAGTAATAATTTTTCAGCAGCTCGAAATTTTGCTCTTACTAAAACGACCAACGACATTGTCTTAATGATTGACAGTGATGAAGTGCTAAAGGATTATGATTTAAAAACGTTGAGAGAGTCTATTGAAAATCTTGGTCAATCAATTGGTCGTCTAACGCGAAAAAACTATACAAACTGGAATTCAAAAAGTGCCCAGATAAAAGCAGAGAAAATAAGTAGAGTTTTTTCAAAAAAATATTACAGGTATATTGGCCGAGTTCATGAACAATTAGTTAGAAATGATAGCTCGACAAAAAAAATTAATTACATTGATTTACCGATTGTTTTGGAACATTTTGGCTATCAGCAAAGAACTAATTTAAATTTAAAAGCAAAAAGAAATTTAGAACTTTTAAAGCTTGATTTAGCAGATCATCCTGATGATCCATATATTCTTTACCAAATTGGAAAATGTTTTAATTTCTTACAACGGGATGATTTGGTAGTTTGTTATTTAAAAAAAGCTTTAGCCGTCGAAAAGAATCCTTTTAAGAGTTATGTTTATGATTGCGTTGAAACTTTAGGATATGCTTTCAATAGAACTCATCAATCTGAATTGGGAATTAGATTGCTGCAGCAGTATTCAATTTATCAAGGAGTTGCGGATTATTGGTTTTTACTGGGAATTTTACAGATGAATGCGGCACTATTTGAACAGGCAGTGGCTTCATTTTTACGGGCTACAAAATGTAAACATTTTAACACCTTAGGAATTAATAATTATTTATCTTATTATAACATTGGAGTTATTTATGAAGTTCTGGGAGAAAAACATAAGTCACTGGAATTTTATCAAAAGTGTGGAGATTATGCTCTGGCTAAAGAAGGTTTAAAAAGAATCAATGCTAATTAAAAAATGGGTTTGATAGCTTTGAAATGAATAGTCCCTAAAGTTAGTGGTTTATTTTAAGTTTATTGATGTCGTGATTAGTCCTAATTTGTAATATGTGTGTTGTTTAATGTAGAAAATGAGCAAAGTAATTTATAACATGAGGGAAGAATACAAATGATTTTTTTTAAGAAAAAGAAAAAAATTCTAGAGTTAGTAGATGCTACTCAAGAGATGGTCGGGCTCTTAGATCAAGAGCTTGATTTGAATAAAGCGCTGGCTAATTGTATGAAAGCAATTGAGGTAGTTGAGGATAACTTGGAGGGCGAACTGCCTGCATCAGCTAGATCAAACCTAGATGACTTGCAAGTTATCCATGATGCTTTGCAACTGGTTTATCAAAAAGAGATTTCATTAAATTCAGATTTGATTCATAAATTACAAAATATGCTCGTTTCTGTTCAAAAAAATTTAAATCGAGCAATTCCAGTAAAATTGAACATTGCTTTTATGCCATATAAAGTAACTATGTGGGACAGTTTAGCTTCAATTTATGAGGCTGCTAAAAAGGATCCAGCTTGCGTTGCTAAAGTAATCCCAATTCCATACTATCAGTTGGCCAAGAATCGAGCAACTCCAACTTATGAAGGGAAGCTTTTCCCTAAAGATGTTCCAGTAACCTCTTATCAAGATTACAATTTGGCTAAGGAAGAGCCAGATATTATTTTTATTCATAATGCTTATGATCAATTTAATACGATTACGCGTGTCGATGAACGCTTCTTTACTTCAAATTTAAAAAAATATACTGATATGTTGGTGTATGTACCTTATCATATTACTAACTTTATTAGACTTAATAATAATAAACAGTATATTGCTTACTCAATATCAACTATGGCAAACATTGACAAAATTGTACTTGCAGGTCAATTTGTTAAAGACGCAGCAATTAAATATGGAGTACCTGAAGAAAAAATAATAGTAGCCGGTTCTCCTAAAATGGATGCAGTTTATCAATTTGCAAAAAGAGCAAAAACGATCCCTGAAAAATGGAGCGATCAATTACAAAATAAGTTTGTTTTTGGATTAGATATTAATTGTATGGATTTAATAAATAATCCATTTGGAGAATTTGCTTTGATTGAACAAGTTTTTGATGCGGCACGGATGCTACCAAATTGTGCAGTTATTTGGCGACCGCATCCTTTAACTAGGACGGCGATTGTCCATTATATTCCACAGATGTTAACGAAATATGACAGCCTAGTGGCAGAAATTAAAGAACATTCAGTAAGATATCCAAATATAGTTTTCGATGATGGTTCGGAATATTTAACTTTTTTTAATGCTACAGATGCATTTATTTCAAATCCTGGGTCGTTGATGACTTTATATACGATTACTGAGAAGCCAATGATTATGTCTACTGGATCCTTTGGTAACGAAAATTTACTACCTGAAAAAGCCTTTTATTATTTTTATGATACAGAGTATCCTTGGTATCGGATTGCTGAAGGCCTTGTGAAGGGAAAGGATCCAAGACAAGAATTTCGTAAAAATTTAGCGGAAAAATTATATACAAATACAAGAGGCGATAGTGGTCTTACAATTTTGAAGATCATCAAATCTGCTATAACACAATGATATTTCACTTACAAAACATGGCAATATTAGGGAGAGTTTGATAGATGAGAAAGCTAAACATCTTTTTAGATAATTTAGGTCGATATGATTTCGATAAACTAAAAAAGAAAGCTGAAAACTTCGACGTTATTTCTTTCGATGTTTTTGATACCTTGATTAAAAGAGATGTACCAAGACCAAAAGATGTTTTTAAGATTATTGAAAAAAATTATAAAGTGACAAATTTTTATGAAAATAGGGTTGAAGCTGAAAGGACCGCTAGAAGAAAGCTTAATTTAAAAAAAGATGTTACTTTAAATGATATTTATAAATTTTTCTCTGATAATGCTGTGGATATTGAATATTTAAAAAAACTAGAAATTAAGACTGAATTGAAGGTTTGTAAAAAAAATCTTGCAATATTTGATTTTTATAATTATTGCAAAAAAAATAAAAAAGTAATTATAATTTCTGATATGTACTTGCCTAGGAAGATTATTAATGAAATTTTGATAGAAAATGGATTTACGGGATTTAAAATGCTCTTTGTTTCTAATGAGGTTGATCGAATTAAATCGGACGGTTCTTTATTTGAATATGCGATGAAAAAAATCAAGGCTAAAAAAATTTTACATATTGGGAATTCATTTAAAGCAGACTATAAACCGTCATTGAATTCAAAAAATATTAGATCTTTCAAGGTTCCTACTAATTTTTTTAGAACTTCTTCCAAAAACAGATACTTTTTATATCAAGAACGAGTTAAACAAGAAGAAGCAGATTTTTTAACAGCATTTATAAATAATCATATAAAACTGGATGATTATTACTACAGTGTTGGTTTTAAAGCTTTAGGTCCAATTTTGTGCGGCTTTACAAGGTGGTTGCATGATGAATTTCAAAAAGAAAATTTCTATAATATTCTTTTTGAAACCCGAGACAGTCAAATTATAGAGGACTGTTACAAAATATTATATCCAAATGATAAAAATATAAGTAAATTTTCAAAGTTTACAGTTTCTAGAAGGTCAATTTTAGTTCCAGCATACTATTTATTGAAAATGAATTATGAAGAAATTATAAACTCTTTGCCAGTCCCTAGAACGACTACAATGATAGCAATCTTTGATGGATTAGGTTTAAATGTTGACAATTATGAGCAGCAATTAAAAAAATACGGATTTAAAAAAGCTGAAAAAATAAATAAATTGAGAGATCAATTTTCAAAAAATAAAAATTTTCAAAAACTTTTTGCAGAAATATATCAGGACATAATTGAGAACTCAAAAAAAGAGTTTAAGGGATTGTTCGAATATTTAAGTAAGTATGATTTTTCGAAAAAGACAATTCTAATAGACCTGGGCTGGAAAGGAACCACTCAAAAGTATCTTTATGAAATTTTAAATAAACTAGATATTGAAAGTAATCTAGAGGGAAGATATCTGGGACTGGCTAAAGCTTCAAAAGAAAATTTGAATGGTCAGAATGCTAAAAGTTATTTATTTGATAATTTTAATAGCAGAAATGAAAGAGAACTTGAATTACCATTTATTGGTTTATTGGAAACCTTTTTTTTAGAGAGAACAGGATCCGTGAAAAATTATTCCGTAGTGGATGGAAAGGTGATTGTTAATAAATATAAATACGAGTATGAGGAAAGTAGCAATGATATTGGGCAGATTCAACAAGGTGCTTTAGACTTTGCACAACAGATTCAATCAAGTGAGTTGTTTAATTATTTGGATTTTTCTAAAGAAGTAGTTTTTGAAAATATGTTTAATTTGGGATGCAATCCGACGCTTAATGACATAACTAAGTTTGAAAAATTTAAATTTCTCTCCAGTGGGGAAAACGTAAGTCTTATAAATAAAAATAGTGGAATTTTAAATAGGAATAAAATATATGATGATTTTGGTATTTCTCAATGGAAAATCGGATTTTTGAAAAGTTTGTTCAGATTAAATTTAAATTATATTAAATTATATGAGCATTTTAATAATAAGCAAGGCATAAGCAGTTGGTAAAACCTTATTTTTCAATAAAATTATTGAGTAATATTTTAGGAGTATGATGGCAATGAATATCGCTGTTATTTTTGCTGGTGGAGTTGGCAAAAGAATGCATAGTAAGGATATACCTAAACAATTCTTGAAAATACATGAAAAACCAATTATAATTCATACCCTTGAATTATTTGAAGATAGTTCGGAAATTGATGCTATCATAATTTCGTGTGTCGGCAATTGGATAGGTTATTTGAACGATTTAATCATAAAATACAATCTAAGAAAGATTCAAAAAGTTGTCAAAGGGGGACGAACTACCCAAGAGTCTATATATAATGGTTTGCATGCAGCTGAGTGTATAAGTAATGGTGATGAAGACATTGTACTAATTCACGATGGTGTACGACCATTAATTAATAAAGAAACGATCCATAATAATATTGTTTCTGTAAAAGCACATGGATCGGCAATTACTTCAACAAAAGTTAAAGAAACGGTTCTAATAGTCGATGATAATGAGGCAATTAAGGGCGTTCCTAATAGAGCATATTCACGGTTAGCTCGAGCTCCGCAAAGCTTTTATCTAAAGGATATTCTTGCAGTTCATCAAAAGGCCATTCAACAACAAAAGCTTGATTTTATAGATTGTTGTTCCATGATGCAGTATTATGGGAAAAAATTATTTTTAGTTGATGGACCACAGGAAAATTTAAAAATTACTACTCCAGATGATTTTTATATGATGCGTGCATTGCTGGATGCTAAAGAGAATGCACAAATTTATGGAATAGAGGATTATGATGAGTGATATTTTAAAAAAGGATATGGAAACTTTTGCGAATAGTGCTTTTCCTTTTGAAAGCTTCTGTGGTAAAAAATTTTTGATTACTGGTGCTACAGGACTGATTGGATCATTAATTGTCAAAACTTTGCTTTTCTTGAATGAGAAAAAAAGTCTTAATATCAGTATTTGGGCAAATGTCAGAAATATTAATAAAGCGATCAAACTATACGAGCCTTATTTGAAAGACACTGCACTGCATTTTTGTGTAGCTAATTTGGGTAAAGATAAGTTAGTTTGCGATGATAAAATTGATTTTATTATTCATGCGGCTTCAGTGACTGCTTCAAAAGTTATGGTTACGGATCCAGTTGGTACAGTAAAGACATCAGTTATCGGTACCAAGGATGTTTTAACTTTTGCGGTTCAAAATAAAGTTAAGTCAGTTGTATATATTTCTTCCATGGAGGTTTACGGGGAAGTTGCTGGAAAAGAAAGAGTATCCGAAGAAAATCTAGGTTATATAGATTTAACTAATCCGCGATCTTGTTATCCTGAAGGGAAGAGAATGTGTGAAATGCTTTGTACGGCATTTCACACCCAATATGGTTTAAACGTTACCTCAGCTAGACTTGCACAAACATTTGGTGCGGGAATTTTACCAACGGAAAATAGAGTTTTTGCTCAGTTTGCTAAAAGTGTAGTGAATGGTGATGATATTGTACTTCATACAACAGGAAAATCTGAAGGCAACTATGTTTATACAATGGATGCAGTAGGAGCAATATTGCTTTTATTGTTAAAGGGTATTCCAGGTCAAGCATACAATATATCAAATCCTAAAAGCCATACCACGATAAAAGAAATGGCTAAATTAGTGGCTGTTAGGTTCTCAAAGGGGAAAAGTCAGGTAGTTATTGATATACCTAAGGAATCTAACTTGGGATATGCACCAGAAACAAAGTTATGGTTAGATATTTCTAAAATTAAAAAACTAGGTTGGTATCCGACAGTAGGATTGGAAGAGTCTTATAAAAGAATGATTATTTGGTTGATTGAGCAAAAAACTAACATGTAATTTAAATTTTGCAGGCTAATAGTGATCTTCGAATTGAATAGAACATGACTGAAGTATTTGAATAATTAGGTAAGGTGAAAATCAATATGAAAAAATGTGTTGTGGGGATACCAATTTATAAGGCTAGTTTAAATGCTTTAGAAAGAATTTCATTACGAAGAATCAGCCAATGTTTTAGGAATGAAGATATTGTGTTTATTGTTCCTAAAAATTTGAATTTTGATTTTTCTGATGAGCTTTTAGATTATCAAGTGTTTCGTTATCCAAATAAATTTTTTAAAAATCGTAAAAGTTATAGTCAATTACTATTGTCCACTACCTTCTATGAATCTTTTAAAGATTATGAATTTTTACTGATTTGTCAATTAGACGTCTTTGTATTTTCAAATCGTTTAAATGAGTTTTGTGATTTGAATTACGATTATATTGGAGCACCGGCCTATTTTCCTTTTGGAGCAAATGTCGGAAATGGAGGATTTTCACTTCGAAAAATAAAAAGTTGCATTAGAATGTTAAAAATGAGAGATAAAATATATTTGAACAATTTATGGCAGATAGATTTAGAGTTATTAGAAGATCAGTTTTTCTCTTACTGTGGAATTAGACCGGAATTAGGTTTTAAAGTACCAGATGTTAAACTGGCAGAAAGTTTTGCAATAGATGCCTATTTTGATGATGGACATTATAATACAGAAAAAGAAGTTCCATTTGCTATACATAAGTTTAATTTTGTTTCTTCTTTATGGAAGAAAAAAATTTGTGATATTGGTTTTAAATTGCCTAAAAATACCATAAATGAAATTCAAGCTTTTAAAAAAGGAGTTGAACAAGTAAAAAATGGATATTGGGAGTACAAATTGTATCAATCTCCAAATTTATTAAAATTAAAGAAAGTATTTGATAGTATATTCCCTTTTAAAGTTATATCAATATGGGGATTTGGAACTAACGGGAATCGTTGTCAAAACTTGCTTAAATTAGTGAATATAAGAATAATATGTATATATGATAATGCCTTTACATATACCAGATTTGTGAACGGAATACTGTACACGAATCTTTATCAAACAGGTTTGAAAAAAAACATTCCGATTTTAATTTCAACATCAAATTTTGAGGATGAAATTTCTGATAAATTGATGGCTTTAGGTTTGAAAAAAAATAAGGACTTTTTTTTATTTAGTGAAATTGAAAAGGAAATTCTTAAAGCTTATTTTGATTACTAATATAGTTAGATAAGTTTGCTTGCATCAATTGACTAAAACAATTGGTGGCTAACAAGGATGCTAATTTTTTATAAATAGTTGTGTTACAAGAAATGAAAACATGTATTAGTTTAGATAGTTCAGTGATGATTGAAGCTTAAGTCGCGAATTCAAACATCTGTACAAGGAGTACTAATTTGAAAAAAATTTATTTATATGCAAGCATTAGGAGATTAAATAAATTTATTAATAAACCTTCTTCATTAAAGTATGGAGAAAATATGGTTTCAATTGAACAGAGATTATTAATTCCTGGAGTTTTTAAGTTTTTAAAAATACTGACAGGAAGTTATTTGCCTTGTAAGAAAAGAAAATATTATTTTTCGATAGTTGCCATTGTTAAAAATGAAGGTGAATATCTTAAAGAATGGTTTAATTATTATCTTTCTTTGGGCGTGGATCATTTTTTTATCTATGATAATGGAAGCTCAGATAAAACACAAAACGTTATAAGAGAATACAAAAATTGTATTACTTATAAAAAGTATGATGGTTATGCAAAACAAATGGATGCTTATAATGATGCATTAAATAACTTTGGTAAATTAACAAAATATATGGGCTTTTTAGATATTGATGAATTCATAGTGGTAAAAAATGGTAAGGGTTTAAAAGAAATTTTTGATAAGTTCTTTAGTCTGCCCCATGTAGGGGGAATTGTAATAAATTGGCAAATTTTTGGTTCCTCACATTATAAAAAAAAGCCACAAGGATTAGTTACGAATAATTTTGTTTATCGGGCTAGAAAGGACTTCTATACAAATAGACATATTAAAAGTATTGTTGATCCAAGAAAAACAATAGGTTTTATAAATGAACCACACAGTGTATGCTTTTTACCAGGTTTTTGGGCGATTAACGAAAAAAAAAATAGGGTTGATGGGCCTTTAGCAAATGAAGTGTGCACAGAAATTATTCAATTAAATCATTATTTTACGAAATCAAAAGAAGAATTTATTAAAAAAAGGCAAAGAGGACAAGCAACGGTGGAGAAGCCAAGGACATTAATGGATTTTACTTTCCATGATAAGAATGATTTATTTGATGATACATTAAGATCTTATAATAAACTCCATAATCTTAAATAACTTTGCCGAAAGCACAAAATGTTTTGTGTAAGGTTTTAATAACATTGTTAGATCAGAAAAGAATTCCTCAAAGCCAATTCAAAGATATTTAGTTCATGCTACAAGTAATATTAAAAGAATGCAATTGCTTAAGGATTTTAAGGCTAAGCTAAAAATAAACCAGTTTCATTGAAGTTGTAAAATTAGTTTGCCTAAACATTTTAGCATTTTTGAGTTCTTATTTTTTATATTTGTATTTTTATTAACAATTTCCAGTTTTTAACCGATATAAACTACTAGGTTCGGTCTCTTTGGAAATATTCAGGAGGATAATTAATCATGGATGTATTTTTGTTAGTAGGTATTATTGTTGGTACAGCTGCCATTTTAGGTGGAATGTTGATTAAAGGTGCCAGCATTACAATTTTGCTTAGTCCAGAAGCTGCCTTAATCATCATTGTTGGGTTAATTGCTGCAACAATCAATTCTTTTCCACTTCAAGAAATTAAAAGAATTCCTAAAATAGTAAAGGCTTTGTTTTCCAATCGATCTTATGATTATGGTAAAATTGTTGGGCAAATCGTCGAGTTATCAAATATTGCCAGAAAAGATGGTTTACTAGCTTTAGAAGGTCCAGTTGAGAAGTTGGACAATCCATTTTTAAAAAAAGGGATGGAAATGGTAGTTGATGGTGCTGAACCTGAAGAAGTTCGTAGTGTTATGGAAAGTGAAATTGAAAGCATGGAAGAACGTCATCGGGTTGGAGCTTCAATCTTTAAAACAGCTGGAGCGACATCACCAACACTTGGAGTTTTAGGTGCAGTAATTGGATTGATTGGGGCCTTAGGTAACTTGGAGAATATTAGCAAGTTAGGTGAAATGATTTCTTCAGCCTTCGTTGCTACGATGTATGGTATTTTTTTAGGATATGTTATCTTGATTCCGGCTGGTTCAAGGCTAACTTCTAAATCTGAAGAGGAGATTCAGGCGCTTGATTTGATTTTGGAAGGTGTTATGGCTATTCAGGCAGGGATGCCACCGCGGAGCATCGAAAGAAAATTAAATAGTTTATTGGCACCTAAACAGAGATATCAAGATAAAGAGGAACGCTAGTCTATGAGAAAGAAAAAGAAAACTGAGACGTCTTCAGAAGGATGGCTTTTGCCGTATTCTGATATGATGACTTTGCTATTGTCTCTTTTTATTGTGTTATTTGCAATGGCCAAAATTAATGAAACAAAATTTCAAGAGGTCAAAAACGAATTTGGTACGATTTTGTCTAACCATTCGAATAGTTCGGAGGCTAACAAGGACGTAATCAAATTAAAAGAAAGTGGGACCAATAAAAAAAGTATTCTAAAAAGTTCAGCAGCAGCATCTTCATCATCAGTGGCACTTACAAGGCGGGAACAAATGGAAACTCAGCAGTTAAAAAGTGTTGAGCAAAAATTGAATCAAATTATTGAACAAACGCCTGATCTTGCAAATAATGCTGATGTCAGCCTTCAATCAGATGGAATTCATATTAATATGAAGAGTAACGTCTTGTTTTCGACGGGGAGTGCGGCATTAAGTGATGAAGCTAAAAATAATTTGAATGCTTTATCGTCACCTTTAAAGCAGTTGAATGAGAATCCTGTTGTCATTGCTGGTTATACAGATAATGTGCCTTATCAAGGACAGAATGGAGAGTATCAGTCAAATTGGGACTTGAGTGCAGCAAGGGCTATTCAGGTGATGCAATATTATGTGAATAATAGTGTTATTAGTAGCAGTAATGTTTCAATTCAAGCATATGCTGAAAATCAACCGCGAGCCTCGAATAATACGGCGGAAGGAAGAGCTCAAAATCGTAGAGTTGAAATAATTATCCAAAGAATAAACTATGATAAATAAAAAACAAGATTTAAAATTGAATTGCCATCTAGCAAATTATTAATTATGATTGAACTGTTCATTTTAACTGAATGAGCAGCTTTTTTTATATAGAAGATTTGGTTTTATCATTACTAAGGGGGTAATATTTTGGCTTTAACAGAGCAAGAGCTAATTGATTCATTAAAAAGCATTGATACTATTAAAGAATTAACAGATAAATACGACTTTCATGCAATTTTGTTAACGACTGCTAGAATTGTTGGAATTTCTCCACAGAATTTGATGAACCGGTTTAGCATAGAAGAAAATGACAGATATTATTTAAAAGAATTGAAAGATTTAACTTGTCATATTGATTATTTTCGCGAATTGTATTCTTTTTTAGCAGATGATTATTCAAAAAAAGTTTTGTTAAATATGCTTCGCTATCGAATTCTACCGATGGCAAGTTTTATTAGTAACGTAATAATTCATGGTGATGATCAATTTTTTGTAAGGAAATTAATTAAATGTTCCGGGAAAGAAATTTTCGTGGATTGTGAAGATAATATTGGAAAAATGACAGAAATTTTTCTGAGTGATTATCATGATTATAAAAAGGTTTATATTTTTGAGTCAGCAATTAGGAATCTGATTAAAAATCAGCAAAAATTAAAAAAATATGAAAATTTGGAAATCAAATCTTTACATAATATTAGTCAAGAAGATGATGATATAAGGAGAACCACTTCATTAGATAGTGAAGTTAAAGAAAAAGTTAATTTGATCAAAGTCGATACTCTAAAATCAGCAATTGAAGTCCTAATTGGTGCAAAAGAGCATATAAAAAATGATCGTCCTAAAATAATTGTTTGTTTATCACATGTTTCAAGTCATTTATGGAAGGTTCCGATGTTACTTAAGCAGATATGTCCGAATTATAAATTCTATTTGCGCTGTTATCAGAGAGACCATTCTTCAAGGATAGTTTTGTTTGCCATTCCTAACAATGAAATGTTAAAAGCATCTATAAATAAAGTACTACATTTTTATTCGTTTAATGGAACCTCAGGAAAATGGCGGAATGTTGAATTAACTAAAGAAATTGGAGTTGTTCCGTATTTGTTGCTAAAAAAGTATGGTATTCAGCAAACTTTAGTTACTAAGAAAGATAAGAATATTATATATAGCAACTTAAAAAAGGTTGTTCCGGGTTTGAAAATTGAGTATTTATCAGATAATGATGACTTTATTATTAGTGAATGGGAATTTGTCAAACAAAATTATCGGCAAATGGATGGTTTAATTTTGCGTGGTCCATATCCAACATTTTTCCCAGTCTTGGATTTATACCGGCAACTTAGACCCGATGGATACGTTTATTTATACTTGGACGCAAATGCTGCTTGGATGGATAGAATAGACTGGAAGGATCATCAATTTCAAAAATTTATGGATCAGTGTGATTTGATCACCACTAGTGGTCGAACGATGCAAGAACATTTAAGTGTTAAATGGCCTAAATGGACAATCAATTATTTTCCAAATGGTTTTTATAATTTTTCTCATCATAATTTAGATATCAAATGGGACAAAAAGGAAAAGATAATTTTAACAGTTGGACGTATCGGAACTTATCAGAAAAATAATGAAGCATTATTGCAGGCCTTCTCGGAAATTGCCGATGAAATTCCCGACTGGTCAGTTAAACTTGTCGGCCCAGTGGAGGAGCAATTCAAAAGCTGGTTGGAAAAATATTTTGCGTGCTATCCTAATTTAAAAGCTCGAATTATTTTAGTTGGTGAGATTGTAGATAAGGGAAAGTTATTAACAGAGTATCAAAGAGCATCAATTTTTGCTTTGACCTCAAGATTAGAGGGTGGAACACCAAATGTGATTGCGGAAGCATTAACTGGGGGAGATTGTATAATTACCTCGGGAATTGACGAAGCAGCTGATGCTACCAATCAGGAAAAATGTGGCCGGATCTATCATTCCAATACAGAATTAGCTCAGTTGTTAGTAGAATTATGTACTGATGCAAGTTTGAGATTAAAATTAGAAAAAGCAGCTCGGATGTATAGTCAAGATAATTTTGATTTTGAAAAAATTGTCAAACGTCTCCATACTTTACTTTTTTGGAGGGAAGATTAATGACAGAAATAAGTTTTAACGGAAATGCATGTATTTTTGAAGATAATGAAGGGCGTAAGTCAAAAATTTTTGATATTAGTTATTTAAAAAATCGCAGTTCTTTTTCGATTTACAATTTTAATTCTAGTGGTCAATTGGTACCGGAGTTTCCCCAGTTTTTTAAAAATGTTTTAGAGGAAATCGATGTCATAGAACCTAAAATAACAAATTATAAAAAGTTAGAGTTAATAATTACTATCAGCTTAATTATTAAGCAATTTTTTTACCAACCATTAGATTACCGAATTTTAGAAGTTGGCTGTGATCACGGAACGTTATCTTATTTTGTTGCTAAAGTTTTGTCAGCCTTTGACGATAAAAGTCAACTTTTATGTCTGACAGATCAAATTGTCAATACTACTCAGGATGAATGGCTATCAAAAATCTCACTTCTTAAAAATACAGAGAATATCTCACGCTTGACTACTTCTTATGATGTCTCATGGCTTGATCAACCAGTTTATGATCTGATAATCATTAATGGAAATGTTGATTTTCAACATAGTGATCGGGTTATGAAATCTTGTCTGGCGGCCTTAAAAAAAGGTGGCAGCCTAATTTGCTTACCAGCCAATGATTCCTTTTTGGCGGAAAGCTTTAGATTAGGGTTCTCCAAAGTTAAAGCTTATAATATTGCTAAAAATTCAAAGGTGTTAACGACGACACCTGTTAAACAAGATTATGAGCTAACTTTAGCAAATGATCCGCAAGTAAAATTTACAAAAGCCAAGGAATTATTAATTAGTACGGTTGCTTATCTCGAAAATAATTTGGATAGTAATGCTAATGAAAGCTTGAAAAAATCAATTGATCGATTGATTCAAACAGAAAAAGCAATTAATGCATGTCAAAATGCATTCAAACAGCCAGAAATAAAAAACAAAGTGAATATATTAAAAGAAGTTTTGGTGAATTGTTATGTTGGAAATTATCAAAACTGTGAGCAAAGTAAGAGGTGTTGTATTAAGGCATTCCAAGCTTTAAAACAAGTGGTTAGTGAAAGTTCAGAATTTAATTACTAAGGGTTGAAAGTTAATAATATTGAAGGATCCCTGCTGTTGCAGGGCTTTTTGATAAAATAGATACGAATCACTCCATGGCAGTATAATTAAGTCGTCTAAAAAAATATACAAAGGAGTCTTCTTGCCAGTGTCTACTATACCTCATTTATCTAATGATTTTCAGGTTTCTTTGCATCATTTCATAAAAATTGGTCCACTTAAATACTATTCTTTGTCAGGCTAATATTTATAAGTCGCGTAGTGTGCGAGTCGCCGTACTTTTTGAATAGCTTTTAGCAGCTACTTTCTTGCGCTATTCAATTTTTAGAGCTCATCAGGATTCCCAATTTACAAAAAATTGTGCGCGGCGCTGGCAGATTGAAAATTACTTTAAAGTTGCTAAACAGTATCTTCAATTCAATCAAACTCAGATTCAGAACTATGACAGTCTTTGCGGTCGTATGGCAATGGTGATGATGAGCTACGTTAACTCAACGAGAGAATGTTGACGAGCGTACTTTAGGGGGACTTGTTTTGGTGAATCTTTACCTGATATTCAGGCTGCAGAAACGTTAGACTGGTTGATAAAGCAGCTTATTGGTCTAGTTAAAAATATCATAATGGGTGAAAATATCGGTAATAATCTCTTCTCTGCTTTTATGCAAACATTGTCCGGTAATCTTAATCGATTACTGAGCAATGCGATGTGAAGCTAGTTTGAATAAAATATGGGCTTCGAGGCGTTGGATGACGTGGCTCATACTCTTTTTTGTGTTTTCAACCTTTAGTAAACAAATATATTATTGTTAAATAGGTGCCTAAAAGAGCTTAAATCTTGATTTTTTTTTACGATATATAACGTAGGTGACTTTTATTTATAGCAGAAGGAGAGATTTTTTTTATGCAAAAGAGAAAAAGTATTGGCAAAACCATTGGTATAATGCTAATGCTCACGGTTTTATTAGTTATTATTATTGTTTCAGTTGGTTCATATTTATCAATTAAGAATTTATTAACTGATCGTAACCAACTGAGTCAGCAAAGCGCTCTTAAGACTACTTTGACTAATAAAGATAATTTACGACAGTCAACACAAAAGGAATTATCAAAATTAGCAAAAAACAGTGTTCTTCAAGGGAATAACTATGATACGCAAGCAATTCGTCAAATTTTACATGCTGTCAAGAGTGGCAATCAAGAAATGCTGCAAATTGAATTTGCGACATTCGACGGCAAATTAGTAACCTTTACAAAGGTACCAGCTAGTTTTAATCCAAGAACACGGCCGTGGTATAAAGGAGCGGTGCAAGCAAATGGCAAAGTTCATTGGACTACACCATATAAAGATGCTAGTAATGGTCAGATGGTAACAACTGCTTCAATTATGGTCAAAAATGCCAAGGGCCAAGTCGGAGTTTTAGGAATCGATGTTTCTTACAAGAGTGTTGACAAAACTTTATCTTCTTTGAATATTGGTCGCACTGGTAGTGCTACGTTAGTTTCTAAAGATGGAACAGTTATAAGTTCGGAAGGTAAGTCTAAATATTATACTTTCAAAACTGGAAAGAATATAAAAAAGAATGAAGCTTTTAAAAAGTTATCTGCTAGTTCAGCCAAAAGTGGAAAACTGACTTTGTCAAATGGAACTATGTACTTTAAGAAAGCTGGCAGAGATTGGGCTTTCGCGGTAGTTGACAATAATGATTTAAATACGGAATTATACAGTTTGATTAAAGTTTCAGTGATTGTTGCAATTGTTGTGCTTTTACTCGAATGGCTGATATCCTTAAACATTACAAAGTTAGTAAAGAAAATAACTGCAGTTTTCTTGCGTGCCTTCGAAAATATTGGCAAAGGTAAATAT
The DNA here is from genome assembly GCF_029916425.1 of Liquorilactobacillus sicerae. Taxonomy (GTDB): domain Bacteria; phylum Bacillota; class Bacilli; order Lactobacillales; family Lactobacillaceae; genus Liquorilactobacillus; species Liquorilactobacillus sicerae. The sequence goes on along the minus strand of NZ_JAHAVQ010000007.1, from coordinate 70,163 downwards.
GATAAGATCAAGCCATATGATGATACTAAACATGGCCTAGCTTTGTTGTTTGACCAAGATAGATTAGCACTGAAATTAAGTGAGCCTGATTCAGACGGTCAAGAATTTAATCAGTTAGCTTATGATTATAATCAAATGGTTGCTTCATCAGGCAAAGTCATTAATCAAGTTAAACAAGAAAGTAAAAATGTAGCTGATCGTTCCAATTCATTACTCGGTTTATCGCAACAAACCAGCAAGGCAACTGAAGAAGTGACGGGTATTGCTCAAGTTACTACTTCGCAAGCTCAAGAAACACAAAACAGTGTTACCAAGTTAAAAGACTTATCAGGAATTATTAAAGACATGCGGGCAGAAGTTAAACAAATGACTACGCGTTCACAAAAGTCCGGCAAACTCAATCAACAAAACTTGGAAATCTCTGATCATGTCAACCAAAGCTGGCAGCATGAAGTAACTAAGATGCGTGAGCTTTTACAAAGCATGGGGAATCTAAATGATCAGATTCAAAGTATCAACAAGATTGTAGCGGTTATTAGCGAGATCTCGCATCAAACTAACTTATTGGCGTTAAATGCTTCAATTGAAGCCGCGAGTGCTGGAGAAGCGGGTAAAGGTTTTGCCGTTGTCGCTTCGGAGATTCGCAAGTTATCAAATCAAAGCCGTGAATCAACTAAACAAATTACTGATATCATTGATAAGATTCGACAAGATTCTGAGGATATGTTGAAGAAAACGACGGTTTCAGTTGAAGGCAGTCAAAAACAGACTGATTTAATTGATCGAGCAATCGGTTCATCGAAGAACGTTTTTTCAATTAACCAGCAGTTGATTAAAGATATCCAAACAATTGAACAAGCGAGTCAAAAAATTGAGCAAGTTCAAAGCAAGATTCAAGAAAACTTGGAGAATATTTCTGCTTCGACTGAAGAGAACTCAGCCGGTTCCGAAGAAGTTTCAGCTAACTCTGAAGAAGTTCAAGCAACGATGGAAGAATTTACCAACCATGTAGGTGAGCTGCAGAAAACTTCAAAGGCTTTGCAGAAAGTTGTTGACAGTTTTCAAATTGAAAAATAATTAAAACTTTAGGTTGCTTCCAAAATAATTTAACACGTTTTTAAGTTAAACTTTTAATTTAGCTTAAAAACGTGTTTTTTATAATCTGAAATTGATAAAACAGAACACGTTCTTGCTTTTATAATTTTTGATACTTTGTTGGTTTTTTCGGTTTGAATTTTCTAAAAAGGGTTAAAAAAATATAAAATTTAACGATATATATTAAAGAGATAAGTGTTTCTTTAAGGAGGGGTTTTTAATGAAAAAGAAGCGTAGTTTAGGAAAATCTGTTGGCTTGATGCTAACAGGTACTGCGTTGATTGCTATTATTTTAGTTTTAACTGGTTCGTATATCGCTACACGAAAGTTGCTGACTGAACGAAATGAGTTGAGCCAACAAAGTGCTACTCAATCTTTGATGGCTAATAATAATAGTTTAAAGAGTTCAACCCAAAAAGAGTTAGCTAAGCTTTCTTCAGAAAACGCATTCAAGGGCAAAAAGTTTAACAACAAAAATATAAAACAATTGCTTCGTGATGCACAGGGGGCAAATTCTCAGATTAAGTACAGTGGCTTTGCAACTACAGATGGAAATTACATAACGCTTTCTAAGATGCCTGCTAGCTATGATCCAAGAGTTCGGTCTTGGTATAAGTCAGCGATTGCACATCCAGGGAAGGTAATGTGGACCTCACCTTATAAAGATGCAGGAACCGGACAAATTGTGACGACGGCTTCACTGGCGTTTACTAATCAAGGTGGGCAAACAGGGGTTCTAGAACTTGATTTGTCATATAGTAATATTACTAAAGCTGCTGCTGCTATGAAGATTGGTCGAACTGGAAGTGCAACTTTAGTTTACAAGGATGGCACGATTATTGCCTCAGCTGGTAAATCTAAAAATTATACTTTTAAACAAGGTAAAAGCATCAAAAGTAACTCCGTCTTCAAAAAGGTTGCTCAAGCTAAAGCTCAGCAAGGGACAGTAAAGGTCGACAAGGTTGGTACAGTTTATTACGATAGGGGCAGTAAAAATAGTGATAACTGGGCCTTTGCAGTCGTCGATAAAAATGATCTAAATACCGAATTACGTAGCTTAGTTATTATTTCATTAATCATTGCGGTGATTGTAGTCCTGATTGAATTAATTGTTTCACAACGCATATCGCGACTGATCAAGAAAATTGCGGCAGTTTTCTTACGGCATTTTGAAGAAGCAGGCAAGGGCAATTACAGTAAGATAAAACCTTGTACTGACAAACAGCGTTCAGCTTTTCTGTTTAATCAAGATCAGTTAGCTTTGAAAGCTACTGAACCAGATGTTAATGGTCAGGAAATCAATCAGTTAGCTTATCATTATAATCAGATGGTTGATTCATCAAGCAAAGTCATTAATCAAGTTAAACAAGAAAGTAAAAATGTAGCTGATGGTTCCAATTCATTGCTTGGTTTATCACAACAAACCAGTAAGGCAACTGAAGAGGTGGCACAGGCTATTACGGGTATTGCTCAAGTTACTACTTCGCAAGCTCAAGAAACACAAAACAGTGTTACCAAGTTAAAAGACTTATCAGGAATTATTAAAGACATGCGGGCAGAAGTTAAACAAATGACTACGCGTTCACAAAAGTCCGGCAAACTCAATCAACAAAACTTGGAGATCTCTGATCATGTCAACCAAAGCTGGCAGCATGAAGTAACTAAGATGCGTGAGCTTTTACAAAGCATGGGGAATCTAAATGATCAGATTCAAAGTATCAACAAGATTGTAGCGGTTATTAGCGAGATCTCGCATCAAACTAACTTATTGGCGTTAAATGCTTCAATTGAAGCCGCGAGTGCTGGAGAAGCGGGTAAAGGTTTTGCCGTTGTCGCTTCGGAGATTCGCAAGTTATCAAATCAAAGCCGTGAATCAACTAAACAAATTACTGATATCATTGATAAGATTCGACAAGACTCTGAGGATATGTTGAAGAAAACGACGGTTTCAGTTGAAGGCAGTCAAAAACAGACTGATTTAATTGATCGAGCAATCGGTTCATCGAAGAACGTTTTTTCAATTAACCAGCAGTTGATTAAAGATATCCAAACAATTGAACAAGCGAGTCAAAAAATTGAGCAAGTTCAAAGCAAGATTCAAGAAAACTTGGAGAATATTTCTGCTTCGACTGAAGAGAACTCAGCCGGTGCTGAAGAAGTTTCAGCTAACTCTGAAGAAGTTCAAGCAACAATGGAAGAATTTACCAATCATGTAGCTGAGCTGCAGAAGACTTCGCAGGCTTTGAAGAAAGTCGCTGACAGTTTTCAAATTGAAGGCAAATAGGGGCCCTGTTAATTTGTTTGCCAATTAAAAAATGTTGAGTTTAAAATAAATATTTATACTCAGATTATTTATAGTTTTTGTCACACCCACTAATTTTAGCTTTTCAAAAAATTAGTGGGTGTGATTTTGTTAATCTGTTAAATAAATTCCATGTTTACATGGTTATGATATTCAGTACAATTAGGCGGATATCATTGCATGGAATGATTTTTCACAAAAAGCAGTAGAAAATAAAGGGTCTATACTTTCTGACATTGGTGGAACATAAAATCCAATATCAGTTTCTTTAAAGTTGAAGACCTTAGAACTGTTAGCTTTGGCGTTGTTTATCATTTCAAAGTGATCCATGCTCGCCTTAGTTATCAGTTTTCTCGTTGCCCCCACTGTGGTTTTGCATCGCTGATTAAAAATGGTACTACTTAGACAAAGCTCCGTTTGACGACGCTCAATGGCCCAATGATTTTGTTGTACCTGCGGAAACAACGCTATTTTTGTAAATCTTGTCAGACTACTTGTGGTGCCAACACTCCAATCGTTGAAAAGAATCATTCTCTTACCAGGGGTCTAAAATCAGCTGTCTTTAAATTAGCCCAACAATCACTGCCTGTTACGACGATTGCCAAAATAGTCGGGATCTCTCCTAGTTTAGTTGCACGGATTTTATATCATGATTTTCAAAGGCCTCAGCGCCTAGCCAAACTTCCTGAACATCTTTATTTTGATGAATTCAAATCACGTATTCATTTATTGCTATCGCTGCTAAAAAGCACAATTTGATCTCAATTCTTGATGATCGCTTGTCTAAAAACATTTACAAACCTGAAGAAGAATTTAAAATATGTTTCAAACAGCTGTGAATCAGCGTTTTCCAATGGACCGATCGAAGGAATCAATCGCAAAATTAAAGCACTTAAACGGATCTGTTACGGATTCAAAAATATGGTCCATTTTTATGCCAGAATTCTTTTAATTGTAAAATAAAGAAGCCCCCCTACTCAGAGGGCTTCATGGCTCCACCAATCCGATTTTGACGGAGATTAACAATAAAAAGAGTTAAGATATTCTAACCAGAACATCTTAACTCTTTTCGCTTTTGATAAATTAATTAATTCAAATTCATATGAATTGCAAAGCTTGGTTGCCAGTATTGGAAACTCTTAATGCTAACAGATTCGCCACTCTTTGGAGCTGCAATATAACTGGTACCGCCAAGATAAATTCCAACGTGATATGCTGATCCAACACTACCCCAGAAAATCAAATCACCGGGTTGAGCTGATGAAACAGAAACAGCTGATCCAATAGTTGATTGAGCTTCAGAAGTTCTTGGCAAGCTAATTCCAAAGTGTGCAAAAACATATTGAACGAAACCAGAGCAATCAAATCCGTTTGGTGTTGTTCCACCATAAACGTAAGGTACACCAATAAATTGTTCAGCGTAACTAATTACTGAAGAAGCTGAAACTGATGTACTAGTCGTTGTTGTTGTACTTGTAGCAGTGCTTGAACTAGCTTGAGAAGTTGACGAACTTGTTGCTGCTGATGAACTTGTTGCCGCTGACGAACTACTTGAAGCTGCAGTTGTTTGAGCAGTAGATGTCGATGAACTTGTAGCAGTGCTTGAACTAGCTTGAGTAGTAGAAGTTGTTGCAGAGCTGGTTGCTGCTGACGAACTGCTTGAAGCTGTATCTGCTTGAGTAGTAGAAGTTGTTGAGCTTGTAGTGTCAGCAGTTGTAGTATCAGGTGTTTTAGTTGGGTTATTGATGGTTAAAGTTTCACCAACCGTTAGGACGCTGCCCAAACTGTTCGAACTTCTTAATGAGTCAACTGATACACCATAAGCTTGAGCAATCGAGTAAAGTGAATCACCAGATTTAACTGTATATGTAACATGATTTGTTGAAACAGTTTCGCTTGATGTTGTAGTAGTTGTCTGCTGTGTATCAGTATCCTGAGAAGTCGTTGTAGCAGTACCATTAACTTTCAAGACTTGACCTGGTGTGATCAGATCACTAGTCAAACTGTTTAATGACTGCAAATCTTCAACAGTTGTATTATACTCTTTAGCCAAATCCCAAAGAGTATCACCTGATTTAACAGTAACGGAACTAGTAGTTTTAGTCGAATCAGAACTGTCAGGAATCTTTACGGTTTGATTAGTTACAATTAAGTGAGTATTTTGATTGATATTATTTAAAGTTTCAATAGATTTAATTGATACGTTGTATTTCTGAGCAATTCCCCAAACGGTATCATTCTTCGCAACTTTTACAGTAGTTGCTGCGTTAGCATTTGCTGTAGAAGCGAGGAAGAGTCCAGCGGCACCCACAGTACCTGCGATAATTGTCTTTGCTGATTGTTTCAAAAAATTCACTCCTACCTTTAAAAATTTATTAAGTACTTTATAAAACTAATTGACTATATTCTACCTTAATAATGTTGCAAGAGAGTAGAAAAAATATTACAAAAGCCTTTAGTTTGTAATATTTGCCGATAAATCCTATTATCAAGCCTTTTCTGACCAAAAAATAATTTTTAAGGATAAGTTGCTTTTTAAAAATTATACTTTAAAAGCCAGATCTTAAAGCTGATTGGCACCTAAATTAAAAATAAAAAGCTTTAGGGCTTTAAATGTTACAATTTATTTACAAAAAGGTAAAATTGAAAGCTCAAATATTTCAATTTATTTTAATAAGAGATCCTAGAAAAGTGGCTTTTTAGAATTTTAAAAATTACAGATAGATTACGGTTAGCAAACAATATAACATAGAAAATTGAACGAGTTTTTGATATGATCGCTTGACTATAAGCTTTGGAACGATTATTAGCAATGAAAGCGCCTTGACATTGTTAAAATAATGAGCTACATTCGGAACATTGGTGAGTTTTCGATTAATTTTTTCTTAGCTTAATTTTAATCAGAAATAAAGCCAAAAAAATTAAGAAAGAAGTGGGAAGCTTGCAGCGTATCTATAATTTTTCAGCTGGTCCAGCAATTTTGCCAGTTGAAGTTGTCAAAACAGTTCAAGAAGAACTGCCATCGTATCGTCGTAGTGGAATGAGCATCATGGAGATCAGTCACCGCTCCTCACTTTTTACTGATCTCCAAGAAGCAGCTGAAGCAGATTTGAGGAAGCTGATGCAGATTCCTGATAATTATGATGTCTTATTTTTGCAAGGCGGGGGTACTTTACAATTTGCAATGACAGCAATGAATTTAGCTGTTAAAACCAAAAAAGTCGGCTTTGTTGATTCTGGTCATTGGGCGCAACGGGCAATGGAAGAAACGGCTTTGGTCAAAGGAACTAAAGCTGTCGTGGTTGCTTCAAGCAAGGATCAAAAGTACACACAATTACCGACGATCAAACCAATTAGTGGGCAGTTTGATTATTTGCATTTAACTGTTAACAATACGATTGAAGGAACGATGTATCATCAAATTCCAGCGGGCTTAAAAAAGTTTCCACTGGTTGGCGATATGTCTTCAATTATTTTAGGCTACAATTATCAAGTAACTGATTTTGATTTGATTTATGCCGGAGCTCAAAAAAATATTGGTCCAGCAGGCTTAACAATCGTGATTTTGAAGCATGAATTGCTGCAGGATGCGCCTGACTTGCCGGCGATGCTGAGTTATCCTAAACAAGTCCAAAAACATTCAGCTTTAAATACACCACCAGTTTTTGCTATTTATGTTGCCGGTTTAGTCTTCAAATGGTTACTGGCTCAAGGCGGTGTTGCAGCAATGCAAGAAAAAAATGAACAAAAGGCCCAGTTATTGTATGCTGAAATTGAAAATTCGAAACTATTTAGGTCTCCAGTTGCCGTTAAGGATCGTTCCTTGACAAATATTCCGTTTGTAACCGGCTCAGCAGAACTGGATCAGCAATTTGTTGCTGAATCACAAGCAGCCGGATTGTTGAATTTGAAGGGTCACCGTTCAGTTGGTGGAATGCGTGCTAGTTTGTATAACGCAATGCCGTTAACGGGAGTAGAGCGACTAGTTGAATTTATGCAGGAATTTGAAAGACAACACGGGGGACAAAACTAATGAAAATGGATATTAAAACCTATAATGTAATTGCTCAGGAAGGTTTGGATGTTTTTCCAGCTGAGAAATATACAGTCAATCAAAGCCAAAAACCAACTGCTTTATTGATCCGCAGTCAAGATATGCACAAAACACATTTTGGCACTAATGTTTTAGCAATTGCTCGGGCCGGAGCGGGGGTCAATAATATTCCTTTAATTGAAGCGGCAAATAATGGCACGGTCGTTTTTAATACACCAGGTTCAAATGCCAACGCTGTTAAAGAATTGATCATTGCCTTACTGATTTTAGCTGTTCGTCCGGTTGTTCCAGCGGCAGCCTGGGCCAAAAAAGTTGTTGGCGCGGATGTTAGTTTACAGACTGAAAAAGGCAAAAATCACTTTGCTGGCACTGAGATTCAAGGTAAAACGCTCGGAGTGATCGGTTTAGGCAATGTTGGATCACGCGTTGCTCAAGCAGCTGCCGGCATGGGAATGAAGGTGATCGGTTATGATCCTTATATCAGCGTTGAACATGCTTGGAAAGTTTCTAACCAGATTCCACGGGCCGAAAAATTGTCGCAATTGTTGCCAAAATGTGATTTTGTAACGATTCATATTCCGTATACAGACAAAAATCGGGATTTGATCACGGCCAAAGAATTAGCCTTGATGAAAGATCAAGCAATTCTTTTCAATTACTCGCGGTGGGGGATCGTTAATGAGAATGATGTGGTTGCTGCTTTGGACCAAAAGCATTTACGTAAGTATCTGACGGATTTTAGTTCCAACAAAATTGTTGGTCATCCAAAGATCATGATCACGCCACATATTGGCGGAACGACCCAAGAAGCAGAAGTTAATGGTGCTATCATGGCTGCACAGACTTTGCGCCAATATTTGGAGACCGGCAATATTGTTAATTCAGTCAACTTTCCCACAGTAGAAATGCCATTTGAGTCGCCAGTTCGAATGACTTTGATTCACCAGAACGTTCCAAACATGGTTGGCCGGATCACGACGATTTTAGCCAATGATAATATCAACATTGATAATATGATCAATAAAAGTCGGGGACAATTTGCCTATACGGTGATTGATATTGGTCAGCAACCGGCTGAGCAATTAGAGAGTTTACAGAAAGAATTATTAGAAATTCCAGAGGTTATTCGGGTCCGGGTTTTGAAAAACGAATTCTAAATTGATATAATTAAGTTCCTTGGCAGGGGCACATAAAAATAGCGATTAAGACTTTTAAAAATCTTAGTCGCTGTTTTTTTGAAGGTAAATTTACGGGTTAATTAGGCTGATTCATTTAGTTTGCGATAAGCTAGTGAAAGCAGATAAAAAGCTGTTTCAATCGTTGCAATGAAGAAAGTGACTGGCCAGTTGGTTAAATAGCCCAGGTATAAGCCACCCCAAGTACCAATTAATGCCAAGACGATGCTTAGACCAATCAGGCCACCGACTGAGCGGCAAAATGGCTGGGCGGCAGAACTCGGCAAAGTCAATAAGACAAAAATCAACAATGCACCAACGATTTGAGCGGCCACACTAACGCTTAGTGCGACCATGATTAAAAAGGTCAAGGTCATCCAGTGCCGGGAAACATGCTCAGTTTCTGCTCCGGTGCTGTCAAAGGAATCAAACTTTAATTTGCGATAGATCAAAGCTAAAATACCAAGGACGATGATAGCGATCGTCACAATTTGCCAGACATTTTGCTGAGTGATCCCGACGATGCTGCCAAATAAAATGCTGGTCGCATAAGAAGCATTTTGACTGGAAAGCGACAAAAACAAAACACCTAGGCCCATGAAAAAGGCAGAAACGGCACTGATGACTGAATCACTGGCATGATTGCTGCTTTGCTCGCTGATTCCCAGTTGATCCGCGGCTAAAGCACTTAAAATAGTGAAGACCATCATTCCCTGAAGTGGCGTCCAACCAATCCAAGCTCCAAAAGCGGCACCTGAAAAACCGATTTCGGACAAAGTGTGGGTCATGAAAGGCAAGCGGCGAGCAACGACAAAAACACCAATTACGCCACACAAAAAGGCTACAGCGGTGCCAGCGGCAAATGCATAACGCATGAAAGCAAAGTTAAACATTTTCCCCCTCCTTTTTCAACTGCAGATCGGCGGTTGAACCGCTGGTGTAGGAACCAGATCGCAGTTCCAGAAAATGCTGGCCAAATTTTTTAACGAGCGGCCAATCATGGGAAATGAAGATGATCGTCATTTTCGTGATCTGATTTAAATGCTGAACAGTTTCTAAGACTTCGTATTTGGCGTCTTGGTCCAAACTGGCAGTTGGTTCATCGAGAATCAGCAATTGCGGCTGATTCAAGATGGCTTGTGCCAAATACGCCCGTTGCTTTTCGCCACCTGAGGAAGTTCCTAACCGCTGATTTTGCTTGGCAGTTAATCCAGTTCGTTCCAAAGCTTGAGCGATTGCTTGTTTTTCATGCTTACTGAGCCAAGGGGTGAAGGAATTGCACAGCTTTAGACTGATAAAGTTTTTGATGGATAATGGATAATCACCGCTCAAATTGCGAAATTGTGGGACATAACCGATGTCGGCGGCGGATTTTAATTGATCGTTAAAACTGATTTTGCCGGCAGTGGGATGAAGTTGTTGCAACAACAGTTTGATCATGGTAGTTTTACCGGTACCATTAGCTCCCAAAAGACAGAAAAAGTCACCTTGATTTAAGGTGAAACTCAAATCAGTGAATAATTTTCTGGATCCAAAAGCCATTGCCAAATGCTCAACTTGAATCAAAGGTTGGTCTGACATCATAAATTCCTCTCATCTAAAAAGTAATAATTACTATTTATTATAACAAATCAGCCCATTTTGTAAAGTGTAATAATTATCATTAAATTTTATTTTTTACCCTGCCATTCAGTTTGGAATTCTGCCAAAAAGTTCAGCATAAATTGTTGACGCTGGTGAGCCAGCTGCTTGGCGGTAGCGGTATTCATCATTTTTGCTAATTTTAACAGCTTCTCGTAAAAATGATTTATGATCGTTTCATGAGTCAAATCACGGTATTCCGCTTTCGAAAATTCGCTGCGAGGAGCAATTGCTGGATCATAGATTGTTTCTTGATGGGCACCGCCATAATAGACTGCTCGAACAATGCCGATTGCGCCGATGGCATCCAAACGATCGGCATCTTGGACAATTTGACCGCAGAATGGCAAAGAGATAGGTTTTTCTAAACTTTTGCTAAAAGACATATTATGGGTAATCAATAAGATTTGTTTGTTTTGTTCAGCAGAAAAACCAATTTTTGTTAAGAATTGCTGCAACTGCTGTTCACTTTGTTGCGGGTCGGCCACTAACTTATCATCAGCAATGTCATGTAAATAGGCTGCAGTTAAAGTAATCATGGGATCGGCTGGTTGACTTTCATGTTCTAGAATGTAACTGGCATTTTTGACAACTCTTAAAATATGATCGAAGCCGTGACCAGTTTGATCATTTTGCATTTTTTGCTGAGCAAAGAACCGAACTTGATTTAAAACTTGAGAATTATTCACTTAGCAGACTTCCTTTCATTGAAGGTTGGCTTACCAAAAGCTTGTATCTAAATAATGCTTTTCTTGCTAACCTAGTAGATTTGATACGAGTAGGTCATGATAGAAGGTCCACAAAAATCTAATTGTGATAGAGGAGATCGTGAACCAAATTAAAGAAATTAATTAATCAGGCAGCTGGTTTATTTGATTTTTTATGAATTACCCAGATTTGTTCGGAATATATTCTAGAATATCACCAGGCTGGCATTCTAGAACGCTGCATATTTTTTCTAAAGTATTAAAGCGAATGCCGTGAGCTTTGCCAGTTTTTAAAATCGATAAATTAGCAGGAGTAATGCCAATTTGTTGAGCCAGATACTTAGAAGAGACTTTTTTATCTAGTAGTATTTTATCTAGATTAACTTTGATCATTGTAATATCACCACGCATTATGCTAAATAACTTTGTCTGATTCTTCCTGTAAAGCTAACCCATATTTAAAAACCAAATAAATTACGTAAATAGCAGCTAATGTGACAGGGCTGCCCAAGGTATTGCCGAATGAGGAAGAAAAAATGTCAGTTGTATTTGCTGACAAATATTTATCAACTAGAAAGTTAGCGGTCCATTGAATAACAGTTCCTGCTAACATTACAAAGAGTATTTTTTTAATCAAGTTTAAATTTGATTTTGTAAAAAACTTACTTTCTTTTATATTCGCAATCAATAGATGTAAATAATGCATAATTAATGCTAAAGAAAGACAAATTAAAATTGCACCTAAAAGTATTAGAAGTAAGCCACTCAAAGATAGGCTACTATTTGGTAGTTCTTTTGTTATATCTTGTTCGATTCCTGCACCCAGTTCAGTATAATTAGCGATTGTAATAATTGTTCCTGCTAATAAAATAGCCCCAATACAAAAGAAAAAAAACCACTGTGCAATGATCGTAACTAATGCTAAAACTTTTAATAAAGTGTTCTCAAAAACCGTAACAATTTTTCCCCTTATTTCCATATTAATCACCTCTAATGTTATTGTAAAACAATTACAAATTATTGTAAAGCAATAATAAAAGAATACAAACAGTGATTAAAAATCTCCATCGCCACAATTTTGGCAAGTTTTTTATGTAACTGTGTAATTGAGACGTGAATTTTAAATTAGTATCTTTTTGATTTAGATTAAGCTGAATACTTCATGTTGTTAAGTAGGAATATTCAGCTTGATATTTAAAAACAGTATTTTAAAAAATAATGAATCTTTATTCATCGTATGCTTATTAATACCAAATATTAAATTTTTATTAAGCTAGAATGTTGACCTATAGCTAAAGATGATAGTGAATGAGTTACTTCTAATGTATGATAATGCATTTTATTTTGAAAAAACTAATTATTATGATAATATAAATATAGACAAAGACGCATCTAGCAAAGACTGCAAGATTGAATTCGGAGCTTGGTGCTTTTTTTCTACCGTTGTTTAGAACTATTGTCACTGAAAGGAGGGAGCGGTTTAAGACCGCGAACAAATGAAGTTATTGATTGTTCTAGAAAATGTTGTAATGGACGGGACTAAACGAGCTGCAACTGTTTTGGGAAATACACTGCATGATCAGCAAGTTGATGTTTCGTTTTATTCTTTAGAAGATGTTGATCCATATTATACGCTGAAAGCACCATTAGCAGTTGCTGCCCGACCAGCGGCTGGTAATGTTTTGAACTTTCATGGTGCTGATCCGTATGTTCACTATGCTGATCAGATTGAAGACTTGATTACTTATCTTGAACAAAGGGATTTTGATACAGTAATTTTAACTGCTGGTTTGCTAAGCAGTTTTGCTCCATTGATCAAAAAACGCCTGCCCAAGATTAAATTGATTGCATGGATGCATAATAACTACCAAACATATTTAAATCAATATTATGTTTCAATGCAGGATGAATTCAAGCAAGGATTGCAAGCGGCTGATGCGGTTGTTGCTTTGACGGATTCCGATTGGCAGAATTATCGCAAGCTCAATGCCAATACTGTCAAAATTTATAATCCCTTGACTCTCAAACCACAGCATCGAGCGGACTTGAATAGTCATGTGATTGCCTTTACTGGGCGAATCGCGATTCAGCATAAGGGAATCGATTTTTTGTTAGAAGCAGCCCAGTTTTTGCCGGCCGATTGGAAAATTGCGATTGCTGGCGAGGGTGTTCCTGAAGATATGGAGTGCTTTAGCAAACTGATTGCCAAATTTGAAGTGGCGGACAAGATAATTTATCGCGGGGCTCTGAAAGATCAGCAGCTACAGGACCATTACGAAAGTGCATCAATTTTTGTTTCAACCTCACGTTGGGAAGGAATGCCGTTAGTTATGGGGGAAGCCATGGCTTTTGGCTTGCCGGTAGTGGCAATGGAAAATACCGGTTCGCTAGAGTATTTGCAAGATAATAGTTACGGCGTGGTGACCCAGCCACAGAATGTAGCTGATTTTGTTAATGTATTGCTTCGCTTTACTCATAGTCGCTTTTTGCGCCGCTACTATGCTGAGCGCTCGTTAGAACGAATTAGTCATTTTGCTCCAGAAACGATTGCTAAGCAGTGGATCCAAGTACTTAGTCAATCAAATCAGCCGGTACAGGAATTAGTTTGATTTTTTAATAACTTGGGAGAGAAAAAAGTGAAAACTAAAAAGCCCCAAATAATTCTTTTGCGACTTTAAGAGGCACATAAAAATTGTGAGCCTCTTTTTTTTTAGCCAATTTTTAAAGGTAGTTACTGAAACCTAAAAGGCCAAAAAGTATCCAGTATCTTAGAATTACTTAAAAGTTCACATGGCTAATAATTTAGAAAAACTTTCTGGTAATTGGTCAAAAGCTGAGTTTAAGAATTCATTTATTTGCTTTTCAATGAATCTTTTTTAGCTGATCTAGCTGGCTAGATCAGCTAAAATCTTGATGCGGTGCAAGTAATTAATGATGCCAGCGGTTAAAAGACAAGTAAATTATTGCCAGACAATCCAAAGCTGAACTTTTAAATTTTAGTCAATTGAAAATTAATCGGTATTTTAAAAACTTATGATTGGTAAGTAAATTTTAAAACGTGTAAAATAAAGCTAATTTAATTAAGTCGGGAGAGATCTTAAAATGGCCAAAAGAAATTTTGATTTAAAAACAGCAGTGGTTGCCGGCGGAGTTGCAGGAATCGTGTCAGGTTTTGTTAAATTAGGATGGGAAGCTTTATTTCCGCCACGGACCGCGGAACGAGATGCAACTAATCCGCCACAGCAGTTTTTACAGCAGTTAGGTGTACCAGAAAAAATTACCCACTCAACTTATACTTACTCTGGACATCAGCTGCCGTGGGTCAGCTTTTTAATGCATTTTGGTTTTTCTTCCAGCTTCGGAATTCTGTATACTGTGGCCGGCCATTATTTGCCAATCATTAAGCTAGGGCAAGGAACATTTTTTGGAGCCGGAGTTTGGGCTACCGCACATTTGGGCGCTTTACCAATGTTAGGGACGGTTCCAAGTGCTAAGGATCAACCAGCTGAAGAACATTTGTCAGAATTGTTTGGCCATGTTTCTTGGATGTGGGTGACCCATATCGTTGCTAATGAATTAATGGCTGAAGCCCAAGCCAAGGTTAAAAAATAAGCTGATCTGCAGAAAGAAGGAAATCAGGGATGAAGGAACCACAATGGCAAACCCGCTGGCCAGAACGGATTAGTTATGGTTTGAGTGATGCGGCGGATAATCTGGTTTTTCAGATGATGACGACTTATTTGATGTTTTTTTATACCGATGTATATGGCTTAAGTGCCGGAGCGGTTGCTGTGTTATTTGTCGTTGCCCGCGTTGCTGATGTGGTTGAAAGTCTGATCATTGGCTATATGATCGATCATACTCATTCTAAGTATGGAAAAAGCCGGCCTTTTTTTCTCTGGTACGCGTTGCCGTATGCAGTTATGGCCGTCTTGACTTTTGTAACGCCAAATTTTTCTGCTACCGGGAAACTGATTTGGGCCTACGCAACTTATCTGGGACTGGGGTTTTTGTATACCGCAGTCAACTCACCGATCACGTCGATTCTGCCGACCATGTCGCAAAATGTTCGTGAACTGACTTTATTAGGCGTGATTCGTCAATTTTGCGGCAGTTCAGTTCAGATCATCGTGGCTGTTTTTACGTTGCCGTTAGTCAAACTGTTCGGCAAGGGTGACCAGCAACAAGGATTCTTTTGGACGATCGTAGTTTTCAGTGTAATTTCATTGATCTTGATTTGGAATACTTTTTTGCATGTTAGGGAACGTTTTACCAATCATGAAATTGCTCATCAGCCTTTGTCACTGGTCATAAAAATGTTGCGAAAAAATCAACCATGGATCATCATTTCAATTGTGATCTTTTTATTCTGGTTAGTAACAGCGATCAAAAATCAAACGACAGTCTATTATTTCAAGTATGCTTTGCATAATGCCAACTTAGTTCCCTGGGCTAATAGTTTTACGCTGACTTCTTTGATCGGAGTCTTGTTGATTATGGTTTTGACACGGATTTTAAGTAAGAAAAAAACAATGCAGCTGGGAATTATGGTAGAATTAGTGGGGCAACTGGTCTTACTAGCTGGGGTCTATACTCGATGGCTGCCGGTTTTATTCTTGGGAGTTACAATCAATTCAATTGGCAATGGAATCGTCGTTGGGTTAGTTTCAATTATGATTGCTGATACGATCCGCTATGGAACTTCAATGGGAATTCAAGCAGAGGGCATTTTGGCTTCGACTGATGATTTTGGAGTCAATATGGGTCTAGGCTTAGGTGGTTTGGTCACAGCTGGCTTGTTTGAACTTTCTGGTTATGTACCAAATCAGGCCCAAAATGCTGCTACCTTGCAGATGATCAACCTCAATTATGTTTGGTTGCCACTGGTGATTTATCTCATCATGTTTGTGGTTTTGCATTTTTATGATGACCAGCGCATGGTGAAATCGGTTGTTAAATAGTGCATACATTTTGACAGTTTTCTCTTTATGTTACTTTAATAATCACAGGAATACTCAAAGGAGGATTTTTTTATGAAATATGCAGTAACT
The DNA here is from genome assembly GCF_029916425.1 of Liquorilactobacillus sicerae. Lineage (GTDB taxonomy): Bacteria > Bacillota > Bacilli > Lactobacillales > Lactobacillaceae > Liquorilactobacillus > Liquorilactobacillus sicerae. The sequence goes on along the minus strand of NZ_JAHAVQ010000007.1, from coordinate 54,138 downwards.
GCGGCAACTGGGAAATTCGGTCAGACCGCTATCAAAACTTTATTAAAGTTAGTCGATCCAAGTCAAGTAGTTGCCGTTGTCCGTAACCCACAAAAGGCCCAGAAAATTTTGCCGGCTCAAGTTGAGATTCGCCAGGGCGATTATACTCAGCCCACTCAATTAGAAGCAGCTTTTGCCGGCATCGAGCGGTTATTATTCATTTCCTCTTTACCAGGTGGCAAATATCCGCGTGATCGGCAGCATTTGAATGTCGTAGCGGCTGCAAAAAAGGCCGGTGTTAAATTTGTAGCTTATACAAGTTTTCCCCATGCTGATCAGGCTACTAGTCCGCTCTCAGCTGATCATCGAGTAACCGAAAAGGCTTTGGCTGAAAGTGGTTTGAAAACTGCTTTTTTGCGGAACAATTGGTACTTGGAAAATCAGGCTGATTTTATCAAGACGGTACTGGCTGGCCAACCGGTTTATTACGCCACTGGTGATAGTCAAGTTGGCTGGGCGCCAGAAGCAATTTATGCACAGGCCGCTGCTAAAGTCTTAGTGGCAGCTAAACCAAAAAATGTCTATGAATTTGCTGGCCCAATGCATACTTTCGCTGAATTGGCTAATGCCGCGGCTGAAGTTGGTGGGGTCAAAGCTGATGCGCAGGCAGTTTCCAAAGATAAATATCGTCAGATCTTGCAGCAACAAGGGCTTCAGGCTGCTGCCGATGTGCTCTTAATGATCCAAGGCTTGATCGGGGATGGTGAACTAGCTCATCCTAGCAAAGATTTGGAGGAAGTTTTGGCAACACAATTGCCAACGCTAACTGAGAGTATTGCCAAGGTTTTTAAATAACAGATTAACGCGAATAACTAAAAAATTGGTGGACTTAGGCTCAATTGCTAAGGTCCATTTTTTTGTTGAAGCTAAAAATTTTAATCAGCAATAAAAACAGCCGGCAAAGCTGAATTCAACTTTGCCGGCTGTTCAATTTTGTACGAACTTTTTAGTTAGAGTTACTCTATCTTCTTTCACGCCAAAACGCCAGCTTCGGTCTTGGCATAATCATCAGTGCTAAGATCACAGCACCATAATCAAAATAAATATCATATGCTGAGGGAGCCACAATATAATGTACGGATAAAACAAACGCAACAATCACTAATGCAACAATTACTCGAATGTTTTTGTTCATCATCATAATTCTTACCTCCTTCACTCTATTTATATGATAGCGTTTTCTTTTACGAACATCAATTGAAAATAATTGATTAACAGATTTTTGTGATTTGCCAAGAAAAAAGCTGATTTATTTATTGAACTTGAGTTTTCAAATTCAAAAAAACTAGTAAAATAAAGTTGAAACTTATTGAATTTACAATGAAGCGAACTTGTATTTATGAGCTAAGTATTTTAAACTATGAATAGTGTGTGAAACAAACTTGTTTCACAAATGCATTCGTTAGAAATCGAGGAATAAATAATGAAACCAGCGGAATTTCAAGCTAGTTTGGCCGCTCATGGCATTCAATTAACCGACCTACAGTTAGATCAGTTTGCTCGTTACTATCAGTTGCTGGTAACCACTAATCGTCAAGTAAATTTGACAGCAATCACAGCTGAAGAAGAAGTCTATTTAAAACATTTTTATGATTCATTGGTTTTGGCTTTGGCCTTACCGCAATTGCAGGTTCAGCCATGGATCGTTTGTGATGTCGGAGCTGGAGCGGGCTTTCCATCAATCCCGTTAAAAATCGCCTTTCCGCAATTGCAGATTACAATTGTTGATTCACTGAATAAGCGGATCAATTTTTTGCAGACATTGATTACTCAACTCAATTTGCAACAGGTTGAATTGCATCATGCGCGAGCAGAAGAATTTGGCGGCAAGAAGAGCCCTTATCGGCAACGTTTTGATTTGGTCACAGCGCGGGCGGTCGCGCGGTTGAATATTTTGAGCGAGTTGTGTCTGCCATTAGTTAAAGTCAACGGAAAATTTGCCGCGATGAAAGCTCAAAAAGCCCCACAGGAATTGACGGATGCACAGTCGGCAATTCAAATTCTGGGCGGCAAGGTGGCTACTGATCAGCAAATTACTTTACCGGAAAATGGCGAAGTCAGACATGTGATCATTATTGATAAAATTAAAGCAACTCCAGCAAAGTATCCACGTAAGCCAGGGTTTCCAAATAAAAAACCCTTGGGAAAAAAGGAGGCGTGAAGGTGGCATTTTCATTTTGGAAAAACAAACAGGGAAACTCTGCAGCCACTGATGATCAAATCCAACAGATTGCACTTGAAAAGATCAAGCCCAATCGCTTTCAGCCAAGGAAAACGTTTGATCAGCAAAAAATCACTGAATTAGCTGAGACGCTGAAAGAGCATGGGATGCTGCAGCCAATCATTTTAAGGCAGGCCACTGAAAATAAATATGAGATTATTGCCGGTGAACGGCGCTTTCGGGCAGCCTTAGAACTAGACTGGCAACAAGTTCCAGCCATTATCAAGAAAATGTCGGATAAAGAAGCGGCTTCGTTTGCGGTAATTGAAAATCTGCAACGCGAGGAATTGACAGCGATCGAAGAAGCTCAGGCGTACCGACGCTTGATGGAATTGAATCAACTGACACAAGGCCAGCTAGCTGAAAATTTAGGGAAGAGCCAATCATTCATTGCCAATAAATTGCGTTTGCTGAAACTGACGCCAGTTGTGCAACAGGCTATTTTAAAACGTCAGGTCACGGAACGCCACGGTCGCAGTGTGGTTGGTTTAACTCCACAGCTGCAAGAGAAGATTATTCAACAAGTTATCACCGAACAGTTAACTGTCAAAGAAACCGAAAAGTTAGTCAAAGATGCATTGAATACGCGATCAGTTAAGCAAAAACCAACATTTTCCAAAAAATCAAAAGGCAAAACACAAGATATGCGAGTGGCAATCAATACAATTAAAAAGTCGCTCAAAATGATCAGTGATAGCGGCATTACTTTGACCACTAAGGAAGAAGAAGGACCAAATTATCACCGGATCATTATTGATCTGCCACTTGAAAACAAGGATCGAAACTAGGAGGCACTCATGGGAAAAGTAATTGCATTGGCCAATCAAAAAGGCGGAGTTGGCAAAACAACGACCAGTATCAACTTGGGAGCTTGTTTAGCAGACCTTGGACAGAAAGTATTGCTGATCGATTCTGATGCTCAGGGAAATGCTACCAGTGGCTTGGGAATCCATAAAACGGAGATCGACAAAGATATTTATGATGTTTTAGTCAATGAATATCCACTTGCTAAGACAATCATTAAGACAGCTCATCCCAATTTTGACATTGTTCCGGCAACGATTCAGCTTTCAGGTGCTGAGATCGAATTAACTTCGCAGTTAGCACGTGAATCACGACTCCAAGAAGCAGTTAAACAAATTAAAGATCAATATGATTTTATTTTGATTGATTGTCCGCCTTCATTGGGCTTGTTGACGATCAATGCTTTTTGTGCCAGTGATTCGATTTTGATTCCGGTGCAAAGTGAATACTATGCTTTGGAAGGATTAGGTCAACTGTTAAATACGATTCGACTAGTTCAGAAACATTTCAATCCAGATTTAGAAATCGAAGGAGTTTTGATGACAATGCTTGATGCCCGTACCAAACTGGGGATTCAAGTCGTTAAGGAAGTTCAAAAATTTTTTGGCAAAAAGGTTTACCAGACGATCATTCCGCGCAATGTCCGTTTGTCAGAAGCACCAAGCTATGGTCAGCCAATCGTTGACTATGATCCTACTTCAAAGGGTGCCCAAGAATATCAAACGTTAGCTAAGGAGGTGCTGGCACATTATGGCAAATAAGAATAGCAAAGGCTTAGGTCGTGGCTTGGATGCGTTGTTCCAAGATTTGGAGCAAGTCAGTCAAGGTGAAGAAGTTATTACTGATTTAAAACTGAGTGATATTCGACCGAATCCTTATCAACCACGGAAAGACTTTAACGAAAAGGCTTTGGCTGAATTGACCAATTCGATCAAAAAATCCGGCGTTTTTCAGCCAATTATTGTTCGCAAATCAAAAATCAGGGGCTATGAGATTATTGCTGGCGAACGGCGCTTTCGAGCTTCAAAACTCGCCGACAAGCAGACAATTCCAGCAATTATTCGTCAATTGGATGAACCGCAAATGATGGAAATCGCGGTTTTGGAAAACCTGCAGCGTGAAGACTTGACCCCATTAGAAGAGGCACAGGCTTACGAGATGCTGATGAAGAATCTGAAATTAACTCAAGCTCAGGTATCTGAACGCTTAGGCAAAAGCCGACCATATATTGCTAATTATCTCAGATTGCTTGGCTTGCCGATTGAGGTTAAAAAACTGTTGCAGCAACAAGAGCTTTCAATGGGACAGGCGCGAACTTTGCTGGCTTTAAGGGACCGATCAAAATTAATTATGATTGCTAAAAAAACTGTGCGGGAAAACTTAACCGTTAGACAATTGGAGCAATTGATCACGCGGCTTAATGGTGAAGCTTCACCTGTCAAAAAAGCCAAAAAGGATCCTTATCAAAAGTATTATCAGCAAACTGAACAAGCTTTGCAGGAACGGTTTGGCACAAAAGTAGCGGTTAAGGGCAATTCTAAGACCGGCCGTGGTCATATTGAGATCGATTACCTGTCAACAGCAGATTTTAACCGAATTATCGATCTTTTAGGAATTTCACTTGATCAATGATTTAAAGCGGGGGAACGAAGATGGCAGTTACTTATAACTTACATGATATTGTTGAAATGAAAAAGCAGCACCCGTGTGGCGTTAACCGGTGGGAAATTATCCGGGTTGGAATGGACATTAAGATCAAATGTACTGGGTGCGGACATTTAGTTATGATGCCGCGACGGGAGTTTGATCGAAAAATCAAAAAGATTCTGACCGCTGCACCTAAAGATGAAGAATAAAATTTAAAGAAAGAGTGAAGTAGAGCATGTCATTAACAGCAGGAATCGTTGGCTTGCCGAATGTTGGCAAATCAACGTTATTTAACGCAATTACGAAAGCTGGAGCCGAGATGGCTAATTATCCATTTGCGACGATCGACCCCAATGTGGGAATGGTCGAAGTGCCGGACCAACGACTAGCTAGAATTGATGAGTTGATCCCAGCCAAAAAAATTATTCATACGACCTTTGAATTCACCGATATTGCTGGGATCGTTAAAGGAGCCAGCAAAGGTGAAGGCCTGGGCAATAAATTTTTGGAGAATATTCGGCAAGTAGATGCGATTGTTCATGTGGTGCGGGCCTTTGATGATGATAATATCACGCATGTCAACAACAAAGTCGATCCGCTTGATGATATTGAAACGATCAATCTGGAATTGACAATCGCTGATTTGGACAGTATCAACAAACGTTATGCGAAAGTCGAAAAAGTTGCTCGGACCAAAGATAAAGCAGCAATGGCTGAATTTGCAATTTTAAAGAAGATTAAACCAGTTTTGGAGGCTGGTAAACCAGTTCGCTCGTTGGATTTTGCTGAAGATGAGCAAAAGATCGTCAAAGGTTTATTCCTGTTGACTTCAAAACCAGTTTTATATGTGGCCAACATTGCTGAAGATGATATGGCTGATCCGCTGAAATGCAAGTATGTTCAGCAGATCAAGCAATATGCCGCGACTGAAGGTTCCGGGATGCTAGCAGTTTGTGCCCAGACAGAAGAGGAAATTGCTCAGCTGGATGACGATGATAAACAGGAATTTCTCGAAGCTGAAGGAGTTGAAGAATCCGGCTTAGATCGTTTGATCAAAGCTTCTTACAAGCTTTTGGGCTTGGCAACCTTTTTTACCGCTGGTGGCAAAGAAACACGTGCCTGGACTTTTCATCAGGGGATGAAGGCTCCACAAGTTGCTGGCATCATTCATTCAGATTTTGAACGAGGCTTTATTCGAGCTGAAACGGTATCGTTTGCCGATTTAGATAAGTACGGCAGTCTGGCGGCTGTTCGCGAAGCTGGCAAATTGAGATTGGAAGGTAAGGATTACTTGGTTCAAGATGGCGATATTATTGAATTCAGATTTAATGTCTGATAAAAAAAGAAGGGAAAGTGAAATAATGGCGGAAGAAAAAGAGACAAAAGCATCAACGACTCCAGTAACCGCGGAAAAAGAATCCGTTGCAACGACTGCTCAGGAGCAAGCAGGCCAGGACCAAGCTGCTGTAACTGCTTCAAATCAAACAAAGCAAACTGTTACGGCAACTGAGGATCCATCAGACCAGCCGCCTCTCAGCAATAAGGAGCGTAATCAAAAGGTTGCTCAGCAGCAGGCTGAAGTACTAGAAAAACAAACCAAAAAGGAATTAAAAACCGAAATTGGGATTTATGCAGGTTTAACGAAACGAAATGAAAATTATTTGTACCGCTTGAATAAAATCTTGACGGAGAAGAATTATGATCAAGCTAAAAAAGATACAGTTTTGCAGGAGTTAGCTGCAGAGTTGCGGGAAAAGCAGGGCAAAGGAATCACGGCTAGTCGCTTATATGGCACTCCGAGTGATAAGGCAGATGAGATCATCGCTGGTCCTAAGAAAAAACCGCAACCGGTAACCTTTTGGAAGATGGCGGTCGACAATGGTTTAATGATGTTGGTGCTATTTTGTGCTATGTATGCGATTATGGGCTTAGTTTCTCCTAAAGCAATCAAGGTGAATGGCGGTGTCTTAACCTTACTAGTTACTTCAGTCTTAGCCGGAGTTGGGATGGCCTTCTTTTATCAAATGGCAGCAGATCGCAAATCTAAAAAAGTCCGACTGCCATTTTGGAAAATGTTATTATGGTCAGTGGTCTTAATTGCTGTCTGGATGCTGGTCTTCACAGTAGTTGCAGCAATTCCAGGTGCCATCAATAATGCACTCAATCCGATTGCTTATGCCGTAATTGCAGTTTTAGCCTATTTACTGAGATATTATTTGAAAAAGAAATACAATATTCGCAGCACACCATTTTAAAAGACCGCCTCAAAATTTAGAAAGCTAAAAATATTCAACAGTATAAAACTATTAATCGCCTGTTTAATTAAAAACAGACGATTTTAAATTACCAAAAAAAGGTTAGGAAAAATGGTTTCCTAACCTTTTGAGATCCTAAAGTGAAATTCTTATTTAACGTTTTTGGTAATCCCATCTTTGACGTTGACATAGTAATCATTGCCAAGATTGTGTTTAGCCAAGATTTTTTTCAAAGTCCCATCTTTCTTCATGGCGGTTAATTGTTTGTTAACGGCATTTAATAAAGCTTTGTTTTTAAAACTGACGGCGGCACCAATTTTACCAGTTTCCTCTTGTTGATAAGGTTTTAGGATTTTCAGATTCAATGATGGATCTTTTTGGAAGGTGTAATTTGCAACGATTCCATCCGTGACACAAGCGGCAATTTTTCCAGTTTTAACAGCCAGCATTAAATCAGTTTGCTTGCTGTAAACTTGGACATCTTTGACTTTTCCTTCTTTTTTCCATTTTTCAGCTAGATCTAAAAATGCTGTTCCTTTTTGACCACCAATTACTTTACCGGACAGATCACTGAATGATTTGATCGAACTGTTTTTAGGAATAACGACAGCTTCGCCTTCTTTATACCAAATATTTGTAAAGTAAGCTTTTTGTAGGCGATCTTTTCTGACATACATAGCATCAGTAACCATATCGATTGATCCTTTATTTAATTCCAAGATTAAATTCTCAAAAGGAATCTGTTTCATAACAACTTTTTTAATTCCCATGCGTTTGGCAATTTCTTTGATGATATCAGCATCAACACCACTGAACTTTTTAGTTTTCGAATCAATATAAGCAAAAGGAGCATCATTTGATGAACCGACTGTCAGGACGCCTTTTTTCTTAATTTGTGCCAAAGTATTTGTTGAATTGCTGCTGGAGCTTTTGCTGGAAGAACTTTTGCTGGAACTTGATGAGCAAGCAGTCAAAAAGAGCAGTGAGATCAATAAGGTGGCCCCTAATTTTAAAATTACAGAAAATTTAATTTTTTTCATATCTAAGTCCTCTCCCTTGGAAGTTTGTCGGTTAGCGTACGATATGGAATTTGTTTTCGATCATTTTCATCAAATGTGACAGCGGCAAACTTAAAATCAAGTAAACGACGGCTAACATTGTATAGGACTCAACTGTTTCAAAGGTCTGAGAAGCATAAGTTTGAGTACGCAATAACAATTCACTAACTGAAATAACGGCTAGTAATGAAGTATCCTTGATCATCATTACTAAATAGTTTCCTAAAACGGGAATACTATTACGCAAAGCTTGTGGAATGATGATTTTTCGTAATACTTGCTGTTCCGTAAAACCTAAAGCTAAGCCAGATTCTTTTTGACCGGTATCAATTGTTAAAATAGCGGAACGAAATACCTCCGAAATATAAGCCCCATAATTGATTGCTAAACCAGCAATTCCGGCTGACAGAGCAGAAAATTGAATATTAGCACTGCCACTCCCCAAGGCTTTTAATAAACCGTCTAACAAAATTGGGATTACATAATAAATATAAAATAATTGGACAAGCAGTGGAGTTCCTCTAATAATTTCAACTAGAACAACAAAAATTGCCCTTAAAGGTTTAAGCTTACTTAAGCGGCAAATGGCAACCAATAGACCAATGATGGTTGCTAAAATGAAGCCGAAGAAAGTTGCTTGTAAAACCACCACCACACCTTGCAGCAGTGAAGGCCCAAGCGTTACAAATGCGTCTTTCCATTTTAAGTCCATTTAATTACCTCTTCCTCTAAGTTAATTAATAAAACGTGCTAAGAATTCTTTGGTGCGATCATTTTGAGGATGTTGAAAGATATCTTCTGGGCTGCCTTCTTCAACGATATAACCGCCTTCCATGAAAATAACTCGATTGGCAACTTCTTTGGCGAATCCCATTTCGTGGGTAACAACGATCATGGTCATCCCTTCATCAGCTAGTTTTTTCATTACTTTTAGAACTTCTCCAACCAGTTCGGGATCTAAAGCAGAAGTTGGTTCATCAAACAGCAATAAATCGGGATGCATAGCTAAAGCTCGGGCAATCGCAACTCGTTGCTTTTGACCACCGGAAAGTGAAGCTGGATAAACAAGTTTTTTTTCAGCCATTCCAACTTTTTCCAGTAGCTGGCTAGCTTCTTTTTCAGCATCTTCGTGGGTTTCTTTTAATAAAGTCATAGGAGCCATAGTAATATTGTTAATAACATTTTTGAAGGGAAACAGGTAATATCCTTGGAAAACCATGCCAACATGTTGGCGGTAAGAACTTACATTCAAGGACTTATCTAAGATGTTTTTTCCACGATAGGAAATTGCTCCTGAGGTTGGCTGTTCTAAGAGGTTAATGCAACGAAGAAAGGTACTTTTTCCTGAACCAGATGGACCAATGATACATAGCACCTCACCTTTGTTAAGAGAAAGATTAACATCTTTTAACACGTGGTTTTTACCATAATATTTTGAAAGTTGAGTAATTGATAACATATTTTCTTCGGTTTCAATCAAATACAGTCACCTCTTTATTGAAATTTAAAAACTTAGTTAATTTAAAACAGCTGGTTTGCTGCTTAGTTCTTGGATGCTTTCCTCGAGAATCGAAAAACCGACAGTTAATTGTTCATCGGTAGTAACTAAGGGGGCTAAAAAGCGAACGACATTTCCGTATACTCCAGCATTTTCTAAGATCAAGCCTTTATGAACACAAACTTGGATCAACTGTTTAACAAAATCTGTGGCGGGTGCTTTAGTTTGCTGATCTTTAATGAATTCGATTCCAACCATTGATCCCAAGCCACGGACATCACCAATTACTGGATATTTTGTCTGCCATTCTTTAAAGGTTGCCAGACACCGTTGTCCCATTTTTTGTGATTTTTCAATTAAGTTTTCTTCTTTAATGATTTCCAAGACTTGCAATCCAGCAGCGCAAGCAACCGCGTTTCCGCCAAAGGTTCCACCGATGACGCCGCTGGGAACACTGTCCATGATTTCCTTGCTAGCAATAACTGCTCCTAAAGGCAGGCCATCAGCGATTGATTTAGCAGTTGTTAAAATATCAGGGGCGACTCCGGCTTCTTTCCAATACTCTGAAGCAAACAGTCGGCCAGTTCTGCCAAAACCTGACTGAACTTCATCAGCAATCAGCAGAATTCCATTTTCGTCACAAATTTTACGAACAGCTTTAACCCATTCGAGTGGTGCCGGAATAAAGCCGCCTTCACCTTGAACAGGCTCAACTACCATGGCAGCAATTTGATCAGCTGATGCGCATTCTTCAAAAACCTTTTTGATTCGAGCAAGGTAATAATCGAGGGCATCTTCTTGGGCAATTCCTTTTGGAAGACGGTAGTAGTAAGGAAAATCAGCACGAAACACTCCGTTTGCTAAGGGACCAGCATCTTTGGCATAAGCCTTTTTAGAAGTCATTGTCATAGTTAACAACGTTCGTCCATGGAAGGCTCCAGAAAAAACAATTATATTTGAGCGCTTGGTGTAAGCTTTAGCGATTTTTACTGCGTTTTCATTAACCTCAGCTCCGCTATTAGCAAAAAAGACTTTGGCTGCTCCAGATTCAGCTTTTTTGACTGGCGCCAGCGTTGCTAATTTTTCAGCTAAGTCGACATAACCGCTATGAGTTACGATGTTAAACATCCCATGCAGATATTTTTCACTTTGCTTTTTGATGGCCGCAACAACCTTAGGATGAGCGTGACCAACATTGAGAACGCCAACGCCGCCGACCCAGTCTAAGAAGCGGTTGCCGTCGGGATCTTGAATGATTGCTCCTTGAGCTTTATCAATGACAACGGGATAGACACAAGAAACGCTATTAGGAACGTATTGTTTTCTTTTTGCAATGATTTCAGCAGCTTTTTTACCTGGCAATTTTGTAGAAATGATTCGTGGTAACTCCTCACTCAACATAAGTTTATTCCTCCTCGAGATTGACTAAATTAAACTAAATCATATAATGTGATATTAAATGACATGAAAGCAGGTGAGATAGTGGCTATTAAATTAAGAACAGTTTATTATGCAACTAAAGAAAAATATGAAATGAAATTACTTACCGGTAATTCTGGCTTAGATCGACTGTTTAGCTGGGTACACATCTTGGAAAATATCAATACAATGGATTATCTGCATGGAAACGAGATTGTGATCACGACTGGGATCGGCAGAAATTCCGATGAATGGTTAGAAAAATACGTTAAAAGAGTTGTTAACTCTAGTGCAACAGCATTAATAATCAATACGGGGGAATTTATAAATTATATTCCAGCTGATTTGATCAAATATTGCCAAGCCAAAAACTTTCCTCTATTTACTGTTCCTTGGAAAATACATTTAATCGATATTATCCGTGACTACTGTAATCGAATCTTTTTGAGTGAACAATTTGCCTTTAGTTTGACTGAAAGCATTAAAAATGCCATTTTTCATCCAGAAAAACCAGAACAGTTTGTAGCTCAATTGGAAAGGAATAGTTTTGATCTGAACAGCAATTACGCGATAATCGCGATTCAAGGTAAAAATTTTGTAATTCAAAAAAGTAGTGCACAGTTTCATGAGCAATTACAGTTAAGTATTGAAATTCAACTTAATGCTTATGGGTTGGTAAATGGTATCTTTGAAATTGAGGATGCAATAATGATCGTTGTTAATGATCCATTTCAACTGAAGGACTTTGCTAAATCACTGGATAAAGCATTAAGCAATAAGTTTCCAAGCAAGCTATTTGAAATAAGTGTCAGTGAGGAAGTTTTGTCCATTAAAAAATTGCAGCAAGCCTATAAGCAAGTCAAATATGTGATGGATCGAATTCAAAAGCACACTGATGACTCACTTTGCTTTTTTGAAGACAATGGCATTAATGAGCTCATTTTAGCTGTTAATGATTTTGAGATTTTACAAAAAAGTGCTCAACGGATCTTAGAACCAATTCTTTTATATGATCGAGACAATGGAACGAATTATACCTCCTTGTTAAAACTTTATTTGCAAGAAAATGGTAGTATTAAGGCTATATCAGAGAAGACTTTTACTCATCGAAATACCATCAATTATCGAATAAAGAAGATAAAAGAAATCCTGTCATTAAATCTTGAAGTCAATAGTGACCGCTTTAAATTAATGTTTGCCTTTTATGTTTTAGATAGTCTTTAAAATGCCTCCTTTAAATTAATTGAAAAAAGCATATCATAGTTATTTAAACTAAAAAATGTTTTACAGCATAAATATTAACTAGCTGTTTAGTGCTGAAGCACTAAACAGCTTTGTATTTATTAGTTATATGGACATTCTTCTTTGTAAAAACAAAGTAACCGATTACAATTAAAGAATAATAATTTGTTTGAATGTATTAAATTGCATTCTGCTAGTTTAAACAAGCATGAAAAAATCGTATTTGTTTGAAATATAAATTTAAAAAGCAGTCCTTTTTAAAAAATGCAAGCTAGCAGGTAATATTTGCTTGTTTTCAAAATAACGGCTAGCTTTTTCTTTTGAAGGCAGCAACGATTAAAAATATCCCTCAATTATGTAAACTACATGTTTTTCCCGTTCGTCTATGGTACGATTAACACGATATAATTAAGAATTTTAAGAACCAATTTTATTAAGCGGATAGAAGCAAGGAGAAAAAAAGATGGCATTTTTAGAATTAAAAAATATCCACAAATCCTACTATCTTGGAAATGAAGAAATCCCAGTCATTAAAGGAATTAGCTTAAGTTTTGAAAAGGGTGAATTTGTTTCGATCTTGGGTGAATCAGGCGGTGGCAAATCGACTTTGATGAATATCATTGGCGGATTAGACCGAGAGTTTTCTGGCGAACTGACGATTGCTGGTAAGAAGCTGGACCATGCCAAAGAAAAACAAGTTGATGATTACCGGCGGTCAATGATTGGCTATATATATCAATCATATAATTTGATCAGTCATTTGACAGTTTTAGAAAATGTTTTGATTTCTTTGGAGATGACGACGCTTTCTCATCAGCAAAAAGTTAACCGCGCTAAAAAGCTGCTCCAGCAAGTTGGTTTGGCTGATCAGCTGAAAAAGCATCCTAATCAACTTTCGGGTGGACAAAAACAGCGGGTAGCGATCGCTCGAGCTTTAGCCAGCGATCCAGCGATTATTTTGGCTGATGAGCCGACTGGAGCCTTGGATTCTAAAAACACGCAAGAGGTTTTGGAGATCCTAAAGCAAATTGCTGCCGATGGTCGGTTAGTAATCGCGGTTACTCATTCGCAGGAAGTGGCTGATCATGGGACTCGGGTGGTCCATTTAGCCGATGGTTTGATCGACTCAGATCATCGTTTGCGGCCAGCTTATCCGCTGCCAAAGGATGCAACCAGGATCGAGGCTAAAGTATTATCTGCTGCGGCCAGTTACAAAAATGCTTTTAAGCATTTAATGTATCATTTTCAGCAAAACTCGCTGATTGTTTTAGGAACGGCGATTGGAATTTTTGCGGTTCTCCTTTTTTCTGGTTTAGGAAATGGAATCAATGCCTATATTCAAGACCAAATTAATTCACTGGCGAATCCTAAAGTTATGACAGTCATGAATAATCCGCAAGGCAAGCATTTATCCCAATCTAAATCGCAAACGGCCATTCAAAATTTTAGTCAGGAACCAACAAGCTATTTTCTTTCAGCCAAAAAGATTGCTAAAATCAATCAAGTCAAGCATATCAAAAAAGTCGAAAAGGGCTATCAGCTGGGAAATTATACCGTGAATTATCAAAATAAAAAAGCCGCTGGCAGTACTTTGAAAACCTATACAGCAGCATATACCGACCAGGTTTTGAAAAAAGGCAGTTGGCCGAAAAAAGGCGAACTGGTTTTGGATGCTTCGATTGGTCAACAGTTGTTTGGCAAAATTGCAACGGCTAAAATGATTGGCAAACACGTCACAGTTGTCTATAACTGGATAAATGCCAATGATCAGCCAGTTCAAGCCACCACTAATTTCAAAATTTCCGGAATTATCAATGGTAAAAGTGCCAGTGCCATGGTCTTAACTAATTTCCAAACAACTAAAGCAGGCCTACAACAAGTCGGCGCAGTTACTAATCCCAACTTTCTAAGTGTCGGCGTCGACCAATTAGATAATGTCGAAAATGCTGCAAAAAATTTGCGGCAAATCAAATCCACTAAAAAATATGACTTTTTAGTGATTACAATTGGAAGTTTGCTAAAGACCGTTAATCGTTATGTTAACTTAGCATCAACGGTTTTAGCGACGATTGCCGGAATTTCCTTGTTGGTATCGGCGCTGATGATCATTGTGACGATGTACATGTCAGTTGCTGAGCGGACCAAGGAAATTGGAATCTTACGAGCTTTGGGCGAAAGGCGTAAAGATATTCGTCGGTTATTTACTTCCGAATCGGTCTTATTAGGAGTGTTTTCGGCGGTTGTTGGTTTATTATTGGCTTGGCTTGTTGAGATAGCCTTGAATCGAGCGCTTTATAGTTTGATCAAATTTAATATTGTTCAAATGAACTTAAGCAATGTGATCTTTGCCTTTGCCGCGGCGATACTTATTTCATTTATTGCGGCGCTTCTGCCGGCTCGTAAGGCTTCACGGTTAAATCCAATTGATGCGTTGGCAAATGAATAATTAAGCGAGCATATTTATCAGCTGGAGGTGGTCCTTCAGCTGTTTTTTTTGCAATAAAATTAACAAAATTGTCTTGAAAAAAAAGATGCAGTTAGTTTCTGGACTGATAATTAATAATGCTATAATTTAATTTATGAAAAGAGGTTGGGTCATGAGTAAACTTTGGAAAAATTATCGGGGAACGAGTTTACTGTTCCTAGGTTTGATTTTAGGTGGTTTAGCAGGGGTGATCTGGGGGAAACAAGTTGAAGTTGTTAAGCCATTTGGTGATTTGTTTTTGAACTTAATGTATATGGTCTTGATTCCATTAGTTTTCTTCAGTATTTCGTCGGCAATTGCCTCAATGACGGAAATGAAACGTTTGGGGAAAATTCTGATCACGGCTTTGATCGTTTTTGTCGTTACAGCACTTATTTCAGCTGTGATCGGTTATTTAGCCGTCTTACTTTTTCATCCGATCAATAACGTTGATATGGCTAGCTTGAAACATTTAATGGGCAACGTCAAAGGAGCAACTAGCAGTCATACGTCAGGACTAGAGCAACTAGTCAATACTTTTACGGTCGATGACTTTAGCAAGATTTTATCGAAAAACCATATGTTGCCGTTGATCGTGGTGGCAATTCTTACTGGAATTGCTACTTCGACTTCTGGTCAAGCTGCTCAACCTTTTGCGAAGGTTTTGATTGCCGGCAATACAGTTACCATGAAGATTGTTAAATATATTATGTATTATGCACCAATTGGCTTAGGTTGCTTTTTTGCGACCGTAATTGGCAACCTTGGTTCAGAAATGATCGCGACTTATATCCGAACATGGCTGGTTTACCTAGTTTATGCGGCCTTTTATTTTGTGGTGGTCATGAGCTGCTATGCGCTGATTGCTGGTGGAAAGCCGGCCTTTAAAGCTTTTTGGCGCAATATTGGAGTGCCAGCGATCACTGCCGTTGCTACCAGTTCCTCGGCAGCAACGATCCCGGCCAATCTAGAGTATACGAAAAAGATGGGAGTCAGTCCTGATATTGCCGATACCGTCGTTCCATTAGGTGCCAATGTACATAAAGACGGGTCAGTTGTAGGCGGTGTCTTGAAGACAACTTTCTTATTTGTCCTCTTCGATCGGAGTCTTACTTCACTGCAAAATGCGCTGTTGATCATTAGCGTGGGGTTTTTAGTTGGGATGGTCATGAGTGCCATACCCGGTGGCGGCTTTGTGGCTGAGGCGGTAATCATTACCATCTTTGGTTTTCCAATGTCGGCGCTGCCATTAATCCTAATTATCAGTGAGATCATTGATATTCCAGCAACGTTAATCAATTCTTCGAGCAATACAACGGCTAGTATGTTGGTTACACGCTTTGTAGAAGGCAAAAACTGGTTAGGCAAAACCAAGTAATTAAAATTAAAAACTAAAGTGCATAGTTCTTAAGGGCATTGATCAATTAGATCGTGTCCTTTTTTGTAGTCAGCATGGCGGAAAAGGATTGCCTCACTCAATTGATTTGACCGAATAAAGATTAAGTATTCATTTTTTATTGACTGTTCAAGCAAGCTGTTAAGCCTCATGTCATAAAAGTTCACATTGTACAATTATAGGTTGCAAAAAGTTGCTAAATTGCTCTATTTAAATAACAAGCCTCTGAGTATGATAAATGTAATTGATAAAGAAAATCCTTCTGGGGGTGGTCGAATGGGACAATCAAATGCAACTCAGCCAAACAAATTCAATTTACTAAGTTTTTCAGAAAAGCTGAACCACTTGAAAGAAGTTGCTGAAAAAGCCAAGTTGCTCTGGGGCTATCCAGCAGATGCCAAAGTTAAGTTATTAAACTTTACGGAAAATGCAACTTTTAGTTTGCAAGCTACTGGTCGACCAAAAGTAATTTTACGAGTGCATCGGCTTGAATATGCAACTTTCAATAATATTCGAACTGAATTGACATGGATTTTAAATCTAAAGCAGCAAACCAAGTTATCCTTGGCATTGCCACAAAAGTCGCAAAACGGTCACTATATTGAAGCAGTTGAGACACCAAGCTTGGCAGAGAAAAGATACGTTGTGTGTTTTGAATATGTATCTGGTAGTGCGCCAGTTGATTCTAGTGATACAAATGAGGATCTTGAACCGATTGTTAAAATTTGTAAGAAAATTCCTAACTGGTTTACTTTTCCATTATTCAGATTGGCAGCCGTGCTGGAAATTAAATTCAGTAAGCATGAAAAAAGTGATTTAACTTTTGAAGATCGACAGCTATATCAAAAAATTGGTAAAATTGCGGCAACTTTGCATTTAGCAGCGCAAAAGTGGTCGCAGCCAGCATTTTATGAACGAATGGAATGGAACTTTTCAGGGACGTTTGGACAAAACAATAATTTTTATGGTGCTTCTTATCAGACAGGTCATTGGCTGCATAGCAAAGAAATTGGGATCTTAGATCAGTGCGTTGAATTAATTCGAAAGCGATTGACAATTTATGGTACTGGACGCGATCGTTATGGAATGATCCATAGCGATTTGCGGACAGCCAATTTGTTAAAAAATGGTCGAAAAATTACCGCTTTAGACTTCGATGATTGTGGTCAAGGCTGGTTTATGTATGATCTGGCAAGTGCAGTAGCTTTAATGGAGCATCGACCTGATATTGAAGAAATTCTTACTGAGTTGCTTGATGGTTATCAACAAGTTAGAACAATTACTCAGCAAGATAAAGACGAGCTTTGGACTTTTATTATGATGCGCAGAATTGGTTTGTTGCAAAGCTTGATTTATCGCATGGGGATGGTTGTTGAAGGTAGCGGTGAAACGGTAGAATTGACCCCTGATGTTTTGGAATTTTTTGCTAAAGGGACAGTTGTTTTAGCCGAGCGTTATTTGAAACGCTATTCGCTAACGCCAATGGCTGAGCATGTACTACAAACTCAAAAAGGAAAAAATACGAAAGTTGCCGGTCTTTAAAAAAGGAGTAAGTGATTATGAGTAAAGAAGCAGAAAAAATTTACGCTGAAGCTGCTAAGATCTGGAACCCTGATCGAGTTGCAACTTTTAAAAAATTTGGCTTTGAAATGGTAATGGGTAAACGCCAAGGAAGCTACTTTGAGGATTTGGATGGTCATAAATATATTAATATGCATTCCAATGGCGGGGTATTTAATTTGGGACATCGAAATCCCGAAATCCGGCAAGCACTGATCGATGGAATGGCTGTAGTTGATGCCGGCAATCATTATTTCCCTTCGCGGTATAAAAATGAGTTGAATGAAAAACTTTTAGCCGTTTCACCAGAAAATATGAAATATGTTTTTACTTTAAATGGCGGCGGGGAAGCAATTGATGCCGCAGTCAAGTTTGCCCGACGAGCAACAAAACGCCAGCGAGTCATTAGTTTGGCTTGTGCTTTTCATGGCGGAACCGGGATTGCCATGCAAGCCGGTAATCCAGAACTAGCAGAATTTTTCAATATGACGCCAGATCCTAAGTTCTATACCCATATTGAATATAATAATTTGGAGCAACTGGAAATGGTTCTCAAAAAAAATGATACCGCAGCGGTTCTGATTGAAACTATTCCGGCAACGGCTGGATTCCCCATGCCAATTGAAAATTATCACCGAGAAGTTCAACGATTGGCACATCAATATGGCGCTTTGTATATTGCTGATGAGGTTCAAACTGGTATGATGCGCAGCGGCCAAATGTGGTGTTGTTGCAAATTTGGAGCTACGCCCGATATGATCGTTACCGGTAAAGGACTTTCGGGTGGTTATTATCCAATGTCAGCAGTCATTATGAACGATGAGGCAGCTGGCTGGATGAAAGTGGATGGCTTTGCACATACTTCGTCTTTCAATGGGACAGAGTTAGGCTGTATTGTCGCGGCAAAGGTCTTAGACATCTTAAGACGGCCAGCAGTTAAACAAAATATTGATCAGCTAACGGAGTTCTTTCAGCAAAATCTGGCTAAGTTGCAGCAAAAGCATCGAGAATTTCTGATTGAAATCCGACAATGCGGAGTGATTATGGGATTAAAAACGGCACATCCTCTTGGTGGACAGGCACTAATGGTAGCATTGATCAAAAATGGCGTTTGGGCGGTGATGGCCGATTTTGATAAGTCGGTTTTACAATTTAAACCCAATCTATTAATGGATCAAGCAACTGCTAAGAAAGTCATTAATCGTTTAGACCAAGCTCTAACGGAGGCTCAACAAATGGTCAGTACTCCAAGTCTTTAAAAGCAGTTCAAGGAGAAGGGAGTTTTGAAAATGAAAGCCAGCAGTCAAAAAGAATTACTGCGAACAATTAAGTATTTTGCTTTTGCTTCTTCAGCTGGAGCAGTCGAAATGGGTTCATTTACACTTTTGACGCAATTTAGCAATTTTCCTTATTGGAATCGATATTTGGTTGCATTGGTTTTATCGGTGGTTTGGAACTTTACTTTAAATCGACGGTTTACTTTTAAGTCAAACAATAACATCCCGATTGCGATGCTGAAAGTCTTTTTCTATTACTCAATTTTTACTCCGGTTTCAACAATTGGTGGGAACTATTTAGTGACTGTGTTGCATTGGAATGATTATCTAGTAACGATCATCAATCTCTTATGCAATGGAATTACTGAATATCTGTATCAGAGATTTTTTGTTTTTGGCGCTTCGCTTGATTCGCGCGAGCTTCTTCAACCTAAATCAACTGATTTGAATCATTTACTCTGATACCGATTCGTGGATAAAGCTGTTCTTGTTCGACTTGGTAAGCGGTCAAAGCAGCTGAAAAACTAAATTCACGGCGAATCAAACTTTTTAAATTAAGTTGTGCTAACAAAGTTGCTGTCTGTTGCAGCAATTTTTTGGTATATAAAAATGAACTCATGATGGTTAGGTTCATAGCAAAAAACTTAATTGAATTGATGGCAATTTGCTGTTGGCGATCAAAATAGACAGTAGTCAAAAATAATCCTCCTCGAGCGGTAGCGTTGATGGCAACTGATATTAAAGCAGGATACTTTGAGGTAGTTAAGATTGTTTTGTTAAAGCCAATAAAGTTTGACAACTTTAAAAGTTCGGTTGCGACATTATCAGCCAGCGGATCGATAATTTGATCAGCGCCAAATTCCTGTGCTAATAATTTATTTTCGGCTTTATTTTCAACGACAACTACAAAAGCCTGAGTATAGCGCTTGATCAGCTGCAGCAAGATCAAGCCATTGAAATCACCGCCAAAAATACAAATCTGATCGGAATCATTAATTTGCAGTTTGTCATAGGCCATTTTAACAACTGCGACTGGTTCAAGCAAACAACCAGTTGCAAAAGAAACATTAGCTGGTAAATGAACTAATTGGTCGGCCTTCCAGACGATATAAGGACAAAGAGTCCCACTTTTGACACGCAGCTGCAGACAATTTTGTTCTTGCTGCTGTTTACAGGCGGGGCATTTTCCGCAAAATTGAACCACTGTTCCGGAAACAGCCTGCCCAATTTGCCAGCCGGCCTTTTGAGCTGAACTGCCAGCGGCGACAACTATGCCAGCCATTTCATAGCCGGCGATTCCTTCTTTACTATAAAAGTCCCACTGGCGTTTCAAGCGTAAGTCTTGAATACCAATCGTATTATAAACAACTTTGATTTTAACATCGTCAGCTGATTGTAAATTTGGTTCTGGCCGTTCAGCAAACTCAATCAATCCACTGCGATGGTTCCAAATAGTCTTCATAATAGTTAAGTTTCGCTCCTTTGCGCATTTTTTCTTGGTAACTTTTAGGTGTAGTTTGATAACGGTTTTTAAAAACGCGGTTAAAATAACTGACACTTTTAAATCCGGCGGCCGCGGCTGCCTGGGCGATCGTTGCGGTACTATAGCATAAATAGATTTTAGCAAATTCAAGACGCAGCCAGGTATAAGTGCCAGCAATTGTCAGTTGAAACTGTTCTTTATAAATCCGGTTTAAGTAAGTTTTGTTAATTGCTAGCTGAGAAGCTGTTTCTTTGAGCGACCAACCTTGAGAAAAATGCTGCCAGATTACTTGAAGGCACTGATTTAAAGTTGTTTTAATAATTGGCGAATGATATTTGATTTTTTGCCAAAATTGATCTTTGAGTAAGGCGTGCAGCTCGTCTTCTAAGGTCGCAAAGTTCCATGCAACCGGCTTGATTTCTTGATTTTCAGTTAAATAGATGAAAAAACTGATTTGCAGTCGCAGATAAGCTAAAGCTACAAAACTACGCTGTGGTTTGATTTGGTCAAGATAAACAGCTTGCAGCAAATGCTGAGCGGTTGGCAAATTACCGTTAAACAATGTTTGACTGAAGGTGAGACACTGTTCGATCAAAGTCAAATTTAAACTGTTGGTTTGCGGTTTAATAGGAGCCATTATGATTTCTCCGCCTAGAAAATAACGCAAATCCTGCAGCTGTTTAAACCTGATCAATTGCTGTTTTAGTTCCACTGAAGCGATGTTTTTGCGATAGACGCAGCTGCAGTTTGCGCCCCAAAGGATTATTAGTTCCTTTTTGAGCTGAATAAAATTCAATTGTGAATTAAGCTGTGCCCGATTGATCAACACCAACAGTTCATCAGATTTATTTAACTTGATCAAAGTTAAAAATTTTAATTGCAAAGATTTTTGTAGTCGTTTGATTTCGGACGAGTTGATGGCTTGGGTATATGTTTTAATCCATAAGAGGTGGTAAGTACCATATGGTAGTTCAGTTGCTGATTGAAAAGTTGTTAAAGTAAGGCTACCAGCTGCTGGCTGACTATGATTTAACCGTTGAAGCAAGCGGTTGATCGCATTTTTAAGAGTTGTTGGGTTTAGCTGCTTAAATTTCAGACTGATTAGGGGATGCTGATAATTTGCAGCAGTTAAATCCTTGCCTAAAAACAAGACTCCATAGTTCCAAGGAGCTTTTGTTAAGTCATTTAGAATTTCTTGATAGGGTAGTAGAATATTGGCATCAATAATTATTAGGTCAACTTGATTAGCTGAAAAAGCTGTTAATGCATCTGTGCTGAAAGGAACCAGCTGGATAATTAAGTTAGGTTGATTAGCTAGCCATTGCCATAATTGTCGCAGTAAAATTCGATTTTCAGAAATAACTAAAACATGATACATAGCTTGAATCACCTAGTTTTGAAAAGCTTTTGGCTAGTGTACCACATAAATAGCTGGAAAGCGGTCGAGCAAGTGAGTTTGGTTGCCAGTCCAAGCCGAGCTGACTGAACTTTCTGAAGTCAAATGACTAAGCAAAAATTGAATCTTAAATTGAAAACGATTTTGAGTTGCTTTCCTTATAAAATTAAGAAAATTGATTTTTGGCAACTCTTAAGCGGTTAACTTTATTTTCGTAAGCAAAACTCAAAAAATGGTTAACAAAACAAGCTGCTCAAGTCAGCTTTTCTTCGGTTGTTTATGTTAAAATTTTCATTAGTTTCTAATTTAATTTTTATAGACATCAGGATGAAGCTTTAGAACTGCTGTGAGGAAGTGTTTTTTTGCCATTAACTTTGATTACTGCAATTTCACCAATTATTTTTACCTTAGCACTAGGTTTCTTGTCAGGCTGGCGTAAACAGTTTGGCAAAGGTGCTAGTCAAGCCTTTATCAGTTTCGTAATGTCATATGCTTTGCCGCTTAGTTTGTTCGGTGGTTTATTATCGACGAGTCGACAAGTTATTATTCAGGATATTCCGCTGTTTATCTGGCTGGGAGTCGGGATGATCGGAACTTTTGGATTATTGATTATTATTTATCAACTTTATTTACATCACCTTAGTTTGGCTGTTTTGCGCGCTTTGTCGGTTGCTTGTCCATCTGTTCCGTTTATGGGTACCTCCGTGTTAGCAATTATTTTTGGCTCGACTGATAGTGTGATCTTGGTAGCTATTTGTGGCTTATATTTAAATTTGATCCAAGTGCCATTAAGTGTGCTGTTGCTGTCGGCAGCTGGTCGTGAAGGCGAGCAAACGGCTAAAGGGGTTCAGCAAGCGGGCGAGCGTTTGCTAAATGCTTTAAAAAAGCCACTCGTTTGGGCACCAATTTTAGCTTTTATCTTGAATTTAAGCGGTTTTCAATTAGCTGAAAAATGGTTGCCGCTTTTTAGTGAACTGGGACAGGCGGCTGGTGGTGTGGCTTTATTTTCGATCGGTATCATGCTGTATGTGCAACATTTTCGGCTAACCAGAGCAGTTATCTTGAATGTTTGCCTTAAAAATCTGGCTCTGCCGCTAGCAATTTGGGGAGCAATGTCTTTAGCTGGTGCCAATCAGACTTTTCAACGATTAGTCGTGATCACTTTAGCAATTCCTACAGCGGCGATGCCAAGTATGTTGGCAATTCAAAGCCAGGTCCATGAAGATGAGATGGCTTCAACTCAGTTAGTCAGCACCTTATTGTCAGTAGTGACAATGGGATTATTTATGTTCTTGCTACAAGTCGGCTAGAACTAGGCATTTTGATCGACAGGTTCTGGTAGCTACGGTATTTTAGAAGTAGGAGTAGTGTTTTTGGGATACCAAGAAAGGGGTCGACAGCGATGGTTTATATTTTACCGCAACTGCCGTATGATTATGCTGCTTTGGAACCTTATATTGATCGGCTGACCATGAAGATTCACCATGATCGGCACCACCAGGCTTATGTTGATAAATTAAATCAGGCATTGGAGCTTTATCCAGTAGCTAAGGAATGGTCTTTGTCGCAACTGTTGGGAAGTTTAGCCGAATTACCAGATCAAGTTGCCATGAACATTAGAAATAATGGTGGCGGTCACGCTAACCATTCAATCTTTTGGGAAAGCTTGACTCGGGATGCTAAAGAATTGCCATCACCGCCGTTGTTAGCGGTAATTACAATGGCTTTTGGGAGCTTTGAAGGGTTCAAGCGTCAATTTGCTACCACAGCTCAGCAAGTTTTTGGTTCAGGCTGGGCGTGGCTGGTAGTCGATGAGGATGGCCAGTTAGCAATCACGGCGACAGCTAATCAGGACTCACCATTAATGTTAGATCAAGTTCCTTTATTAGGTTTAGATGTCTGGGAACATGCCTATTATTTGCAATATCAGAATCGGCGACCGGAATATATTAACGCTTTTTGGCAGATCGTCAATTGGACCAAGGTCACTGAATGCTGGCAAAAAAACGGTGGTTGATCACAGATCATTCCAGCCCAAGACCTTCATAAACGGTTTGAAAACTAAATAGTTTATTCAAAGCTGAAGCAAAATTGTTTCAGCTTTTTGTGTACCAAGCTGACTTGTGGCTGCTAAGGTAATATTGTTTATTAAATTTTAGCAAAAAGTTATTTGTTTTCTAAAGATAATGTATTAAAATTCCTTTTTAACAAAAATTATTCATTTTTAGTTGCATTTTATGCGTTTCAAGTTTATATTAATTCTATAAGAAGTTGAATTTCATTCATATTTAAATGTATGGGGGACGAGAACATGAAAAGAAAAAGTTGGTATCAAGTAATTTTAAGTTTGCTAGTGGTGAGTTTGGTTTTTTTAGTAGCTGGATGCTCAAGCAGCAGCAGTAAAACTAATGGTGTCAAAAAAATTCAAAATCGTGGGACTTTAATTGTCGGGACTTCTGCTGATTTTGCACCATTTGAGTTTCCAATCGTTCAAAATGGTCAAAAGAAGATCGTCGGTTATGACATTCTGCTGGCCAAAAAAATTGCTAAAAACTTGGGAGTTAAGTTGAAAATTGAAAATGTTGAATTTTCGTCATTGATTTCTGAATTAAAAGATCAGAAAATCGATATGATTCTTTCTGGTTTATCCGTTACCAAGCAGCGTAAAAAGAGCATCAGTTTCTCAGAACCATATTACACAACTAAGAATGTTTTATTGGTTAGAAAAGCTGATAAAAATAAATACAGTTCGATTAGCCAATTAGCCAAAAAGAGTATTGGTGTTCAACAAGGCAGTACCCAGCAAACTGTTGCTAATAAGAAGCTTAAGAAGAGTAATCTTGTCGTTGAAAGTGTCGTAACCAGTTTAGCAACTGAATTGAAAGACAATAAGTTAGATGGCGTGCTAGTTGAAAGCGGGGTTGCAGAAGGTTATGTTTCTAAATATCCTGATCAATATGCAATTGCTTCAGTCAAAATGCCAATTGAAAAAGAATCGCAATCATATTCAGCAGGAATTGCCAAAAATAATCAAGTCCTAGTTAAACGGGTCAACAAAGTGATCAGCAAACTGAAACAAAATGGTACTAATAAGAAGATGCTTAATCAAGCAAAACAATTGCAGCAAAAATATAGTAAATAACAATTATAAATACTAATTAAAGCAGTTCGTTTAACTAATCGTTGGAAAACAATCAGTTAAACGGACTGCTTTTGGTTGTTTACAGGATTTTATAGAAATTTGAAAAAGATTTGTTAAAAGACTTGTTTCCTTTAAATTGGATGTTATAATTAATGTAACAAATATAAAAAAGAAGGCAAAAACTATGACAGTAATTATTCCTGATTTTCAATTAGCTGCTGCAACCCAACCAGGGACAGTGGCACTTAAGGTTGCCGATTTAAACGCTCAGACAAATTTCTATCGTGATATTATTGGACTTGATGTTTATGAAAAAGGTTTAACTCGGAGTATCTTAGGCGCTCATGGCAGTCAAATACCATTACTAATCCTGCAACAGATTATGTCACCACTTCCCTTGGCTCGAAAAACTGGTTTATACCATACTGCCTTTTTACTGCCCAGTCGCAAGGATTTGGGTAATGCTTTGATCCATTATTTGAATGTTCAAGCGCCAATCATCGGAGCAAGTGATCACGGCTACAGTGAAGCAATTTATTTAACCGATCCGGAGGGTAATGGCATCGAAGTTTATCGTGACAAGCCGCGCTCAGCTTGGGACATTCGACCAGATGGCGAAATCCCGGGAATTACGATCGAAATGGATGCTCAAGGAGTTGTTGATGCGGCCGATCGGGATTGGCAAGGGTTTCCAGCAGCAACCAAAGTTGGTCATGTACATTTAAAAGTCGCTGATTTGACAGCGACCGAAGGATTTTATACGGATATTTTGGGTTTATCCTTAAAAACAAATTTTGGCAATTCCGCAAAATTCTTTGCCAGTGGTGGCTATCATCATCATCTTGGGACGAATATTTGGAATGGACGTAATCTGCCAGCAATGGATCAGCGCGATTTAGGCTTGGCTTATTATTCATTCTTTACCCCAAATGATGTTGAGTTAGCTCGAGTACGAGAAAATCTTGAAAAATTAGGCCAGAGCTTTGAAATTTTGAAAGATCAAAGTCTGGCCTTGACTGATCCGAATGGGATCAAATTAAGATTTGAAATTGTTCCGAAAAATAATTAATGGGCTAAAGCCTTATCCTTAACGCATTTAGGTCCTAACAAATTTTCAGGACTCAGCAGTTGGTCGATCTCCTGGATAGAGAAATCTTTGCTTTGCAGTAAATTTCTAATTGAAACTTTTTGGCTCAAAGCTTGTTTGACAAGCTGAGTAGCAGCTGCATAGCCAATTTTAGGAGCTAGAATAGTGGCAATTTCGGCTGAGTGCTCAATATTGCTTTGACAAAGCTCTTCATTGATCGTTAAGCCTTGCAAGCAGTTGGTGATCAAGCTTTGACTGCCAGCTATTAAAAGTCGAGCGCCGTCTAACAGATCTTGGAACATGACCGGTTCAAAAGCATTCAGTTCAAGTTGACCGGCTTCAACTCCAAAAGTTACAGTTGTGGCATAGCCAATGACTTGAAAGGCAATTTGATTAACAAATTCGGGAATAACAGGGTTGACTTTGCCAGGCATGATCGATGAACCAGCCTGAACTTTAGGTATTTTTAATTCGCCTAATCCAGCCCGCGGTCCGCTGCCTAATAAGCGCAAATCATTGGAGATTTTTCCTAAAGAAGTTGCGAGATTTTTGAAGGCATCAGCTGTTTCCAAGTAACAATCAGTGTTTTGAACAGCATCGACCAAATTATCAGCTTGTTTTAGCGGCAGATCAGTTCTTTTGGCCAGTAATGGTACAATTTTTTGCTGGTAGGCCGTTGTCGTATTAATACCGGTTCCAATTGCTGTTCCGCCGAGCGGGATGGTCATTAACTTCTTGCAAGCTGTTTCTAAGCGTTGCTTGCAGCGTTGTAATAAATCAGCATATGCTTGGAAAGTTAAGCCATAAGTTGTTGGGACAGCATCTTCCAGTTGGGTACGTCCGAGTTTTAAGACGTGCTTATTTTTTTGGACTAATTTCTCAAATTCAATAATTAAGTCCTGAACGGCTAAAGTTAGCTGCGAGATTACTTTGATCAAGGCTAAATGTCCAGCTGAGGGATAAGTATCATTAGTTGACTGGCCACGATTAACATCATCGTTTGGATGTAAAAATTGATACTCGCCTTTTTGATGACCAAGTAACTCTAAAGCTCGGTTAGCAATAACTTCATTGACATTCATATTTGTACTAGTTCCGGCTCCGCCTTGAATATTAGGCACAATGAATTCTTGTTGGTAACGTTCAAAGTTTTGCAGCAACTCGTCACCAGCTTGAACAATTGCTTGAAGGTTCTCTTTTGTTAGGTTATTTGTCAGATAATTAGCCTCGGCACAGGCTTGTTTAACTTGAATCAATCCCTTAAGTAACAGTGGATCAACTCTTCGTGCCTCACCTAAAGGAAAGTTCTCCGCTGCTCGTTTAGCATGAATCCCGTAATAAGCATCATTTGCAATTTTCAAAGTTCCAATAGCATCTTTTTCAATCCGCATTTTATAAGCTCCTCAAAAAATTTATTATTTCATGCCAAGTAATTTAACATATCGCTAGCTGAAAAAAAAGAGTTTAAAAATTTTTAATGGATAATGAAGAATCAGCTTTTCTAAACTGTTGATATTTTAAGCTGTGAGATTTGAATTCTTTGTAAATGAAAGGCTTAAAAAATTAAGATTAGAACTAAGTATTGTTTCGATCAGCTTGTTTTAAACAGTGGGTAATCACCAAGTATATAAAATATATTATCTTAATCTAATCTTCAAAGTGAGAAGCGATAACAATTCTTTTTTGAAGGTTTTTTTTGTTTTTCAATTCTAAAAAGGCAGTGAAACATTTTATTTATAATTATTTCAATAGCCTTTTTTTGAATTGACATTTCATAATTAAGTACTGGCAAGCTACCAGGTTAACATAGATAGGTTTTTTGATGTTAATTCTAAAGATTAATGTTATTCTTCTTATTATAATAAAGTTTTAAAGATGAATGCATTTAGAAAAAAGCAGTCAAGCAATTATTGCAATTTTTAATTTTCGTGCGTTTGTTAATCGAAGGGATATTTAGTGATTATTTAGTTAGTAAAGGGGGTTTGCTTATGAGTAAAAAAACAAAACAATTATTGCAAAGAATTCGAACCGATTTGAGAGAGATCACTCCATCAAAGATTCGGGAGTTTGATCAGGAAGTTTCTAGTATTCCAGGCATTATAAAATTGACCTTGGGTGAACCAGACTTTAATACTCCAGAACATATTAAAGCAGCTGGAATTTTAAGTATTAAAAATAATCATACCCATTATCCGCCTTCAATTGGAACATTGGGCCTCCGCCAAGCAGCGGCTAGCTTTTTGGATAAAAAATATAATTTGAAATATGATTATGAAAATGTCATTGTAACAGTTGGTGCGACAGAAGCAATTTCAGTTGCAATTGGTTCAATCATCAATCCTGGAAAAGGTGAAAAAATCATTATTCCAACACCAATCTGGCCAATGTATCTTCCAATTGCCAAAATGCATGGTGCTGAGCCAATCTATATCAACACTTCAAAAGATAATTATATTTTAAAGCCGCAACGGTTAAAAGCAGCTTTGGATAAATATGGTGACAAAGTTAAGGGAGTTATTTTAAACTTTCCATCCAATCCAACCGGAACAACTTATAGTCGGGAGGATGTCCAAGCGATTGCCGCTGTTTTAGAGGATTATAATGTTTTTGTTATTTCTGATGAAATTTATAGTGAGCTGACTTATGGCAAAAAGCATGTTTCCGTGGCCGAATATCTTCCAGAACAGACCATTTTGATCAATGGGGTTTCAAAATCGCATGCCATGACTGGTTGGAGAATTGGAATTATCTGTGCTCCTAAAATTATTGTTAAAGAAATTTTTAAATTGCACCAGTTTTCGGTTACGACAGCAGCTTATGTGGCTCAAGAAGCTGCTCAAGAAGCTTTTGAGAATGGTTTTAATGACAGTCAAGCAATGAAGGCAGAATATCAGCAAAGAGGAAACTTTGTTTATCAAGAATTAAAGGCAATGGGATTTGAAGTCTTAAAACCGCAAGGAGCATTTTATATTTTCTTCCAATTGCCAGCTTGGCTTAGTGAAGAGGAATTTTGCCATGAACTTGCTTATGATTATCAAGTAGCGGTTGCAGGTTGTAGCCCATTCGGCCCCGGTGGTGAAGGTCATATTCGAATCAGCTATGCTTCTTCAATGGAAAACTTAAAAGAAGCGATGAAAAGAATGAAAGAGTATATTGCTAAAAAGAAGAAAGGCATGCTTTCTACTGCCAAGATAATTGAAACAGCTAAAAGTTATTGATTTTTAGTAGAAACTAATTGAAATTTGAAAATTCAAAAAGCATCCTGTATTCTATGCCTATTCAGTAGGATCGTAAATTTTGTTAATAATTCTGTTTTATTTTTCGTAAAGATAAAGCTGGTGCTATGCAGTGCCAGCCCAAATATGAACTTTCAAGTTTCAGTTATTTAACAACAAAAACAGCATCAAGACCATAAATTTCCAGATTTTTTGAAAAATTATGGGCTTGGTAGAAACTGTGAATAATAGGGGCTTATAAATAGCTACTTTTCCTTTTCATTAATCATTTTAAATAATTGAACTCGATTGCTGATATTTAATTTTTTGTAGATATTGGAAATATGTTTTTTCAAAGTGTTATTGGTGATACAAAGATTCTCACAAATCTGATTATTCTCTAATCCATCGAGAAGGCTTTTTAGAATAATTGTTTGACGGTTGGTTAAGCGGAATTTTTTAACTGCTTGGCTGACGGTTATTTTTTTTTGTGAATAAAACTCCATTAAAAAATAGTGATACAAACTGTTTTCCAGGTGAGTAGTTAGTAACTCTATTAGTTCTATATCATCTTGAGAAAAATTTTCCTTTTGTTCATTGCGAAAAAGTGACATAACCCCCAGAAAATGGTTTTTATAGGAAATACTGGAATGAAGTGAATAATGGAAATGATAGCTTCTATAAAACATTTGGTAATAAGGGGTTAAAATTCTTTTACCTTCATCAATAATATCACTTTCGCGATAAGTTACGCTTCTTCCTGTATACATTAGAGCTTTTGAATAGTCTAGCTGATTGTACACTTGTAGGTATTTTTTCCCAAAATGTGAATCAACATTGTAAACAATCGGGCTAGTTAACCTATGATCGTTTTCGATATTTGATAAATAAAAAGTTCCACCGTCATAGTCGACTAAATAAGTAAGTTTTTGCATTAATAGCGATCTCATTTGTGAACTGTTAGAGCAGCAGTAGATATGATGAACAATGTCATTGAAAATGTAAAGATCATTTAGTGAAAAATCAATCATTTATTATCACCAGATTTTAATTGTTGTTTAATGATACATTATATACCATAAATTAAATAAAGACTCGTTAAATTGTGAATAAAATTAAGTTGAAGACAGAAAAATACTACTTTTGAGGTATGGTTTACATTTAAAAGAGTATTTTGATGACCCCAAAGACTAATTTATCTGAGTTTTTTTGCAAGTTATAATTTAGCCTATAATTAAATATTAAAAGGCTTGACATTAAAATTTGATGAAACTAATAAATTGGAGGTTGTTAAATGAAGCGAATAAAATTTTGGCTGTTTGGCCTCGTATTCAGTAGTGTTTTGCTGATTTTAACAGGATGTAGCAATTCACGAACGACGCATCACAGTAAGGTTTTGAATATTATTGGCTGGAGCGAATACGTTCCGCAAAGTGTTTTAAACGGTTTTACCAAGGAAACCGGTATTCGGATCAATTATACGTCTTATTCTGATCCAGATCAGATGCTTTCAAAAGTTTTATCTTCAGCTAATGGTACTTATGATATGGTTCTTGCGCCTGGAATGTATGTTCAGACACTGCGAAAATTGGGACGGTTAGAAAAACTTAATAAAGCAGAAATTCCCAATTATAAAAATTTAAGTTCAATTGCGTTGAATCAAGCGTATGATCGTCACAATCAGTATTCTTCCCCGTATTTGGGGACCGTGATGGGGATCGCATATAACAAAAAAAGAGTCAAATTCAAAATTACCAGCTACCAAGATCTTTTGAATCCTAAACTCAAAAATCAGCTGGTGACTGTTGAGGATTCTCGAGCAGTGGTTGGCTGTGCCTTGATGGCGACGGGGCATCAGATTAATGATACCAGTAAAGCGGCTTTAAAAGATGCAAGTGCTTATCTTAAAAAGTTAAAGCCAAACATCCAGATTTTTGACGGGACCAGTCCAAAAACTTCTTTGATCAACGGCCAGGTTTCAGCTGGTTTGATCTATGGTGGCGAAATTGCATTAGCGATGCAGAATAACTCGAATATCAAAGTTGTTTATCCTAAAGAAGATGTCTATTTTGCCTATGATGTTTTCATGAAGCTTAAAAAAGCACCGAACGGAAACAATGTTGAAAAGTTCATCAATTATATGTTGAAGCCAAGTGTCAGTGCCAAATTTTCTGAAGCATTTCCATACTATAATCCGAATCGCAAAGCCGTAAAACTATTGCCTAAAAAGTTAAAAGACAATCCGGCTGTAATGATTCCAACTTCAGTTTTGAAACGTTCACAAACGGTTCTGGATCTTGGAAAGAATACGACCAAAATTGACAAGGTTTGGAACAATTTCAAAGGCAGCAACTAGAATCACACTTTAAAAAATTTCACTACGAGGAGAAATTCATAATGAAAAAACTAGAAATAACGATCCGACCAGAAAATTTAGAAGAAATCAAACAAATTCTATCAAATCACGGGGTATCCGGGATGACGATCTTTTCAGCGATGGGTGCCGGCAATCAGAAAGGTGAAAAAGATGCCGTTCAATTCAATGACAAAAAGATCCATATCAATCTATTGCCGAAGATCCATGTTGTAGCTTATGTCAAAGATGGTTGTATCAACGAAATCTTGATCGACATTCACGAGAAGCTGGCGACCGGTCAAGTTGGTGATGGCAAAGTAGCCGTTTCATCAGTCGAAGAGGTTATGCGGATTCGGACCGGCGAACGTGGCGAAGATGCCCTTTAAGGAGATGGTGCTGTTATGAAAGAAATGATCAAATTAACTGCAATCAATAAAAGTTTCGGCGACGTATCGATCATCAAAAATCTCAACATCACCATTTACCAAAGTGAATTTTTAACGATGCTCGGTCCTTCAGGCTGCGGTAAAACGACGACCTTGCGGATGATTGCTGGTTTTGAATCACCAACCAGTGGAGAGATTTTGCTCGATGAAAAGTCAGTCAAAAATTTACCGCCCAACAAAAGAAAAGTTAATACGATCTTTCAAAATTATGCTTTATTCCCTAATATGACCGTTGCTGAAAATATCGCCTTTGGTCTGAAAATGGCTAAAGTTCCTAAAATTGAACGACAAAAACGGGTAACGGCCATGCTGAAACTAGTTCAATTGGAAGGCTATGGCAAACGAAAGTTAGATCAGCTGTCTGGTGGACAAAAGCAACGGATTGCCATTGCGCGTGCGTTAGTCAATCAGCCTCAGGTCTTACTTTTAGATGAACCATTGTCAGCTTTGGATCTGAAACTACGCAAACAAATGCAGATTGAACTAAAACGGCTGCAACGTAAGTTAGGCATTACCTTTGTCTATGTCACTCATGATCAAGAAGAAGCTTTGATGATGAGTGATCGGATTGCAGTCATGAATCAAGGCCATTTGGAACAGGTTGCCGATCCACAAACGCTCTATGAAAAACCGCAGACGCGCTTTGTTGCTAATTTTATTGGTGAATCCAATATTTTTTACGGTAAGATCTCAACAGTGGTCGATGACTTAGCAGAAATCACCGTAGAAAATGGCTATCTGGCGATCAAAACGGCTACCGATACAATCAACAAAGATCAAATTGTCAATATTGTTGTCCGGCCGGAAAAAATCAAGCTTTCAGCAACCGAAGTCGAGCATTTTCATCTTCCAGCCAAAATCAGCGAACATTACTATGCTGGTAATGTCAGAAAAACTGTGCTGAAGCTACCAAATGGAATGGAACTGAAAATGAATACCCCTAGCGAACAGACTTTACTGCCAGTTGGAAAAGAGGTCTTTGTCTATTGGAATCCGAGTGATGCCATTTTGGTCAAAAGCGATTCGAATAAGATTTTTAAGACAATCAAAAATACAGATTTTGAACCAATCAAATAAATTAGCAGAGGGGTGTTTGCATGGAAACTAAAGATAAAAGTTTTTCAATGAAACTTACTGCAAAAAAGAAGCAAAGATCCGGTAATTTCTCACAGACACTGTTGAAATGGATCCAAATCATCCCAGTTTCTTTCTGGATGCTGCTGTTAGTCGTTATTCCGTTATTATATGTCCTGCTGATGAGCTTTATGTCACGTAATTATTATGGCGGGTTGGTTTATAAATTCACTTTAAGCAACTATAGTCAAGTATTTGATTGGCAGAATTTGAAGATCTATGGCCAATCAATCTGGATTGGTTTGTTAAGTACGTTGATTTGTTTGCTGATCGCCTATCCCTTTGCCTTATTTACCGCCCAAAAAGGTCCGATTGCTAAAATGATCCTGATGACCTTGGTGATCGTTCCATCAGTTTCCAACTCACTAGTACGTTTATTCAGCTGGGTCACGCTTTTGCGCCGGACCGGAGTCATCAATACAGTTTTAGAAAAATTAGGGATCATCAATCAACCATTGACCATGGTTTATAACACCGGCGGGATTGTTTTAGGGATGTCTTATCTGTTGCTGATGTTTATGATCATTCCGATTTTTAATTCACTTGATCGGATCGATCATGACTTAATTGAAGCAGCGGCAGATTTAGGAGCTTCAAAATGGCAGATCTTAAAAGAGATTATTATTCCTTTATCAATGCCGGGTGTGTTTGCTGGCTGCATCATGGTCTTTATCCCATCGCTAGGTTATTTCTTCGTCAGCGATGTGATGGGTGGTGGTACAAGCATCATGATGGGTAACTTAATCGAAAACCAGTTCCAAGTTTCACGTAACTGGCCGTTCGGAGCGGCAATTTCAGTCATGCTGATTGCTTTGACCTTGGCCTTGCTAGTAGTGTTCCAGCATCGCGGCGGCAAAATGGAAGATTTGAGTTAGGAGGCTGTTAAATGAAAAAAAGAGAACACCAGAATTTTTGGAAAAATTCCTTTATTGGTTTGACTTTTATTTTTCTTTATTTGCCAATCGTAGTGATCATTGTCTTTTCATTCAATACGTCAAGACTCAATATCTTATTTGAAGGATTTACGCCGCACTGGTATATTTCAGTTTTTCACAATTATCAGATCATGTCAGCTTTAGGCAATTCGTTAATCGTCGGTTCAATTAGTACGATCTTAGCAACAGTGATAGGGACTTTAGGCGCGATTGGGATGGATCGGTATCACTTTTGGGGCAAACAGTTGTTAGACAAAGTACTGTATATCCCGATTGTTATTCCGGAGGTAGTTTTAGGGATTGCGTTGCTGTCGATTTATTCCTTAGCTGGGATTCCGTTGAGCTTATTTTCTTTGATCCTCGCACATGTCACTTTTTGTATCCCATTCGTTGTTTTAACAGTCCGCTCGCGCCTGATTGGAATCGACAAATCCTTGGAGGAAGCGGCGCTGGATCTGGGGGCGGGACCGCTGACAGCCTTTATTAAGGTAACTTTACCACTACTTTTGCCTGGAATCATCAGCGGTGCCGGTTTTTCCTTTGCTTTATCACTGGATGATGTGATTATCAGCTTCTTTACGACTGGACCAGCTAGTACGACTTTCCCGTTGCAGGTTTATGCGATGGTCAAGACTGGCATTACACCTGAAATCGATGCGATCTCAACGATCATGATGATCGTTTTGATTTTAGTGGTTGTAATTAATGCTTTGATCCAAGCTAAAAAATTGCAGCGGGCAAAATAATCATTTAGACAAAGAAGGTGAGCAAATTGAGCTTGATCAAGGTCTTAAAAAGCAATTCAATCTTAAGCGCGGATTTCAAACATTTTTTTACTGGCGCGGTGGTAATCGAAAATGAACGGATAGTTGAGGTGATTGCAGGAAAATTACCAGCAAAATATCAGCAAGAAGGAACTAAAATCATCGATTTTGGCGATAAAACAATCGTGCCGGGATTTATTGAAAGCCATGCACATATTTTTTTATCAGCATTGGTTTATGCTAAAAAAATTTTTTTAGTCAGCGGGCACTCTGAAAAGGAATGTGCGGCTGATCTAGCCAGCCAAGTCCAACAAACCAAGATAAAGTTGCCAGGAGGCTGGATTGTCGGCAAAGGCTGGTACCTGCCACAGTGGACACCACGGCAACTGCCAACTAAAAACAGTTTGGATCAGGTGTTTCCTGATCAGCCAGTCGTTGTGATCGCTGATGATCTGCATACGCTTTGGCTGAACTCTGCCGCGCTAAAAAGGCTGTTACCGACTGCTGACCCTCAGCGTTATCAACAAGATGTTCATTTAGATGAAAATGATCAGCCAGATGGATTAGTCGGTGAACAAACTGCAATGGGATTTTTACATGTGATCTTTAATTATCCTGTTGAGCAGCAAGCAGCGCTTTTTTGGCCGTATTTGCAACGGTTAGCCAGCTATGGCCTGACAACGATCTGTGATTTAGCTTTATTGCCGGCGATCACACCAAAGGGAATGGATGATCAGATTTATCCGGCAGCTTATCAAAGGCTGGCAAAGAAAGAGCATCTGCCATTGAGAGTGAATTTGTATCCCTACTTTGGTCGGCAATTATCAGAATTAAAAGAAATGAAACAAAAATTCACAACTGATCAAATCAGGATCGCCGGGGCAAAATTATTTTTTGATGGGGTGACCAGCAGCTACACTGCCTGGATGAGAGCTGATTATGAGCAAAAAACGATCCGCGGAGCGCCTAATATCGATCCGCAAGTAATGAGATTATTGATTTTTAAAGCCCAGCAAAATCAAATCCCGTTGCGGATTCATACGATCGGCGATCAAGCGATCCATCAGGCGATCCTTGATTTCAAAGCGGCCATTGCGCAGTATGGTCCACTAAAAACCGGTCACCATTGTTTGGAACATTTGGAGACGATCGATCCGAGCGACATCCCATTAATGAAAGAAAATGATTTGACGGCTTCGATCCAACCAAGTCATCCCTTGTTGGACTACCAGACGGTTGCTCAATACATTGGGCAACGTGCTCAGCAGATGTGGCCATTTGCGACTTTTTATCAACAGCAAGTCCCGGTAGCCTTTGGTACAGACAGCCCGGTTGTTACCAATATCCGACCGCTGCAAAATATTTATTTTGCAATAACGCGCCAAACGTTAGCTGGTGATCCAGCGGGTGGCTGGCATCCGCAAGAAAAATTGGATCTTTTCCAAGCGCTTCAAGGTCAGACCTTGAATGCCGCTAAAGCTTGTAGCCAAGAACAACAGATTGGATCTTTGCAGGCTGGTAAACAAGCCGATATTTGTATTTTAAACCGTAATCTTGAAAAAATACCAGTTGATAAATTAAAAGATGTTCCAGTTTTGGTGACGATTTCAGCTGGCAAGCTGATTTATCAACGAACAAAAACATTAGGTGTTAAATGAAAGGTGATTGATAATAATGACAGAAGAATTAACTGCAAATAAAACACCAAAGCAGCAAGTCATCGATGATCTTGATGAGGTCTTAGACTATATTCAAAGTGATTCAATGACCAATGATCAAAAAGACAAAATGACTAAAGATACACTAAATTATTTTGATAACTATGTTTCACCAGGCTGGCTGAAATACCGTAAGTCGGTTTCGACCGATGCTGCCGTACTGGAGTGGACGGATCAAGATGCAATGATCCATGGTTTGAAAGGTGAAGAATTTATCGACTGTTTGGGCGGCTTTGGGATTTATACTTGTGGCCATCGTAATCAGTATATTTTGAATGCGGTGTTAGCTCAGCTTAAACATCAGGCATTGCATTCACAGGAACTGTTAGATCCGTTACGCGGGTATTTAGCAAAAGCTGTTGCTGACATTACGCCGGGTGATTTGGAAAAATGTTTCTTTACGAATGGCGGTGCCGAAGCGGTCGAAATGGCTTTGAAACTGGCCCGGATTGCTACTGGTGGGCGTTGGTTTATTTCGACGGTCGGTGCTTTCCATGGCAAATCAATGGGCGCAATTTCAATGGGCGGCAAAGGTTCATACCGTGTTCCTTACATTCCAATGGTCCAGCAAGTTCAACATGTTGAATACGGTAATGCTGAAGATATGCGCAAAGCGATCCGTAATCTGATTGCAGTTGGCGAAAAAGTTGCTGCCGTCATTTTGGAGCCGGTCCAAGGTGAGGCCGGGATCATTATCCCGCCAGAGGGCTATTTGAAAAAGGTTCGTGAAATCTGTGATGAATACAATGTTGCTTTGATTTTTGATGAGATTCAGTGCGGCATGGGTCGGACTGGTACGATGTGGCGCTGTGAGGCTGAAGGAGTCATTCCAGATATCATGACTTTTGGTAAGGCTTTTGGCGGTGGAATTATGCCGATCACCGGGGTCATTTGTCGTTCGAAGATGTGGGTTCAGCAATTGATTGATAATCCATGGCTGTTAGGCTCACCAACATTTGGCGGCAATCCCGTCTGCTGTGCTGCGGCATTGGCGACGATTTCTTATATGCTTAAAGAAGACATTCCGGGTCAAGCCCAAAAAAAGGGAACTTATCTGATCAAAAAGCTGCGTGCGTTGGCTACTGAATTTCCTGAAGTTATTCAAAAAGTCCGCGGTGTTGGTTTGATGATCGGAGTTGAATTCCATACTAATGAGATTGGCTATAGTGTTGCTAAAGGTTTGTTCTCACGGGGAGTTTTGACCGCTGGGACTTTAGTCAATTCCAAGACAATCCGCTTTGAGCCACCGGCAATCATCAAATATGAACAGCTGGATCAGGTTACTACGCGGATGAAGGAAGCTTTGAGCGATACGAAAAAAGAGTTCGAACTTTAAAAGCTTATTTGACAGAAAGGATCAAAAATGAAACTAACGACGACCCCTAAGAACGACGGCTGGTATTTTCCAGCTGAATTTGAACCACATAAACGAACATACTTGATTTGGCCAAAGCGGACTGATACCTGGCGCAACGGAGCTAAACCTGCTCAAAAGATTTTTGCTCAAGTTGCTGAGGCAATCAGTCACTTTGAACCAGTAACAATGTTGACCAACGCTGAGCAGTTTCTTAATGCCCGCGCAATGTTGCCTGACAGTGTGCAAGTAATTGAAATGTCAAGCAATGACGCTTGGTGTCGGGATTGTGGGCCAACTTTTCTGATAAATGATCAAAAACAGCTGCGCAGTATCAATTGGCGTTTTAATGCATGGGGTGGTTTGGTTGATGGTTTGTATTTTCCCTGGGATCTTGATGATCAGGTCGCTCAAAAAATCAGTGAATTAGAACAAGTCGATGAATATTTTTTGCCGGACTTTGTTTTGGAAGGTGGTTCTTTTCAAGTTGATGGTCAAGGAACAGCAATTGTGACCAAAAGTTGTCTACTTAGTGCTGGTCGTAATCCCAAATTGTCCCAAGCCCAGATCGAACAAATTTTGAAAGACTACTTGAATGTGCAAAAGGTTTTATGGCTGCCATATGGCTTAGACCAAGATGAAACCAATGGACATGTTGATAATATATGTGCCTTTATCCGTCCAGGTGTTGTTGTTTTAGGTTGGCCAGAAGATCATGATTCTAAGCAGTATGGTTACTCTTTAGCTGATTATCAATATTTGCAGAAAAATTTTGATGCTCAGGGTAGATCACTTGAGATCCAGCAGGTCATCATTCCGACTAGTTTGAAGATTTCGGCGACAGAAGCTGCCGGGATTGATCAAACAACAAATGCTAAATCGCGCAAAGCTGGTGATTACTTACCAGCTTCTTACATTAATTTCTATTTTTGCAATGGGGGCTTGATCTTACCAGCTTTTGGTGTCCCAGAAGATGAATTAGCCAAAGACCAGTTTCAAGATTTATTCCCTAAACGCCAGATCGTACAGCTGAATACCCGTGAGATTTTGCTAGGCGGTGGTAATATTCACTGCATTACGCAGCAGGTTCCGACTTTAACTAGACGTTGATTTCAAAGGGCAGTGATCAAATGGAAAAAATCAAAGTTGCAGCAACTCAAATGAGTTGCAGTGAAAAGATCAGTGATAATTTAGCAACAGCTGAAAAATTAGTGACGGCTGCTGCCCAAGCGGGTGCGAAGATAATTTTACTACAGGAGTTGTTTGAAACACCATATTTTTGCCATCAAGAAAAATATCACTATTTTGATCTGGCAACTCCTTTGAATGAAAGCTCAGCAATTGCCAAGTTTTCGTTTTTAGCTCGCAAATTATCAGTCGTTTTGCCAATCAGTTTTTTTGAGCGTGACGGTAATAACTTCTTTAATTCTTTAGTCATGATTGATGCAGACGGCAGAATTTTGGATGTTTATCGCAAGATTCATTTGCCAACCGGGACTAATTATGAAGAGAAATTCTATTTTTCACCCGGAAATACTGGCTTTAAAGTTTGGCAGACTAAATATGGCTGCTTGGGGGCTGGAATCTGCTGGGATCAATGGTTTCCGGAGACGACCCGGATCTTGACCTTAATGGGAGCACAAATCATTTTCTTTCCAACAGCGATCGGCAGTGAATCGGTTTTGAAACGCAATACGCAACCACATTGGCAGCGGACGATTCAAGGCCAATCAGCAGCTAATTTGGTTCCGATCGTCGTCAGCAATCGGATCGGCACGGAAGTTGATAAAAATGAAATGACATTTTATGGTTCATCTTTTATCACTGACCAATTTGGTAAAATCTTAATGCGGGCTGATGAAAAAACAGCTGGCTATATCATAGCTGATCTTGATTTAAAACAAGCTGATCATGATCGTCGCGACTGGGGCGTTTTTCGTGACCGTCGTCCAGAAATGTATCAGCAGTTATTATCGTTGACAGGTATTTCAAAATAGTGATCGATAATAATTAAACTGCGACATGATCAAATAATCATGATAAATATTTTTTAGAAGTTTTTTTCAAAAAGTACTGGTAAATGAAGTAGTTGATTTTAAATTTGATATAGTTTGAGTAATTAGGCTATCTATCCTTCGGAATGGGTAGCTTTTTTTGTGCGCTCAGCATAGGTCATATAAATCCAGCGCAGCGTCACAGGTGGCTTCATAAGTGACATTCTCACTGTAAACATTGGCCACTCGGTACTTCTCCCAACGCTGTTTCAATAGGACAGATCCACGCAATGTCGTGATAATTTCTGTGTATCGCGGCAATAAGGCTTCCGAACCACGAAGTTCTGCTGTCGCCTGCAATGCATCTTTTAAGACTTTGAAATCAATATTCTGTCGTTGCATCTTATCGAACAGATACAAGTCATAGAAGTCTTTCATGCGTGAGTTAAGTTCTTGACGCACAACCACTGATTCGAGTTTCTCGGCAAGAATGGTCTCCATATTGTAGGCCATGATCATGATGCTTTGGTCGTTGAAGATCGTGTGATGATGCCATGAAATTTCACGGGGAGTTATGGTATCTCCAGTTGAAACATCAATCTTCGTTTCCACAACGCTGTTATAGATTTTTGCTTCGATATGAATGCGAAATCCGGCATAATCTGCGGTAACACGAATATCGTCAATCTTAACAATCTTAATTGTCACGTCGCTATCCGGCTCGTTCATGTCAGCAATGGCCGTAAACACCTTGAAAATCTCCCCTTTTGTTACTGGCAAACCCTTGACCGAGGTATCGACGTCACGTGTTGACCGAGTATCAACGCCCAGCATGGATGCAATCAAAAAACCGCCTTTGAGGATCAAGTTGTCCCGATAAGGTGAATGGGAGATTCTATCCACAATTTCGTCTAATGCTACCTCTTGCATCAATATTTGAGGATCGATTTGTTTTTCTTTCGCTAGGTTGCGCACTTTTGCTTTGAACTGTTGCCCATTAGTAAAACCAAGTTTCATAGTAGCACCTCCATGTAGTTGTTGATTTTTTCTCTGACTTTGAAGAGGTCCGCATAGCGTACTAACCGCCCAATGTCCTTTTGCTTTAGCTGCGAGTAGCTAATCATCGCCTGACGGATAGTTTCCGAATCTGATGGATCGCGCGTTCGCAATATATCACAAAGTGTCCGTTCGACATTATATACTCTCACCTTATGTTGACCCGGCGAGAGCACTTCTTCCACACCCAGTTCGTGCCATTCGATCTTCTGATGATATACCCGTACCGGGAACTCACCGAGCGAACTTGGATTGTAGCCACGGGGAAAGTTCATTTGGTAGCGATCTGGTGTGCGATCGATCATGTTGTGTAAAAACAGTGCCGTGTCTTTGTAATAGACGCCTTTGCTAAAACGATATTGAAGGATGTACATGTCGTCTTCAAATATTGCTGGGTCAATATACACGCCACGCCCTACGCGC
Organism: Liquorilactobacillus sicerae; assembly: GCF_029916425.1. Classification (GTDB taxonomy): domain Bacteria; phylum Bacillota; class Bacilli; order Lactobacillales; family Lactobacillaceae; genus Liquorilactobacillus; species Liquorilactobacillus sicerae. The sequence continues at coordinate 12,755 of NZ_JAHAVQ010000007.1, read as the reverse complement.
TCCAACTTGCCACGATTTGCAAGATCAATAAGTAGATGCGGGTTGATGCCAAGTTTTTTTACATCCTCGGTCGTTACTTGACCATTATTTTGCTTCATGAATTTTTCTATTAAATCGAACATCATTTCCACCTCACGTTTCAAACATCATTATATCACACTATGATGTTTGAAACGTGAATTTTAAAAATGAAAGGAGTCCCAATGAGAATCTTGACAATCAACAATCGAAGCCAACTCCAAGAAGACTACGCCAACACAATCACTACTGGGACAATGGTTAACGCCGAAGATGCTTTGATAGAGCTTTGCGACTACATTGGGCCGTGGTAAGATGGCGATCACTGGCTGGATATTGCTGATCACACTATATCTGGCAAACCCGTGCACCTTTGGTCAACGGCTGATATTTTTGCTGATGGCTTTTTATTTGTGTTTTGCAAGAATTTTATACGTGGAGAAGGTGCTCACTGTTATTTTTGTTCCTTTAAAAATTCAATTGCAAATTGTTGATAAAAATCAATTGCTTGCAGATAAGTATTGACTTCAACATATTCATTGCTTTGATGCGAAGTCTGCGAGCCTGGCCCTAATTCAATACTATTGAAGTCTCCCTTGGCTTGCAAAAACTCAGCACCATCGTTAGCTCCAAGACTGCCTGTGACTTCGACAGGATGGCCAAACAATTGTTGATAAACTTTTTGGGCTGTTTGAATGATCGGCGAATCAGGCGTTCCAAAAATAGCTTCTTCTGGAAAACTATAGGTCAACGAAAGTTTAAAACCAGGCTTTTGATTTAGTTCATTGATCAAGCTTTCCATTGTATCATAAAAGACTTGATTAGGATAAGCCGGAATTGTTCTAATGTTGCCCATCATTTGGGCTTTAGAAGGAATACTGTTAACTTGTTCGCCACCGTTGATTTTTGTGATATTGTGAGTAATGCCGCCTAAAACTGGATCAACTTTGGTGAATTTAGCAAAGCGGATTTTTAATTCACGATAAAAGGTCAAGAGATTGTCGATGGCATTAATTCCAAATTGTGGACGAGCTGAATGAGCAGCTTTGCCAATTGAAATTACTCGATAGTCGATTACCCCGCGTGAAGTATAAATCAGTTTTTTAAAATTATCAGTTGGTTCAGCAATCAGCAGTCCGGCTAAATGATCGGCAAAACCGGCTTTTGTCAATTGGGCAGCACCATATTCACCGGTTTCTTCTCCAACAGTTGCTAGTAAGCGAATTCTTCCAGCTAATGGCTGCTTTTTTGTTAACAGTTCCAGCATTGCTACGACAATTGCTGCTAATCCGCTTTTCATATCGGCAGCACCGCGACCGTAGAGTTTTCCAGCACGGATTTCAGGTATAAAGGGATCGCTTTGCCAATCTGCGAGGTTTCCAGGGGCAACGACGTCTAAATGACCGGATAAACCTAAGATTGGACCACTTTCACCAATTGTGACCGCTAAATTGTCACGACCAGGAGCATAAGTTAATCGTTGAACTTTAGCTTGTGGATAGGGTGCAAATAATTCTGCTAAATAATTAGCTGCTTGAGTTTCATGATCATTAATCGTTTTGAATTTAATTAGCTTTTCTAAAATTGTAATTTTTTGTTTTGTGTCCAAAAATATCACCTCACTGCTGATTATAGCCAAATAGCTTTCAAGAAAACAGAATTTTTAGTACTTAAGTATAAAAATCAATTAATGGTTTGGATGATATTTGCCGGACTGTCCAACAATCGGACACGGATCATCCCGGGAATTTTTTCTAAATCTGTTTTCAGCTGTAAGATTTGATGCAAATTGCAAGCGCTTAAATCGGTATTGATTAAGGAATAACTATAGCCTTCTTTAGTTGTGTTGCCGGCCATTTCATTAACTGGCAGACCATAGCTGCTAAGAGTTTGAGTAATTTCATTCCAAAGTGTTTTGCGATTGGCAAAATAAAGTGTGATTCGTTGTGGACTATCAAAAGGCAAATCAACCGTTGGGAAATTGACGGCCTGTTGAATTGTACCGCTTTCTAAAAAATTCAACAGGCTTTGCAAGGCTAAATTAGTACTTGAGGTCAAAGCTTCGGCAGTATTGCCGCCAAGATGCGGCAACAAAGTTATTTTAGGTTGATTTTGCAGCTCGCTTTTGGGAAAATCAGTAATATAACCAGCAAATTCATCATTCGCTAAAGCAGTGAGCAAAGCTTGATTATCAACGATTTGATTACGGCCAAAGTTCAATAAAAAAGCAGTTTTTTTCATTAACTTAAAATGATGGCTTGTCAAAAAATGGCGGGTTTGATCAGTCAAAGGCAATAAAACAACTACAAAATCAGCTAATGTTAGAATCTCCTCGACCCTTGGCAATTGCAGAATGTGCGGCAGACTTTTAAAGCTGCGATTATAACCGATGACTTGCATCCCTAATTGGTAGCAAGTTTCAGCCAGACGTTGCCCAATCGTTCCCAAGCCAAGGATGCCGATCGTTTTGCCATATAGTTCATGCCCCAAGTAGTTTTTCCGCTGCTTTTCGGCCAAAACTTGCAAGTCTTCAGTCGGCTGTGCTCGAAGATCGGCAGTCATTTTAACTGCTAGATTTAATGGCCGGACGCAGTTGAAAAGACATTGAATGATCAATTCTTTGACAGCGTTAGCATTAGCGCCGGGAGTATTGAAAACGACGGTTCCATTTTTAGTACAGGCTGCCAAGTTGATGGTGTTGACACCACTGCCAGCTCGAGCAATGGCCAAAAGTTCCGGCCTGATCAGATCATTAGAAACTTTTGAGCTGCGGACTAAAATTGCATCAGCAGATTCTTGATCAGTTAGCTCAAGAAAGTCAGTTGCTAAAGCCGTCAGTGGAAACTGATCAATTGTTTTTACTTTATACATGGCGCTCGCTCCTTTAAAATAACGATGAAAGTGTCGATTATAAATCATTTTGAAAAGAGGGTCTGGCAAAGATGCATATTGATTTTCCTAAATTATCAGCCGATAAACCAGTGATTGGACAAGGTACTCAACTTAAACGAACAACTTTAGGTCAATGGGTCGAATTAGGTGCCAGTAATTTGATCGATAATTGTACAATTGGTGATTATGATTATACTGGACAGTATTGTTTTATGCAAAACAGTAATTTAAAAAAGTTTATTAGCATTGCTGCTCAAGTCCGAATCGGACCAACCAATCATCCTTATGATCGGGTTTCTCAGCATGTTTTTGCTTATAATGGCAGTGCTTATGGTTTTGACCAAACCGATGTTGATTTTTTGGAAAAGCGTAAGGCCATTCGCACAACAATTGGCAATGATGTCTGGATTGGTCATGGAGCGATCATTCAAGCTGGCCTGACAGTTGGCAACGGAGCTGTGATCGGTTCTGGTGCGGTCGTAACGCATGATGTTGCCCCATATACGATTGTTGGCGGTGTGCCTGCCAAACCAATTAAAGATCGTTTTTCAGCTGAAGTCAAAACAGATTTAGAAAAGATTGCTTGGTGGGACTGGTCACGAGCTAAACTAGAAAAATCTTACTTAGATTTTAGATTACCAGTCAAAGAGTTTATTCAAAAGCATCTAACTGATTAGTTATAAAATAAGCGGCTGGAGGAAAATTATTTTTCTCTGACCGCTTTAACTGTGCAATTAAGAAATCTGAAAGTTTTAAATTGTCTGCTCGTGAAAAAATGAAACAAGAGTCGAGACCGGCAACCAAACCATCTTGAAAGCTGGGATTTATGAGCCTAAACTTGCTAATTGGCTTTAAAATGTTTTGAATTTGCCAGTCAATAGCCAACTGGTTAAAGGCTGCAGCTTCTTGGTCAGCAATTTGACCAAACTACCGACCAATAAAGCTGAAATCAAGGTTCCCTCACGAACGCCTTTTAAGTTGTGTAGCCAAACCAAACAAATGATAGCTCCCAAAAGCGACATTGAAATATCCGAACAGACACGGACTTGTCCATATTCGTATGTCCAATGGTGGCAGATGGCTCGGACAAAGGCATCACCAGGCAACATAACGACATCGGCGATTACTTCTAAATAAGCTCCGCCGGCAATGATTAAACAACCAAGCAGCAAATAAAGTAAAGATTGCCAATAAAAAACCGGATTCAGATTTTTTAAGCAATTCATCGCCCAATCGATGCAGTTGCCAAAAATAAAAGAAATAATCGTTTGCCAGCCCAACTGTACCCAATTGAGCGGCCATTTATCCAAAAAAATCTGGCAAATAATCAGAAGCATGCTGAAAATGATCGTCCATTGACCCAGTGAAAAATGCGGTAAAACAAGCGACAAACTATACGGGATCGCAGCAATCGGCGAAGTTCCTAAATTGGCCTTGGTGATCAAAGCTACCCCAATTGCATTTAAAAATAAACCAAAAATAAACAAAACATAGCGGCGCAATAAATTAAATTTTTTAAACATATAGTTGCTTCCTTTTATTTTTTGGATTGCAATAATAGGGAAATCAAGTGAGCTAACTGGTCTTTTTGTTGTTCAGTTAAAGCAGCCAGAAGTTCTTGACCAGCAAAGGTCCCGTGTTGTTTCAATTCTTGGACTAAGAGCTTCCCCGCTTTGGTCAAATAAATTTGATGCTGTCGGGCATCAGTTGGGTCGACTTTGATCATTAGCAGTTGGCGCTGGCGTAATTTCATAACTAACTTTTGTGCGGCTTGATGGCTGACTCGCAAATGATTCTTTAAATGACTGACTAAATGTCCTGGGTGATCGGCAAAATAGAGCAGAATTTCGGATTGACTAGCAGTTAAATCATGTGCCAGCAAGTCAGCTTGGCGGCGATTGCTTAATTGATTGCCTAATTTTATTAGTTGTCTTTGTAAACAAAAATCATCGATCAATTGATTGAATTCCTTTCAATTAATGTACAACCGGTTGTACATATTAATAGTAGCACCAATCTCAGTAATTGCCTAGTTATTTAAAAAAAATCATTTTAACTCGCAAACGAATTATTCAATGAGAAAATATTAGCGATATTTTTTCCACTAAATCCGGCAAACTTTTTAGGAGTTAGCAACGTCTTAATTATTAGGAACCAGAAAGTCGTTGAGAAATATTTTCAATCAATTTCAAAAAAGGTGCCAGCGTAAACAAGCTATTAATCAGTTGGAGGAATTAGTTCAGACAAAATATTCCAAAATGTATCGAATAGCTTTGAACTATACCTATCGTCTACAAGATACGCTTGATGTTTTGCAAACTAGTTTTAATAAAGCTTTAAAAGCCATTGATCAACAGCCTGATTTGGTGATTAATGATCCAGTTGCTTGGTATTATCGAACTCTGATCAATTCTTGTTGTGATTTTTGGCGGACACAGCAGCATCAACCAATCAAGGCAAATTTTGAATTGGAAAAATGATGCTGTCCACTCCGCAGATTACAAGACGTGAGTTACAGAAAATTATTGATTTGTTGGATAGTCCGGCAAAAGAGATCATCATTTTAAAATTTTTTGAGGGTTTTACGCTTCAAGAAATTGGAACAATTTTGAACTTGAACGTCAATACGGTTAAAACTCAATACCGTGCCTTAAACGAATTGCGTCAGATTCCAGAGAAGGGAGGACGTTAGATGATATTTACTAAAGATATTTTAAGTGTGTTAAAAGCAGCTTATCAGTCAGTTGCAATTTCTGACAAAATTGGACAGAAAATTCAACAATTATTTCAGCTGGAGGCCAGAAAGCATCAGCGCCAGCAGCGTTTCAAGCTTTGGGGCAAATTAACCGGTACAGTTATAGTGACAGCCTTGGTGGGTTGTTGATCGCTTCAATAGCTTCTTGGCGTTCAGCAACAGCTAAAATACCAATTTTCGGCCGAATGGTTCACGTTATAACGAGGGCTGAATTTCAAGCGAAAGCTCCTAATTTTCAAATCAAAATTAAAATTAAAGTTCCCCCAAATTAATTCAAAAAGTGCTGCGATCCATTCTTTGAATCGGCGTTACTTAGCCGATGCTCAACGAAAATATCAGCAAGTAGAAAAAGAGATCAAACAAAATAAAAATGAAAAACTGACAGTTACTAGCGATTATCAAAAAGTAGTCGTTGATCAGCGTTTCTTAGTTATTAAACGACAAACGACAGAGGCTAAAGCTGATTCAGTAACAACTGTCAAATATGATGTGATTGATAAAAAAGCAAAAACGATTTTAAGTCTGCCATTATTGTTTAAAAATCAAGCTTATTTAACAACGATTAGCAATGAAACTTAGCATCAGATCAAACAGCCAAATCATCTATTAAAACCTATTGGACGAAAAAAGATCTGGCTGAAAATGAAGGAGTCAAAGGGTCAATTTTACGAGCGGCTCATACACTTTATCTTAATCGCCGGCATCAGTTGGTAATTGTTTTTAATCAATTTGCGATTGCTCTTGGTTATATGGGCAATCCCAAATTCGTAATTCCAACCAAGGTGATTGAAAAAGACCTAGTTAATCCAAATTATTTAAAATAAAAAATCGGCAAAGAATTACTTACTGACAGTTAAGCAGTGGGCAACTCTTTTGCCAATGATTATCAAAATGCAAAGTCTAAAAAATTAAGCAAAGACATTTTCCTGAGGAATTTCGAAATGAGTTATGGTTTCAAAATCAGTAATTTTATTTTTGCGCCAAGTATTTGATTTAGCACTCTTGACGTAGAACGTCTTTTCAAAAAGATCATAACCTGACCAATAAAGAGTACTATCGCTGGCAGTTGAAGTTGCTGAAACATGTTCGATGCCCTTTGGAACCATAACAGTCGTAAAAGTATTAAACAAAACATTGATACCATCTTGGCTGTCAAACTCATCGATGTAGCGGGTCAGAAAAGCTGCTCGCACAAACCGAGAAGTTGAAGTATAGTCCCCCGGCAAGCCCAGCAGACCGGAGCCATAACCAATTTCATTTAAGAGAATATTGCTATTAGTGGTAGTTGCTGTTAGCTGAGTATTGCCAGCATTATAGCCTTGAAGTTGAACATAGTTGCGCAAATTAGTAACCTGCCAGTCATATTCAGGACTATTAGTCATAACACCAATGCTGTTATAAAGCTTGAAGCGCCCATGATTGACTGGTTCAAGAATGATGCTATCACCAGAAGGATCAACGAAGATGTAGTGTGAAGGAATTTTTTTAAAGATGTTGCTGTTGACTGCTGAGGCAAATTCAACATCAGCTAAAGCATATTTTTGAAAATCAGCTTTGATTTCAGCGACAGATTTGTAATGGCTCAGCATGTAAGTAATGACCTCTTCGCCCATCAATGGAGATAATCCAGCAGCTTTGATTTCAGCTTGATCAGCCCAAGTACATTCACCTAAAGCATTTAGACCACCAGCTAAACCAGCTTCGTTGAAACCATCGTAACAAGCAATGGTATTTTTGATGTTCATTAAACCGAGTGTGTATTTTGTTTGCCAAGTTTCTAATTGTCCTTGAAGCTGAGTACCTTTAGGAAAAATCGACATTTGTGCTTGAAAACGGGGGTCATCATCTAGAAAATGCGGAAAACAATCTAGTGTTCGCCCAAAAAAGTAATGCCCATCACGGGATTTGATTGTCATCGATGTACACATTATAAAAACCTCCTTAAGTTAAGATGAGATAATTATAATTGATTATCATCTAAATATCAAAAAAATATTTGCAAAAAAAATATGAATAAAAGGTTAAATGCTTGATTTTTGAAGTATTTATTAGTTTTATAACCATTCATGTCAGGCGAGGGTGATTTGTAATAGATTTATGAAAAAAGGCATCAGAAAAAATAAGTAGCTAATCATTAATAAACCGCTAGTTATAAAAATTATGGTTCCTTTATTAATTGTTTGAAATTTGAACATTGTTCCTGAATGGGCAAAAGAACATTAGACAGAAATACCTCAGTTGATTTTACATCAGGCGACTTTACAAAAAGAATTAGCAGTCTATCAAATCGGGATCAGTGCACCGAATCAACAAACCGTTGTTATTAAATTGGATAAACCGATTGCTTACTTCAAAGTCTTGATGGCCTATCCATATTCATATATTTCATATCTGGCTTACAATTTTAAGGATCATGATTCACAAAAACGCCAAGCTTTGAATAATCGTAATTTACGGTTAGCTTTGTCATTGGCAATCGATCGTCAGGTCCTGACCAAAAAGGTTTTAGGGGATGGTTCGTATCTGCCAAAAGGTTTTGTCGCTAAAGGCTTAGCGGATGATCCACAGACGGGGAAAGACTTTGCTGATCAACAGACCGTTAAGAACACGGTTGCTTACCGGCCGACTTTAGCCAAAAAATACTGGGAAAAAGCTTTGCAAGAAACTGGTCTCAAAAAGTTAAAATTGACTTTGCTGGCATCAAATGATGATAGCAGTAGTAGTGTGGTGGCTCAATATTTGCAATCGCAATATGCAAAAGTTTTGCCGGGCTTGTCGATCACAATTCGCAGTGTTCCGGGAAATAATGCTTTGCAAAAGGCTCAAAAAGGTGATTTTGATCTTTACTTGTCAGGCTGGGGTGGAGACTTTAATGATCCGATCACGTTTTTACAGATTCCAGTTACGGGAACATCTTATAATTATGGCGACTATTCGAATACTAAGTATGATGCGCTGATCCAGCAAGCTCAAAATCAAGATGCTAATAATTCCACCAAACGCTGGCAAGATCTAGTGGCGGCTGCGCGAATCTTTAATCAAGATCAAGGAGTCACACCAATTTATCAGCAGGTAACTTCGTATTTGCAAAAATCGGATGTAAAAGGAATTATTCACAACACGGCCGGTACGCAATGGAATTATAAGTATGCTTATAAAAAATAATTAAATCAAATTCTCTAGGTCAAACTGTGAGTGGCAGAATTGTCTTAGAGATTTTTTTTGCATTATACTGAGAATAAATAATAATGAAAAATGGATGGATAATAAGAAATGGATTTTGATCAAATGATTGCTCAAGCAGCAGTTAGCGGCCTGGCTGCTCAACAGTTGACCGCAAATAATAATTTGCAACCGCAACTGCTAACGAATTCATCAACCGAAACAATTTGGGAACACTTGCGCCAGCAACTGGAAACTTGCCGGACCTTTTGTTTTGCGGTGGCTTTTATTTCAGCTGATATGCTGCCGCCGTTTAAAGCAGTGATGGCTGATCTAGCTGAAAAGCAGCTTAGCGGCCAACTGATCACGTCCGATTATTTGTCATTTAATCAGCCAGCTGCATTAGCTGAATTATTGAAGATTCCCAACTTAGCAGTTAGAATTTCACCTTTAGCTGGATTTCACGTCAAAGGCTACTATTTTGAACATCAAACTCCAATTTATCAGACGATGATTATTGGCAGCGCTAATTTTACCCGTGCCGCGCTTTTACAGAACTATGAATGGAGCTTGGAACTGAATTCTTTAAAGCAAGGTACTTTGACCCAACGAGTTCAGCAAGAATTAAACCAACTCTGGCAAACTGGTCAACCACTGACGGTTCAATGGTTAAAAGCTTATCAGCAACGCTATCAATCAAAGGTAACACCGCTGGTGACTGAATCCCAAGCTGATAAAAGGCCGATCAAACCTAATCAAATGCAGCAAAGCGCCTTGAAACAGTTAGCAGCCTTGCGTCAAACTAAAGCCCAGCGTGGACTGGTGATTTCAGCAACCGGAACTGGCAAAACTTATCTCGGAGCCTTAGATGTTCAGCAGTTTGCTCCGCAGCGCATGTTGTTTGTGGTTCATCGCGAGCAGATTTTAAAAAAGGCGTTGGCTAGTTTTCGTGAAATTTTGGGCGGCCCAGCCAGTGACTTTGGTATTTTAAGTGGTAATTTTCAGCAAACGTCAGCTAAATATTTATTTGCAACGATTCAAACGCTCAATAAACCAGCAGTTTTAAAGCAATTTTCCCCAACAGCTTTTGATTATTTGCTGATTGATGAGGCTCATCGAACTGGAGCCGCTAGTTATCAACGATTGCTGGCCTATTTTCATCCGCAATTTTGTTTAGGGATGACGGCCACTCCAGAGCGCAGCGATGATTATAGTATTTTTCAATTATTTGATTATAATATTGCCTACGAGATTCGCTTAAAAGATGCCTTGGCAGCCAAAATGCTTTGCCCTTTTCATTACATTGGAATCAGGGATTATCAATACCAGGGCCAGCTGCTGACGGATAAAGCTCCATTGCGACAATTAATTGCGCCCAAACGAGTTAATTATATTTTGGCGCAACTGGAATATTACCGTGATCAGACTCAGCCAAATCGAGGCTTGATTTTTTGCACTCGGCGTCAGGAAGCCGAGCAGATTGCTCAAGCTTTAAGTGATCACGGTCATCCTGCCCGGGCAGTTGACGGAACTGATTCGATTCGTCAGCGCGAAAATTTAGTTCACAAATTAGAAACTGGTCGATTGGAGTATTTGGTCACAGTTGATATTTTTAATGAGGGGATCGATATCCCAACGATCAATCAAATTGTAATGCTACGGAATACACAATCACAAATTGTTTTCCTGCAACAACTGGGTCGCGGTTTGCGTTTGGCGCCCGGGAAAAAATATGTGACAGTCTTGGATTTCATAGGAAATTATCAAAATAACTATTTGATTCCGTTAGCTTTAACTGAGGATCACTCATTAAACAAAGATCATGCTCGCCAAACTTTAGAATTAGAACCAGTTTTGGGCTTGTCAACGATCACTTTCACTAAAGTGGCCCGTCAACAGATCTATAACTCGTTGCAACATGTTAAACTAGATGCCTTCTTACGTTTACGGCAGGCGTATCAGCAATTAAAACAGCGCTTAGGCCGTATCCCGCTTTTAGCGGATTTTGCGCGGCAGCAATTGGTGGATGTCCAAGTCTTTGCCCAAAATCAGCAAATTGATAATTACTATCAATTTTTGTCCAAAATGAAAGAAACTTTGCCGGTTTTACCACCTTTAGCTGATCAGTGGCTCAGTTTTGCTACTAAAGAACTGATCAATGGAATGCGCCAACATGAATTATTATTGTTGCAAAAACTTAGCCGCCAGCCGAGTTTAGCCCGTCAAGACTACCTTGCCTTGTTGCAGCGGCATAATTGCTATTGTGATCAAGCAGTTTTAAACTCAGTTGCAAAAGTTTTAAACTTGGATTTTTATCACGTTAAGACCGGTAAACAATTGCAAGCAGCCAAGTATGGCAATCAGCCCTTAGTAGTCGAAAAAAATGGCTACTACATTTTAAATCAGACACTGTATCATTGGTTAACAGAGCTTCCCTGGTTTCAACGGCTGTGGGATGATGTCTTGACCGCGGGCTTGCTGCGTTCAAGCCAATATTGCTCACAACGACCATTGACCCTTTATCAAAAATATACCCGGAAAGATGTCTGTCGTTTGTTGAACTGGCCGTTAGATGTTAGTGCGCCACTGTATGGTTATCGGGTTGGTCAGACTGCTTGTCCCGTCTTCGTAACTTATCAAAAAGATACTGACCGAAATGCCCGGGCTGGCAGTTATACTAACTATTTTTTAGACCGAGCAACGATTCGCTGGTATACCCGCAGTCCACGCCATCTTGATTCACCTGAAGTCCAGCAGCTATTGGCGCATGATCAACAGGACAACTACCAAGTAACGATCCATTTGTTTGCCAAAAGAAGTGATGCAGAGGGTAAAAACTTCTTTTATTTAGGGACATGTCGGCCAACCCGGGCTCGTGAAGTCCAACTTAAAAGCGGTCAGCAGCGAACCAAAACAGCGGTTGAAATGCTCTTGCAGTTGCAACAGCCAGTAGCGTATCAATATTACCGCCTACTGACGGGTGTTGAAAATAATTGACTTTTAATATTTCACTGATATCATGGTAATATCAGATAGCAGAAAGGAGGATCATTTTGGCAGAAGAAACGACAACTTTTTTGCTGCGTTTGCCAAGCAAATTGAAAGCTCAACTGGAACAGCGAGCTAAGCAGGAAAATCGCAGTCTTAACAGTTTGCTGATTACCTTGATTGAACGTGAGTTGCGGCCTTTTAAGCCAGCAGCTTCACTGGAACATCGCCAGTTTCTAGGCAAAGCAGTGACTAGCCGGCAGATTGATCCAGAAAATGGGCTGGCTCAAGTCGATGGTATCTACTATCGCTATTTGATCGAAGGCAATGCGGACTTTCAGGCGAAGAAGGATTATATCATTATTGAAGCCAATGGAAATATTTTAACTTTGCGGCCAGTTGATCTTTAAACTGCAAGCAATCTAGGGGGGAAATTATATGTTAGGGTTTAGGGTAGTCCATCAAAATTGTCAAGGCTTGGTTGAAACGCTTGGCAAATATCGGCGCACAGTTGATGCCGGACTGCATTTTTATCTGCCGCTTTTCCAACGGATTAAAACGGTTAATTTAGCAATGCGACCATTGAAATTATCACAATATTCAGTGATTACTAAAGACAACGCGGATATTAAAGCCAGTGTGACGTTAAACTATCATGTAACTGATGCACAAAAGTACACTTACGAAAATACAGATTCAGTTGAATCAATGTCGCAATTAGTTCGCGGTCATTTGCGAGATATTATTGGCCGGTTGGAGTTAACCGATGCACTTGGCTCAACGTCGAAGATCAATGCTAACTTGGCTGCAGCTATTGGTGATTTAACGAACGTTTACGGGATCAATGTTGATCGGGTCAATATTGATGAATTGACACCATCGGTAGCCATCCAAGAAGCCATGGATAAGCAATTGACAGCCGATCGGGAGCGAATTGCCA
>NZ_JAHAVQ010000079.1 GCF_029916425.1 Liquorilactobacillus sicerae | reverse complement strand
GTATTGTAGGGATTGCCGACATGAATCGTGGCTTCCTTTTGATCTTTGCTTAAAGTAACATCCTTGTAACTACCAGCGGGAATCGTGGTCTCAAATTGAGTAACACTGTCTACTGTGAAAATTGTCCAAGAAGCGCTGCTTGCTTGAACTTGAATAGTATGGGCCTTGTTATCATAAAAAGTCATTGTCGCCGTACTACTGTTAAATTGCGGTTTCGATAAAGCTTCAACATCAGAGCTGCCGGAAGACGACGAACTGCTTGAGCTGCTAGATTTTTTGCTGGAACTTTGCTTGGAGCTCTGTATTTGCGTTGAACTAGAATCGATTTTTGTCTGCGTTGCAGAATCGGTATGAACCTTACCAATAACGATCCATGCACCAAAAGCCAAAAGAAACAGCACAACGATAGCAACAAACAAAGGTATTTTTTTTATTAAACGCTGTGACATTGGAACAGATAAATTCATTCCTGCTCTAGGGATTCGATCAGGACCAACGCGAATAGAATTTTTCGAAAGTTTTTCGTTACTTGGTTGCTGTTTCTCCGTTTGATCATTATTCCAAGTGTTTTTCGAATCCTCCTCACCGAAAAAAAGTGAATCAGGATTACTGGAATTTTCTTGCTCGGATTTAAAATCAGAACCCGCACTTTCATTAGAC
>NZ_JAHAVQ010000078.1 GCF_029916425.1 Liquorilactobacillus sicerae | reverse complement strand
TTTAGATTCAGGTGTCAACGGTGTCGATGTTCTATACACGGATATCTGGGCTTCGATGGGCGAAGAAAGCATGTGGGAAAAACGGATTAATTTGCTTTTACCTTATCAGTTAAATGCTCAAGTGGTTTCTAAAACACATAACCCAAAGACAATCGTCTTACACGATTTGCCGGCTTTCCATGATTTAAATACCAGCATGGCACAAACTATTTTTAAAAAATTAGGAATCAAAGAAATGGAAATTACTGACCAAGTTTTCAATGCACCCTATGCCTATCAATTTCAGCAGGCGGCTAACCGAATGCACACGATTAAAGCAATTATGGCTGCGACCTTAGGCCATTTGTTTATTCCAAAGGTAGTGGAACAATGAAACGCTACCTTCTTTTGGAGAACGGTTCGGTATATTCCGGCCAGGGCTTTGGTTCCCTTCAAGCAGTCAAAGGGGAACTGGTCTTTAATACGGGGATGACCGGTTATCAAGAAACAATTACCGATCCTTCCTATCATGGTCAGATAATTGTCTTTACCTATCCTTTAATTGGTAATTACGGAATTAATCGTGATGATTTTGAAAGCCTCAATCCGGCGGCCTCGGCGATTGTACTTCATGAGCTAGCCCGGCATCCCAGCAACTGGCGAATGGATATGTCTTTAGAAC
>NZ_JAHAVQ010000077.1 GCF_029916425.1 Liquorilactobacillus sicerae | reverse complement strand
CATGAAAGGATCAATAACGGCTCCCAGCAAAGATCCATGCAGATTTACTTCAAATAAACGAGAGATGTCGGTTGCCACTACTGTGTCCGCATCCAAATAAACAGCGCGGTTAAGTGTAGGAAACAGTTTTGCGATAAACAGCCGAAAGTAGATTGTGTAGGTGAAATAATCGGCGCGCAACTTATTGTTTTTATCTGTGATCTGGGCCTTGAATCGTGTCAGCATTGATTCAAAAACAATCGTAACGTTAGGTGCAGCTTCTGCTAGGAGTTGTGTCTTGTGATCCTGCGTAAGATTCTCGGTCAAAATGATCACGAAATATTTTTTGCTAGGATTACTATTGGCAACTAGCGAATGTAAAGAAACGGTAAGCGGATCAACATAGTTATCATCGACCGAGTAAAAAATGGTGTATGAATTTAACATTGGAATCATCCTTTTCTACGCGTGCGAACAGCTTGATATTCATTGTAAAGACCTTTAGTAGTACTGGAATTAGGATCAAGTATGGTACGAGCAGCCTGTACTTCCCAAGGTTTGATAGTGACTGGGTGAAGCCATGGCCAAAATGACAGTCGAGTGGAAAAATGAAGAAAAACTGTATCTTGATGCGGACCATGTTGATCGTTGAACTTGCGTGGTGCGATTCGCTTAGTGTGTGAT
>NZ_JAHAVQ010000076.1 GCF_029916425.1 Liquorilactobacillus sicerae | reverse complement strand
GCGGCCCGTTCCAACGGAATAAGCTATTGGCAATCAATGCGTTATGTCGTTATGCCGCAAGGAATGAGAATTATGGTTCCTAGTTTGATTAATCAATTTATCATTACCCTCAAAGATACTTCGATTCTTCAAGCAATAGGTCTGGTTGAACTCACTCAGACAGGGAATTTAATTGTCGCCAGAACGCAACAGGGTTTTCAGATTTGGGCAATTGTTGCGGTCATCTACTTGGTCATGATCACCCTATTGACTTGGCTTTCTAATTTTGTTCAATCGAAAATAAAAGCTTAGAATGTTTTTATGAAGAGAATTCTCGTTTTAGCAACGGGTGGAACAATCAGCTCAACACCCCAGAAAAACGGTTTGGCACCGGGAATGACGATTGATCAATTATCATCGTTTTTTGATCAAGCTGATAATGAAATTGAATTTATTCCGGTCATGGACAAAGATTCGACTAATATTCAACCGGAAGATTGGCTAATAATTGGCAAAGAAATTTTAGAGCATCCAGAATTCGACGCTTATATCATTACTCACGGAACCGACACGATGGCTTACACGGCTTCCGCTCTTTCTTATTTGTTAAATGATTTAAAAAAGACCGTTGTTTTGACCGGTTCGCAAATTCCTCTTTCTTTTGAACACACCGACGCCAAAAGAAACATCGCCGACGCTTTAAC
>NZ_JAHAVQ010000075.1 GCF_029916425.1 Liquorilactobacillus sicerae | reverse complement strand
GATGGAAAGTGGTCGAATAAGCAATATGACACTCTGATTGATAATGCTTCTGATAAAGACGCTTTGAGTGATACTAAGCGGACTGCTGATGAAGTTAAAGCTGAGAAAACTTTGTATGATGATTCAGCTGTTAATCCAATCGATTGGATGAATGCTGCTATTCTTTCAAATCCAAAAGTTAAAGGTGTTCAGTACTTCTCATCTGGTGCTCCTTATTATTTCTGGAATGCTTACCGTTCAAAGAAGTAATTAATTATATTTTAGGAAATCCGGTTAATCCCGGTTTTCTCGTACATATGAAACTTATAGAAAAGTGAAGGAATATGGCAAAATACATCTTAAAAAGAATACTCATGATGATTCTTACGGTCTTTATAGTTACCGCACTTACATTTGTGATGATGCAATGGATGCCGGGTTCACCCTTTAATAACCCAAAACTTTCCGCGTCACAAATTGCTCAATTGAGCAAGCAATACGGTTTGAGCAAACCAATTTGGCAACAGTTTCTTAATTATCTGGTTAATGCAGCTCACTTTAATTTTGGAACTTCATACATTAACACCGGTCAAAGTGTTAGCTTGATGATAAGTCAACGTTTGCCTGTTTCGATGGAATTAGGTATTCAAGCACTAATACTTGGCGTTCCGTTAGGAATGTATATCGGTACTTACCAGGCAATGAGAAAGAAC
>NZ_JAHAVQ010000074.1 GCF_029916425.1 Liquorilactobacillus sicerae | reverse complement strand
ATTAAGGAACATGCCGGTCAGGGGATTGAAAAAGTATATTCTAAAAAAGAATTAATTGAATTGGGAGCCGATCCAAAAGCTGATTTAATGGTTGAAGCCAAAGTAGGATATTATTTTACTGACGAAATTTCAGTTGCTTCTGTAATTGAGGAAGTCGATCCGAATTCAATCGGTCAGACAGATCGATATCATGCCGTTCACGGTTTTCTTCCAACGAAGAAAAATTATCAAACAACTTTGATTTTATCTGGCCCGGGGATTAAGCAAGCTAAAAAAATACGATCGGCTCGCTTAATTGACGAAGCACCTACTTTTGCCAGAATTCTCGGTTTGAAATTTTCCAATCCAATTGATGGCAAGGAAATCAACGATGCCTTTACCGACTAAAAATACAGAGAGAACGAAGAAGGAAAAGCTTAATAAAATTGAGCGTTCTTGGATTTTGTATGATTGGGCTAATTCTAGTTTTGGTATTATCGTTGTTACAGCTGTTTTGCCAATTTTTTTAACTAGTATTGGCCGGAAATCAGGATTTTCTTCTGCTGATATTAATGCCTTTTGGTCCTATGCTAATTCTTTTTCCACCTTATTGGTTGCATTTTGTGCACCCGTTCTTGGAGCGTTGGCTGATTTTGCCGGTATGAAAGGAAAACTTTTTAATTTTTTTACAGTACTTGGGATTGTTTCAACAGCCGGAT
>NZ_JAHAVQ010000073.1 GCF_029916425.1 Liquorilactobacillus sicerae | reverse complement strand
CAACGAATTATTCGCATTATGGATGGCACGATTGCCTCCGATCAGGAGACTAGTTATGAGAGCCGGTGAATTAATACGAACGGCACTTAAATCCTTGTTAACAAATAGAAAACGCAGTTTGTTAACTATGTTGGGTATTATCATTGGTATCACTTCCGTGATCACGATTATTTCTTTGGGAAACGGTGTTAAAAAGGCTACTTTAAAAAATCTTCAAGCCACAAAAACAGGCAAACAAACTGTAACAATCGATTACTATGCAAATGATAGCAATGATTATCAGGCTGGTTTTGACCAAGCAGATCTTACTTTGTTAAAAAGCAAAAATGATTTAGGCGTGAGCAATGTAAAAATTCAAAGAGTAACCAAAGAATTCCAGATCACGGCCGTTATTTTTGATACGAATAAAAATTTAACTGCGACAGCTGTCAAAGATCGACCAGGTGTCAGGCTGATTGCCGGCAAAAATATTAGTAGCTATGATAATAGTGTTCAAAATCAACGATTGTTGATTTCTAAGCAAACCGCTCTGAAAAACTTTAAAAGTATAAAAGGCGCTCTGGGTGCTTCAATTCTAATTAACGGTCTTTCCTATACGGTTGTTGGTATTTATGCAAATAATAGCGAGTCGCCTTATGACACTAATTTAATTCTGCCGCAGGCAACCTATTTTCAAAGACAAGCCAACGATCAGGGCAATAG
>NZ_JAHAVQ010000072.1 GCF_029916425.1 Liquorilactobacillus sicerae | reverse complement strand
GGAAGGACAGCACCATCGGTCTTAGGGTTGATGAATTTAATACCATGCCAAGCTGTCATAGCTGGACCGGTTTCAGCTTCACCATCGCCAACCGTAACAAAACCGACTTGATCAGGGTTATCAAGGATAGCTCCGATACCATGAGAAAGTGAATAGCCTAATTCACCACCTTCGTGGAATGATCCAGGGGTTTGAGCAGTAGCGTGAGATCCGATTCCGCCAGGGAATGAGAAACGCTTGAATAATTTGGCCATACCCTTAAGATTTTGAGTAATCTCTGGATAATCCTCAGTATAAGATCCATCAAGGTATGAATTGGTAACCATAACTTGGCCACCATGACCTGGTCCTTCGACATAAAAAGCATTTAAACCATATTTATTGATAAGACGATTTTCATGAGCATAGATGAAAGTCTGTCCTGAAATAGTACCCCAATGTCCAATTGGCTTGAACTTGACATCTTCTGCCTTTAAAGGAGTCTTTGTAACGCTAAAGAGCGGGTTGTTCTTTAGGAAAATCATTCCGCCTGACAAGTAGTTGGTTGCACGCCACCACTTATCGACGAGTTCTAGATATTCAGTTGAATCATAATCAACTGCAGGTGCATTAGCTGCCATGTATTAATATCTCCTATAATCTTTTTGTTCTAAAGCACGTGTTTTGGACGCACCTTAACATGATCCATTATACAGCAAAGATTTGGCC
>NZ_JAHAVQ010000071.1 GCF_029916425.1 Liquorilactobacillus sicerae | reverse complement strand
CAATTAGCGGTTCTCGCTCTGTTCCTGGCTTTAAACAGTTTTGCCTACTTAATAATTAAGCGAGTCACAATCAGCAAAATGTTAAAGAATTTTCTTAATTTCAAGCTCGGCAATGTCCTCTGTTTAATCATGAAAGCTTTTATGACCTTGTTAGTTACCGGACTAATAATTTTGCTTTCGGATAATATTCAGGCATTAATCAAGCAGAACCAATTAAATAATAATTGGCAAAAATACGGTAACGTTCTAACATTGAACCAGTTTCGAGAATCAAATCAAGAAAGTCAAGATTACCTGCTGGGAGGGCACAAAACCGCCGACAAAATTTTTTCATTATTTACCAGGCTGGAAAAATCAACAAAGGCAATGTATATAAATGGTGAAGTTATTAATCCAATCAAAAATCTGATAACTCAAAAGGGCTATTCTTCAGTTTATACATCTAAACAAACTTTCCAAGTTATGACCGTTAATGAAAATTATTTAAAATATACCCATAATAAAAAATTAATACTAGCAAGAAATAAAAATAATGTTCGCCAATTTCTCGTACCAAGTTCTTATAAAAAACAAAGAAAAAAGATTAAATATCTTTGCCAAAATTTGATTTTTAATGATCTGACTACCAAAGAACAAAAAAATATCAAAATCACCGATATCCCAGTACAAATAAATTACTATAATGCCTCTAAGCTTTCTGTGTTCACTTATAAC
>NZ_JAHAVQ010000070.1 GCF_029916425.1 Liquorilactobacillus sicerae | reverse complement strand
ATCATCACCAATCCAGCCAGCCGGCAAATCAAAAGGATTACTTGATTTGCTGTGTCCGACCCAAATCGGCTGATACAAAGGATCGCTAGGCATCTGATAAAGTTTGTGAGATGCCACATAGATTTTAACTTGCATCAATAAGCCCCCGCGCGCGAAAAAATAGCTTTCATTGTCAAATAAACAATATACCAGTCGTACCAAAAACCAATATGCTCAACATATTCAAGATCAATCTCGGCACGTTCGGGATATTTGATATCGGAACGTCCGGTCGCCTGCCACAGCCCCATTGCACCAGGTAAAACTCTTAAAAATTTATCAACATCCGAACCATAGTAACGAAGTTCCGGTTCGGTAATCGGTCGCGGACCAACAATTGACATTTGGCCAACAAAAATATTAAAAAGCTGTGGCAGTTCATCAAGGCTTGTTCGGCGCAAAATACGGCCAAATTTGGTAACCCGGGGATCTTCACCAGCCGGAAATTTATAATCATTTTTAACAAAAGTCTGATAATCTTCCGGGTGGCGTTTAAAATACGTGTCCGCATCAGCACGCATCGAACGAAACTTAATTAGTTTGAAATGTTTATGATTTTTCCCCACTCGATCGTGTAAATAGAAAATAGGTCCTCTTAAATCGTTGATTTTCTGTAAAATAATCAAAATCAAAAAAAGCCAGGACAACAAAACAATGCCAACAAAACTCCCGGCAATGTCAATCA
>NZ_JAHAVQ010000006.1 GCF_029916425.1 Liquorilactobacillus sicerae | reverse complement strand
CAATATCCATCGGCTGCGTTTCGACCGCATTATTCGGTGATGCATTTGGCGAAAGAGACGGGCTTCAAGTTTCCGCAGTGGCAAGTAGCCTTGGATGGATTCATGCAGCAGATTGGTGAAAAATAAAAAATATAAAAAAGTTTATGACCGTAACTAGTTAAAAAAATGGTGTACGGGTTTAAGTCAAAAACTCTTATTACACTTGTTTCATTAGTATTGCAAGAGGCTTTTTATAAAATTAGGTGCTTACCCAAATGTTTTATCCATTTAACTTGCAATTTAAATTGGTATAGCTGGATTATTAAGCTATCTGCTCTGCGGAATGGATGGCTTTTTTGATGTAATAATGATAATTTAAGCTGACGTAGCTGTTTTTTAAAGATAATAAGATTCGTAAGCGGAAGTTTTCAAAATTTCTAAATCCATATGCGGTCCTTTTAATGACTTTGATTTTATTAAAGGAATAACTTTATGTAAGGCAGTAGAGTTAGAACCTCTATTGACAAGCCCTGAAATGACCGCAAAATGGGAACTAGCATTAAAACAAATTAGTCAAAATAAAAGAACCAAGGATAATTTCGTAGAACAAATCAAGAAGTTTGTAACAAAAATAATTAATGATGTACCAGGACAAATGGAACAGAGTATGTCGTTGACCAGCCAAGTCAAGCAACAACAAGTTAGTGAAGCTAAAGCAAATGAGCAAGCCCAATTAGGAACTTGCCCACTTTGCAAGCAAGGTAAAATTGTTGATAAAGGAAGCTTTTATGGTTGCACTAATTATAAAGGCGAAAAGCCTTGTAAATTTACTTTACCGAAAAAGTGGAGTGAAAAAGCAATTGGAAAAACAGCAATTAAAGCATTGATTACCAAAGGTACAACCGCCAAATTAAAAGGCTTTGAAAGTAAAAAAACTGGTAAGAAGTTTGACGCAAAATTGAAGTTAACAAATGGAAAAATTAGTTTTGATTTTAATTAATTACGCCTACCGCCCTTCACGTTGTTTCGGTTGGTGAACCCGCTGTTTAGGTTCACTTTTACAGCCCCCAAAGTAAACCTAAACAGCGGGTGAGATTAGCAAATCAAAGGAGATCATAAAATGAACAATGAATTAGAAGTTTTAGCAAGTGAGTTACCTATTTTGGATAGCAAAGAAAATTTTAAATACATTGAAGAAGTTAGCGGTGACGGACGTTATCGACAAGTTGCCTGGCAAAAAGTAGCTAGCAATTATATAGCTTTATATGGTCAAGAAGAGCTAAAAGTAATCAATAACCAGTCGTTGGAAATTGATTTTCCGGAAGAGGAGGCTTAACAATGAAACCAACTAAGGCCGAAGCAGAAGCATGGCGGAAAAAGCTTGTAGATGATGCTGAACAAAAAATTTTAGACTTAACAGATAGTGATAAATTCAAAGAATATTTAGATACTTTAGCAAAGTTTCATCAGTACAGTTCTAGGAACATATCTTTGATTTACTCGCAAGACCCAACAGCGTCAGAGGTTGCAGGTTATAAAAAATGGAAAACAGATTTTAACCGTCAAGTCAAAAAAGGCGCAAAATCAATCCGAATTGCTGCCCCTATCATAAAAAAACTAACTCCAGAAGAACAAAAACGATTGAATACAACAGACGAACGAGGAATAGTTGGCTACCGTTACATTCCGGTTTTTGATATTAAACAGACAACAGGTGAACGTGTATTAAATGTTACGGATTTTGTCAAAGAACATTTAGCAGAGCATAAAAATGTAACAGCATTGTTTAATGAGTTTAAAGATTATTTGAATAAGAACACTAATCTCAAAGTTAGTGAAAAGCCCCTAGCTGAACTTGAAGGAGCAAAAGGCTATTTTGTACCTAAAACCAATGAAATTGTTATTGGTGAAGATGAACCTGATTCAGCTTTAAAACTAAAGACTTTGTATCACGAATACGCTCATAGTCAACTACACGGGTTAACATCAGAGTTTAAAAATCGTCCACGAGAATACCAGGAAACCCAAGCGGAAGCCGTAGCTTATGTAGCTATGCAAAACATTGGTGTTGATACAAGTGATTATTCACTAGGTTATGTTGCCACCTGGGCTAAAGATAAGGACTTGATCCATAGTGCATTAAGTGAAATTCAAAAAATCAGCAATAAGACTATTGAAATGACTGATATTTTAACAAACAAATTAGGCTTACAGGAAGAATTGCAAGAAACCAATAAAATGCCAATTGAGAAGTTAAACAGTCAATTCATCAGTTTAAATACTGGTTTAAAAGACCTGGAGAGTAAAAATGCACTTAGTCTAATAAAACTAGAGCAAGCAAAAAAAGCAGGCAATCAAGATTTAGCCGCTAAAATTAACCAAGAAATTAAAGATAGTCAAGATTCAAAAAATAAGCTTACAAGTTCTTTAACAGCAATTAAGGCAGAAATTAGTAAACGCACACAGCAAAACCTAAATGAGTTTACAAAACAGAATCCGGAAATCAAGCAACCCACTCCAGAACCGGAACCAAGCATGAAACGTTAGCCAACTTTTGAAAGTTATCGTAGTTTACATACAGGTATTGATTCATACATTAATTACTATTCTAACAAATGCTATGCCCCGAAATTTGGTGGTCTTACACCGCTAGAATGTCGTAAAAGTGCATAAAAAGCTATATAAGGATAGCTAATAATTTTATAATTCACTGTGCCTACTTGATAGGCGTCAACGCCGATGACTTCGAATAATAATTCGAGAATCATATTGTTTTTCTTTGAAGTGATTTTTCATAACGTTTCCCTCATTTTTCGTAGATTTAGTTAAAATTATAGTGTAAACTTGGTTTAGAAAAGCTTTGCAACACAACCATAAAAGGTATACGTATATAATTTGAGAATAAGGAATTGGAGAAATGCTTTAAGAACTACGTGTATATTGAGTAGTTAAATGAATGAATCAAATTTAATTTTAGGAGAAAAATGAAATGATACAAACAATAAAAATTTATATTAAAAGTACGATTTTCTGGATAGCAACATCATTTTTGTTATGTGGGATTTTAATAGGCAGCATAACATATTCTGCTAAAATAAATCTCTTAGAGTTTTTATTTTTTACTGATTCTAGACATTTTTCTTGGATTTTTCTCACATCTGTGGTTGCCATATATTCTTTCTTCTTTTCAGTATATACAAATGCCAAAAAATATAATATAGAGATTATTACTAAAACTAAAACTCAAAAATTAGATGCATTAGAAGAGCAATCAACTTTATTTTTGGCTACGTCCACATCTTTAACAAACCTAATTTATGAGGTAGTGGGGGATTCTTTATATGATTTTGCTGAAGTCAAAGATGAGGACAAAGAAATGCAAAAAACAATATCTGATAAATATAATGAATTACGTAGGCTAAGAGAATGTGAACTTCTTGCTTTTGATCAGATGAATGATGCGGAGAATGTTAAAAATAGCATGGAGAATTATTATGACATCGTTAAAAGTGGTATGAGTAGTTATAAGAAATGTTTGCGGACTATAAAAAATTGTGAGCAAACAAGAGATAAAAAACCACTTATAATAAATGCTCTTTTTTGCAAAGATCCATATAATCAAAGTAAATATATATCCAAAGATGGATTGAGACAATATAACGATACCATAAAAAACTTTAACCATTCATCTTACCAAGCAAGGAAAATATTTCGACAAAATATTTCGGAATATTTAAAAAAGAATTGGAGTGAAGTGACGGAGGAATATAAATTGTAGAGAGTATCAAGAGTTTTGTGTAAATTAAATCGTTAATCGAAAAATATTTCTAAAGTGTCTTTAACCTGATCAAATCCACGATAAACATGATAATTTAGTTTTTTACTAGACCCCAATGAAATTAACTAGAAAATGATTTTTTTACTTTATTCAAATAAAAGGAGAAAAAGATGAATTATAAATATTATGAAGAAAAATTAAGGGATATAAAAATAAAAGCTCCCATTGAGGCAGGGGTTGAAGTACTTGCATTTAATGTGTTGGACAATATTATAGATTCTGAAAACCTATCACTTGTAGTTATTAATAGCATCAATAAAAATAGAAATGCGAAATTGACAACAGATGCAGGGATTTCTGATTTAGCTGTTGTTTCAAAAGATTTTTCGTTTAAGCCTGCTAAAGGGGAAGTATATGGCTTTGTAGAAGTTAAATTTATAGATAAAAAATATGATGAAAAGCAAATTGTTGGTCAAATGTCATATGTAAAGCATTTACTGTATACTGATGGGCTAATCTGGAAATATTTTGAAAAAGTTGATAATAAAGTGACTTGCAAATGGAAAATATATTTACTTAAATATAGTAATAAACTAACTATTAGTCAAAATAGTTTTAATGATTTATTAGAAAATTTGCGGAATATTGATTGGGGAAAATGAGGTTTACTTATTAAGTAGCGAATAATAATGATAGGGTATTGTGTTCTGACAAATATACAAATTAAATAGAAAAATTAATTTAGAGGGCTTGATTGCGGAATTTTTCCGCGGGCAATCTGTTTCTGCTAATACATTAAATAAGCCACAAATTTTACTTGTGGGGGGGCAAGTAATTATGCCAAAAAAGTATACGATTGATGGTAAGGCTCTGGTGCAAAATTTAAAACAAATGCATATTAACTAACTTTTCTTGGATATTGACAGCTTACGCTATCAATAATTGCTTCAATCCAGCGATTACTGAAAACCCGAAGAGACTACCATTTCTTCGGGTTTCTTTTCGAATCGCATGGACAACTTCAACCCCGGCTAAAGTTTTAGCGGCAGTTCGGATAGTTTGAAAACCAGCTGAGCAAACCCATGTCTTTTAATGAATTGATGGTCTTGCTCAATTAGATTATTGCGATATTTGGAACATTGATGATTTGCTTTCTCCAATAAGCCGTCTTTAATCACTTGCTTAATGGCTTTTAAAGTTCCACCATATTGGTCAGTTACCAAACAATTGGGACGACCATCGGTCGTTAATAATCGTTTCAAGAAATGGTAAGCGGACTGATAATCACGATGTTTACGTAACTCAAAGTCTAGCGTTAATCCCTGATTGTCAATGGCGCGATACAAATAGCACCATTGACCTTTAACCTTGATGTAAGTCTCATCCACTCGCCAACTTTGAGAAGCTGAATGTTTATGCCGACGCCACAACACCTGAAAGAATGGTCCGTAGTGATGAACCCAGCGCATAATCGTTGTATGATGAACAGTAATTCCACGATCACGTAAAATCTCAACGACATCACGATAACTCAAATTAAATCTGAAGTAGTAACCAACAGCTACCAAAATAATGTCTTGTTGGAAATGCCGACCTTTAAAATAATTTTTCATCATATCTGCCTCACCTTTTAGGCTAATTATACCCAAAATAAGTTAAACTGAATTTTTTGCACCAGAACCTGTGATTACACATAAGGCGATTCCTAACTGCGTCTAAAAAGTGGCCTTTGAGAATAACGATAGTTCTCATTTCGTGGCTCTTGATGGGAATAAAACCTGTCTCTGTGATTTCATCACCATTTTGGATATTCACCATTTCAAGGTAAGGGTATATCCCTTTATCTTCATCTTGATTTTTAAAGTTCTTGGAAAGTATATGGTATACCCAAGACTTTGTTGTGTGTATAGTCTTACTATTATTGTCCTTGTAAAACCTAAGCTTCGTTCTAATGATGTATGGTAATAACTTGCGATATAGATAGAACTTCCTGTTTGTAACCATTATCCCTAGCAGTTGCGAAGCCTCTGTTCCTACACTGCCATTATATACAACAATAGCCGTCTCAAAATCATTACTTCCTGAGGAGTATTCAAAAGATTGCCTTAGTTTCTTGTGACTATTTCTTAGAAATGTTATCAATGTTAATCCGAATGCTAACCAACCTACCGATATATGAATGCTAATCCATTGGATTATATTTAAAATGAATTCCCATGATTGAACCATAAACAATTGTATAGCTTTCAACATTATAAAATCTTCTTTCGTATTTGTTTGCATTTGCACTATTGTTACTTTTACTCTCTATATTAATATAACAATTCTCCAGAAATAAATAAGCACTGAAAAAAGCATTAAGTTATGACAGTTTTTTCAGTGTTTATTTTAAAATTTAACTTAAAAGCCAATTTTCATCTATTTAGTGTTATAACGCGACTACAAAATGATTAAAAGTTAACAAATGTACATTTGCGGTGTACCCTTTTGTAACTATCTAGAAAGTGCATTATTACTAATTGCATATAAGTGATTCAGATGTGTTCTGAAAAATGACTAAAATTGGTTGCGCGTGTTAGTACCTAAGATCACAATTTAGCACGTCAACTTGAGCAATAAAAAATACTGGAGTGTCCAAAGTATTTTAGGGGGAAGTTTCTGGTAAAGGTACTGATCGTTCGCAACTACAAAAAATGCTGAACTATTGTAAGCACCTAATAATCGACCGTCTATTAATCACCAGCGCTTTGGCAGTAAAATTGCCTCATCATGATGAAATGATGAGGTGTTTTTATGACAGATAAACCTAATGTTGTTCAGATCAAAATGGATCTTTTAATACGCAGGCTTTTGTAGCGAGCGATTATTAGCCGTTTACATACGCTTTGACGGATATCCTATTTTTTAATGTTGTTTGACAGTTTTGATTAAACGAGCAATATTTTCAGCAGTTTGTTGAATATCATGTTTTGAATCGGCGAATGCTCGTTGAAGATTTTTCGCACCAGCGGGAGAAGAGAAAATTGCATCAAAGATCTGGTTATCGCGGGCCAAAAACCGCTGAAGCACCGTTTTTGCCAGTTAAAGGATTGGTCACGTCCGAAGCAATCAAGATTTCCGTTTTAGCGATCCGCGAATTGACTTGTGAGATATCTAAATGATCAAGTTGGTTTAAGTTGCCGCCGCCAAGCAGTATTGGCTGTCCGTTTTTGGTCAGTAAACGAGCTCCCCATACCAGCTCCGCCATCATTAGTTGCGCTGCCGCCGATCCTGAGGATGATCCGACGTGATGATTCAAAGCATCAAGAATTAATTCATCAGTCCCAAAAGTGGTAGTAATCAGCGGATTGTTTGGATTTTTCGTTTGGTTTTGTATCCTAAGTACTGGTGATACGGAGAAACGTAATCCATAAAATACACTCATAGATGAATGATCAGACCTAAGCAATAATTTGGTGACCTTAAGTTGCATTCTTTTAAAAACCTTAAAATGCTCCAGGCCGGATCTAAAATTTTGTTCATCCGTTCAATTTCCTTTGGGTTTTCTATATATGTAATGCCGATTAATTAATTTCAAAAAAACTTTCAAAAAAAATGCGCCTTTTTAAAAGTTTACGTATTAATATATAGAGCCAAAAAGAAAGGAAGTAATCTTAATGAAACAATCGAAAATTGAATTTCTTGATGTAACTAATTTAACAGTTGCCCATAAGTTCCTCAAAATGGAATTGCCGGAAGCAGCTTTTAGCGCTTATTATCAGGATAAAGTCTTGATTTTAACTTATCCGAGCGCTTTGCAGCGTGAAATGATCAGACTTGAATTGCGGAACGATCCAGATCTTTTTAATTTCAAAGTAGGTGACCAATATTACGGCGTGGTTGATTTAAAAGAATTTCAGCCATCAGTTCTTGAAAATGATAAGACTGGTTACAAACTGTTGGCAACTTGTTTTAAATTAAAAGAGTATGATGCGACCTTGTTTTTGTCCAGTGAATTTAATGAAATGGGTTCCTTTCCAGTCGTCAATGTTCGTGAGAGTGATACAGAGGAATTTGTTGAAGATGGCTTCCTTCGGGCAGATTTTATCGGAAAAACTAATGCCTTGAAAGTTATGGTTGAAAAACAAACGAATGTGCTAATCATTAATTTCTTTGCTTATCGAAGGGAAAGTCGTGTTTTCCACGCTGCCTGCTATTTTGAGATCCTTGATCCAGAAAGTGAAGACAGCGACATAGTTGAAAAGTACAATGATTATCACGAGGGGGCTTCAGAATATTTGGAAGAATTAAAACGCCAGAAAGATGATGATTACTAAAAGTTGGTTGTTAGTAAACTCCTAATAAACAATTATTTGCCAAAAAGATGATAGCATCTAAATTATAGCTTTAGCCTAATTTTAGATGCTGTCGTCTTTTTAATTTTTTATTGACACTACCTCCTAACCAACAAAAAATCCTTTTTCTTGCAAATAAAGAAGGTTTAGACAAATGTTTAAATTTACAATTTCACTTGTATTATTTAGGTCGACAGTTAATATTTTTTCAACCTTATGCAAACGATATGTCAAAGTTTTGGGATGAATATACAATTTCTTTGCTGCCATAGTGATATTTAGACTTGAGTTAAAATAAGTTCTCAGGGATTTACAAAGATCTGGATTTTCTTGCCAAAATTTTTGTAATTTTTTGGTCAATAATGTCCTTATTAAGGTATTTGTTGGCAAACTAATAAATAATTTATTAATTCCAAGATTTTCATAACTAATAAAGTTCTGGTGAAAACTCAAGCAATTAGTTAATTTTCTAATATTTGATAAATCATTTTTGGCTTTTATGAAGTTGTTTATTTGAAATAAATCTCCAGCAATAAAGTGAGCATTCTTAATAGTGATTAATTGTTCACGTATTAAATTGTATTTATTCTCATTTATTAAAATATAAAGATTGTCTTGGATAAATCCTAGAATAGCGTCCCTATCACAATTAATTACAGTGTTAATAATTATTTTGAATATTTTAAAACTTAAATTGAGATCTCTTAGAGAAATTAAACGAAGATTATCTTTTTCTTTTATCGACAATTTGTTGAATAGTAGCTCTTTTTCTTTGTTTGTCAGTTCCTCTGACAGCAGTTTTCTAAAGATATGCTCCCAATATTGATCTAAGTAAGCTTCAATACCTTGAATTGAGTTAATTTTTAATTGAGTAAATGAATTTATTATTTCACGATATTTTATATTCTGGATTTCGATTAACGGCAAGCCAATGTGTTGGCTTAAGGCTATTAGTTCAGTTGGTATTTTTTTCAAATATTCATTTTTTTTGACCACCAGGCCCCCAGCTTGGTGGTTTTTTAAAGAGATAATCAATTTTTCTTTTTGGTTTGCATCAAGACCGTAAAAACTTGTCAATATCAGTTCATTCGGAATTATCCAGTTCTTAATATCTGGGGATGCCATAACCATAACTTCTGAAATAATGTGGTTCTCCCCATCAGGATTTAAATAATTATAAGAATTCTGAGGTAACTTTGCCAATAAGTCATTCAAAATTATCATGATAAAAGCCTCCCACGTTATGTTTTATCACATGCAGATAAAAAATGAATAATATTTATACACCTCTGCCATTTAAATTATTTTGGAGATGCTTATTATATGTTATATAACATAACATTACATTATGCTATTGAGAAGTAAAAATTGATTAGGAGGCAAATATTATGAAAAGTGCTTTGAACTCAGACTTTAACAAATCTACTCAAGATACTAGTTCTAATGGTTCTAAAGTCTCAGAGCGTTACTGGTGGAAAGTTGTTGTGCTCTGCTTTTTAGGTTGGATTTTAATTTATGCAGATCGTACTATCCTAAATCCTGTTATGCCGCAGATAGCTAAAACGTTTCAACTTAATAATGCACAGTTGGGGTTGATAAGTAGTGTCTTCTTCCTCGCATATACTTTGTTTCAAGTTCCTTTTGGCATTTTAGCAGATAAAGTTGGCAGAAGAATTATGATTACTTTAGGATTTATCTTGTTTGCTGTTATGACATTCTTTTCTGGGATTGTAACAGCCTTCGGGACTTTCTTAATTATAAGAGCAATGGCAGGAATCGGAGAAGCTAGCTATTATGGACCGCAATATGCTTTATCTGGAGAAACCATACCAGTTTCTAAGTTGACACTTGGTACTGCAATTATTAATAGCGGGATGGCATTTGGATCATCAGGTGGATATCTTCTTTCGAGCTATTTAGTACTTCAACATCATCAACACTGGAGTATTCCGTTTTTCATAATATCTATTCCAACGTTGATAGTTGGTCTGCTTTTCATGACCTTAAAAGAAACTCATTATTCGAAAGCTAAGAAAACAGAATTAGTTAATTTAAATAGTCAAAATATTAATTCACATCAAATTCGTGATATTTTTACGAATCGAAATTTAGTCTTAGCATTTTTCTTATGTTTTTGTTCTATATATGCATATTACGTGGTTTTAACTTGGCTGCCCCAATTTTTAGAAGAAGAGCGTGGTTTTCAAGGAACATCTGTTGGTTTTATTTCTTCTCTAGTTCCTTGGGCTTCAATTCCAGGAGCTTTGATGTTTGCTAAATTGTATGATAAATATCAACACACAAAAACTTTAATTTGGATTTTAATTTCTTTTGCCGTAGTTTCATTACTTTTGGTTGGTTTTACACATTCAAGAATTGTTTTAATTATCTCATTAATTGTTTATGGTTTATCGGGTAAATTAGCAATTGATCCGATTTTAGTTTCATTTGTAACTAAACAAGCTGGTCAAGTTCGTCTATCAACTACACTTTCAACTTATAACTTTATAGGTATGTCCGGATCTGTTTTAGCACCTTATATCACTGGGTGGTTGTCAGATCAGTTCGGTAATATGACTGTTGGTTTTTACTTAGGAGCTATTTTGCTGCTGGTTGGTGGTATCGCTTTTCTTGCAACTAATGATGTGAAACAAAAAGCAGTTCATTAACTTATAAAAGTGGAAGGTGTTGATTTTAATTGAAAGACATTGCAAATATTGCTGTCATAACATTTCATGCTTTATGGGGCCAAAAAGAGAAAAATTTAAATCGAATCTTAGGATTGATCGAAAGTAGCGCCAAACGAGGTGCCGATTTTGTTTTATTGCCAGAAATGGCACTGACCGGTTATGATGATCAATCACAAAAAAGTTTTGAAGAGAAGATGCAATATAAGTTGGCAGAATCGATTCCTGGACCAGCAACTGCAGAAATAGAAAAAGTTACCAAAAAATATCAAGTTTATGCTTTTGTTGGTATGCCAGAAATTGATCAAACGACTAACAAAATTTACAATTCAATGGCAATTTTTGGACCAGAAGGCTTGATTGGCAGTTACCGTAAGATGCATCTTCCAGGACTGGAGCCAAACTGGGCTACTCGGGGAAATAGCCCCAGAATTATTGCAACACCTTGGGGACCAGTTGGTTGTGCAATTTGTTATGATACCTGGACTTTCCCAGAATTAATGCGTTTTTATGCTGCCAAAGGATGCCGTTTGTACGTAAATATTACGGCAACTTCAAAAATTCGCGGTAAGTATTTGGCAAATGCTAATATTGAAGCTGGTGTGATTCGTGATTGTATTTTTGTAGCATCTGCTAATTTAGGCGGCAAAGATTTATACAATGATTTTTGGGGCGGCAGCAGTGTGGTTGGACCAGGAGAAGATACCCTAGAAGCCTATTATTATATTGGTGGTCGTTATACTGACCCTAAGGCGAATGAGTCCAGGATCAATCTGACAACGATCGACTTATCATTAGCATCTCGTTATATTTATGAGCCAAATCCTTTATTGCAAGGGAAAAGCGATTTTCGGCCTGACATTTATGCCAAAATGTATCACCAGCTGGCAACCGAGTTTGCACAAAAAGGGAGGCTTTAATGTCATGGGATCGAAACAAACAGCTTACGTTGATCCTGATTTTCAGTTGGATTTTAAGATTAAGGGGCCGCTAACTGGTCTGACTTTTTCAGTTAAAGATGTTTTTCAGTTAAAAGGTTTTAAAACCGGCCTGGGCAATCCAACTTGGCGTGCAATTCAAAAACCGGCAAACCAAACAGCTTTGGCGATTACTAGATTGCTAAAACATGGAGCGATTTTGCAGGGAGTCACTGTTAGTGATGAATTTATGTTTTCAATCAAGGGCAGCAATCTTCATTACGGAGCACCACTTAATCCCAAACATCCAGCTTGTTATACTGGTGGTTCAAGTTCTGGTTCAGCTTCTGCAGTGGCTCAAGGATTGGTTGACTTTGCGCTTGGGACTGATACAGGCGGATCAATTCGGGTGCCGGCAAGTTATTGTGGGATCTTTGGTTTTAGACCTACCCATACGTTAAATTTGTTGACTGGAGTTGCTCCGTTAGCACCTAGCTTTGACACTGTCGGTTTATTAACTAACACTCCGGAAGTTTTACAACAGGTCGGGCAGTATTTATATGAAGGAAAAGAGCAATTAATACCTACACAGCTTTATTATTTAACAACAGGTGTACCAATTGCGGATCAAAAAGCTTATTTGGCTAAGATTTATCAGTTAGCTGCAGTATTGCAATTATCAGCTCAACAAGTACGACTTTTTGAATTTCCCAAGCATTGCCAACCAGACAAATTACAAAAATTATTTCGAGATCTCCAGGGTTATCAAGTTTGGGAAAATTATGGATCATGGATCACACAACATTTTGACCAAATTGGTCCAGATATTGCTGATCATTTTCGTTATGCTTCGCAACTAAATGACAAACAAATTTTGAGAATCGAAGAACAGCAAAAAAATGAATATGCTGAAGCGATGGCGGCAAAGTTAAGTAATCAATCATTACTGATCATTCCAACAACATCATCTGAGGCACTGCGCAAGGATTTGCCTTTCAAAAAAGTAGAAAAGATTCGGCAGCAGACACAAGAATTGACAAGTATTGCTGGTTTAGCAAGTTTGCCACAAGTGGTATTGCCAATAGGACTGAATGGTCATGATTTCAGTTTGTCGTTGATTGCCGGTCCTGCAACAGATCTGAGCTTATTACGATTAGTTCCTAAAATATTTGCTAAAATCAATTCTTTATAAGTTAGGTTGTGTCTGCGTGAATAATATACGTCAAAGGGAAAACCAGATTTTATTTTTTTCTACTATTATGTTAGGAGTAATCGTTGGGATCAGTTCGTTATTGTTAAGTATCTTGCTTGATATGACCGAAAAGATTTTTCTAGCTTTTCAAGAAAGTGTTAAGCAACCAGTTGCTACAACTGTTTTGCCAGAACAGCGATTAGTATCAGTCCTTTTAGGTGGAATGATAGCAGCTATTATTTGGTGGTACTTAAGAACTAAATTTAAACCGACGATTTCAATCAATAAAGCACTTACTGGTCAGCAAATGCCTCCGATTCAAACAGCAATTCATGTTATGACACAGATTTTTTACGTTGGAACTGGTGGCTCGATTGGCAAAGAACTAGCGCCTCGTGAAGCAGGGGTGATGCTGTCGCAGTTATGGGAGCGGCTTTTGCAACGGCTTAAATTGAACCTATCAAAAGATGATCAGCAGTTATTACTTGCAGCTGCAGCTGGTGCCGGTTTTGCTGGAGTTTACAGTGCGCCTTTAACAGGAATGTTATTTTGTGTAGAAATGTTGTTAAAAAAGGTTTCTAAAAAGATTGTTTTAGTTAGTTTAACGATGTCGTCAATTTCAATGATGATCGGTACTCTCGTGAAAGGCTTCGGACCATACTATCGAGTTGGCAGTCAATATTTTTCATTCAAGTTTCTCATTTTAGTTATAATTGTGGCTCCTTTATGTGGACTAGTTGGTGGCCTTTTTCGCAATGCTTTTAAAAAAGCGGGTCAAGCTCGAACCAATAAAAACAGCATTTTATGGCAATTACCTGTCGTAGCTTTTTTGACTGGCTTGATCTCGCTAGTCTTTCCGCAGATCATGGGTAATGGTCGTGCGTTGGCACAGTTAGCGATTGATACAACCAGTCGCAAACTGATCTGGTTGTTATTATTGGGTGCAATTTTAAAAGTGATCGTAACGATTTTAACGATTAAAAGTGGGGCTTCGGGTGGTACGATTACGCCTTCAATTGCAGTTGGAGCTGCTTTAGGAGCAATACTGGGATTGAGTTTGCAATCATTTTTGCCAAATATTTCTATTTGGCAGTGCAGTATTTTAGGTGGTTGTAGTTTGCTTGCTGCTTCACAACAGGCACCATTGATGGCTTTAATGATGCTTTTTGAGATCAGTCATTTGAATTATTCGGCAATTTTACCATTAGGCTTAGGTGTTACTATTGCGGTTGCAATGTCAAATTTCATTGTAAAAAAATAAAAAATCATGAAAAAAAGATAGTCAAAGTTAAGTTGTTGAACTGATATCACACTTGATTTCATGAGAAATGGTACGCGGCTGCATCCAATTAAACTAGCAATATCTACTTGAAGTTTTCTAGCCTTCAAGTAGGCTTCAATTTTGCCTCTTTCTTCTGGTAAATGTTACTGTTAATGTTTTTTGATAGTTATTCCTGGATTATAAGTCATGGGGATGTCCTTTCTTTAGAGTCATTGAGTACTTTAAGTTTAGGCCTCCATGGCTTATTTGTATATTTTTTATTTGTTGCACTTAGATTGTAAATTGGGAGCAAGCACCTAATAATTGACCGTTTGCCCAAAAGGCTTCAGTATCCCAAATTATAGCTTTAACTTAATTGGAGTACAGTCATTTTTTTAATTTTTTATTCTAAATGATTTTTGCAGCTGTCTGCTATTATGAACTTGAGGCTTAGAAACAGTCTTAAGCTTATTTGTTAGTTTTTGTGCGTACTCATTTTGAATGCTTACGATATCTTCATTTTTCGAGATTGTACCAATAGAGCTATTTGATAAACATGGCTTAAGTCACGGAAATCGTGGCGCTATTCATAAATTATGTCATCGAGGTAAGTTTCGTCCAAAAAAGGGTATGGATTGGCGCACACCATATGAGGTCAATTTTGATAAGGTGTTGCACTTAATTTGACAATTCAAGGTTTCAGTTGTTTAAATAAAAGCTCAAATAATATAGAATGATTGTATTAATCGGCTTTAATCAGCAGTGATTTTTCAAAGAAATTGTTTTCAGAGATTTTATGACATAATTAGTTTGATAACTATACTTGCAAGTGGATACATTTTATTAATATTATTCTCTTACTGAAAGCGTTGA
This sequence comes from Liquorilactobacillus sicerae, assembly GCF_029916425.1. GTDB lineage: Bacteria > Bacillota > Bacilli > Lactobacillales > Lactobacillaceae > Liquorilactobacillus > Liquorilactobacillus sicerae. The sequence goes on along the minus strand of NZ_JAHAVQ010000006.1, from coordinate 123,069 downwards.
CAGCCAGACAAAATGGTGCTTAAATACAAGTGTGGTTGTTATAAATATATAACAAGTTAGGGTGATCCTAATGGCGCGCGTGCAGCCACTATATCAAAAAATGTTAGATGATTTAATTTATCAAATTGAATCTGGAACGATTCCTGAAGGAAATAAGTTACCTTCAGAGAATCAGTTATGTGATTTGTATCATGTTAGTCGCATTACAGTTCGACGGGCATTGGCAGAACTCGAAAAGAGAAAATATATTTTCAAAAAGCAAGGCCAAGGATCTTTTGTTAAAACAAATGATGATGAGGATGGCATTGGATTAAAGTACTTAAACATTCGAAAAATCATTGAGAGTATGGGTCTTGATTTTGGCTTTAAAGTTATTCATTTTGATTTAATTGTTGATGGTTCTTTGAAGAAAATTCGTGGAATCATGAATTTAAGTCAAGACACATATATTTATAATATTGGAATTATGTACTATGCCGATCAAAAGCCGTGTTTTTATTTTGAAAGTTACTTGTTATTTAATCGTTTCCAAAAAATTTATTTATCGGAAATTTTAAATAACGATTTATTTGCTTTTTTACGAAAGAAATTTGGTTTTAATGCTCGTTTCACAACAAAGATAGTTTCTGGAGTAATTGATAAAAAATCACAGAAATTATTTGACTTAAGTCGTGGTGATCCGTTAGTTAACGTGTATCTCAGAGGCTTTGAGAGAAATGAAGGAATTGAAAAAATTTCTTTTTACGGGCACGCAATCGCAGTTGGTGATTTAATTATGTACATTATCTAGTTTAAGGAAGGTTACTTATATGAATACACCACAAATTGTTTTAACCAGAATCGATAACCGTTTAGTTCATGGACAAGTCGGCGTTGTGTGGACTTCTTCAATTGGCGCAAACTTACTGTTAGTTGTTAATGACGATACGGCACAAGATGAATTGCAGCAGCAATTAATGGCCGCAACGGCTGAAACTTCGGGAGTGGGGATTAGATTTTGGACAGTTGAAAAGACAATCAAAAATATTTTTCGGGCAAGTCCCCGTCAGAAAATCTTTTTAGTTGTTAGAACGCCACAGGATGTTCGACGGCTGGTTGAAGGTGGTGTACCAATTGATCAGGTGAACATCGGCAATATGCATTATTCAGAAGGTAAAACACAAGTTACAAAATATACCTATATGGATCAAGCAGACAAAGATGACTTATTATTTTTGGCTGATCAGGGTGTAGATGTCTATGTTCAGGAGGTTCCAGAAGATAAGAAGCAATCAATAAGGGATGTGATTTAAAGTGCAGATTACATTAATGGAAGGCATTTTAATTTCGATTTTCACTGTCGTAGCGGGAATTGATTTTTGGTTAGAAGGTTTTTATATTTTTCGGCCAATGATTGTTTGTACCGTTACCGGATTGATACTTGGTGATTTGCGCCTGGGAATTATTGCTGGTGGCTTGACTGAATTAGCTTTTGCTGGTTTGACTCCGGTTGGTGGAACTCAGCCGCCTAACCCAGTTTTAGCCGGCGTCATGACGGTTGTTTTAGCTTTTACAACTGGCAAATCAGCAGCAGCATCAATCGGCTTGTCGTTACCATTCAGTATTTTAATGCAATATATAATTTTATTTTACTACTCAGCTTTTTCACTTTTTACCAAAAAGTTGGATGTTTATGCCAAAAATGCCGAAACCAAGAAGTTTGCCCGCTTGGCCTTGTTGCCAACATTGATTGTTGGTTTGACATATGGAATTGTAACTTTTCTTTGTGCTTATGGTGCCCAAGCTCCAATGAAGGAATTAGTAAATTCAATGCCGGTTTGGTTGAGTCATGGATTTAAAATTGCTGGGAATATTTTACCGGCTGTCGGCTTTGGCTTACTTCTTAAGAGCATGCTTAAAGTTGAATTTGTACCATATTTGTTATTAGGATTTGCCGCAGCCTGCTTTATTAAGTTCAGCAACTTAATGCCAGTGGCGGTCATTGGTTTTTCTTTAGCAATGATTGTTTATTACCGTGACAAGAAAGAAAAAGCTAACCAGAAAAAATTATTAGAAAAGATTGACGAAAGTAGCATGGGAGGGGATGGCAGCGATGGAATCTAAAGAAACCAAAAAGCAGCGGGGAAAATTAACCCAACGTGATATTACCAAGATGGCTGTTCGCTCAATTTTTAACCAGTCAGCTTTCAACTATGAAAGAATGCAAGCTGATGGCTGGACCATGGCAATTCTGCCGACGCTAAAAAAAGTTTATCAAGAAGATAAAGATGGTTTAGCTAAGGCGATGACGGCTAACTTACAATTTATCAATACTAATAATTATGCGGCACCATTTTTAATGGGATTAGAGGCATCGCTTGAAGAAAATAATGAAAAAAGATCAACGATTGATGGATTACGAATTGCGTTGTTTGGACCTTTAGCAGGGATTGGTGATGCAATTACGTGGTTTACAATTTTGCCAATTTGCCAATTGTTGCCGGGATTACTGCTTCATTTGCTAAAAGTGGGAGCATTCTAGGGCCATTAATCTTCTTCATGGTCTATGTACTCATGTTTTTGGCGAGAATTCCAATTGCTCATATTGGTTATAATACTGGTGCAAGAGCAATCACTAAAATTCGTGAAAATTCAGCGATTGTTTCTCGTGCTGCTGGAATATTGGGTTGTACAGTTATTGGCGGTTTGATTGCAACTTATGTTTCAATTTCGGTTAAAACGAAAATTCATGTTGCATCAGGTCATTCAATCTCAATCCAAACACAATTTTTTGACCGGATTTTTCCTAATATTTTGCCACTTGGGTATACGTTCTTATTATATTGGCTGCTTAAAAAGAAGAATACGAGTCCAGTTTTGTTGATTGTGATGACTTTTGTTTTAGCAATTTTCTTATCTTGGTTAGGAGTTTTGTAAAATGAAGATAGTAGTAACTGGTCATGGAAAATTTGCTGAGGGAATCAAATCAACTGTTGAGCTGTTAATGGGGCCAATCGAGGAGATTAAATACGTTAACTTTACTGAAGGCAAAAGTGAAAGTGAGCTCGACAATGAGTTTAAGGCGATATTGGCGGATGGTGATAAAACGGTATTTTTTTGTGACCTTTTTGGTGGGACACCCTTTAAACGAGCAGTTGTCGTCAGTGATAACAATAATGATGCAGCGGTAGTTGCTGGTTGTAATATTGGGTCTTTGATTGAGGTAGGGATGCAGTTAAAATCTTATTCACATTCAGCTGCTGATATGGCGGAACAATTAATTGGATTGAGTAAAGTCGGCACGCGTTCTTTTGTTAAGAAGAATCTTGCTTTGCAGCAAGATGATGATTTTTCAGATGGAATTTAAAGTGAAATGTAAGAAAAGGTTGTTCCAAAATTAAGTTAAATTAAATCAACCTCCAAAGTGGATTTTTAAAAATCTACCTTTGGAGGTTTTGTTATTGTCTTTAGACCTAGTTGAGCTTGCTTGCGTGCGAAACAAAAAACCACCTGCTTTGCGGGTGGAAAAACAAACGGTTAAACCAAAACGCCCCCATAAGATTTAAAATGTAGGTGTCAAAGCCAAACATTTAAAAATCGAAAGGGGACGCTAAAAATTGGCGAACAGGTTAAATAGTCTTGAACATACAAAATGGTTATGCAAATACCATATCGTCTTTACACCAAAGTATAGAAGAAAAATCATATATAATCAATATCGACGAGATTTGCAAAATGATATTAGATTGTTATGTCAGTATAAAAGGGGGAAAGTTCTGGAAGGTCATATGATGCCAAACTATGTGCATTTGCTTTTAAGCATTCCACCGAAATTAAGTGTTTCAAGTTTTATGGGATATTTAAAAATCTATCACAAATGGCTTTTTTTGTTTCTAACTTAATTCTACAAACGACGAGTATAAATTTGGAAATCGTCATTTTTGGTTGGAAATTATGTAAGTATGGTTGGAATGAATGAAACAACCATCAAGAAATATATTCAAGGTCAAGAAAAAACATGATCAAGCGGTAGCAAAAGTGACAAATGTAGTTTAGCTTTGATATAAAAAAGCTAGTGTCTTGAGACGCTGGCAAGTACATGGGGCTTTGGGGCAAACACCCGCTTAACGGTTGGTTATAATTTGGAGGCACTAATGAATAGTGTAGTTTTTAGGAATTAAATTGTAAAAAGGCTTACATTATAATAGGAATATAGAAAGAAGGTGAAAAAATTATGGCTTCAACCAATAAAACAATGAATGAAATAGTCAGTTTTATTATGGTTAATTCAAAAGTTCACTATCATCAATTAATTGAATATACTGGTTTATCACGTAAAACAATTGTTAAATATCTTGATCAAATTCAAAAAAAATGCAGTTCTTTTGGGGTTGAATTAGTACGTAAAAGAAACGTGGGCATTTATTTTAAAGGAAATGTTTCTAAACTAAAAGAAAGTTTTCAAATTTCTTTAAATGAAGCAGATAGTTGCTCACGTGAAATGCAAATATTAGATTTTCTATTAAAAAATAAAAAAACAATATTATTGGATGATTTAGCTGATAAATTTTTTATCAGTCGAAGTACTTTGATTCGTGAATTAAATAAACTAAAAGAAAGTTTTGGAATAAAGATTTCTAGTAATGTAAAAGGAATTTTTCTAGATGGGGATAACAAGAGTAATAATGATTTAACAGCAAGAGTGATAAAAAGTTTTTGGGTAACGACAGTTAATCAAAGAAAACATGATGAAAAGTTTACTCGAAACTTTAATATTCCTCCAGCATTGACAAAGTATATTCAAGAATCAAATGTGAGAAAAATGCAATTGATTTTAGCCGAATTTATTAAAAAAGCCAATTTGAATATTAATGAATATGAATATGAATCTTTGCTAATTCATTCAATCGTTGCTGTTCAACGTATAAAAGATGGAGAAACCATTAATGACAATCCCTTAATTGATCGAAAAGTTGAAGTTATTTTGGAAACAACACAGCTGGTTAAACTTCTTGAAAAAAACTTTAATTGTAAGATTCCGGAAAATGAAATAAAGTATTTAAATATTCATATCATTGCTATAAAAGGCAGTGAATTATCTGCAGGTAATATTTCACAACCTTCAGATAAATTAACAAATTTTCTGAAAGAGGAACTTAGCAGTTATGATGAACTTTTAATAAAAAATTTAGTAATCCACTTATTGCCAGCAATAAAACGTTGCAAATTGGACATTTATATTAAAAACCCATACACGAAACAAATAAAACTCAAATTTCCGCTAGCAATTGATGAAGCAAGTCGCTTAGCGGTAAGTTTGCAAAAGGAATATCAAGTAATGTTTAACGAAGATGAAATTTGTTATATTGCTCTGCATTTTGAATCTTATATTGAACGTGAATCTAAAAATAATCAAAAAATCAAAATTGCTATTGTTTGCAGTACAGGTTATGGAACCGCTGTTCTGTTAAAACAGCAAATAATTGAACATTTTGGGAGAAAATTATCTTTGGAGCTTTTATCTGTTCAGAAATTAATTGAGAATGGAATTGAAGCGGATATAATTTTATCAACAATTCCTTTATCAACGAGTAAAATAAAAGTTCTTCAGGTACCTCCATTTTTAAATGATAAGAACCTTGAAATCATCAAGAATTCAATTGATGAGATTGAGAAAAGAAAGTATTTAGATAACTTTTTTATAAAAATGATTAACCCAAATTGTATCATTATCGAGAATGAAAAAATTGATCGGCAGCAAGCAATTGTTTCATTGACAGATAGACTATATCATCAAGGATTTGTGACTTCTAATATGCAGAAATCTGCAATTGAAAGAGAAAGATTATCATCAACTAGTTTAGGCATTATCGCAATTCCTCATGGAAATATAAAAGAAGTCATCCATCCTGTAATAGGTGTTCTTTCAACCCCAAAAGGAATAATTTGGTCAAATGATGAGGTAAAATTATGTTTCTTTGTTGCTTTAGATAAAACAGTATCTAATAACTTAGATAATATATATTCATATTTCTATGACCTAATTCGAAGTAAAGAGGGCATCAAACGTCTAATTAGATCCAGAACTTCATCGGAACTGTATGAAAATATAAGAAAAGAGATGAATTAGTTTAAATGACTGAACTGTTTGATTTGAATCATATTTACTTAAATCAAAATCTTTCAAGCCGGCAAGAAGTTTTAGAATTTATATCTGGAAAAGCCAAGATACTTATGCTGGGCAAAAACAAAGATTTGATTTTTAATGCTTTTGAAGCACGTGAAAATCAATCATCAACAGGAATGCAAAACGGCATCGCTATGCCGCATGCTATATCAAAAGATATTCAGTATTCTGGAGTTATATATGTGAGCCTAATTAAGCCATTAAGCGATTGGCCAACTTTTGATGATTCACATGTAGATAAAGTTATTGCACTTTTGGCACCAAAGAATGAAGTAAAAGAACATCTTGAAATTTTATCGGAATTTGCTAGTTCTTTAATCGATGAAAATAAAAGAAAAGCTTTGGATAAATGTCAAGATAAAGAAAAAGTTTTGAAGATTTTGAAATTAGAGGAGGAATAATTATGGATTTTGTAGCAATTACTTCATGTCCTGCTGGATTAGCACATACACCTATGGCGGCTAAAGCATTGGAAAAAGCAGCAAAAGAAATGTCGCTTAAAGCAAAAGTTGAACAACAAGGAGCAATGGGATTAAAAAATGAAATTACTTTTGAGGAGGCTCAAAGTGCAGATTTTGTTTTAATCGGTTCTGATCAAAAAATTGAAAAAATGGAAAGGTTCAAAGAAAAACCAGTTTTAAGGGTTGATATAAATATGTGTATTAAAAAGCCCAAAGCAGTAATTGATAAATGTATTAAAGCCGTAGCTGCAAGAAAAAAAGCATGATTGCAAAACCAGGAGGGATTTAAATGAAAAAGCTATTCTCAGATTGGAAAGGTTTTTTGATGACTGGCATTTCATATATGTTGCCAGTCGTAATTGGTGGTGCATTAGTTGTTGCAATTCCTAAATTACTGGGTCTGTGCTTCGGCATTACTAATATTGATGTCTATAAAACAGGTTTTTGGTCTTACATGGTACAAATAGAAAATATTGGTTGGATCGGTGTCGGTTTAGTCAATTTGGTTTTAGCGGGATACGTGGCTTATGCGATTGGCGATAAACCAGCTTTGGCAGCCGGATTTATAGGCGGTTCATTTGCTACTGAAATCAAGGCGGGGTTTCTAGGCGCTTTAGTTGCAGGCTTTGTGGCCGGTTATGTTGCTCGTTGGTGCCATAATAAAATTCATGTTAGTGAAAAGTATGAATCAATAATGCCTTTAGTTGTTGTACCTCTTTTATCTACACTGTCAGTTGCAATTGTTATGGGAATTGTTTTAAAAACTCCGTTAGTTTGGATCAATGAATCATTAGTTGCTTGGATTAAAGTTATGTGTACCAATGGCACCAGTTCGTTTATTTTGGCTTTGATTATGGGGGCTATGATTGGTTCAGATTTAGGCGGTCCAATTAATAAAGCTGCATGGATGGCTGGAAATGTTTTGTTAGCTGAAAAAATTTATGCACCGGCTATGATTGTTAACGTTGCAATTGCAGGTATTCCTTTAGGATACGCTTTTGCTACTTCATTATTTAAAAAACGTTTTTCGCCAGAACTGCTTGATGCAGGTCATAGTGATTGGTTTATGGGATTTATCGGTATTACTGAAGGTGCGATTCCATTTACTCTTGTAAGTCCTTTAAAATTGATTCCTGTCAATATGCTAGCAGGTGCTATTGGTTCATCAACAGCTGTTATTTTAGGAGCGCAAGCAAAAATTCCCCCTGTTGGTGGTGTATATGGATTTGTAACCGTTCACAATGGGTGGGCTTATTTGATTGGATTATTGGTTTGTGCTCTTACTATTGGAGTTTTAGCGCCATTGTTGGTTGATTTTAATGACCACTCATCAGAGGATAAAGAATCATTAGATGAAACCGATATTGATATTAAATTTGATTAGTCAAAAATAAGTATTGGTCGTCTGATGGCTGATACTTATGTTTTTTAAATATAGAGTAGGCGTTTAGTTTATATTTTAAATTTGACGTATAGGCCATAGTTTCAGCACGAGGAGGTATTAAAGTGGTTAAAGTTCATTTTGTAAATCATACTCACTGGGATCGTGAATGGTATTTTACGACTCAGGATGCGCAAGTATTAAGTGATCAGCTTTTTTCAGATGTCTTGGATGAACTTGAACAACATCCGGAAGCAAATTTTACTTTTGATGGGCAGATATCAATAATTGATGAATATACTTCTATGCACCCAGAAGCAGTTGAAAGAATAAAAAAACTGGTAAATCGTAAACAACTTTTTATTGGACCTTGGTATACCCAAACAGATGCTTTACTTCCAACAGGAGAGGCAATTATTAGAAATCTGGTGATTGGTATAATGGATTCTAAGTGTAAATATGGGCAACCGATGATGATTGGTTATTTACCGGACACTTTTGGTTTTAGTGCCCAATTGCCAGTCCTCTTAAACCAAGTTGGAATAAAAGATTTTATTTGTTGGCGGGGAACTAATTTTTCAAGACAGACAAAATCAGTATATTTTAGATGGAAAGGCCAAGGATCCGGAGCTGTATATGCTGCTAATTTTCCTTTTGGTTATTACACTGGTCAGATTTCAGTTGAATCAAAACATAATTTATCACTTTTTGTTAAAAATCGATTAGACAAAGGAATCAAATTTGAAGCTAAGCATAATGACAATCAAGAGGTCTTGATTCCATCTGGCATTGATCAAATGAATATTATTCACAATATTTCCGAAACTTTGGGCAAAATTAATAAATTAAGTAAAAATAAAATATTTTTAAGCTCTTATCCTAATTTTATGAATAAATTACATTTAAAAAAAGATTTGGAAGTCTATCAAGGAGAGCTTAGGTTGCCAACATATTCGCGTGTGCATCGAACAATAGGAAGTGTTAGATCACAACTTAAACGTAAGAACTTTAAACTTGAAAGGATAATTTTAAGAAGAGTTGAGCCTTTGATGGTAATTGCCCAAAAGTCGGGTATTAAGATTTCAAATGGTCCAGTATTAAAATTGTGGAAAAAATTGCTAGAATGCCAGCCACATGACACTCTTGGAGGAAGTGTCTCTGATAATGTTGCTGTAGACATTGAGCATCGGTTTAAAGAAGGATTTGAAATAGCCAATGGGATTGAGAATTATATAAAAAAAAGAATTGCTCAACGTTTGGAATTAAAAGAAAACCAAGTTTTAATTTTCAATACAGATCCGATTCGCTTCAATGGTTTTAAAACAATAAAAATTATTACATCATCTAAACGTATTAAATTTGATTCTGAATATAGTGCATGTGTAATTTCTGAGAAATATTTTCCTGCTAGAAAAAATATTATGCAACAAACGCCTAAAGGGTTTGAATTTAAAACTGAATCTGAATATTATGAATTGACGGTTCAAATTAAAGTATCATTACCAGGTTTAGGATTTAAAGTAATTGATTTTAAAAATTCCGACAAAACGATAGCCTGCTTAGAGACAAATAATGGAAACCTTATACAGAATGAATACTGGAAGTTGAATTTTCATGAGGGACAGTTTGATTTGAATAGTAAACAATATCAATATACGAACTTTATTAAAATTCTTGATTCTGGCAATGACGGTGATACCTATGATTATTCACCGTTAAGAAGTGATTTTGAAAGAGAGCTTTCCTTAAATGGTAAGTGTAAAATAATTAAGAGCCAAAACTTTCAGGAACTTGTTATTCATGGTAGCTGGAAATTACCTGCAACATTAACTGACCGAATTATAAAAAATCCTAAATTAAAAGTTGTTGACTATGTTTTAAAGCTTAAACTTACTAATCACCAAAAAATTATTGATGGGAATTTAAAAATTGACAATCAAATTTTGTCACATCGATTACGTTTGAAGATCAAAACAGGAATTATGAGTAATTATTCAGTATCAGAGATTCATGGCGCATTTGTGAAACACAAGAACTATCCAATTGATTCACATTGGGACCAGGAATTCGTTGAAAAGCCAGTAAATATATATAATTTTGATCAGGCTGTAGGATTAAAAAATGAAAATCATAGTTTATTCTTTTTAGGCAAAGGTATGAAAGAATATGAAAAGGTTGAAGATAGTTTGTTGGTTACTTTAATGTCAACAACTGGACAACTTGGTAAACCGAATCTTTTGTGGCGGCCTGGGAGAGCTTCTGGAGATACGACGAGTGTTGGTCATTTAATGACACCTACTATTTTAGCTCAAGAGGTAGGAACCAACGATTTCACTTTCGGAATTTTAGAAAATAGTAGTGAAGAGGATGAAAATAAGATAGCTAATAAAATACATTCTTGGTTTTCACAAAGCATAAGTTATCAAATTCAAAACTTAAATTTGTTTGTTAATCGTCTGGATAATAAAATTTGGAATATTGAATTTAAAAATGATTTACCAAGGATCAACGAAATGTCGGAGTTCTTAAATTTAAAAATTCCTTTAGTTGTAGTAGCTATTTATCCGGCCTATACAATTGAAAAAGCTTTTGTAATTAGATTAGCAAATTATTCAAATCATAAGGTTGATTTGGCTTGTTTGAAAGATGAAAGTTTTTACGTGTCTGATGCCTTAGAAAAAATTGATCCGACAGCTGATTACAGTGTAAAAGCCGAAAATATGATTACATTGATCAAAAAATATTAGGAAGAGATGAACTTTAATGGTTGAACCATTATTTTTAAAGCCAATATTTCATGAAAAGCTGTGGGGCGGACGCTTGTTGGAAAAGGATTTTGGTTATCAGTTGCCGAATGGTAAAATTGGCGAATGTTGGGCGATTTCTGGCCATCCGCACGGGCCAAACCAAATTATTAATGGCCGCTTTAAAGGTCAGTTGTTGCCAGATGTTTATGCTGCTCAGCCAGAACTCTTTGGTAATCCTGGATCAAAAGTTTTTCCATTGCTGATCAAGTTTTTAGACGCTGAAGCCAGTCTATCAGTTCAAGTCCATCCTGATAATCAGTACGCTCAAGTCCATGAAGGTGAATTAGGCAAGACAGAATGCTGGTATGTTTTGCACGCTGAACCTGGCGCATATTTAATTTATGGTCATCATGCTAAAACTCGTGCTGAATTGCGCCAAATGATTGAAAATGGTGATTGGGATCAGCTCTTGCGTAAGAAGTACGTCAAAACTGGTGACTTTGTTTTTGTTCCCAGTGGGACGATCCACGCCTTGAATCAAGGAATTGAAGTGATCGAAACGCAGCAAAGCTCCGATACAACTTATCGGCTATATGATTATGATCGAGTCGACCAAAAGACGGGCCAAAAACGTGCACTGCATTTGCAGCAATCGATTGATGTGACGGATGTACCTTTCAAAGAGCCAGTATTGAATATCAAGTCTAAAAAAATTGGTCAATCGACGATCACGACTTTAGTGGAGCCACCAGTTTCACCATATTTTTCCGTTTACAAATGGAATGTTACTGATAAGTTGAGTTTAAAGCGTGGTCAGCGGCCATATGTTTTAGCTTCAGTGATTGATGGACAAGGCATTCTGATTGTTAATGGTGAGGAGTTTGCAATCAAAAAGGGGAGCAATTTTGTGTTGACTAATGATCTTAACGAGTGGCAATTTAAGGGGAATCTTGAGTTAATTACTTCCAGTCCAGAATAAGAGACTAACGTGTGGTGTTTAAAAAGTAAGTAAGCGTATTTAGCAAAAATTTGTAACTTATAAACATATAATACGAGGAGGTTGTTAATATTGCTTTTAGGTAGCGTTGAAGCTGGCGGAACAAAGTTTATTTGTGCAGTTGGTAATGAAAAATATCAAATTAAAGAAAAAGTCCAAATTCTGACTACTGAACCGAAAGAAACTCTAAAACAATGTATAAACTTTTTTAAACAGTATGACGATTTACAAGCAATTGGCGTTGCTTCTTTTGGACCAATAGAAACTAATTTAGCTTCAGAAAAGTATGGATTTATTACAACAACTCCTAAAAAGTTGTGGCAAAATACAAATTTAGTGGGAATGATTCAAAAGAGTCTGTCAGTTCCAGTTAGCTGGACGACAGATGTTAATGGCTCAGCTTATGGAGAATGGTTAAATTTGCAGGAGAAATCACCTAGAGTTTCTTCTCTTGTTTATTATACTGTTGGGACAGGCATTGGAGCAGGAATAGTTTATGATGGAAATTTCGTAGGTAGTCAAGGAAATCCAGAACTTGGACACATTTATGTAAAGAAACATCCATCAGACATGAACTTTACCGGCGTTTGTCCTTATCACCATGATTGTTTAGAAGGATTGGCTTCTGGTCCGGCAATTAAGGCACGATTAGGCATTGCTGGAGAGAATATTTCAAAAGAAAATAAAATTTGGCAAATAATTTCATATTATTTAGCTCAAGCAGCTATGGTTGCGACTCTAAGCTTTAGACCAAGTAAAATAATATTTGGCGGTGGAGTTTCGAGTCAGTGGTTGGTAGATTTGATCAGTAAGGAATTTTCACTGCTCTTAAATAATTATGTTGAAATTGGAAATTTATCAGATTATATAATAGTTTCTCATATTCCTGATAACGGTTCTGCAACACTTGGCAATTTTGCTTTAGCGAAGAAAAAACTAATACGGATTATTTAGTATTGATAAATTTTTAGAAACTATCTTAGGAGAATTTTCTTAGTTCTTCTTCAAATTAAAATGGTATTATGCCAAGAACGGTCTTTAAATAATGCTGATTGACGTTAGTAAAATTAAGGGTATTTATCTTTAGCAAAACTGATCTCCTTTGAAAAGCATTTTGTAAGAACGGTCGTTCTTCAGACTCAAGGGAGGTTTTTTTTAAAATTATCTATGAAAAGGCTTAAGTATGTTACCTGTAAAAAAACAGATGCTTGTAATTACCTTTATCATGTGAAGATGACAAGGAGGTATTGCACGCAGTTGTACTGATATTAATCAGTGCGGCTAAACTGCCTTATTTGAACATAAAGTCATCTTGCTATCGAATTTAAAGAAAGTCAATTTAAATAAAGATGTACTTGAAGATTTTAGTTGTCTTGAAAGGATTGCTGGATTAACTGAAAAAGACGGTCTATACGACTGAAGCCTAGGATCATTATTTGATTCTAGGCTATTTTTGTATAGTCCTTCATCTGTAACCGACCGTTTATAAAAGAGTGTGTAAGCACCTAATAACCGACCGTACCAAAAAAATGGCCAATTGATCTCATTTGAAATCAGTTGGTCATTTTGCTACAGCTATTTTTGCCAGCACTGGTATTGATAATTTACTTTTATCCTGCCAATTCCATGGCAAATATACTTCCAGCTCTTCAGTTTTCATAAATACTGACAGTTTTGATATTTTTTCTATTATATCTTGTAAATATTTAAAAGGAATTAAGCCATTTGCTTTGGCACTTTCGATCAAAGACATCCAAATCGCATTAGCTTCAGCTCCTTTCGGGCTGGTACTGAAAAGCCAATTCTTTCGACCAATTACATAGCTTTTCATATTTCGTTCTGAAGCGTTATTGCTTAAATCTATTTCGCCAAAATTTAGAACTTGATTTAAAGCTTTCCGCTGATTTTGAGCGTAAATCAATGCTTTGCCTAAACGTGATTTCGGTAATACTTCAGCTTGATCACACCATTGCCAAAAACTATCAATCAATGGTTTTAAACTTTTTGAGCGATGATCAAGTCGCTCACTGCTTGATAACTTTGACCATTGTTTTTCCAAACGAAACATTTCGTTTAAGATTGCCAGTGGGCGAGTTTCTTTAAAATGTCCGCGCACCTTATTGGCATCATCATAAAATTTTCGTCGAACGTGCGCCCAACAACCTACACGCGTAATTGAATCAGTTAAAAGATTGTAACCGGCGTAGCCGTCACACTGAAGAACACCAGTAAAATTCTGATAAATCTTTTGGGCAAATTTTCCTGATCGAGTATCACCGTAAACATAATAAACAATTGGCTTGTTTGAACGACTGATACTTCGGATGACCCAGATATAAGATTTACTGTGTGCTGGTTTGTCGGGCTCTCGCAAAACTTCATAAGGTGTTTCATCACCTTGAAGGAATCGTTGCTCAATTAGTCTTTGATGCAACAAAGCATACAAAGTTTTTACGATTGCCGCACATTTGATTATCCAGTTGGTGATTGTTGTTTCACTGAGTAAAACGCCAGCACGCTGCCATTCCTTTAATTGTCGATAAATTGGAGTTCCCAATACATATTTTTGATTAAGGATCTCTGCTATCAGTGAAGGAGTGGCAATACTATGTGCAATTAACGCCTGTGGCGCCTTTCCGTGGTAAGGATGACTGCAACCATCCAATTCTTCACAGTCAACACATTTGTAAGTTTCTTCATTAATGATTTCAACAAACAATTTGCCTGGAATCATGTGAATGACCTTTCTCACAAAATGTTTTCCAATGGGGATCAGTTGATGACCGTGTTCGCAATAATCATCTTCTCGTTTAATGATTGTCTCTTCAACAGGCAACCCTTCAGAAACGATCTCACTTCGTGTCCGACGATGCCTTTTAACTGGTACAGCTGTTTGACTTTCACTTATTTCTTCGCTTTGATTTCCAGTTTGCTCTGGCTCGGTAAAAGAATTATCAAGCAAGGATAATTGGCCTGGGTTTTCCATTTTTTCAGAATGCCGACCATATAACTTGTTTGTTAAATAAGCAACTTGTTCATTAAGCTGCTTATTTTCTTTCATTAACTCACTATTTTGCCGAAGTGTTTCTTGTAAAAGCTCTTCAGTCTTAGGCATCGCGGATCACCACCATTCCTCATGTGATGATTTGAGTTTATCATTTATTGCCGTTGATGACTAGTATATTTTGGTGGTTTTGTTTGTCGAATCGATGATTCAACAGTTCAACCAGAAAGCAGTCGTTCTAATTGTTTGGCATGAAGTTTCTTTACTTCATTTGTATTTGTGGGCCATTGCAAATGACCATTTTCAATTCGTTTATAAAGCAGCCAAAAACCATCTCCGTCCCAATATAAAGCTTTGAATCGATCTTTTCTTGTGCCACAAAACAGATATAAAGATTTAGAATATGGATCAAGCTTGAATTGATCTAAAACTACATTTGCCAGTCCATCAATTCCCCGCCGAAGATCAGTTTTGCCACAGATAAGATAAATACCTTTAATTTTTCGCATATCAAGCAACATCATTTGAAAATCGCCTTGATTAAAGAATCTAAAATGTATCCTTGGATACGGTTATACACGATAACAGTTTTATTATCATCGACACTAACTTGAAAAGCTTTAGTAGGAGCCGAAGCCTGCGGATTAAAAGATTTACCCATTTTGATCTGAACAACATCAGGTTTATCTGTCATAAAAACACCTCATCATTCTTTATTGATGAGGTAATTTTACCGCTGAAATATACTCTTTTATAGACGGTCGGTTATTAGGTGCTTACATTACAAGTAACAAAGAAGTTTTAAGAAAGTGGTTGCGGCAAGAAAAAATAGCCGGAGCATTTATAGAAAATAAAAAAGCTGGTTGGAAAATTCCCGAAAAGGGATTGGTAGCATTTATTAAAAAAGTAAAAGAGATCATCACACACAAGAATTTATTAAGGGCTATAAAACTGCAAAACAAGAGGATCAAGCATTAATCAAAAAAATAATGCAGATTGGCTTTGATCAACAGTTTTGGTTAAAGCAAAGTGACTTTAAAGATAGTATTTACATGGATACAATAGATAAAAAAATTTTTTGAAATTTGCAGATGAAGAGATTTTTTCCTGGGGTGTTAAAAATCCTAGAAAAGAGCCTGAAGTTAGAATTGCTGGTAATTGGATCAATATTGATTGGAGAGGAACCAATATTACAGAAAATTTAAATGATTATAATTTTGAGAATAATGATTTACCAGAAACAGTTGCAATCGAGGTATTAAAAGATGTACTACTGCAACGTTATAGGACTAATGAACGTAATTAGTCGCATGTTAGTGTAAAGTTTCAAAAATACATGCTATAATGTGAATAAGAAAAAGGAAGCCCCGCTAGAATAGGACTTTCCCGCAAGCCGCTCCAAAGGCGGTGGCGAAGTTAATAAGACAGCCATTAAGCTACCCTGTAACTGGTCAAAGTTACGCAGGGCGGCTTTTTATTTGTTCTTTTTGTCGATGTATGTTAGCAATGCTAATATAAACATTAAGTCAAAGCATTTGAACGTATCTGTTACGGATTCAAAAATATGAACCACTTTTATGCCAGAATTTTTTTAATTGATGAATTTACACTTTAAGTGCAACACTAAAACAAAATAAAGGACTCACAACGGAAATCCAAATATAATAAGTTTGTCTACAACTTAAAGAAGGAGGATTTCTATTATGAGCCACTATCAACATCTTACTATAAATGACCGTGAAATGATATTGGAGGGCCTTACTCAAAGTAAAACTATCCGTGAGATAGCACGAAAATTAAAACGTGCTCCTTCTACGATTTCTCGTGAAATTAAACGGCATCAGTGTAAAAATATCGGAAGATACTCACCAGATAAAGCACAGAATGATTATAAATTTTCTAAAAGTAACTGTGGTCGCAAAGCAAAACTCATTGAAGATCCATCATTGTTTCAAAGAATTAAACACCTTTTTTTGGATTGTCAGTGGTCACCAGAAGAAATTTCGCAACGCTTATTACTTGAAACAGGCGTGACAATCATAAGTTTTATCACCATTTATCGTGGGATTTACGCCGGTCTATTTGATAAACCTGGTTTAAGCCAAGGAAATCGCGGCGCTATTCGTAAATTACGTCATCGAGGTAAGCCTCGTCACAATAAGAAGTATGTCGAAAAACGAGGTAAAATCCCAATCACTAATACTATTCACGAATGTCCTGAAGCTGCCAATAAAAGAACTGAACTTGGTCATTGGGAAGCTGATACCGTGGCAGGAAAAACAGGACAATCTTGTTTAGTAACTCTTGTTGATCGTAAATCACGTTTTTTAATTGCTAGTAAAGCAACTAAAAAAAGTTCAGAACCGGTGACAACCGAGTTGATGGCGATGTTTGAAAAAATTGGTAAAAGCAAGCTTAAAACCATTACACCAGATCGCGGCAAAGAGTTTTCGAAACATGCTCAGGTAACAGATTTGCTTGGTATTCCATTTTATTTTCCTGATCCACATGCACCATGGCAACGTGGGTCAAATGAAAATACCAATGGACTTTTACGTGAATACTCACCTAAAGGACAAAGTCTAGATAATAAGACAAACGATGAAATTCAGGGAATAGTCAACAAATTAAATTTCCGTCCAAAAAAATGTTTGGATTGGCGCACACCATATGAGGTCTATTTTGGTAAAGTGTTGCATTTAATTTGACAATTCAAGTTTTAAAATAAAGAAACCCCTATTCAGGGGACTGCACGGCTCCACCAATATGATTTGACGGAGGCACTTTTTTGAATGGTCGCTTATTAGGTGCTTACGTTGAATCCTCCGGCAGAGATAAAAATTGAATGCCGGTCTAAAAGGAGTTGAACTAGAGCTGCTGTTGGTAATTCAGTTCGTCTAAGCAGCTTTTAAGTTAATTGTTAGTTTTAGCTTGGTGAAGTTTTTTGCAGCTTAAAGCTTCAATAATTTTTTTAGCGCTTAAGAATAAGCCAAAACCTGCTAAGCCGCCTAAAGTATTTTGTAGTAAGTCGTTAATATCAAACAAGCGATGTTCCAAGTAAAAGTAAGAAAGAATCAGCTGTGAGGTTTCAATGGTTAATGAAGTGAAGAAAGC
The DNA here is from genome assembly GCF_029916425.1 of Liquorilactobacillus sicerae. Lineage (GTDB taxonomy): Bacteria > Bacillota > Bacilli > Lactobacillales > Lactobacillaceae > Liquorilactobacillus > Liquorilactobacillus sicerae. Next base: position 105,199 of record NZ_JAHAVQ010000006.1, on the reverse strand, counting down.
AAATTTGAGCATCTTTTTCCAAGTTGCTAAACGTGGCCAAAGCAAGCTAACAAAGATGGTTAACGGCAGCAGCATAATTAAATTACCGCTGATCGTGTATTGTGAGGTGGCGGTATAAATTGTTTTATACATTTCCAGGGGGTGCCATTCAATATTGGTTAGATGGCCAAAACCGCCAGCTGCTCGAACCATACGCCAATATGTCCAGGGTGTAAAAACGCTAAAGCTGGTGGTTAATTGGACAACACAGACCAAATAAAAGCCAAACAGTCCCTTTAGCAGGAAACGTGGAGTAAAATTTGGAAATCCATTTTGTGACCAGTAAATCATAATTCCAATCATGAATAAAGTTGCCACCATGATCGGCGTAATGGTAAAAATAGGTAGATATAATTGAGTGTTGATCAGCATAGGCTTCACCTTCTTGTTGAAGAGTTTAGCTGTAAACTATTGAGAAAGTGCTAATAAAAAATAAAGAAAGACAGTCTTTTTTTATAAAAATAATTAAAGCACCTCCTAATTGATAGCAAAATCTGCTTCAAAAAGGGTTAATAAACGAATCTAATTTTTAGCAAAGGAGATACTTGTGATGCCTAGTTTAATGGGTATTAGGTAATGATTAAAAAATTTAGACCGTTATTTTTGCGCTAAATACTAGAATGAATTACGGGACGACAGGTCTTAAGGAGCCTTGATATGATGCGGATGGTTCCATATTTTAGTTTTACAATTTTTAAGATGTATAATAAAATTATTATTGGTAATTATGGTCGGGAGGGGTTCATTATCAGTAGATATAAAGTCGGGGCAGGGAAAGATACTTGGGATTTTGCCTCTGCCTATGAACAAATGCAAGCTGGCGACACAATCGAGTTTGAAAAAGATTTTGTATTGACTGGCACTGACAATTCATATTATACGATTAAAAAAATATTAATCTGGTTGGTTTTGTTGATGAGAACGATAATAATAGAACATTTTTAACAACCTTAAAAATTAATTTGTTAATTGACAATGCTACCGTATCAATTGAGGGTTTATGGTTTGAACCATTTGCATTTGAATCAGGGATTTGGTTGAGAAATGGTGCCAAGTTGACTTTGAAAAACTGCCATTTTAATTTTTTAGGGGAATCTAACAGATATGCATTCTATATTGATGGCTCCTCGGCTGTTTTTGAAGATTTATCGCTGGCGGCTGACTCTAGCAAATCTTCATATACAATTCTCATTACAAATCGTGCTACGCTGAACCTTCGAAATTGCATGGTTTTTAAAATAGCAATACAAGGCGATTCGAGGGTTGAGGCTGATAATACAATTTTTAAAGTGATGGAAGCTGATAATTCCATTAATATCAAACATTCTTCTTTAAGTTTAACTAATTCTGAAGTTAATGGAATCGGGACCGAGTATCCCACACTTTGGGCAGAAAATACAACAGTCATTAGTAAAAATTCAATTTACAAGCAAGTTGGATCTGATGGCTGTGTCTGCTTAAAAAATAATAGCGAATTTTCATCAGAATCGGATACGATCACATCAATTGATGCTGAAAGTAGTCGAGTTATTTTAAATCAAGCAACAATCAATGAAAATGTCTCAATAGCTGATCATAGTTATTTATATTCCAAAGGCAAGTTGAAATTTTTGGGTGAAAATTCTGAAAAAATCGACTTGTATGTCGGCGATCAGAGTACGATTAATGCTGATTGTTTTGAACTGTCAAGAATCTTTTCGCCCAATGTTAGGCTAAAAAATAATTCATTATTGAATGTAAATTCACTAATTTCCACCGCCGGAGAAGTAGCTGATCTGGATTGGGAAGTTGACGAGACGTGTGATTACTTTATTCCTGAGGAAACAAGTCAAAAAACAGCTACAGAAAATGCACTTGAACAAGAAACACCCAAAGAAGTGTCTGAAGGGACAACTGATGCTGCTGCCCAATTGAATGAACTGATCGGTTTAAAACGTGTCAAGGAAGAAATCGATAAAATGGTTAAGATTGTCAAGGTCAATCAACAACGAGTTACTCAGGGCCTGACACCAATCAAACAGTCTTTACATTCGGTTTTTATGGGAAATCCAGGGACAGGGAAGACCACGGTTGCTCGGTTAATGGGGCAAGTACTATTTGAAAATGGGGTGTTTTCTGGGGATAAGTTTATCTATAAAGAAGTCTCAGAAACTGATCTGGTTTCGAATTATGTTGGCGAGACAGCACTCAAAACGACTAACGTGCTGGAATCCGCTCGTGGTGGCTTACTATTCATTGATGAAGCTTATACGCTGAACAAGAAAGATTCTGCAACGAATTGGGGTCAAGAAGCAATTGACACCATTTTAAAATATATGGAAGATCATCGTGATGAGATCATGATCGTTTTTGCTGGTTATACCAAAGAAATGGAGGAGTTTTTGCGAACCAACCCAGGATTGGAATCGCGTGTACCGAATAAGTTGATTTTTGATGATTACACGGCTGATGAAATTATTACGATTGGCGAACAGATTTTAGCGCAAGAACAATATACTCTCGAAGACCAAGCATATTATGAGAAAAAAGTGACGCAGGCCTATAATTCATCGATGGATCAGAGTAATGCCCGCTGGATTCGCAACTTTAACGAACAATTAATGAAAAACCTGGCATTGCGGGTGGTTGATGAAGGATCTGACGATATTATAACGATCAAAAATATTGACATTGATCGGTTGCTGAATAAAGACAAATTTAGTGACGATGCTGACATTGATCCTTTAGCTGAATTAAATAATTTGATCGGGATTCACCAGGTAAAAGATCAAGTTGCTCGTTTTGTTGATCAAGCGTTAGTCAACAAATTGCGAGAAGATCAAGGCCTGAAAAATACTAGCTTTACTCTGCATTCATTATTCATGGGAAATCCAGGAACAGGTAAAACAACTGTAGCGCGTTTGTTAGGTCAGGCTCTTTATCAAAAAGATATTATCCGCACCAAGAAGTTTATTGAAGTCACGCGAAGCGATTTAGTAGCTGGTTACTCAGGCCAAACTGCAATCAAAACGCGTGAAGTTTTACAATCTGCTTTAGGTGGGGTTTTGTTTATTGATGAGGCTTATAGTTTATATAAGAATGAGAATGATACTTTTGGACTCGAAGCAATTGATGAGATTTTGAAATTTATGGAAGATTACCGCGACAAGATCGTGATTATTTTAGCGGGATATACTAGAGAAATGCAAGATTTTTTACAAGCTAATTCTGGATTAAACAGTCGGATCCCTAATCGCTTTGATTTTGAGGATTATTCAGCTGCTGAAATTGCCGAAATTGGCCGCTTGCAACTAGCTAAAAATAAATATCAATATGATGTTGAAAGTTATAATCAAATAGTCGAAGCTGCTTATGCAGTTTCAAATGATCGCAGTAATGGTCGGTGGGTCAGAAACTTGAATGAACATTTGCTTGGTATTATGTCTTCGCGAATCGCAAGCGGAAATTATAATGATTTGACAACGGTAGCTGATGAAGATCTTGACAAACTCAGAAAAGAATACCTTAGATGACTAAAGAACCGGATTATGTTCAACCGCCAAAGAAACAAGCAATAAACGCTCAAGGTTATGTCAAACCATATCCAAAAAGCCAATCAGTCCAACCAAGTATGCAAGACTGCGCAGGAACAAAGGCCTGTAACTGACCAACTGATCTCATATGAGATCAGTTGGTCAGTTTGTTTGCGCGGCCGGTTATGAGGTGCTTAGTAATTATTATTTAAAAAGAATAAAAGTCCTCTTTTTGAATAATAAATGTATAAACTTTAGCAATTCTTTTTAAGAAAAATCCGAACATTAATATTTTAAAGTGCCTAATGATTAAATTAATTTATAATTTTCTAACAATTAATGCAATATTTAAAATAATTGTACGTAAAGAACAGGTTCACGAAAATAGTAACCTGTTTTTAAAGAGCCCGAAAATATTTACTTATTCATTTTTTGTGATTAAACTTTAATCATCAACTAGCAGATCTTGATTAGTTGAAGTTAAGAAAATGCTCATGAGTATTTCAAAGTAAATTAGTGTTAAGCCAAAGAAAAGTTGAGGTGAAGTTTTATCAAAGGAAGTTGGCGAAAAGGTATTTGTGCTGATTGTTAAGTCAGCTTTGTGTGCCAAAGCTGAAGCATTGTTTCCAACAAATGCAATGATCTTTATTTGATTGACAGCTGCTAATTGGCAAAGTTCGTTGATCCGGACCGTTTCACCAGAATTGCTGATAAAAATAATGAGAGCATCGGCGTTTTTTCTGAGAAATTCAAGATGAGAATTAGCCGTTGCCCGAAATCCGTGCAGATTCAGATATTCACTCATGTAATTTGCAATGTTTTGTGAATAACCACTGCCTAGAACCATGATCGCTGAATGGCAATGCTTTTTTAGTAACTGAACGAAGGGTTTGATATACGGTTTGATTTGTTTATCGGGTGAATAAAGTATTTGAGCACTAATGGTATCAGTCATCAGAAATACTAATTCTGAATAGCCAGATAAACGTAATTTTTTACACATTTTAATAATATAACTGGGGGATGTAAAAGTTTCTTTTGCAACCTGACGGATATTCATCGCTTTTAAGTTTGTTTTATGATTCATCATATAATTTAAGATTGAAATTTCAGTTTTATTTAACTGAAATTTTTCACTTAGTTGTTGAATGTCCAATTTATTCACACCAATCTATCAGGAGGTAAATGTTTTTATGAGTACAAGCGAAGATAATGAACAAACAGAATTTTTATCTGATCCATGGGCAAGGACGACGACTCGGAATGGATTAATGGGAGATGAAGTGATCTCTGCTTTGCAAAAATCTATCCGTAAAGGCAAGGAACGAGCAGCCGTTGAATTTGCCTATGAAATGTATATTTCTTCACCGCAATTTGAAGAAAAGCTGTGGCGAAGATTGCAAGCAATTTCAGTTGAAGATATTGGAATGGGAAATCCACTCGCACCAGTTGTAATAAATAGTTTAAATCAGATTCGCCAAAACTTCCAGTACGATGAGCCTGATCGGGCGATGATGTTTGTCCATGCTATTCGTTACTTGTGTGCATCGACTAAAGATCGTTCGTCTGATTTGCTGAAAAATATCGTAATCAAGAATTTTAACCTGGGATATGTTCCTCAGATTCCAGATTACGCTCTAGACAAGCATACAACTCGTGGTAAAAAAATGGGGCGTGGAAGCTTGCATTTCTTGCATGTTGACAGTCAAGTAACACCACAGCTTGACGTCAATAATGGTTATTACGAGGAATATGATAAGTTGATGCAGCATTACGATAAGTCAAAAATCATCCCGACAGCTTTTGAATTTAACCCTTATCAAGTTTAATGGAGGAAAGGCATGGAGAAAGAAAAATCTTTTTTTAACAAGCTTGATGCTGTTTTGTCGCCAATTGGGAATAAGTTAGGCAATGAAAAGCATTTACAAGCCATCGCTAACGGAATGTTATTTGGACTGCCTTTTTTGGTGATTGGCTCATTTTTCCTGATTTTTGCTAATCCACCGATCGATTTGAGTCGGTATAATCCACAGACAGCTAATGCCTTCATGCATTTTATGGCCAATTGGAAACATTTTGCAACAGCTCATTATGATGCTATTACGCTGCCATATAATCTAACAATGGGTATTTATGGTGTAATCTGTGCTTTTGGGATTGGTCATGAATTGAGCAAAATTTATAAGCGCAATGCAGCTATGGATGGTATGATTGCTCTAACAACTTATTTAATGGTTACGACGACCGTCAAAAATAGTAAAATATCACTTACATATTTAGGAACGAATGGAATCTTCGTTGCCATCATCATTGCGCTGCTTTCAGTTGAACTTAATCGTTTACTTTTGAAACTTCATTTACAAATAAAGTTACCAGATTCAATTCCGCCGATGGTCGCTGTTTTTATTAACTCTTTGATTCCTGTGACAGCCAATATAATTGTTTTTTATGGTGCAAATTTGTTAGTCGTTGCTTTGACTGCTCATTCTTTCCCGGTGTTTATTACTGATCTGCTGACTCCAGCGACTTCTTTAGCAACTAATATCTGGGGTTTTATTCTGATCGTTACTTTAGGCAATCTTTTATGGCTGATTGGGGTTAACGGAGCAAGCATCGTTTTTCCAATTGTTTTTACAATTGGGGTTGCGCAAACGGGGTTGAATGCTGCACTGGTCAACAAGGGAATGGATCCGACTCATTTAATGAATCTTCAAATGTTTCGGATTTCAGTTTTAGGAGGATCTGGGAATACTTTGGGATTGATTTTATTAATGATTCGAAGTAAATCGAAGAAGCTAAAAACTTTAGGAAGTTTATCATTTATTCCTGGATTATGCAGTATTAATGAACCAATTATTTTTGGCTGTCCAATTGTCTTTAATCCAATTTTAGGAATTCCTTTTTTAATTTCACCAATTGTCAATCTGCTTTTGACTTATGCTGCGCAAAATATGCATTTGATCAGTCTGGGATACATTGTTGATCCTTCTTTTACGCCATTTTTTGCCCAAGCCTATATGTGTAGTCTTGACTGGCGCAATGTTATTTTCTGGATTTTATTAATTTTCATCGCAATGTTGATTTATTGGCCATTTTTCAAAGTCTATGAAAAAAATCAATTGAAATTAGAAGAAAATTAGGATGAAAGGTTAATTGAGGGCAGTCAAGGATAATTATTGCCTTGAGCACTGATGAAAGGACGTTTTTAATTATGAGCGAAAAGACGATTATGTTATGCTGTACAGCTGGGATGAGTACTAGTATGATGGTTTCACGAATGCAAAAAGTCGCAGAACAGAGTGGGCTTGATTATAAAATCTTTGCTAAACCGACAGCTGAGGCCGGTGATATATTGCATAATGAAAAAATTGATTGTATTTTGTTAGGACCACAAGTCAAATATTTGAAAGCGGAATTTGAGAAAAAGTATCAGTCATTTAACGTTCCAATTGCCATCATTGATATGGCAGCATATGGCATGATGGACGGCAAAAAGGTTTTAGAACAAGCTCAATCTTTGATGAGTTAGTATTTTTATGAATTGCTTTTTAAATTTAAATCAAAATAAATTTGTGAGGAAGAAATGGAAGATCAAAACGAATTAAAGATAATCATGGGTTTGATCATTAATGGTGGGAATGCTAAGGGGGCTGCAGTTGAAGCAATCAGAGCCGCAAAGAGAAGTGATTTTGCAACTGCCCAAGAGAAATTGGATCAAGCTGATCGATTTTTAAAAGCTGCACATGATTCACAAACAAATTTATTGAGTGATGAAGCTGATGGCAAGCCCCATCAGGTCAGCTTACTGTTAATCCATGGTCAGGATCATTTGATGAATGCCATTACTTTTCGTGATTTGGCAGCTGAAATAATCGAGCTTTATCAGCAGTTAGGCGATTTTAAAGATAGTAAATGAAACTTTCTAAACCATATTAATAAAATTAGATAGATTAAGCTTATAACTAATCAGCGTTGACTTGTTTCCATTTTCTAATTGGAAACAAGTCTTTTTTAAATTCTAAATTGGCAAAACGGCGTAAATACTTAATAACCGACCGTTCATTTAGTCATGAGTACTACTTCATTGGTAAAAATATCGCAGCAATAGTTAAATGATGGGGTATCTTTTTGACAAGTAATTTTAATGTAATGAGCAATTATAAGCTGTAAAATTGGAGGTACAGATATTTTGGGTCATCGATGGAGCTTCCTTATATAACATACTTTTTAAAAAATATTCTGAAATTTCAGATGTTTTTAAAAACTTTGCGTAATTATAGATTGAACCCCCAAATGGCTGAAGTGATTATCCGAAAAGTTGGGAATTCTGTTGAAATGATTAAAAGACTTGTTCCAGCATTTATCAAAGCATTAAAGCACTATCTGTATTTAGTTGCCAATCAATGTTAGTGATTAGTGGTGCTGCATTTGATTAGCAAACCAGAATGATCGTTGGTTTTCCAATAACACCTGCTACTCATACATATAAAGAACCTTTTCAATTTGCTCTGACAGACTTGATCATAATGTTATCCTGACAGGTCATTTAGTCTGCGATTATCTAGCATTGAATGGTAAAATCGTGGATCATGTTAATGTCAAAGAATTATTTCAAGCTAAAATGGCAGTCAAAGATATTTTTGAATTTGGAGATTAGTGCAGACAGATGTCAAAAATATTCTAAACCATTCCAACTTGTCGTTATTAGACTAGTTTCAAAAGAATATTAATAAGAGTTTTAATTCATAACACCCACACAAGGTTTAAAATGTAGGTATCAAAGCCAAATATTTAAAAATCGAACGGGGACGCTAAAATTGGCGAATAGGTTAAATAGTTTTGCACATACAAAATGATTATGCAAGTCACACCAAAGTAATGGAAAAAATCATATATAATCAATATCGACGAGATTTGCAAAATGATATTAGATTGTTTGGGAATTTACTACTAGATAACAAAGTGATAAGTTTTTACATGAAAGGACCTAAAACAATGCGCTTTTTACATACTGCCGATTGGCATATTGGTCGTCGGCTTCATGGCTTTGATTTAACGGAAGAACAAAAAAATGCGTTTCTCCAGATTGAAAAAATCGCACTTGTGGAAAATGTTGATGGTGTGATTATTGCTGGAGATCTCTATGATCGCAGTTTGCCTGCGGAGGATTCAGTAGGGCTGCTTAATTCAATGATTGAAAAGCTCAATTTGACTGATAAATTACCGATTTATGCCATTTCTGGCAATCACGACAGTGCCCAACGCCTGGCAACTGGAACAAAATGGTTCAAACAAACTAATTTCTATCTGCATACTCAGCTCAAAGAAGCTTTCAAGCCAGTTGAGTTGCCTGATACGCAAATTTTTCTGTTACCTTACTTTGAAATCTTTGAAGCACAACAATATTTTAATAATGATTCGATCAAGGAGTTAGATCAAGCTTTTAAACTTATCATTGCTGAGATGAAAGCTGCCTTCAATCCAAAAAAGTTTCATTTGCTCGTCGCACATTTTTTTGCAGACGGCAGTGTTACGACTGAATCTGAAAGCAAACTTCGGATCGGCGGCTTAGCATCGGTACCGATTTCTTTATTTAAAGATTTTGATTATGTTGCCTTGGGTCATTTACATGGTAAAGACGCCCTGCATACTGACCATGCTCGCTATAGCGGGTCTCCCATTAAATTTTCGCTGTCTGAAGCTGATCAGAAAAAGGGTGTTTACATCATTGATACAGAACCATTTAAACTTACTTTTAAGTCAATCAAACCAATTAGAGATGTTCATTCTTTAACTAACAGTTTCAATAATTTAACTGATAAGACCTGTTATCAAAAGTTGAATCATAATGATTTTTTTGGCATCACTTTGACGGATGAAACACTGATCCCCAATGCAATGGCTCGCTTGCGCCATATCTATCCTAAGATTATTGCCCTGAACTGGGAAAATGGTTATGCGGCTGCACTTGATTATCATGGTGAAAAGGGCAAAGAAATTCGGCAAAAGGATCCAATGACATTGCTAACAGAATTTTATGAAAAGGTCGCCAATGAAGCGCTTACTTCTCAGCAGAAAAAATGGGCCAAAGCAGCTTTGAAAAAGGCAAGTCAACCAAAAGATGGGGGTCATAATTAATGAAACCTTTGAAATTGCATCTGCAAAATTTTGGCCCTTACGAAGATGAAACTATTGATTTCACTGATCTTAACGAATCGCCGATTTTCTTGATCTCTGGTAATACAGGCAGCGGAAAGACAACAATTTTTGATGCCCTTACTTTTGCTCTTTATGGTCAAAGTATTACAGATGACCGTGATCCTGCATCGTTGCGCTCTGACTTTGCTGCTTACGATTCACCTACTCAAGTTGATTTGGTATTTGAACATCAAGGAATTACTTATAGAATTTCTCGTCGGCCCGAGCAAATATTGAACAAAAAGCGTGGTCAAGGTCAAAAAAGATTCGCAGCCACGGGCGTTTTAGATATTTTCGAAAATGGGAAAAAAGTTGATGAATTAAAGAAAATTGTCAATATTAATCTTAAAATCAAAGAGATTCTCCAACTCAGTCGAAAACAATTTGTTCAAATCGTTTTGTTGCCGCAAGGAGACTTTCAAGAATTTTTAGCAGCAAGTAGCGATCAAAAAGAAAAATTGCTGCGTAATATTTTTCATACTGGTCTATATAGCAAGTGGGGCGAAGTTTTAAATGAACAGCTTCATGATCTGGCTAACAATTCTAAGGGCTGGCAAGATAATATCAAGACAAGTTTAGCTCGCATTCAGTGGGTAGCTGCACCTGAAGGAATCACTGATGAAAATACAGAAACGCAACTTGAGTCATTAAAGGTGCAGCAAAAACACGCTACTTTAGAATTGACTGAACTTAAGAATCAAGCTGATACTCTTCAAAGTAAATATGATATTAAAAATCGTCAATTGGCAGAACAAAAAACAACTAATGATCAGATCGCAAAACTTGATAATTTAAATCAACAACAAGCAAAGCTTAAAACCGAGCAGTCAAAATATAAAAAGTTAAAGCGGCAATTTGCAGTCCTGTCATGGGTAAAGGATTTGAAACCGCAATACGACCAATTTCAAGATAAACAAAGTGCGTCTATTCGGTACCAAGCTAGTATTCAAAAAAATCAGGAAGATTTGACAAAGTCATTAGCTCAAAAAAAGGAGCTTGAAGCTGTCAAACAACAACTTGCTAACCAAGAAGATGAGCAAAAAAGGTTGCGTGAACAAACTGTTATCTTAGCTCCTCAACGCAGATCATTTACCAAGCGTGATCAGTTGCAGGTTGAAGTTAGATTGGCAGAAAAAGAAGTTACTCAAGTCAAACAAAACTTAGCAGCCAATCGAGATCAAGCCGAGCAGCTTACCAAACAAATTTCGGCTTTAGAAAATGAAATTGCAGCTCGTCCAGCATTGAGTGACCAGTTATCTGAGAGCAAGCAGAAAATTCAGACTTTAAAAAATTTTCAAGACAAGTTAAGGGATTTGCTGAAGCTCAATCATGAAAATACCGATTTGCAAGTCCGGGATCAAGAACTGATTGAAAAATTAAAAACAGCACGAGAAATGGCAAAACAGTGTCAGGATATCTATGATAATTTAAATGAAATCCGCTTGAAAAATGAAATCAACAGGCTAGTAGCTCAGCTGAAGCCAGGCACGCCATGCCCAGTTTGCGGCAGTATCAAACATCCTGCACCAGCTCAGTTGAACACCAGGGAAACAGTGACTGATGTTCAACTAAAAACAGTTGCGCAAAAATTAACGCAAGCCAATAAAAATCAAGCTGACTATCAGGCACAATTGGGATCTTTACAAGAACAACTGGATCGTCAAACGCAAAGCTATATTAAGCGCATAGCTGAGTTAGTTGCAGAAATCAATGCGGCAGTGCATTTAAAGTTGAAAATTGATGATATAGCTATTTTGACTACTAAGCTGAAAAAATTGCAACATGAAGCAAAAAAAACATCTGCTGAAACGACTAAGCAAATTGAACACTTGCAAACCCAAGCCCAGCAACTTGATAACGCCAAGCAAAAGTACCAAGATGTTCAGCGTATCATTAACAATTTGAACAGCAAGTTAACAGTTGCTACTAATGAACTTGCTGGCAAAAAAGGTTCGTTGCAGGAGTTAGAAAATAATTTGCCGAAAGACTTTGCAGACTTAAAATCACTTGATGAACATTTAACAAAATTGCAGCATCTGATCACTGCTTATAATGACCAGGTTACAAAAAATAATGCTGATTTGAACCAGGTTACTACCCATATCGTGTCTTTAAATGCCCAGCAAAAGAATTTAACACAGGAAAAAGATAATGTTCAAGGGACGTTAACTGCACTTCAAAAAAAGCTTACAACTGCCATTTTACAGCAGTTTGGAACCAAAGATTGGCAGCAGTTTGAAAACTTATTGCCAAAGCTGGATCAGATCCAATTATTACAAAAAAAGCTGACTGAATATCAAGATGCAGTCAAACAAGTTGATAATAGAATTCATTTTTATCAGCAAGAAATCGGTGATAAGCAATATGTTGATTTGCACCAAGAAGCAGCTGCCATCAAAGATTTACTTGGAAAAATTGAAGATTTACGTCAAAAGTACAATGATCAACACGAGCAGGCAGCCTTAAATCAGTCGCTTTTGCATGAGATCACTACTAATTTTGAAAAGATTCGAGAACAGGAAGCAGAAATCACTCAGCTGTCAAAATTGGTTGATGCAATTAATGGCAAGAGTGCTAATAAGCTGGGGTTGGAACGCTATGTTTTAAGGGCTGAACTCGCAGAGATCCTTCAAGTTGCTAATCAGCATTTAAAAAAATTGAGTTCCGGCAGATATTTATTAAGGCTTCACAACGAACCAGGTTCCTACCAAAAAAATACGGGACTAGAAATCGATGTTTTTGACGGTGATGTGGGGCAGCAACGAAATGTCCATACGTTATCCGGTGGTGAAAGTTTTATTGTTGCACTGAGCCTGGCTTTTGCTTTGGGGGAGGTAATTCAAAATGAAGCTGGTGGCATCAGTATTGATACACTTTTTGTTGATGAAGGCTTTGGCACTTTGGATCAGAATTCTCTTGAAACTGCAATGTCGGCTTTGCAGAGTATTGAAAGTAGCGACCGTACAATTGGAATTATCAGCCACGTACAAATGTTGCAGCAAACTATTCCTTGTCAGTTGCGAGTAAAGCCGGTTGGAGAAGGCAAAAGTAAGACGAAGCTTTTTCTTCGCTCGTAAGAATTTTTATGAATCTGTCTTAGGGAATCAGGTCCTGCTATTAAAAAAGTGATTGAAAGCTAATTAATTATCAGGTACTAACAAAAAGTACTGTCTTTGCGAGAGGCCGTTAACGAGCGTACTTTGGATGACTTATTTTACTATTTTTGTGAATCTTTACCAGATACTCAGGCTGAAAAAGCGTTGGGCTGGTTGAAAAAGCAGCTTATTAGCCTAGTTAAAAATATCATCGTGGCTGTCGTTAATAACCGCTTTTTTCAATTGAGAAACCACGTTTTAGCTATATCAATTTCTGATGTGGGTTGGCGCAGTTTCCTACAAAAATTGGAATACAAGGCCAAGGGCCAAGCTATTGGGAAGAACTTTGTGATGGTTACAAATGAAACTGAGTAGCTTACACTAAAAGACAGAGTGGACTTATCCTAGTTGCGGAACATTCCATAGTGAGAGGAAGTTGACAGTTATTGAGTAAAAGTAGCTTGAACCTTTTTGAGAATATTAGAATCTTTGATTGGTAAGACAATTTGTTGCATAGTTTTTCTGCTTTTCTTGAGACATTAAGGTTGGTACGTTACTATCTTGTAAGGATAAAGTAAGGAAGTGATATTGTGAGTGCAAGTAACATAATTAAAGTTAGTTCGAAAATCACAAGTAAAAATCAGATTACAGTTCCTAAATACGTGAGTTTTTGAAAGTTCAGCCTGCTGATACGATTGAATGGCATATTGAGCCAAATGTAACGTAATGATTGTACGTAGCAAACCAGATCTATGGCAACTTGTTTGATGAACAAGAAAAAAAATTCGGAAATCTCAGTACAACAGAAGTTAATTGGGGTAAAGACGTAGAAAGTTCAGACTTTGATTAATGAAATTAAAACAGGGCGCTATTTTGTGGATCAATTTAGATTCAGCTAAAGGTACTGAAACTAAAAAAGCGACCGTCTATTATTAGGTGTTTACGAAAGCATACTTCTTAAAGTACACTTTATTTATAATGATTTTTGCAGGCTACAATAACTAAATGATCGTTGTTAATTGTATAAACTAAGCGATCTTTGCTATTAATTCTTCTTGACCAGCCATCTTGATGTCTCAAACGTTCTGGTTTCCCCAAGCCCAATTCTAAACCATCTCGTTGAATTGATTTAATCAGAGTATTAATTCGCTTTAAAGCTTTTCGATCTTCACTTTGCCAAGCGATATATTCATTCCAAGCTTCATCTAGAAATTTAATTGACATACTTTATTGTTCCTCATTTTCCAAAAGCTGATGGGGATGGATGTCCTGATTGTTAGTTACCTTTTTGAAACGGCGGTTAAGTTCTGCCTGATTGGCTTCACTATAAAATGGATCCTTGACATCAAATGGTAAACCGCCTTCAGCAATACTTTTTTTAATAAAAATATTAATGGCCGTTGAAAGATTCAGTCCTAAACTATCAAAGATTTCAGCAGCTCGTTTTTTATCCGCTAGACTAGTTTTGACAGAAATTGAAACTTTTTTTTTATCTAACATAGTTCTCACCTCATAGCTATAATATCACGAAATAAGTACGTTGTATATTTATAAGATAGCTATTTTACATATTATGAATACTTACTTTATAATACCTAACAGGCCATCATAAAATTATGAAGAAAAAGTTTCGAGAACTCCATGAAAATGTGGTAATTTGCTAGTTGAGCAGGTAAACCACAATCAACCATTGCTAGAAGTGAAAATGAGCTGATGAATATTTCGACTAAGATATTATCTGAGATTACTTTATGTAATGAATCAATGATTAACTATTCAATTTAAGACTGCTCTTTAAGGAATATTACCGATAGTAAGATATTAAGAAAATAAATCCACTTCCATATCCAATAGATTTGGAGGTTATTTTAATAATCTCTATGAGGGAGAGTAGTTTGTAGATTCCGTTAAGTCTTTCAGTCTATGCATTAGCTAAAAATATTAACGTTCCAACTTCTAAAATACAAAATATTTTACTTGATCGCAGGCAAATTTGGATCTATGTCAATATTTTGGAGACTTTTTGTTTTGATGCAATTCATTTTGAACTTTTTTATCAGAAGTGGGAGCCTTAAAAAAACAATTTTAGTTTTTCCTTTTGAAATATTAGCCCATTCATAGGGAAAGCAATTGCAACTATTTTCCTTTGGTTTTCTATATGTGTGATACCGATTAATTAATTTCAAAAAAATTTTTGAAAAAAGCACCTTTTTAAAAATTTGCGTATTAATATATAGAGCCAAAAAGAAAGGAAGTAAGCATAATGAAACAACCAAAAATTGAATTTCTTAATTTAACTAATTTAACAATCGTCCATAAATTTCTCAAAATGGAATTGCCGGAAGCAACTTTTAGCGCTTATTATCGGGATAAAGTCTTGATTTTAACTTACCCGACTGCTTTACAACGTGAAAGGATCAGACTTGAATTGCAGAATAATCCAGATCTTTTTAATTTCAAAGTAGGTGATCAATACTACGGTGTGGTCGATTTAAAAGAATTTCAACTATCAGTTCTTGAAAATGATGAGACGGGCTACAACCTGCTGGCAACTTGTTTTAAATTAAAAGAGTATGACGCAACCTTGTTTTTGTCAAGAGAATTTGAAACTGATTTCTTTTTTATCGTTAACATTCGTGAAAGTGCTACCGGGAAATTTGTTAATGAGGGTCTTATTCGGGCAGATTTCATTGAAAAAACCAATGCTTTAAAAGTTATGGCTGAAAAACAAACAAGTATACTAATCATTAATTTCTTTGCTTATCGAAGGAAAAGTCGTGTTTTTCAAGTTGTCTGCAATTTTAAAATCCTTGATTTTAAAAGTAAAGATAGCGATATAGTTGAAAAATACAATGATTATTTAGCATATTTGGAAGAACTAAAGCGTCAGAATGAGGATGATTACTAAAAGCTGGTTACAAAATCTGAGACCATTTGCAGGAATTACTCACAGCAGTTTTGCATTAAAGAAACTGATGGCAAAACTAATGTTTGAAGTTGACAGGACTCGGCTTACAAGTAGCTCAGACTTATTGTTGTAATCAACGACCGTTTTGAAACTGTTGCAAATCAAAGAAAAACGGTTAGTTTTATCGTCTAATGAGTCTAAAAGTTGATAAATTAAAAATCATTGTACCATGTGATTGACAAGGCCAATTTCATAATCACTGGCTTCTAGCCACCTATTCATTGTCTTCACCAAGATGTCATAGAACCTTATAAGAAGCTTCATAAGCGATAGCTTTAGCCAAACTCTCTTGTAATACTTGCTTTATCAAGTATTACAAGAGAGTTTTTATAAAATTAGAAGATGTTGTAGCAGTTAATTTAGTTGATTGTCATCCACAAAATAGTTTGACAGGTACACCTCGTGAAAGGGCAGTAAAAGTAGCTTAGGTGTACACCCTTTTTCATATCAAGGTGAAGTCTTTTAGTATTGTTCATTATTGTAAGCGATTTTATGATAAGGATGAAAGGAGGATCGTTGATATGAAGAAAACAACAGTTCATATTGTTCCGCATACGCATTGGGATAGAGAATGGTATTTTCAAAATACCAGAGCAACTGTTTATTTGATCAGTCAAATAAACGAAGTAGTTGAAGTTTTAAAAAAGCATCCCCAAACTTATTTTTATTTATTTGATGCTCAAAGTTCCCTGTTAGAGGACTACTTGAATTTCTATCCACAGAAAAAAGAAGTTTTAAGCAAACTTATTAAAGATCGAAGATTATTGTTTGGTCCGTGGTACACGCAAACTGATCAGTTGGCAATTTCGCAGGAGTCGATAGTTCGCAACTTGTACTATGGTATTGATTATGCACAAAAAATGGGCCATAGTATGAAGATCGGGTATTGTCCGGATATTTTTGGTCAAGGTGGCAACATGCCAGAGATTTATCAAAGCTTTGGTATAAAGCAAATAATTTTTTGGAGAGGGATTGGTCAGTCTAAGTTAGCCAAAAGTGAATTTGAATGGTTGGGCGACGATGGTACCAAAATTACAGCATTACAGATTCCATTTGGATATTTTTATGGTGCAAACATTCCAACAAATTCAAAAGATTTGCAAAGCTTTATTAATAGTATGATACCTAAGCTTGAAAATCGCTCAAACTTTACTGATCTTTACTTGCCCAATGGTTTTGATCAGTTACCGATAAATCATAATCTTGATCAAATTGTCGATAAGTTAAATGAGTTGGATAACAGCAGGGTTTATCAAATTTCTTCACCTGAAATTTATATGGAAGCTTTAGCAGAAGACATAGTGAAAGGAAAAAAAGATCTGCCTAAAATACAAGGTGAGTTAATTGATGGTGAAGATTCGCGAGTGCATAAAAGTATTTATTCGACCAGAGCAGATTTGAAACAAGCTAATAATCGTTTAGAGAATTATTTAGTTAATGTTGTTGAACCACTGGTAACTTTGGGGTATAGCTTGGGGTTGCGTTATCCACATGCAGAATTAGAGTTTATTTGGAAAGAGCTGTTAAAAAACGCTGCTCATGACAGCATTGGGAATTGTAATAGTGATTCGACAAATTTTGATATTAAAGCTCGAAATAAAGTAGCTGCTGATATGGCTCATAACTTATTAGAAAAGACAATGCGTGATATCAGTAATAATATTTCACCAAAGGATCCTTACTCTTTTACAGTGTTCAATTCACTACCATATTCGCGAACAACAGTATTAGATGCAAATGTTTATTTACCTGATGGGGCATTTAAATTTATTGATAGTGACGGCAATGAAATTGACTATGAAATTTTGTCACAGCAAGATCAAAGTGATTATGTTTTGCATCAGGCTGAACTTTTAACCCCCACTATGTATCGAGTTCAAAAAAAAGATCCTTGGATGCCAAAACAAGTTTTCTATTCCCATGTAAGATTTTTAATTAAGGATGTTCCTGGTTTGGGATATCGTCAGTTTTATTTAATTCCAAGTCAACAAAATGGTTTAAGCCGGCCAGAAATTTCTGCTGATCAAGAAATTGAAAATGATTTTTATACAATTTCATTGAATCGAAAAAATAATACTTTTACAGTTAAAGACAATCAAAGTAAACAAGTATATCATAATCAATTTTGTTTAGAGGATAATGGAGATGCAGGAGATTCTTATAACTACTCGCCACCTCAAACTGACTGGCAAATTACATCAAAAGATGCCAAGCTAATTAAAATAAAATCGCAAAAAGGAAAAATTAGCGAAACTTTGACAATTAGTTTAGAATTTATTCTTCCCCAAGATCTAATTGCACGGCAACAGCGTTCAGCTACCAGAAAAATGATTATAGATTTATCAGTAATATTAAAAAAGAGTGATCCAGTTATTCAAGTGAGTGTAAAAATTAATAATCCAGTATCAGATCATCGGTTACGGCTGATTCTAAAAACAGGCATTCAAGCTAGTCATTCAATTGCTGATAGTCTATTTGGAGTTGTAAAACGTCCGGTTATTGACCAAAATGCAAAGGGTTGGAAGGAAAAGGGCTGGGTTGAAAAACCAACAGAAATAAATCCATTGCAAAATTTGGCTGCAGTTAGTGATGAAAACAAAACGGTGGCTGGTTTTACTGATGGACCAAGAGAATATGAAGTTATTGGCAAAGATTTTGATCAGTTGGCTTTCACAATTTTTCGAGCTAACAGCTGGATGGGGAAAACTGATCTTCGTTATCGTCCTGGAAGGGCCTCAGGTGAGACTATTGTTTTAACGCCTGATGCTAAACTATTAGGTCAGTTAAAATTTGAGTTTGGTTTTTGTTATCGTTCTAAATCATTTGACCAAGATGAAATTTGTAAATTAGCTAAGGAGTTTTATTCATCATTGCAAGTTTATGAACTAGCTCCATTTTTAAATAGTCGAATTCGGTTTATACGAAATGTACCCCAAAAACGCAGATTACCTTTCAAATTGGGACTCTTGGAAATTGCTGATTCAACCGCTGTTGTAAGTACAATAAAGAAAGCTGAGGCAAGCAAAGAAATTATTCTACGTTGTTTTAATCCATTTTTGAATCGAGAGGCTCAGATAAATTTACCAAGCGATGCAATTAAGGTGAATTTAGATGAAACAACAGTTGATTGTTCAACTAAAAAATTTAATCATAATAAGTTTAAAACATTCAAGTTTGCTTTGGGAGGTGATCAATTTGCTTATATCCAACAAGCTTATTGATTTAGACATAAGAGCAGTCGGTAAAAAAGATGTAATTGATCATCTGGTGGATTTAGCCGATAAGGATAATCGTTTATCTGATTTTGAAAAATTTCGAACAGCAGTTTATAAACGTGAAGAAGAAGTTTCAACTTCATTAGGTTATGAAGTTGCTGTTCCGCATGGCAAGACTAATGCGGTTAAAGAACCCTTTATTTGTTTTGCTAAATCGACTAAGGGAATTTATTGGAATAAACAATTAGTACATTTGGTTTTTCTAATCGGTGTTCCAGAAAATCAAAAGGGAAATTCATATTTAAATATACTGGCAAGCATCGCACGAAAGATAATAGATGAGGATTTTAGAATAAAACTTTTAGAAACAAATGATAAGAATGAAATAATTAAAATTATTGATCCGACTGAAAATTAATGAAAGGGTGATTATGATGAACATCGTTGGTGTAACAGCTTGTACGGCCGGAATTGCACATACGTATATGGCGCAAAGTGCGCTTGAAAAGGCTGCTAATAAGCTAGGATATCAGATAAAAATTGAAACTCAAGGGGCAATGGGAGCTGAAAATGAATTATCATCGTCTGAAATTCAGGCTGCTGATGTTGTAATTTTAGGTATCGATGTGTCAATCGAAGGTACAGAAAGATTTAATGATAAACCAATTTATGAGACATCCGTTTCTGCTTGTGTTACTGACCCGGAGAAAGTTATTAATAATGCACTTGCAAAAATAAGAAAGTAAATTTTAATTAAGGAAGTAAATTTTAATTAAGGAAGTGAAATTTAATGAATAAAATATTTAGCCAAATTAAAAATCATGCGATGACTGGCGTTTCATATATGATTCCAACTGTAACAGTTGGAGGAATTCTTTACGCTATTGCATTAGCTTTTAGTGGTGGAGTCAATGTTAAGATACAATTTCTAGCAAATATTGAAACAATTGGTGCTGCGGGGATGGCATTATTAGTACCAGTTTTAGCTGGGTATATTTCATATTCAATTGCTGGTCGACCAGGATTAATACCTGGTTTGATTTTAGGATATTTGGCAGCTAATCCAGTTGGATCCGCTAAAATTTCTACAGGCTTTTTAGGAGGGCTTTTACTTGGATTTGCTGCTGGATATTTGTCAAAATGGGTAAAAGGATGGAAAGCTCCATCATTTTTACGTCCATTAATGCCGATTATTGTAATCCCCTTAATTGTTTCTTTAGTTATTGGTTTGCTTTATATTTATGTTATTGCGACACCGCTTGGCGGAGTAGTGAGTGGTTTAACAAGTTGGTTGAAGCATATGTCCACCGGGTCAGCTGTTGTTTTGGCCATTGTTGTTGGTTGTATGATTTCTTTTGATATGGGTGGTCCCTTTAATAAAATTGCATATACGACGGGTGTGGCTTTAATTGCTACTGGCGATGGACATTTAATGGGGATGGCCGGTGTTGCAATTTGCATCCCGCCAATCGGACTTGGTTTAGCCTCATTGATTTTACGTAGTCGTTTTACAGAAGAAGAACGTAATTCAGGCAAAGCGGCAATTGTTATGGGAGCTTGCGGTATTACAGAAGGGGCAATTCCTTTCGCTGCATCAGATCCATTAAGAGTGATACCTTCAATTATGATCGGATCAGCAGCCGGTTCGGTAGTAGCAGCTTTGGGATCGGCAACCGATATGGCACCTTTAGGAGGACTGTTGGTGTTGCCAGTAGTCACTGGCAGGCTTATGTACGTTTTAGGAGTTTTCGTTGGAGTAGCAATTGTAATTGCCTTAATGGCCTTATTGAAGAAGCCAATTGCTGCAAAATAAGATTAATCTGCTTTGACAAACATTTCGTGAGGAGAATAATTATGAAATCACGGACCTGGAAAATGTTGCAGTTGTTGCTAAACAATACTAGTAATGGAGGCAAAGAAATCCTTACTGCTTATCAGTTAGCGCAGCAATTTAATGTAAGTAAACGGACAATTTTAAATGATTTGAATGAAATAAAAGATGTTTTAAAAAATTATAATTTATCAATAGTTTATTTACGCAATCAGGGATATCTTTTAAGTGGTAATGGCAGTGATATTTTAAGACTACAAAATTCGTTAAAATTTTTTGCCGCTAGTTTAACAGCTGAAACAAGAAGGCAACAAATTATAATTGCTTTGCTACTGAACAGAAATGCAATTTCAATTAATGAACTGAGTAAAAAATATCATGTTTCACGTAGTTCAGTTGCCCGTGATTTTAAAGTTATCAGACAAAACCTAATGCTAAAAGGGTTAGATCTTGTTTCTAATGTTCATGGTACGCAAATTATTGGACATGAAACAACAATTAGAGAAGTATTGCGGCAAGAAATAAAAGAGTATAAACCTTTAAAAACACGGAAGTTATTAACAATAAAACCAGAGGCTTCGAGAATAGAAACAAGTTCTTATATGCGTTTAGTCGGGATCTTTAATCCTAAAATGATTGAGCAAACAGAAAAAGCTTTGATTTCTTTTGAACAAAAAGTACATTTTAGTCTTAGTGACATCATGTATCTAAATTTAGTTACACACGTTTTAATAATAGTTGAAAGAAATCGTCATATTCAATCTAATAAGTTTAAAAATTTGAATTTGGAAAAAAATTTAACAGATAAGTTGGCAGTTTTATCTGATTGTTTAAATCAGGCATTTTCAGATACATTTACTAGAGAAGATATTCAATATCTTGGACAGCATTTGGTTATGTCAGGCATTCAGGATACCATTCAACCAGAACTGTTAATGGATTATTTACAGCAATTTGATAATGGAGCAGATAATTTTGCCAAGGATTTGATTTATAGTGTTTCAGAACTATTGAATGTCGATTTGACTAAGGATCGTGAATTATATTTGAATTTACGTTCACATTGTTTAGCTATGCTCGAACGATTAAAGAATAAACAAGAAGTTAATAATCCACTGCTTAATCAGATTAAGGAAAATTATGCAGCTTTATTCGGTGTAATTGTATTAGGAATATCACGTATGTATGGTGAAGGAAAATTAGCTTTTAAAAATGTTTCTGAGTCTGAAATAGGTTTCTTCACGATTCATTTTCAAGCTTCATTAGAAAAAAATATAGAAATGAAAAAAATAATTATTGTTTGTCCTGAAGGAGTTGGTTTTTCCAGATTGATCCAAAATAAAATCAATTCAATGTTACCGTTAATTAAAGTTGAGCAAATAGTGGCCTTTAAAAATATAAATAACTATGATTTAAAAGGAATTGATTTTATAGTATCTACAATTCAGTTTGAAACTTCAGTTCCAGTTGTACAAGTTTCTGGTTTTTTAGACGAAAATGATATTAATCGCTTAAACACATTTGTAATTCAAAATGATAAAGGGGAAACACCCAATAATTTGATTCATTTGATCAGAGAGGATTGTTTGTTTACACAAACATCTTTTTCAGATAAAAATCAAATTATAAACTTTATGACTCATCAAATGCTTAAATTAAAATTAATTGATCCGCAATTTGTTGATTCTGTTCATCAGCGTGAAAAAGTTATGTCAACAGAAATTGGCCATGGCCTAGCAATTCCGCACGGGAATAGCGATTTTGTGAGGGTGCCAGCAATAGGAGTTTTGACTCTGAACGATCCGGTTGTTTGGGGAAAAAGTACCGTTGATGTTGTATTTTTGTTAGCGCTTAAGTTTGAAAACAGTTTACAAAACAAAAATGCTATTAATAGTTTTTACAGTTTGGTAAATTCAAGAAAAATGATTCAAAAAATTCGTCAAATTAACAACAAAAATAAATTGTATCAACTTTTAACAATCAATTTTATTGAATAGTAAATGGCTAGAATTATTCAAACCTTTATCAAGTCCATAAATTTCAGAATTTTTGAAAGTTTATGGGCTTGATTTTATTGTGTGCGCGGTATGGTTGATCGGTAGTTGGTGAAAATCCAGAAGCGATAGCTGAAATGTTAAGTCGAAATCTCCCTAATCAAGTATCAAGAGAGTTTTTATAAAATTAGAAGATGTTGTAGCAGTTAATTTAGTTGATTGTCATCCACAAAATAATTTGACAGGTACACCTCGTAAAAGGGCAGTAAAAATTATTATCAACGATGTTGAGGTCAAGTCTTCAGTGGCGAATCTCTTGGAATTCTGAAAGGTTTGAACATTTATCTTTGGAATCGAGGGAATCAGGTTTCTGAAAATAAATGAAATGAAAATCTATCTAGTCTCTAATAAAATAAGCTTGCGAAAAAGAATAGGTGATCTCGCAGATATCGCTTATGAAAAAATGAGTTATTGATTCACGATTATTTGCTGCTCTAGCCGGCAGATTAATTTTTTCAGGATAAGCTTATTTTACGCGAAGTTTATTTGACCTGATTTTATATAGATTTGCAGTTTTTTTAAACCCATTCCATTTTAACAGCAATGGGCAATCCTTGTTGTTAAATATTTTTAATTAAAACAATTAATTTTTGGCTACTTTTGAGGGTGCAAAAGCGAAGATAATTGCACTGTCATTTAAAAAATGAGCTTCAATAAAGCCAATTTTTCCTCACTAATTGGTATTGTTAGCTACTGTTCAACCAGTTTGTTAAAATACTTTAAAATTAATTTACCTACCTGTTCATGATATTTTTTTTGTGCCTTGCTGGGGTAATAACTCAAATAAATCTTTCGATATACTTTTTGCGGAGAAAAACTCAATAAACAAGTATCTGAAAAATCATTATAAAGCCATGAATACTGAGGAACAAAACCAATCCCAAAGTTATTTTTTATCAATTCATGTTGAGTGCTGATATCACTAGTTACAAATTTGGGCTTGATACTTAGTCCATTTTCTTTAAAAGAATTCTCAATAACACTTCGTAAAGGATTAGGCCGCGACATGATTACGTTTTGATATTTTAAATCTTGAAATTCTATAGAAGTTTTGCTTGATAAATTAG
This sequence comes from Liquorilactobacillus sicerae, assembly GCF_029916425.1. GTDB lineage: Bacteria > Bacillota > Bacilli > Lactobacillales > Lactobacillaceae > Liquorilactobacillus > Liquorilactobacillus sicerae. The sequence continues at coordinate 81,220 of NZ_JAHAVQ010000006.1, read as the reverse complement.
AACTTTTACTTACAGCAACAAATACCTCTTCTTTTAAGATAAGAAAATTTTTGTTGTTTTTTATTTTTTGAGTTGAAAATTCAAAGTCACAGTGATTCATCCAATCATCTTCAAGCCCACGCTGTACAAGCAAGATTTTGATGTTTGGTAAAGCATTTTTTAAATATTTCATGACTGCAGGAATTACTTGTGATGATTTCTCACATCTGAGAGAAATTACTCTATCATAAGAATTATATTGACTGCTGACTTCCTGACTAGCCAAATCGATAATACTTAACGCACTTTTTATTTTTTTGTAAAAGTACTTACCATTTTCATTTAAAGTTATCGAACGACTATTTCTGATAAAAAGTTGACAATTCAATTCATTTTCTAATTCAAGAATTGTTCGACTTAACGAAGGTTGCGAAATATGTAATCTCTTTGCAGCTTGAGTCATGTTTTCTAGTTCAGCCGCTATAATGAAATATCTAAGTTGTAATAATCTAATGGCTTTTCACTTCTTTTTATAACATTTTTTCTATATGTTATCACAAAAGTAGTATTTCACAATTAAATATTTTGAAAATATAATTAAAAATAAATTAAATTGATTTAATTTAGTCTTTATCAAGTGAGGTGTTGTTATTGGAAGCTGATGAGTTATTTATTCAAAAACATCAAGAATACTTTTTACAAGTCTTAGAAAAGCTTGTCAGTATTCAAAGTATTTGTGGAAATCAGGCACATATTAACCAAGCCGTTGATTTTATCTGTCAGTTATTACAAAGTTTATTTACTTGTCAGATTAAGATTGTTAAAACTAAGGGATCGCCTGTCATTTTATGTGAATTGAATTCAGAGGCGGATTCAAAAAAAACAATTTTATTTTATGGTCATTACGATGTTATGCCTGCTGAAGATGTTAAAAATTGGAAAACAGATCCTTTTAAACTCATTTTAAAAAATGGCAGATTATATGGCAGAGGTGCTGGTGATAATAAGGGTCAATTATTGGGAGTGATTTTTGGGCTGTATGTTTATAAACAGCTTCATCATGAATTCCCTTGTAATCTTAAACTGCTGATTGAAGGTGAAGAAGAAAAGGGCAGCCTTCATCTGGAACAAACTGTTCAAAATTTATCATCTGCTGAGTTGAAAAATGTGCAGACAGTGTTTGTGATTGATGGTTCATTTAACTTTGCCGGTCAGCATGTTTTGCGTTTGGGCAATCGTGGTCTTTTAGGCTTTGAAATAACTTTGAAAACTAATGATATGGATGCTCATTCTGGAAATTATGGTAATATTTTGACTAATCCGGTTTTAGAATTTCATAAAATACTGTCAAAATTGTATGACTTTGAAGAAAACAGAGTAAGAATTCCGTATTTTTATGATGGTATTAAAAAAATTAGTCAAACTGAAGAAAATATTTTGCATAAATTGCCGGCAGTTCCTTTTAAGAAAAGCAAACAAGCAATTTTTCAAGATAGTTTTGATTATTACAAAAAATTAATGTTCGAACCGACTTTCAATATAAATGGCATTCAAAGTGGTTTTTTAGGGAGCGGCATGAAAACAATTATTCCGGGGAAAATCAGTGCTCGATTTGATTGTCGTTTAGTTAAAGGACAGTCGATTGAAAAAATCGAAATGGGTTTGAGTGAGCAATTGGCTGCTTGGATTCAACAGGGATCAGTTGAAATAAAATATTTGAATGAAATTCCACCATATTATGCTGGAACTGAGGATGACTTTATAGATAAAATTATTACAAATATTAGAAAGGCTGATTCTAAAGCAATCATTGAGCCAGTCATGCCGGGAACTGTTCCAAATTATGTTTGGGAACAAAATTTGGAAGCTAAGGTCTTCACAATTCCTTTAGCCAATTTTGACCAGCATAATCATGCTGCAAATGAAAATATCAGATTAGATGCATATCTTCAGGGTATTAGGATAATTTATCAATTAATCAATTTATATACAGATTGATCAAATGAAACATAGGGGGATTATAAAATGGAAAATACTAGTCAAAGACGTCCTAAAGCTGTTTTTACACTATTATATGTGGCATTTATTATTTGCTTTATCGATCGGTCGGCTGTCAATATTGCGTTATCATATATCGGCAATGATTTTAATTTAAATGCGACAGAATTGGGATTTGTTTCAAGTGCATTTTTCTTCAGTTATTCATTAATGCAAATTCCTGGTGGATGGCTAGCTGATAAATTTGGTTCGAAAGTTACTGTTGTGACAGCAATTTTAATGTGGTCAATTTTTACCATGATGACAGGTTTTGCTTGGTCTTTGGCATCGTTATTGATTATTCGTGTTCTTTTTGGAATAGGTGAAGGTGCTTATCCTTCTGCAAGTTTGAAACAAATCAGTGAAGAGTTCTCCTATAAAACTCGATCGGAAGCAACTTCTGCAATTATATCTTCAAATTATGCTGGTGCAGCAATTGCTCCCGTAATAATCGCGCCGATTATTGCCACGCTTGGTTGGCGTTCAGCTTTTCATTTGATGGGTATTTTAGGTTTAGTATTTGTGATTGCTTATGTTTTGATTTTGCGTCCAATCAGACAAAAGAAATTGAGAACTAATGAAAATAAAAATAAGATTGATTGGAAGCATTCAGTTGCAAACCCCGTAGTTTGGCAGTTTTTTTTGGTTGTATTAGGATTAAGTACAATAACCAAGGGGCTTGATTCATGGATGCCTACGTACTTGTTGCGGGCACGCCATATTAATCTGGCCGGAATTGCTTGGTTAGTACCCCTTCCTTCAATTAGTGCTGGAATTGCGGCTTTATTATGCGGCTATTTGATGGTTCATTTTTTTAAAGACAAAGAGAAATGGTTGATTGCTTTTAGCTGCTTACTAGCAACGGTGTTCATGTTTGGTATGTATAAATCAGTTAGTCTGACAAATGTTATTATTTTTGAAATGCTGACATATTTCTTTAAGGGTTTAGCCTTTAGTGGCTGTTTTGCATTGTTTGCTCAACTGGTTACTAAAAGTTCTTATGGCTCCTCGGTTGGAATCGTCAATTTTGGTGGACAATTAGCAGGTTTTTTAGCTCCAATCATCATTGGTATGATTGTTGAGCATTTCGGTTCATATAGTTCAGCCTTTTTGTTTTTAGTAATTTCAGCAGCATTTTCATTTGTTATTTCATTGACTTTCAATGCAAAAGAGTTGAAAGAAAACCAGCAAAAAGTTGCTAATGAAAATGAGTAAAAGGGAGTGTTTTTTAAATTGAAAATAAAAGAAGCTAAACTATATAAAGTTAATCTTCCGCTAAGAGATCCTTTTGAAACTAGTTTTGCGCGGATGAGCTTTAAGAAATGTATTATTCTTGAATTGATAGACGAAAATGGAAAGAGTGGTTTTGGCGAGTCCTCGGCTTTTGATGTGCCGTTTTATAATGAAGAGTTTCGTGATGGCAGTTGGGCACTGCTTAAAAACCAGCTGCTTCTTAAAATAATCGGTCAAAAGATTTCATATCCAGATGATATTTATGAGCTATTTTCGTACATTAGAAGAAACAATATGTCCAAATCAGCAGTTAATTGTGCTCTCTGGGATTTATATGCTAAGCAAAACGGAGTTAGTCTAGCCAAAGCTTTGGGCGGTAGTAAAACAAAGATTGAAACTGGCGTCAGCATCGGCGTTCAGAAAAGTCCACAAAAACTGGTAGAAGTTGTTGGTAGTTATTTAAAAGCTGGCTATCGGCGAATAAAGATGAAAATCAAACCAGGAAAAGATTATGCGTATTTGGCTGCTGTCCGAAAAGCCTATCCGACTGCGATGCTGATGGCTGATGCGAATTCTGCTTATCGGTTGAGTGATCTCAAGCTTTTAGAAAAACTTGATGATTTGGATTTAATCATGATTGAACAACCTTTGCAGCCGGGTGATTTGGTTGATCATGCCCACCTTCAAGCTGCCTTGGCTACTAGTGTTTGCTTAGATGAAAGCGTTACTTCAGTTGATGATGCAAAAAAGATGATTGAATTAGGCAGTGGAAGAATCATTAATATTAAAGTTGCCCGTGTTGGGGGTCTGGGTATCGCTAAAAGAATCCAACAATTAGCTATGGAAAATGGTATTGAGTGTTGGTGTGGCGGGATGCTTGATTCAGGTGTTGCAAGAGCGGCCAATGTAGCAATTGCAACACTACCCGGTTATACTCTTCCCAATGATATTGCTGCTTCCAGAAGGTACTATGATAAAGACATTATTAAACCCTTAATTGAACTTGATGGTACTTATGTCAATGTTCCTGCTGAGCTTGGTTTAGGATATCAAATTGATCGGCAAAATTTAGAAAAATTCAGTATAAAAATAGAAACTGTTAAATGAAATATTTAGTACAGAAATAATATAACTTTAGATTATTGGTGAAAGAATAATAAGTGGCGAATTACGATGATTTTAATCATCGTAATTTTTTTATGACATTTTTAAACCATCCCTGACAAACTCTTTTGTATGCAAAAAAATATTCTCTTTGTAGGTAGAAAAAGAAGTGGTTAAACTATAGCTCCCCGTAAAGTTTAGAATGTAGGTGTCAAAATCAGACATTTAAAAATCGAAAAGGGACTTTAACGATTGACGAGTAGGCTAAATAGTTTTGCAGATACAAAATGGTTTGTAAGTACTATATGTTTGCCGCACTTAAAGTTTAGAAGAAAAACATAAGCATTTAATGACTGATCATCGATTATTTTTCCTATTCTTGGCGCTATTCAAGGGAAGGGATTTGTTGAAGGTGGTAGTTTTACAATTGTAAACCCAAGTACAGCTGTTATTGGGAAGTCTGTTCGAGTAAATCAAGAGGGAATTGATCAACTCACGGTAATGTTGAAACTTCAAGGAATTGATTTGTTTGTTGTCGATATTCCAATAAGTAAAATTCATTTGGATGAAATTTTTGTCATGATTGATAAAGGCTTAGCTCTGGGAGATCTTGAGGTACTACCACACTGGTTTATAGCTAAAATGAAAACTTTAGGGATTAAAGTTATAGGCGTCTCAAAAAAGGATCCAGATCTAACAAATAATTGTTTGGCACTTTCTCCAAATAAAGTACTTTTTCCAGCTTCCGGTAAAAATACTATCCAAATACTTGAAAAAAACGGAGTTAATGTCATTCCGATTGATGTTTCAGAAATTAATAAAATGGGTGGGGGAATACATTGTTTGACGTTGCCACTTTATCGTGAAAAATAATAATTTTGAGTTTATAATTAGGGAGACAGGAAATGAAAAGTTTATATGAGAGATCTTTAACAGTTTTACCTCCCGTTGCTGCTCGGGCAACCAAACTGGGAGTTGTAAAAGGAAACGGTGTTTATTTGCTCAGTGAAGATGGTCAGCAGTACTTAGATTTTGCCGCTGGGGTTGGTGTTGTTAATTGTGGCCACAATAATCCGCAAGTTGTGGCAGCCATTGATAAACAACTTCATCTTTTAATTCACGGTGGCCATAATGTTGTTTATTATCCATCATATATTGAATTAGCCGAAAAGCTGACTAAAAGGATTGGCGAGGACTACAAGATTTATTTTGCAAATAGTGGAGCTGAAGCGAATGAAGGAGCAGTTAAGCTTGCCCTTAGTGTGACTAAAAGAAATGGAATTATTGCTTTTACACGATCATTTCATGGCCGAACTTTGCTAACAGCTGCCATGACGGCATCTAATGCCCGTTATCGTGAAAATTATGAAGGAGTTTTACCCCCTGTATATCATGTCGATTTTCCAGATGTTTATAATACTGATCTGACTGAACGGCAAGAAGTACAGCGCTGTTTAAATCAGTTACGTCAACTATTTGCAAATATTTTAAAACCGGATCATACAGCATGTATTATTGTTGAGCCGGTTCAAGGAGAAGGTGGTTATTTACCAGCTCCCAAAGCCTTTTTGACAGCTTTACGGAAGATTTGTGATGATCATGGTATTATGTTGATTTTTGATGAGATTCAGTCGGGTTATGGCCGGACAGGTTATTTGTTTGCAAAAGATTATTATGAAATTCAACCTGATATTTTAACATCAGCTAAGAGTATTGCTAATGGATTGCCACTAAGTGCAGTAATTGGTAGAGCTGAGTATATGAACCAATGGCTTCCAGGAGCTCATGGTGGAACTTTTGGTGGTAATCCTTTGGCCTGTGCGGCAGGGAGTGCTGTTTTGGATATTATGAATGACCAATTTTTAGCAGCTGTTAGAGAAAAAGGGCAAATGTTCGAAGCGGGTCTCCGTCAATTGCAACGGAAGTATCCTGTAATTAGTAGCGTCAGAGGACTAGGATTAATGATTGGCATGGAATTTCGTTCAACTAAAGATAAAAAGCCATTAACTGATTTTGTAGCTAGAATTCGTCAAGAGGCTTTAAAACGTCATTTAATTTTATTAAATTGTGGGGTCGATCATAATGTTATTCGTTTTATTCCACCATTAGTTATTAGAAAAGAACAATTGCAGGATGCGTTAAAAATTATCGATGAAAGTATTGTTGCTAGTCTAGAAATTAAGACACCTGATAACGTTTCTTGAAAGGAGAAAACAAAATTGACAAAAATAACTGTAGCAGCTACCCAAATGGCATGCTCTTGGGATGTTCAAAAAAATATTGATCATGCTAAAGATTTAATTACCCAAGCGGCTAAAGCGGGTGCTAACATTATTTTATTGCAAGAATTATTTGAAAGAAAATATTTTCCTCAGCAGCAAAAACCAGAGTACATGGATTTTGCTTGTGAAATGCAAGATGATCTGGCTGTTCAACAGCTACAAAAACTTGCTAGGGATCTTCACGTAGTTTTACCAATCAGCTTTTTTGAAAAGAAAAATACTACGCGTTTCAATTCAATTGCCATCATTGATGCAGATGGAGAAATCTTGGGAATTTATCGCAAAAGTCATATTCCTGATGATGTCGGCTATGAAGAAAAGTATTATTTTACTCCAGGGAATACTGGATTTAAAGTTTGGCAGACAAAGTATGGAAAAATTGGTGTTGGAATTTGTTGGGATCAATGGTTCCCGGAAGCTGCTAGATGCATGGCTTTAATGGGAGCAGATTTTATATTTTATCCATCTGCTATTGGATCAGTTCCGAAACATCCTGAAATTAATTCTCGTGATCATTGGCAGAGAACTATTCAAGGGCATGCAGCTGCAAATTTGATACCTATCGTTGTTTCAAATCGAATTGGAACTGAAATGATCGATGATTCATCAATTAGATTTTATGGTTCAGCATTTATCACCGATCAAACTGGTAAGATCGTTGAACAAGCAGATGAAGAGACAACAACTGCCTTGATTCATACGTTTGATATGGAAAGAATTCAGGAAACTCGCAACTCATGGGGCCTTTTCAGAGATCGTCGCCCAGATTTGTATCAAAAAATTTTAACCTTGGATGGGACTGAAAAAAATAAACAATCGCTGCAAGGTTAGCTTTGGTGTAAACGTCCTTTAAATAGAATGTGATAAGCATAATTGTCTAATAAACGATTTGTTTCAAAAGATCATCTAAGCTCATTTATGATATGAGAGTAGATGGTTATTTTGTTGTCTTTAGACCGATTTGAGTTTGCGTGAAAAAGCAAAACCGTCGCTTAACAATTTGAAGTGGACTGGATAATGATATTAAGGCAGTCATGTTACTTGGATTATAAAAGACATAAATACTTATACTCTCATACCATTGAAACTGATTGGATAGAGGTTTAAGTTTTATGGAAGATATTTTCTAAGGCGTATCTAAAACTGACTTTGCCGGTAGTTTTAGAGATGGCTGCTAGTATGATTTATAACTTAGCAGATATTTTTTATTGCAAAAACACAAAATGCTGTTTTAGTTGCTAGTGTAACTATTTGTATGGCGCCTTTTTTAATTTAGGTGATATTTTTAGCCTTGGCGGCAGTGCCTTAATTTCACACTTATTGGGAAAAGAAGATTAAACGGCTGTATGCAAGGTAAGCAGCCCAATTTTATCGAATAATGGTTATTGGACTTGCATTAATAATGGTTTCTTTGGTTCCAGATAATTTATTGTGAACAAAAGGATTAGCAATGGAATCAAGGATTGAAACAATGTGTGGAAACATTTTGATGATTATTTGTGATCTAATATTTATTTTGGGATTGCATCTTGGTGCTACAGGTGCTGCCTAAGCGATGATTTTAGGTTATGTTTTTCAGATGTTGTGCTACTGTTTATGGCTGCAATTGTGCCCAATTTTTAACATTGGATTTAAAAAAGCTAAAAATTACTCATCTTGAGGTATTCATGAAAAATATCACAGATAAGCAATTGAGCTTTTTTCTAACTTAATTTGATATTTTTTAATAATTCTAAAATCCTTAATTTAAAGAACTTGACATTTTAGTCTTTTATTTCAAGTGATGGTGCGATAAAATTTAATTAGAATATGATTATTCTTCTTTCTGACTAGATTCGGTTGCTCAACCTGTACTATAAAGATAGGGTTTTTTTAATGTAAAAATAAAAACTGATACTGGACTTTACTTTATGTTCCAGTAATATCAGAAAGTCTAGATCCACTTCTCAAATATTAGTATAAATTATTATCCATAGTAATTTATTAGAACGATATATCTTGTTTGAATTTATAAATATTAGATTCAAAATGTATGGTAGTGAATGTGATGAATAAAAATAAAGAAATTAAAAAATTATCAAAATTTGTAGTTGCAACAGCTTTAGCTATCGGTGGTAATACATTGATAGTGACTAATGTTAAAGCAGATGCTTCAAACAGAGCAACAGCTTTAAATCAATCGTCTAGTCAAATTTCAACGCAAGCAACGGCAACAACTTCTGACTCAACTTCCTCCTCTAACTTGGCGACTGATAGCTCAGTTTCTGAGACGATTGATGCTGCTAAAGCTTCCAGTATCAGCTCGTCTCAAAGTTCTACTACCGAAGCTTCTAGCGCCAGTCTTCAAAAGGCAACAGCTTCCACGGCTCAATCACTTACCAATAAAGCAACTAATCAAAATGTTAGTTCTGAGGCACAAAGTAGCAATGCCAACAATCAGGTGGAAACAAACCAAGTTTCACAATCAGATAGTAATACACAAAAGATTGAAGTGAATTCTGGTAAACATATTGCGGCAGCTCAATCAAAGACAGCTGCAAATAAAACAGAAGTGGCTGATGAGCAAAAAACTGTTGATACGCTAAAATCACAAATTGATGATTTAAATCAGAAAATTAACAATGCAAGTGATACAAACAATAATAATCTAATTACAGTTCCAAGTGATTATGCTAGTGCGCTTAATTCTTACATAGATTCAGTTGTCAATGGCGATTCTGATAGTGGTGAAAGTTTGGTAAAACTTGCAGCTGAAGGATTATCAGAGAATAGTTATCAAGACAATGTAGCTGATGAAAAGATTTCAGTGATTCCTGGCAACTTATCTGATAGTCAAATAGAGGAATTATCGAATTACGCTGCGTCATTGATTAATGATATTCGTCAACAGTTGGGCACAACCCCGAATGTTTCAGTTGTTAAAGGAGCTGTTTCTTTTGCTAAAGCGGTTGCTGATAATTACACCAGTGACAATTGGAATATTTATACTTATAAAGATCATGATGATTCAGCGATAAATCAGGCAGCGTTAGCAAATGGACTTGCAACTTATGATGGTTCTAATGTTTATGAAGATGCTAGCGCAGGTTATCTAATTAACAATGTTACTGGACAAAAACTTACTAATTCTTTTACCTTGAACGATTACAAAAAAGCAATTTACAATACTCTCATTGCAATGCTATTTGATGATGCAAATGAAAACTGGCTTCATGCAATGTCAATTACAAATCTGAACGATTATGCTGGAACAGATAATTATGGAACAGAAAAATCAGCCCAATATTTTGCTGTTTCAGTTGATGATCTGGGACAACTTCATTTTGAATTTATATCTGAATGGCAAATTATAGACTTGTCAAAATTTGATACAAGCAGCAGCGTTTCAAAGCTTAAAGACCAGTTAGTATCTTCTAAAACAGCCTTAGCGACTGCTGAAAATGCTTTGGCTATTGCTCAAAGTAAACTGGTTACGGTTGAAAATACCACTAAGTTGTTGCCAAAAAATGTTTCTGAAAGAACTTACAAACAAATTAAAGACAGTCGGGTAAATCAACAACTAATAGCAAATGGAAAAGCTGATAACCTTAAGTCAAATAAAGCAATGATTTCTATTGTCAAATTTATTAGTCATAGAGGCAAAAAACAGCCTATAATCAATAAAAGTCGTCAGTTTTCTACCAACTTACCGCAAACTGATGAAAACGATAGTTCAGCTTTAACCTTGTTCGGGTTATTATTAATAGAAATGACTGGATTAATCGGAATAATCGGAAAATTGCGAAAAATTAGTTTTAAATAAACAGCAATGGTTTTTGAATATTTTTTAATAAAAGAGTATTATTATAATCTTTATTTAAAGAAAAATTAGGTTGACACTCAAAAAGAAAGGGAAACTAGTGCTATAATGCAGCATTGACTTTAAAACTTTGGATGTATATATTAAAATTAATTAATAATTTTAAAGGAGTTTTAAGGGTGCAGGCTAAAAAGAGAAAAAAAATTATTAAATGGTATCGACGTAAAAATTTAAAAAAACTAGCTCTTGTTTCTGGATTGACGATGTTTTCATTGGCAACTGGGGTGACAGTGAATTCACATCAAGTTTTAGCGGACCAAAACGCAAGTGTTACATCAGCAGTTTCAAGTTCTAGTAGTTCAGCTGATCAAAGCAAGGGTTCTACCAGTTCCAGTAGCAGTTCAGCTGCTAAGATAGCTACAAGTGTAACAAGTTCCGCTAATGCAACAACTGAGCAAGACAATGTTACCAGCGCAGTTCAAACCTCAAGTTCGTCAAGTTCAACAAGTTCATCAAGTTCAACAAGTTCGTCAAGTTCGTCAAGTTCAACAAGTTCATCAAATTCAGCAAGTTCGTCAAGTTCAACAAGTTCAACTTCTACAACAGCTGAAACGACAACTGCTTCTGCGACTACTTTAAGTTCTGCAGCTGAAACTACTAATACAAGTGATACTGATACCAATAAAGTTATACTAGCTTCCAGTGGTGTAGCATCATTTGATATTGGACAGAGTTCGGTTTCCGGGGATGCTATTGATATTTCTTCCTATCAATCATGGCTTAATACTTTAGCTCAATTTAAAGAGTTAAAATCATTGGGTATTAAGACTGTCATTGTTAAAATCACTGAAGGAACTAGTTATACTAATCCTTATGCGGCTAATCAAATTTCATTGGCGAAAAAGGCTGGCTTGAACATTGAAGTTTATCACTATGCTACATTTTCTGATTGGGATTCTGGAAGCAATCAAGGTTGGTATGCTGCTAAGGTGATGGAAAATTTAGGCTTGAGCACTAGTACACTAATTTTTGCAGATATGGAAGCTTCATCTACGGAAACTTCATCTATTGGGGATGGACTAAATGGTTTTTGGAGTGCTCTTTCAGCAGCCGGATATGGCAATCATGGCGTTTATACTTACGCATCTTATCCTTATCTTGATCAAGTTGTAGCTACGGTTGGGAAAAAGAGGACATGGCTAGCGCAGTATCCTTATTCTGGTTATGAGACTAAGTATGAAAGCAAATGGTTAGCAGCTGGTTACGGTGGCTGGCAGTTTTCCTCGACTGGTTATTTGCCAGGATATGAAAGTAAAGGATATATAGATGTTGATCATGATTTTAATGGTTTATTAACTGAAGGTTCTGTTTCAAGTGATAATTTTGCCAATATTGAAAATGTTAAGATTACTGGCAATACAGTTGAAGTCAAAGGCTGGCATGTAGCAGATGCTTCAACTTCAGAAACACATGCTTATGTGATTATGTATGACGCAACTTCAAAGCGGGAAATTGCTCGTGTTGCTTATACACCCCTTAAACGTGAGGATGTTGCTAAAGTTTACAGCAATGTTTCAAACGCTGATTATAGTGGATTTGATGTTGAATTGACAATCCCAGATGGTTATGTTTTTGCTGGTAAAAATATCAAATTTGTCTTACGTTATTCTGATGATGCAAGTGGAAATGGTAACTATACTGATGTCTGGTCGAAAGCTTATAACTTCACAGATAATGCTGGAAGTCTTGATAGTTATTACTTAGATTCGAATAACACTTTGCATGTTTCCGGTTGGCATGCAGCTGAGGCTTCCAAGACTGATAAATATGCTTATTTAATTGTTTATGATGATACCACTGGCAAGGAAATTACCAGAGTGTCTTATACTTTGCTTAGCCGTTCAGATGTTTATCAAAATGGATACGGTTATATTTATAACGCTACGAATAGTGGATTTAATGTAAGTATTAATTTAGGAAATAATTTAGTAAATGGTCATAAGCTGCAAATTGTTATGCGCTATTCAAGCGATAGTAAACATGGTGAAGGACAGCATGTGGATATTTGGTCACAAGCATTTACAATTCAAAACAATAATGCTGGATATGTTGATAGTCTTTCTTTAGGAGCTAATAATACTTTACATGTTTCTGGCTGGCATGCAGCTGATGCTTCAACGGTTCTTTCAAATGCTTATTTAATTGTTTATGATGATACCACTGGTAAGGAAATTGCCAGAGTAAAATATACTCCTACTAGTCGTTCGGATGTAGCTAAGAATGGCTATGGCAAGATTTACAACGCCAGCAATAGTGGCTTTGATCAAGATATTAGTTTGGGTAGTAACTTAATCAATGGACATCAGATTCAAGTCGTGATGCGCTATTCAAGTGATAGTACAAATGGTGAAGGAAATCGGATTGATTTATGGTCGCAAAAATATACGATCGGTAATGTTAATGCTGGTTATATCGATAGCATCTCCTTAGGTGCTAATAATACTTTGCATGTTTCCGGTTGGCATGCGGCAGACGCTTCATCGGCCCTTGCAAATGCCTATCTGATTGTTTATGATGATACCACTGGTAAGGAAATTGCCAGAGTAAAATATACTCCTACTAGTCGTTCGGATGTAGCTAAGAATGGCTATGGCAAGATTTACAACGCCAGCAATAGTGGCTTTGATCAAGATATTAGTTTGGGTAGTAACTTAATCAATGGACATCAGATTCAAGTCGTGATGCGCTATTCAAGTGATAGTACAAATGGTGAAGGAAATCGGATTGATTTATGGTCGCAAAAATATACGATCGGTAATGTTAATGCTGGTTATATCGATAGCATCTCCTTAGGTGCTAATAATACTTTGCATGTTTCCGGTTGGCATGCGGCAGACGCTTCATCGGCCCTTGCAAATGCCTATCTGATTGTTTATGATGATACCACTGGTAAGGAAATTGCCAGAGTAAAATATACTCCTACCAGCCGAGCAGATGTAGTTAAAAACGGTTATAGTGGTGTCTACAATGCAAGTAAGAGTGGCTTTGATCAAGATATTAGTTTGGGTAGCAACTTGATCAATGGACATCAGATTCAAGTCGTGATGCGTTATTCAAATAATAGTACAAATGGAGAAGGCAATCGGGTTGATTTATGGTCGCAAAAATATACGATTAGTAATGCCAATGCTGGATATCTTGATAGTTTTAGTGTAAATTATACGAATAATACCTTACATGTTTCTGGCTGGCATGCAGCAGATGCTTCAACTGTTCTTTCAAATGCTTATTTGATTGTTTATGATGATACCACTGGTAAGGAAATTGCCAGAGTAAAATATACGCCAATTAGTCGTTCGGATGTAGCCAAAAGTGTATATGGAAAGATTTATAATGCTGGCAAAAGTGGTTTTGATCAGACCATTGATCTAAAAGAAGATGTTTCAAGTTTGAAGGGGCATAAAATCCAAATTGTCATGCGTTATTCATCAGATTCTAAAAATGGTGAGGGAACTCGAATTGATTATTGGTCAGACAAAAAAGTTATTTGATAATAGCATGACTCTTAATATTGAAGGTTCTTGAGTATCAAAGAGCTGGCTTAAAGTTATTTTAGCAAATTAACTATGTCAAATTGGAAGCTCTTTTTCAGCATTTACAAGGTAAAAAGTAAAGGTTTGTTTGTAAACTGATAATTCAGTGACAAACGGATCTTTGCTTTTTTAGGTTGTGCTCGGCATGAGGCGATAACTTAGGCGATAAAAGTCAGTCGAGTTAATAATAATGACATACAATTTTACGAAGTTGCAAACTTTCGGTGAAAAAGCCTTTAACATAGATGCTGATAGTAGAATTTTTCTTAAATCTGGTCCAGGGAGAGTCCCTTCACTTTAATTCTATTAAGAGGGGATTCCCTTTTTAATAGAATTTGCATTTATTTAAATAAATAAATCATTTTTACTATTGTAAACTGTTTTATGATCTTTGAAAAAGACTAAATCTTACTTAAGATTGTGTTTTTTATTATATTTTCTCATTGAATCATCAAAAACTTTATTTTGATCATGATCGACAAAGTCCTGCATAGTACGATGAGAACTAATCGTTGCACGACCCCGAGCTTTTTTCATTAGAAATTCTTCTTTTGATTTGGTAAAGTAATGGTTGATTCTGATTATATCAGTATTAACATTTTCAGAAAGAGGTCCATCTATCTCTTTTCCTCTTTCATCAACTGCATGACAGCCAGGAAGATAAAATGCACTATGTGGATTATTGATAAATCCGGCAGTTCTTTGCGTTAAAACAATACTTTTGATGTGATGGTTTTTCTTAAAATTTTTTTCTGCGCGATAAACAAAATTATCTGTTACTAATCCTACTGGTTTTTTTTCTAAATGAGAAGATCCAAAAATTTGCCAATTGATTGCTAATCCACCAACTTCCTTTTTTGAAAAATATTTATTCAGTAAGGTCAATAAGTCATTAGAATCGTCTACCAGGTAGATATATTCATCAGCATCAATAAAAGCCATATACTTTGATAATCTACCAAATCGAGTCAAAGCATCATTATAAGAATCGAGCTGACGTTGCTTACCAGGAAACTTGATGTAAGTTATCCGGTCGTTAAATTGCTGCAAAACTGAGGATGGATTATCAGTACTTTCATTGTCATAAATATAAAAATGTTGCACTCCTAGAGTCAAGTAGTAGTTTATCCACTCTTCAAGATAAGGACGTTCGTTTTTTATAATAGCAACAACAGAAAGTTCAAATTTGGGGTGCATGTTTAAATTTTTTTCACGAAGTAATTTGAGAAAATAAAAAAAGCCAGGAAGAAAGAACTTTATATCTGTTTTCTTAATGTTGTTCAATTTCTTTTTTTCAGGTACCGTAGTAATAAATTTCGGCAATCTTCTGATACTGGCGTGTAGTGCTGTTTTAAAACTCATTTTTTAATCATCCTCATCAGAATTATTTATAAAAACTGTTCAGTAATTTAATGTTGTTTTAGATTGAATAGAATCATAATTTTGCTGAAATTGAATTTGTTTATTGAACCTGACAGCAGTAGCTACTATCAGCTTTTCTAATAACAGTAAAGCTTTAAAAGCTTTACAAACATGCTATTTTTTAAAACTTTATATTAAGATGTCATTTAGAACTTAAATAATGACTGGTCAAACGACTGAACTAATCTGTTTGAAAAATATCTCTGGTATAAACCTTTATAGCTATATCTTCCAGTTCCTTGTCAAAACGATTGGCAAGGATTACTTTCGATTTTGTTTTGAACTCTTCCAAATTATTGACGATTTTGCTACCAAAAAATGTCCCGTTATCTTTCAAGGTTGGTTCATAAATGATAACATTTATCCCCTTAGCCTTCAGACGTTTCATCACACCTTGAATACTGCTTTGACGAAAATTATCGCTGTTGGACTTCATTGTCAGTCGATAAATGCCAACTATGATTTTAGACTCCTTTTTTGGATCAAACTGATTATTTTTACTGTAACTATAATAACCAGACTTCTTTAAAATTTGATCAGCAATGAAATTTTTACGAGTATCATTTGATTTGACAATTGCTTCAATTAAATTTTGTGGCACATCCTGATAGTTAGCCAAAAGCTGCTTAGTGTCCTTAGGAAGGCAATAACCGCCGTAACCGAATGACGGATTATTGTAATACGTTCCAATTCTCGGGTCCAAGCAGACACCGTCGATAATCTCTTTAGTATGCAAGTTTTTAATTTCAGAATAAGTATCAAGCTCATTGAAATAACTGACACGTAAAGCCAAATAAGTATTGGCAAATAGCTTGACGGCTTCTGCTTCGTTAAAACCCATAAATAAAGTTTTGATATCTTGTTTAATTGCTCCTTTTTGTAATAGTCCAGCAAAGGTATGAGCTGCTTGGACTGACTTAGAATCACTTGGATCATTTCCAACAATGATCCTTGAAGGATATAAATTATCATATAAGGCATGTCCTTCACGCAAAAATTCAGGACTGAATAAGATTTTTTTTGATCCGGTTTTTTTCCTGATTAGTTTGGTATAGCCAACTGGAACGGTTGATTTGATCACCATATAAGCTTCAGGATTATACTGCATTACCAATTTGATGACCGCTTCAACTGACGAAGTATTGAAATAATTTTTTTCACTGTCATAATTTGTAGGTGTGGCAATGACGATAAAATCTGCATCCGTGTAAGCTTGTTTGGCATCAAGAGTTGCCGTCAAATGCAGATTTTTATTTGCCAGAAAGTCTTCAATTTCGTGATCAACAATTGGCGATTTGTGATGATTGATTAAATCAACTTTGTTCATAATTACGTCAACTGCTGTTACTTGCTGATGCTGTGACAACAAACAAGCAAGACTTAAACCAACGTAACCTGTTCCTGCTACTGCTATTTTCATTAATTTAACATACTCCTTTAAAATCAAATCATTCATACTTAAATTCAAAAACGATGATAGCAAGATGATAATTAAGTTTCTGAGATCAACTAACAATTACTGATTTTTTTCAGTAATTGTTAGTTGATCTATCAAAAGTCTTAGGAAATCAAATTTTTCATTATAAAGAATTTACTAAAATTGCGTAATAAATTCAACTATTTGATTTCAAATGATTGTAAAAGTAAAAATGATCATTGGTTCAAAGCCCAAAAAGCTTTGATATGTCCAACTTTTCTATTTGTCCATAGATGCTAACTGCTGAGATATATTGAGTCATTGTGAGATTATCTTAATAAGCATCTATTTTGGGGTTAATTAATAAGTAAAGTTAGTTGTAAATTGCGGACGAAAACTAATAACATTCAAATATGTTCCTTATTCGAGAACAAGATCTCAAATTTGAAAATCCATTTGTGAACATTAAATTATAAATTCCAATTATGAATAAATTGCCAGCATAATCGACTTGCTTGTAAAGGCAAATTATACTTGAGTTTTGACCAGCATGGTTTTCATCTTTTTTGAAAATCAATTTTAGTTTAGCGTTAAATTATTGAAAAAATAGTAATAAATGATGAAAAAATTTGGCCTTTTTCCATAAGAAAGATTAAAGCGACTCCGATTTCAAAAAAAGATTAAGAGATGAATCTAATTGCTCGTGGAAGAGTGCTTCTCTCAGTTAATCTAAGGAATGTTGGGTGATTATTTGGGAACGATACCCGGATGATGGTTAGTGTACTGGCCTACGATATTGTTAATTTTTTAAAGCAGCTAGGACTTTCAAAGTATGATTTGGGTTTGCGTCTTAGCACATTGCAAATCTTTTTATTCAAAGTTGTGGCACGTGTCGCGTATACTGGCCGACGCATTCAGTTGCGGCCGAGCTCGCGTCACGTTTACCATCGCTTGTTCTACCAGGTTTTATATTCTCGGCCAGCAAAACAAAAAAGAGATAAGTATGCCCAAATGTCCAATTTAACTCAGCATTAAACAAAATTATCATGATTCAGAGCTTATAAGCTTCATACTTCAACAAAAAAACAAAAACAAGCCCATCAGTTTCGAAAAATCGTGAAAACTGGCGGTTTTTTTAAGCTATGAATAATTTAGGTCAGAATTTATTTCGATTAGTTAATAAAGATAGTTTGCAAAGTTAAGCTGCGAGCGATTCTTGTAGCAGCAAAACTAGGCAACTAAAAATTAGTCGGTTTAAAATTAATAGTATTGTATCAACTTGGTTAGTAATCCATTTTTGTGGCAACCCAAGCTGAACTGATTTTGACGCTTATGAAAGAAGTCATTCAGACGGATTCCCCATTACTTGACAGATATCAGTTGATTCGGTATCTTTGCAAAACTAAATTGTGTTAAAAATGGGAAGATTTATCAACATCAAGTTTGGCGTTTGCCAAACTGCAAAATTTATACCATATTTAAGAATTTCAAGCGTAAAATTAAGACTGATTTTATGATAAGTGAGGTGCGGCAATGAATCTTCACGGTTTTAAACTTGGTGATCGATTGACTTTTTTAAATCAGTGGCGTCAAAGCAGTTGGCAAAGCCTTCAGTTAGGCACACCGCTGTTATTATTGGGCTTGTTTTTTGAGGGTTTTAACGTTAGCTTTCTGCAACCAGACAGTTTTTTTTATCAAATTTTTGATTTGCGCAAATGGAATTGGCTAATTGAGTTTTCGAAAGCAGCTGATGCCTTGAGTCAAATTTGTTTTAGCTCTTTTTTACTCTTATTATGCGTGGCAACGGCAGTTTTTCAGATCCAACAAGTTAAACTTGTCAGCAATCATTCAGCGCAGATGCAGAGTTCTTTAGCGGCAGTTTTGCTGTTGTTGACGATCAGTTATTCGCAGCGGATTTTTTCTAGTGGTGCTGGTTTTAATTGGTTGGGCGGTCAGGCAACTTTTTTAGAAGCTATGTTGGTTGGTTTGTTAGGTGCCGGAACATATTATGGATTGCAGTGCTGGTTCACGCGTCAAAGTTGGATGTTGCAACTGTGGCAGGTTATGCTAGTTTCTTTGATAGAAGGCAGTCTGATTCGTGAACTAAATCATTTCATTCAGCATGGTCAATGGTTTATTACTGGCAGTTTAAGTCAGCTTAATTTAAGTGCCACGCAGTTGCCGGGAGTTGTAACGGCAAGCGGCCAATCGATTATCAATACGTTGCAATTATGGGTTGGAGCAGTCAGTCCTGGCAACTTAGCGGCCGATTTCAGTGATGATGCGGTCAACAGTGTTAATCTGGCGGCAGCTTTGACGAAAAACAGCTTAAAAGCTCTGCCAGAGCCGCTGAATCTTCATAGCTTGCTGGGATCTTATGCATTACTAGGCGGAACCAGCCAATTATTAGCACTGTTACTGGTTCTATTACTCATCGGAAATCGTCGGCAGCAAAAATTAGCTAAACTGAATCTCGTCCCGGTCTTTTTCAATTTAAATGGTGGCCTTTTTGCTGGCATTCCACTCTTTTTTAATTGGGAGCTACTCGTGCCGCTAATCTTAGCTCCATTAGTTAGTATTTGGCTTGCTGCCGGTGCACTCGCTCTTAAGTTGCTGCCGCCAGCGGTTTATCCAACGCCCAATGGGACGCCAGCATTATTGAATGCTTTTTTAGGAACAGATGGCAAATGGCAGGTCCTAGCTTTTACGATCGTGATTTTATTGCTTAGCATGCTGATCTATTATCCCTTTGTCAGCTCAAGGTTTAACCGCCAGACCTCAAAGGAGGTAGCTAGCTTTGTTTAAAAAAAGCAATTTAGTTTGGCTGCTTAGTTTGCTGCTAATCACGATAATCTTAGGGATTCCGGCTGCTAATTGGATGAAGCAGGAAGTTAAGTCTGATCGAGCTGCCCATCGCTCGTCACTTGATCCGGTCATCATGGTGCCAGGTTCAAGTGCGACCCAGAATCGCTTTGATAGTTTTGTCAAGATTATCAATCAAAAAACGGCGCGGCCGCACAGTTTAATCAAAGTGACGGTTGAACGTAATAATCAGATGCATATTAGTGGTAAACTACTGGCTCATGATCACCGGCCGTTTATGGTAATTGCGTTTGCCGACAATGCCGATGGCTATCGGCCAATTCAGCGGCAGGCTGCTTGGATGAATCTGGCAGTAAATCGACTTGAAAAAGTTTATGGCTTTAACCGTTTCTCAGGGATCGGTCACTCAAATGGTGGATTGATTTGGACGTTATACTTAGAAAAATATTTTGATCAAAACCGCTTCTCGCTTGATCGTTTGATGACAATCGGAACGCCTTACAACTTTAATGAACGTAATCCGAAAAAGCAGACAAACATCTTAAAAGAACTGGTCAAGGGCAAGAAAAAATTGCCGCGCCATTTAATCGTTTATTCAATCAATGGCAGCATTAATTATTCAACAGATGGTTTGGTAGCAGCTGAGAGCGTAGCTGCCGGCAAGTACATTTTTCAAGGGCAGGTTGCCCACTACACACGAATTACCGTGACTGGCAGCGACACAGAGCATTCTGATCTGCCGCAAAATCAGCAGATCATCAAGCTGATCAAACAAAATATTTTGGAAACGCAGCGGCGATCGGATATGGGGCAAAGGTAGTTACTCACGAAAAATAATGGCGGAGGTCTTCAGTCATGAATAAAAGAAGGATTATAAGTATATTAATTATCAGCTTACTGGCTTTGGCAGTAGGAGAATATTTTGCTTCCGGCATGTATCTTAAATCAGTCTTAAATTCGCAAATGAATTCGCTGCTGGCAAGTCACGATTCTGCAAAAATGGCCAGTTTAGCGGCTAATAATTCCACATTGAAGCTTTTGGAGCAGACATCGGCGAGTACCAGGATTAAAGATACTTCGGATGCTCAAGGTGGTTCAACTAACAGATTGTACTATGTTACGAAGGTTGATCACCAAAATGTCGGCGTGTATTTGAAAAGGACCGGCTTTTTAGTCTGGAAAATCGATGAGATAGTTAAGTGAGGTTCTAGGAGAACATTTTATGCGGTATTAAATACAAATAATTGATGAAAGTTTTATGATTATGGGATCAATGACGGAGATTTTGACACTAAGGGGATTGATGGCAAACAAGTTAGCTTTCAATAGGTTAACAATTATAATCCTTGGAACCTGGACTTTGAGGCCAATCAATAAAGTAAAAAAATCAATGTCGAGGAAAGAATCGTTTTAAAAGGCCACAACGGCAAGCATTGAATCATAAAAGATCCAACCTTACAATTAAATAAGGTTGGATCTTTTACTAAAATATTTGTCAGCTTTAATCTATACTTGCAATTTGATGATGGGTTGCATGTTCCTTGTTTGGTACCGTGCTCCAAGCAAAGTTCCTGTCAACGCAAAACCATGTTCAACTAAAATAGTGATTGCAATAATGAACTCATAGCATCACCTAATTTGGAAGCTATCAGACAAATCGCGATAATCTCAATGATCGAACAAATTAGAGTTGCAACAGCTGCTCCATAAATTCGATCAAATTGACCACCACTTTTAAAGGTGACAACACCACAGATCAGTGCAATACTCCAAATCAAGGATACTAATGATAGCAGCAGCATACTGAATAAGATTGATGCTGAGCCAACTGATGACAGAAATGAAACTAAACAAAAGACTAAATCTAAAACTAAAATTAAACTACTATAATGGACGATTCGGTTTGTATAATTTAAAAAGGTTTCTTGGTTCTGATTGCCGCTAACTGCATGAAACATTAAAAATGAAACTCCGACCATTGCTAAAGAAGCTATGAAAATAATTAAAATAATCGAAAAATAAAAGCCGAAACCTAAAGAATAAGAAGCATGGTATGAAGAATCGGAAAAAACTGAGGCAATACTGTTAGCCGTATCAGTTGCAGTAGAAGCTCCCTTTTGTGCGATATGTCCCAAGCCTAAGGAAAATAGTAGTGCTTCTATGAACAAGGAAATCATTCCAAAGTATTGGTTAGCAGTTTGATTTGCAAATGGCTTTTTCCAAGATGCAACCAGCCAGTACCAATAGTCTTTCAAAGCGGACTGCAAAACTTGAGAATTGATTCTGCTTTGGGGTGCTTGCTGTGACTGCCATTGGGTTTGATCAGCATTAAAATTTTGCTGGGAAGAAGTAGTGTTAGTGGCAGGTGATTTAGTTGCTGTTGGGGCTTGATTAACTGCTCCAGTTGAATTTGGGGTTAATCTTGTGCCACAGCTGGTGCAAAATTTAGCATCTGCATCTACTTCAGCATTACAATTTGGGCAATGTTTCATTAATAATTCCTCCTAAAATAAATATACTTATATTTTACAACTTAAAATCTGGATAACCAATGAGAAGTTAGGCGCTAGACAAAATTCAGGCAACTTTTTATGTCAAGGATATTTGCTGGGCAGAGTCTTTAGTTGATCATTGACAAGATAACGGTGGCTGAAAATGATAGTAGCAGAAAATCTGCAAGTTAAATGAATAACGATTATAAAAATGGCGTATTTTACAGAATAATTTTTGCAAATTTTTTGACAAGATTGTTCACCAAAACCGTACAATCTTTAATTCTATAACGACATCAAAGTTATGTAAATCTTTATTTTTAGCCAATTTGGTAAATCATTTTTGAAAGCTGACCAGAAAATTTTTAAATTAGAATCTTTAAAATTTTCAAAAAATAATCAGTAAAAAGGTTTATGCCGATTTGTGAGAAACAGGTCTTTATGATAAAATTAATAAAAATAAAAAGTTCGTCTATTACTAATGGGGTGTAATCAAGATATGAATAATGATTTGTTTTGTCCGAATTGCGGCACCAAAATAAAAGCAGGGGGCCAGTTTTGTCCAAATTGTGGCACAAAAATTAAGCGAGTTGTCGCGAAAAGCCAAACTGACGACCAACCAAAAACGAAAGCAATTCCAGCTAGTCCACAGCGAACCAAAATGAAAGTTCCATTTGGAAAAAAGAATCGGCAGTTCAAGATATTGTTGCTGGCGGTGGCGGTCGTGTTAGTGGCGGTTTTTTTTGGCCTAAAAAGTTACTATCAGCCACAAAAACAGCTTGATCGCATCATCACAGCTTTTGGTAACCCCAGCAAGGATTTAAGTGGATACGTCACGACTGATGATCCAAATTTACAAAAAAAAATCAATGCAACTAATTTAAAACCAGTTCAAAAATATTTTAGCAAGGATCATCAAAAATTAGCCAGTTTGAAAGCAGCCTTGGAAAAAAGCAACAGTTATCAAGGAAGCTATTCATTACAACGCGATGGGTCCGCTTGGCTGTTCTTTCCAAAATATAAAGTAAATATTTCAGCAGTCTATGTAAAGCTATATACCAATCACGCCAATTTTAGCTTTTACAAAAACAGCCAAAAAGTCGGGAAAACGACCCAAGATTCATATTCTCAAAAAGTTGGGCCACTTTTCCCGGGAACTTATACGTTTACCGCAAGGGGAACCCTGTCTGGCAGAAACATGAGCAAGAAAGTTGAGCAGACAGTTAATAGTAATTCAAAAAATATTCACTTAAATATTACTACAGCTAGTCTTACACTTCATGGTCATCCTGAAGCAAATGTTTATTTTAACCATCGAAAAATTGGTCAGCTTAATAAAAATGGCACCTTGAAATTAAAGAATTATCCAATTAAGAAAAATATGACTGGGTATACCGTCTACAATTCGGGTAAAAAGAAAGTGCGTTCCAAAACGATTAACATTACCTTGCAGTTAGAGCTTGGCGTCCGAACCATTTCATTTAATTCCAAGAGTTCAAGTTCTAGTTCAAAGAAGACTACTTCAACAGTTGCAGATGCTTCATCTTCATCAGATACAACGGATTCATCAGTTGATTCTTCAGATTCTTCAGATTCGACGGATACTTCAAATGTTGATACCAAGAACTTGACGACGGATCAAGTAAATGACTGGATTTTGGTTCATTTAAAATCTCAGTATAATTTTAATGTTACTAAGGATGATTTTGAATTTGAACAGGCCAAAAACGATCAAGGCATTTTGGAAATAACCGTTTATGAAAATCATGATGGTCCTGATATGCAAGCTCATAATGCTGATCCGGAAACTTCTCCGAGAGTGGGAACCTATTCTATTAATTCTGATGGGAACTTATATGATGAAGATACTAATCAGGTTATTTCAACGGAGTATGGTAAATAATTTAATGAATGAGCTGGTGTGACCCAGTCAAAGGCACGAAGAAAATAGCTCACCAAAGTTAGACTGAAAAGCCAGCTTTGGTGGGCTATTTGTTTTAGAAAGTTTGTTTTTTTAACCAATCAGCAGTTCGTAACTGTTATTTCTTTTTACCACGTTTTTTCAACAATCTGCGCCGCTTTTTGATGTTCTTTTTAGCTTTTTCAAAATTAATAATATTCTCTTTCTCCTTCTCTTGCGCTTGCAGTTCAGAGTCTTCACCAGCTGCAGCAGCTTGATTATCAAAATTATTAAAAATGAGATCCTCGTCAGCCATCTCAGCAACTTGTTGGTCAAGATCACCAGTATCACCAAAGTCATCGTAATTTTCAGGATCATTTTCAAAGTCTTGGTGGAACTGTTCATTATATTCTTGCATATATTCGAAAATGGCTTTTTTATTTGTCAGATCAATTCCAGCTTTGATTGCTGCCAAGGCGAACTTCTTGCCTGGACCATAAAGTGCTGGATTGCCAGCATTTTTAATAAGCTCAGGATTAGCCTGAGAGATTGCATCTTTTAGCGCTGAACCATTTTTTATATAACCAATCGTATCAAGATAAATAACATAATTTATCAATGTTGGGGCAATATAGCGAGCTTCCTCAACTGAAAAAGCTACATGTCTTGGGAACTCGTCAAGCAAAACACGTTCGGTGCTAGCTTTAGTCCAGCGTTTGGGTACACGCAGATAATAATTATAATTAGCTTCAACGAAAAAATAAGTAATCGTTCTGATAGTTTCTTCATCGATGCCATTTTTCAATAGTGTTTTCCCCAGATATGATCCCAAGAAATCTGCAGTAAAAAAATCATTTTTTTCGAGAATATGTCGTTGAGTTATTTCTGAGAATTCAGTCATATTTATTTTCCCTCTTTTAAGTAATCAACATTAGAATAACATGCTTTGTGGAGCTTTCCTAGAAATGAATTTGGTAAAAATTAAGTTTCTGCTGATTGATCAAGTTAAAAACTCAGCATAATTAATGAAGCAGACTAAAAAATAGCTTCTAAATGGCATTTTTTAGAAAGCTAGCACGGCTCAAGTAGTGAAAAAATTATCGAGCTTTTAATGATCCTTTCGCGCTAACTTAAACGATTCAGCTTTAAAGTTGCTGATTGATATCATTTCTAATCATCCGCTTAGCTAACGCCACATTTTTAGCCAACATTGCTTGAACAATTTCTTGATGAAGATCGGTACCAGTAATATTTCTTTTCCCGTTTTTTAAAATAAAAGCACGCGATGCGGCTGCCAATAAACTTTTTAAAACATCGTAAAGCTGCTGATTATTAGTTAGCTTAGCTAAACCAAGATGAAATTGTGTGTTTTCAGATAAATATGGATTCTTTTCATCGTGTTTTTTAAAAGTTAAGCCGTTTTTGATTTCCGTGGCTGAGCAGTTAGCAATTACTAAACTAACTGAGAGCTCCTCTAATGGAATTCTGACTTGCTGGATATCGTGATAATCTTTTTCAGTCAAAATATTTTGAACGTAGCCTTTTCGCGGATAAACGATTAAGAAGCCTTCACTTGTTAACTGTCGCAAGCTTTCTCTAACAGGAGCCTTGCTGACGTTAAATTCTTCGGCCAATTTACGTTCAGTGAGGGTCGTTGGAGGTGAAATTTCACCACGGATAATTCGCTTCTTAAGATCCTGGTAGATTTTTTGCGTAGCTGAAATAGTTGAACTCATCTTTTTTCCTCACTAATAAAATTTTTAAATACCTCAGTAAAAGAATAATTCTTAGTTTCGAAGTTTGTCAACCAATATTAAAACGATAATTAGTTATTTTGCTTTCTAAGTTTAAGATTATAAAAAAATTAAAAATCAGATTGACAAATCTAATATTAGGAAATAATATAATGACAACTGAACATTCCAGTTAACATGTTCAGAAAAATATTATTATTTTAAGAGGTGATCTTTCGGGGCTTGAATGTTAATTATTGGTAATAATGGCCTAAATTTGTCAGGATGACAATTTATTTGAAATAATGATTTCAATTTAGTCCAAGCTTAATTGGCAAAAAAGAAGGACAACGATTATGGAAAATTTTGATTTGGAAACGCAAGTAAAAAGGGATGATATTGGAAATTTAGAATATAAACTAGAACCTGAAAATTTACGTGCTGCACATTTACCAACTTTTAGTTCAGCAGAAATGAATTTTAAAACTGCTCCAGTGGTTGTTGAGTCAATTGTTAAAACTGCTAAATCGGGAATTTTTGGTTTTACGCTCTGTGATGAACATTATCGTCAAGCGGTTGCTTGGTGGATGAAAACCCAAAGAAAACATCCAATTGACCAAGAATGGATCGTGCCGACTTTAGGAACAATCTTTTCAGTAGCAACTTGCATTAGAATGACGCTGAAAAACAAAGACGATTGTCTGATTGTTCAACCGCCAATTTATGAACGTTATAAGCAAGCAGCTGATCGACTTCAGCGAAAGACAGTTTTTAACCCATTGAAGCATAATGCTGATGGCACATATGCACTTGATTTTGTCGATTTAGCTGAAAAGATGGCTGATCCTAAAAATAAATTATTGATACTCTGTAATCCACATAATCCATTGGGAAAAGTTTGGTCAAAAGAGGATCTTGAAAAAATTGCTAACTTAGCAATTAAATATCAAGTAGTGGTTTTTAGCGATGAAATTTTTGCTGATTATACTTTTGACCAACATGATGTTTATCCGTACTGTTTAATAAATAATGGTAAAAATAATGGGATTTCAGCCATCGGATTAGGGAAAACTTTTAATTTTACTGGAGTCAATCATGCAATTATATTGATCAAGGATTCAAAGTTGCGCCAGCAATTTACTGAGCAACGTACTCAAGATCATTATGGCAGCTTAGATCCACTTGTTCGCGCAGCAGTTCTTGGTGCTTATACGCCAGCAGGTGCAGCTTGGAAGGATGAAGTATCTACTTTGATTGCTAGCAACTATCGGCAATTAAGCAAAGTTTTTAAGTTGATTTTGCCAGAAGTTAAGTTAACACCATTAGAAGGTGGTTATATTACTTGGGCTGATTGGCGAGCTTGGAAGATGTCGGATCCTAATTTATTGAAGTTTTTAACGGAACAAGCCTTATTCTTGCCAGAAAGTGGTCGCAATTTTAATTTAAATCAAGCTGGATTTATGCGGATCAACTTGGCCATTTCTAAAAGTGTAATGACCAAGGCATTGGAAAATCTGCAAAGGGCAATTCAAAAGCTTCGTCAGCGAGAAGTTAAAATCACTTTAAAACCTTTTGATCAAGCGCATCAGCTTGAATTTATCGCTGAGTTTAAAACCGTAAAGTATCAAGCAGGCGATTTGTTCGACACTTTACCAGAATCGGTTGCAACTTGTCCTTCAGCACGATATGATCATGAAACCTTGAAGTTCCTAAGCAGTGGTCAAAATGTAGCTTATCATTTTGAGAAGGTTCAAGGAGCCAACGGTGTGGAGAGAAGGTACATTTTTGACCAAGCAGTCACTGGCAATTTGCAAGTTATTGGCAAATTAACAAGTCAAGTCCGAGATCCTTATCATGGAGATCCTGGAATGAACTTTTTGCAGCATGATACAGGTACTACAGTAGCAGCTTTGATGTTTATCTTATTACCAACAACTGATTGGGCCTGGTATCACCTCCACTATGATTTAAGCCAATTACCAGCAGAAGATTCAGCAATTTGCGGCTGGTCAAAGAATGATTTTAGCCGTTATTGTTCGAGTTCTGAGCTAAAAAATTTATTTTTTGCTTTTGGCAAACTTAGCATTTCAGATGACAATGATCACAAACTGCGAATAGTAACTTTAGATCATGATATTAAATTTCTCGATCAATTAAAAAAACATATTTTTAAACTTTTCAATTTCATGCAAAATTTTTTCAATGACGCCTCGGAACCATTTGTGATGATCATTTATCCGACTCCTCGTGCTCAGGCAACTGGAACAGGTTATTGTCGAACTAATTACTTTGGTTTCGGTGACAAATTAGTTGATTCAGTTACTGAAGTAGATGATACTTTGGCTCACGAACTAGTTCATAATTGGCTAGTATTTAGCGGCGACTCAAACGAAGATGCTTATGGGCTGCTTTATGATGAAGGTGCTGCGGATTATTATGCTGGGATGATGTGTCAACGGACTTTTGGCAAAAAAGATGCGTGGTTGGGATCGCTAAATGATAAGCTGCGTGCTTATTATTCTAATCCATTGCGTGCTGAAAATTGCTTAAATAATTTTGCTACTGGTTGGAAGCAGACCTATGCTTTACGTGCAATTTACGGACGTGGAGTTTTATTAATGCTACAGCTGGATGCTCAAATTAAACGGGCAACTCATCAAGCCAAATCACTTGATGATGTCCAAATTGAAATTGCCAGCAAGACTTCACGTGGTCAAAGAGTAACTTTTGATTTCTTTAAACAATCAGTAAGTAAACTGGGCGGTCAAAAGGCGGTTGAAATTATCAATAAAGCTTTGGGTGCAGGATTAATGCTTCCGCCGAAAGACTTATTTTCTCCAGCTTATCAATTAGTTGAAGGAAAAGTACCGCAAGAGGAACAGGGATTTGATTCAACTGTCCGCTTTGAAATACCATCAATAATCCATGGTTTAATACCTGGATCAAATGCTGAAAAAGCCGGTTTGCAAAATGGGGATGAAATCATTAAATATGATTCAGATTGGAATACGATGGAAGATCCTAAAATGTTGACCAATGTTGTAGTTGATCGTCAAGGACAACAAATTGCTTTAAGTTATCTTGCTCGAGGGTCAAAGACAGCTTGTTGGCAGTATCAAAAAATAAAATTTAGGGTGTGAGAAGATGAATGCTAAACTACGTAAGACTGTTTTTATAAATTCAGTGATCGTAACATTGACGCTTTTTTTGGGAGCTTGTTCAAATTCTTCGAAATCAAGTACTGCTTCAACTAAAAAAGATTTGAATTGGATGCAAACTTCTGAAATTACAACGCTTGATCCATCATTACCAATGGATACCGCTTCTGAATCACAAATTGTTGATAGTAATGAAGGACTTTTTCGTTATGGCAGTCATAGCAAGCTAGAAAAGGCCTTGGTGAAATCAGAAAAGGTTTCTCAAAATGGTTTAACACGAACTTATATTTTAAGAAAATCAAAATGGAGCAACGGCCAGGCATTGACAGCTCAAGATTTTGTTTACGGCTGGAAGCGGACAGTTGATCCTAAAACAGGTTCGGAGTATGGGTATCTTTTTTCAGGCATTAAAAATGCTGATGCCATTGTGAATGGCAAGAAGAGTGCGCAAACTTTAGGAGTAAAAGCAGTTGGTAAGTACAAATTAGTTGTTTCATTTGAAAAAAAGGTTCCATATTTTGACCAACTACTGGCTAAAACCTACTTCTTTCCTGAAAACAAAACAGCTGTTAAGAAATATGGTTCAAAGTATGGAACAAGTTCAAAATATGTGTTAAGCAATGGACCTTACAAAGTTGAAAATTGGAATAGTGGGAAGAACACCTGGAAACTAGTTAAAAATAAAAATTACTGGGATGCTCAAGCGGTTAAAACGCAAACAGTCAATATGAGCGTTCAAGAGACAACATCAACTTCATATGATTTATATCAATCTAAAAAACTTGATGCGACCAGTCTTGATTCTAATCAAGCAAAAAATTTGGAAAATAATTCAGCTTACCATTTGTATTCACCTGGCTCAACAAATTATTTAATATTTAATATTTCAAAAAATAAATTCTTGCAAAACTCAAATATTAGACGAGCAATTTCACTAGCTATCAGTCGAAAAAGCTTAACTAAGGTCTTGGGACCAACTTCCAAAGTTGCTAAAACTATTACTCCAACTGGCTTAACCAAAGTAAATGGAAAAGATTATATTACGACAATTTCGAATTCGGCCAAAAGTTACAATCAAAGTTCGGCTGATAAACAGTTAGCACAGAAATATTTAGACAAAGGATTAAAACAGTTAGGAGTTAGCAAAGTTAGTTTTAAGCTGACCGCTAGTGATAGTGATTTGAACAAACAAGTTACTGAGGCACTGCAGTCACAGCTTGAAATGAACTTGAAAAATGTTAGTGTTGAGGTTCAAAACTTGCCCGCCAAAGCCCTAATGGGACGAATTTCCTCTGCCGACTACGATATTTTGTCAGTTGCTACTGGTGGTGATTACAACGACCCTGCTTCAATTCTTGATGGATTAGTGACAAATGGTTCATTTAATTATGGTGGCTGGTCAAATAAGCATTATGATAAATTGATTACTCAAGCATCTGATGAAAGCCAGACAACTAAACGTTATAAATTATTAGCTCAGGCTGAAGGTGTTGCTCTTAAAGATGAGGCATGGTCCCCACTCTTCTATATGGTTGATCCATGGCTGATTCGCAGCAATGTGCATGGTGTAGTTTATACCAGCGATATTTGGGACCTAAAAACTGCTTATATCACAAAATAATTTATTGTTGTTAAACAGAATGGTTCGATTTAAGGAGTTTGGCAAATGATTTTATATAATATTCGACTTTTACCAGAACTTTCTGGTGGAGTTTCGGCTGAACACGGCTATCTTGAAATTCAAGCTGGCAAAATCAAAATGGTTTCAGCAACCGAATTAACAACAATTCCTGCTAATGCCATAAATTGCCAAGGGATGACCTTATTACCTGGTTTCTTTGATTTGCATACACATTTAGATTTACTAGGCTTTAGCGCCGACTGTCAAGGTGAGCCTTTGGAAATGCTAGTTAAATCAGCCAAGCAAGCGAATTGTTACTTAAAACATGGTTTTACGACTGTGCGAATCTGTGGTTCACAGTACCGCATTTCGCAATACGTCAAAGAAATGGTTGAACAAGGGAGCATAAATGGTCCAACAATTTTATCTGCAGGTAAGATTCTTGGCACAAGTGCTAAAGAAAAAAATAGTGGGATCGATGAGCTTGATTATTTTCAAGATGGTCCCTGGGCTTTTGTTAAAGCAGCTCGTAAAGAATTTGCTTACGGGGCAGATTTCATTAAAATTTATGCTTCCGGATCAGCTTTTAATCCAACAGGAATTCCGCTTAATCCAATTATGACTAAGGAAGAAATTTCTGCAGCAGTTCGCGCAGCAACTGAAGCAAATTCATATGTTGCAGCACATGCCCATGCTGATCAGGCGATTCGTAATTGTATTGAATGTGGCGTCAGAACAATTGAGCATGGTACTTACATGAGCCAAGCAACGTTAAATTTATTAGTACAAACTCCAAACTGTTTTTGGATTCCAACATTATCAGCCATGTTTGTTAGCCAAACTGAGCCAAATGAACGCCAATTTTGGCTGAGTCGGTTGCAGCCAATGCTTGAACAGACTAGTGGTATTTTAAGTCAAGCTTATGTGGCAGGCGTTACGCTAGGATTTGGAACTGATTCTGCTCCAGATGGGAAACAATATGCAAAAGGGATTGAGTTTCAATATCGCCAGAAATATGCCAAAATGAAAAATATTGATATTTTACTTCAGGCTACTAAAGATTCTGCAGCAATTGCTGGCTTTGCTGGGAAAAAGGGTGAGCTCAAGGTTGCTTATGATGCTGATCTGGTTTTAATCGCTGGTAATCCAGTCGAGGATTTATCTGTACTTTCACATCAACCAAAGTCAGTTTGGAAAGCAGGCAAATTAGTTTTTTCTATTTAGTCATTTTTAGCGGCAGTTTAAAAATGTTTTCAGCAAGTCAACTGTTTAAAAGAACAGTTGGCTTTTTTAAGTGCACCCGGCATGGATGATAAGTAAGCAGTGCAAGTCCGCTGTAGGCCGTAGTAGTCGGCGTAATCATATTTTCAGAAAATTATTAAATTACAAAACACCACTTGAGGTATTTATGAAAAATATCACAGATAAGCAACTGAGTTTTTTCTAACTTAATTTGACATTTCAGGTTGATTAAAATTTCAATTGATAATCATTATTTTTATAATTAGACAAACTGTTTTCATATTCAAAAGCAAAAATAGGTTTTGTTTGTTGACAGTTTTTCTTCATCAGCTTCGACTTCAAAACACAACAGCTCGCCAAATTGACTAGTTAATCAAGCTTTAGCCAATTCATGCTGTCCTTTAAGTGAGTATTCATCCAAGAGTTCATTAGTATTTTTATTTGATTCACATTGTTAAAGTAGCTTTTTTAAATTGAAATTTAAAGAGCTTAGTTATATTAGAAAGGCTGTCACTGCTAACTTTTAAAGCTAGCAATGGGAACCTTTTTTAAATTTTTAGACTAGCTTTTCAGCATTAATTAATTTATAATTTTCGTTTAATTGATGTTATCATAAAGGCAGCTTCAATAAACTTGCAAATTAATAGGAGAACCAATATGGATAAATGGCAAAATATTTTTGCACCGACAATTTTAAAACGCGGGGAAAAGTATTTTAAACAAAGAAAAGTTAAGAGCTTACATTTTAACCAAGATCGACGAATTTGGGAAGCTTTTGTTCATGGCAGTCGCAAATACCGTGTTCGGATCAGAGTTGCTAAAAATGGTGACTTGCTAGGCATAGGATGCTCTTGTCCTTATGCAGCTCAAGGTGATCCCTGCAAACACTTGGCAGCGGTTTTCTTCGCTTTAACGGCTCAGAATTTGGTGAGAAATACTGATAGTCCAAATGGGGTTAGTATTTTTGAAAAGCAGCGAACAAGCTACAAATTAATGAAAAAATTAAAAGCTCAAGTCAAACAACAATTGACCGCTGCTTATTACTTTGATTTAAATACGAGTTTGGCAAAAGTTTGGATCGAGGATGAAATTTTTCAACGAGCACTTGCTTTAAAGAAAAGCCATAATTTTACTGCAATCAAATTTAGATTGAAGTTTTCTCAAGATGAATTTAGCAAAGACTTTTATCGACCTTACGAACAAATGATCGAAGCATCTGGACTAACTTCAAATCATATTTCAGCTAATTTAACGCTTAAACGTGATCGAATCGTTGATCTGAACTGTAATCTTTGCCATCGATTTGGTGATTTTTGTGAACATACGGTTATTCTGTTGTTACAGCTAGTTGATGAAATTTTGGCAAATAATCCAGGAGATTTCACTAATTTTGCTGGCTTGAACTTGCTAGATGACTGGCAAGCAATGAAAGCTCAACAGAATCAAGCAAGCTTAATTAATTCTGCGCCAAAACAGTCAATCTCTTTATTGCCAGAAATAATTGATTACCAAGATACTTCATTGTTGCTGCGTTTAAAAATTGGTGAAACGGGTAAAAGACTTTATCAAGTTAAGGATTTGTTTCAGTTAATCAAAGACTTCAAACAGCAGGCAACGGTTCGTTTGGGTAAAAAGCAAATGCTGACTTTAGCTGTCGCTCAGATAACCAGCGATTCATTGCCGTTGTATCACTTTTTGTGCCGCAATTTGCAGCCACTGATTGATTTGAAAAACCAACTTAATCAATATCAGGCAGGTGGTTCACTTTTTGATTTGACTGGCTACGGTTCAAGTGCCATTTTATTAGGGCCAGCCGCTTTGGATGACTTTTTCCAGACCTTTAGTGGACAAACGATAACTTTCAAAAGTGATCATTTCGATGAACCAATGCCCTTAAAACTGATAGAAGGCCATTTTAATTTAGAAATTCAGCTGAAGAAGCTTTACGATGAGCAAAATAATTTTCAAGGCTTAAAAATTGCTTTTGAATTGCCGCCCTTGTATTTAGGGGAAAAGGCGGCCTATTTGGCAGAAGAAGAATTCTTCTATTGTATCCCACTGCCACAGCAGAGTATTTTCAAATATTTAATTAAACAAAATCATTTAGGTCAGCTGGAAGACATTACGATTGGCAAGCAGAATTTGGCTGAGTTTTACTACGATCAGTTACCGCAGTGGCGCCAGGATCCCCAAATTAAGGTGATCGAGCCAACATTGACAGCTACTGAAATGCCAACTGAAGAAACTTTTACTTTCTTGCTTGATATGAATGAAGAGTTTTTAACTTGCCAAGTATGGGTCAACAAACAGCAGGAAACTAAAAACTTACTAGAACAAGCTGACAGTTTACAGTTGCATGTTAGTCGGCGTGAGAAAAAACTGCAAGCTGATTTGATAGAATTTTTTTCTAAAACAGATTCAAAGAATCAAAACTATCGCTTAGAATTTTCAGATGAACATTTATTTCAACTTTTAACTCAAATAATTCCTAAATTGCAAGCGTACGGGACAGTTAAAGTATCCGCCGCACTTAAAAAAATTTCAGTCAAGTCAGCTCCGAAGGTTTCGGTGGGCGTAAAGTTACGAGGTAATTTATTAGATCTTAAATTCAGCAATCAAGATTTCTCACCAACTGAATTGCAGCAGATATTTTCGCAGTATCAATTAAAAAAGAAGTTCTATCGGCTTGCAAATGGCAGCTTCGTCAATTTAGCGGCTGGGAATTTGGCAACCGTTTCTAAGTTGCAACATGATCTGCAGCTGCCAGCGGCTGAATTATTTACTAGCGATAATCAATTAGGAGCAAACCATGCTTTCTTTTTGAACCAGTATCTGAAAAGCAATCAGGTTGAGCTTGACTTACAGACCGACCAACAATTTGAACAGTTGGTCAAACAGTTCGAAAAGATCCAACAACAGCATTTTTCTTTACCGACTCACTTAAAGGCAACCTTGCGACCATATCAGCTCGCCGGCTACCAGTGGCTTAGGACATTGACAGCTAGTCATTTTAGTGGAATCTTGGCGGATGAGATGGGCTTGGGCAAAACGCTGCAAGTTATCACATTATTATTGGCCAATCAGCAGGAAAAATTTGTTGTCCCTAAAACTTCACTGATCGTCACGCCTGCTTCTTTGATTTATAATTGGCAAGCAGAATTGACCAAGTTTGCTCCGCAGTTAAAGGTCATTTTGCTTGCAGGTTCGCAGAATGAACGGCAAGCGCAATTGCAAGCTTTAACCGAAACTAAACCCGATATTGCGATCACTTCGTATGATTTGTTGAAGCGAGATTTGAAACATTATCAAGCAGTTGATTTTGGCTTTGAAATCATCGATGAAGCTCAGTATATTAAAAATCCTCGGACATCAGCAGCTAAAGCCGTCAAGCAACTGTCGAGTCAAATCCGGTTTGCCTTAACTGGAACGCCAATTGAAAATAGCTTGAGTGAGCTTTGGAGCATTTTTGACTTTTTGATGCCAGGTTTTTTAGGCACTTATCATGATTTCCGCAGTCATTATGAAAATCCAATTATCAAAGATCAGCAAACTGCCGTTCAGCAAAAACTAAATCAGCTTGTTTCACCATTTATTCTGCGACGCTTGAAACGTCAGGTACTCAAGGATTTGCCGGAAAAAACTGAGCAACTTTACTTAGTTGAGATGGAAAGCAAGCAGCAGACTTTGTATCGTGCTCAAACTAGTTTACTGAAAAAGCAAGTTGAAGATCAATCGGAGCAAGAATTTAATCAAAGTAAAATTGAAATTTTAGCCGAATTGACTAGGTTACGAGAAATTTGTTGCGATCCGGCTTTAGTCTATGATAATTATCACCGGATTTCTGCCAAACGACTGGCTTGTATGGAGCTGGTGCAACAGGCAATCGACGATGGTCATAAAGTTTTAATTTTTTCACAGTTTGTTTCACTTTTAAAGCTTTTAGCAACCGATTTGCAGCGGCATGGGCTGGAATATTATGAAATCTTCGGCAGTACTCCGAAAAAGCAACGAACAATTTTAGCACAAAAATTTAACCAGAACCAGACACCTGTCTTTTTGATTTCGTTGAAAGCTGGCGGGACTGGCTTAAATTTGACCGGAGCTGATGTGGTGATCCATTTTGATCCTTGGTGGAACTTAGCTGCTCAAAATCAAGCAACTGATCGAGCTCACCGAATTGGACAACAAAATAAAGTGAATGTCTATTCTTTGATCAGCAAAAATAGCATTGAAGAAAAAGTTTTGCAGCTACAGGCAGCTAAAAAACAATTAGCGGATAATTTATTGAATAATCAAAAAGTTACTAGTACTAAGTTGACAAAACAAGATCTTTTACAAATTCTACAATGAAACTATTTTGTTAATGACAAAAAGGTGCCTTAAATATAGGCATTTTTTATAGTAAAATTTCCGGTTATGTTTATTTGGGTATAATAATTCCAGTTGAAGTCACTCTTAATGAAAATAATCAATTATTATAGGCAGTCTTTCACTAAGCATTGCTGGTAAGCATGTCTTTTGGATAGGTTGATTTTTTAGAAAAAAGATTTGGCCAGATCAATCAAACTTTGCCGGTTTTGATTCAAGATTTTAAATTTAAATTAAAGAACGATAAAAGCTATTAAACAAAGACTGGGAATTTCGAACGCTTGTTGAGTTTCATGTTTGTCGATAAAATCTTAGTTGTTCTTTTTGGACAAGGAAAGGTTTTATTGAATCTTTACTTCTGGTAGAAGGAATCAACGGCTTATCCCTTTTGGATCTATATGTCAGCGAAGTTATTAAGGACTATCAAAAATATCGAATTGAAATTACAAGATGACAAGAAAAGAATTATTGACAATTTTACTTAGAAGTGTCCATCATATAATGATTTAAAAATTATTTTAAAAAATCAGCCGAAAATTTGGCTGATTTTTTATTTAAAGTGGTATCCTTTGAAATCATTTGCGTAATTATCAATTAAGAATGAAAGGGGCGGTATCTAATAATGGCATTGAAAATTAAATTTATTGATTTTAATAATTTACTCATTGCACCAGATTGAACTGCCAGTATATAAGCTCTGCCAAACGAAACAGGAAGAATTATTGATTTTGACTTATAAAAATAGAATTCGGCGAGATATTATGCAGCTTCAATTCCGAAACGATACTGACTTACTTGATTTTATAAGTTGGAAAAGATTATTAGGCCGTTAGAAATTTAACAAAAAACTATAGTTAATTTTCTCGAAAGAATCAAAAAAAGACCGTAAAAGAACGCTTTTAACCCGATTTATCGGACAGCCATCTTTTTACAGTCTATTAAAATGAATTTTACCTTTTAGTGATTAAAGATCTTTGCAAACATAATAGGCTTGCCAAACTGCATCCATGATTTTTCCAGGTTTGACAGCATCCCCAAACAAGTAGGTTTCTTTATCAGAAGTTTGGAGCAGCTTGTAGAAGGGATCATTTGAGCGATAACCGATCGCGCAGATGACTGAATCACCGTTGAATTCTTTGACTTGACCGTTTTGATCTGTTGCAACGACTTTAGTGCCATCGATATGGTCAACTTTTGTCTTTAATTCCACGTTAATTCCTTCATATGGCAACAATTCAGCCATCATTTGCCAATTTGCAAAACAGGAAGCACTTGGACCGCCACAGATTTGATCGCTCATTTCAATTACAGTGGCTTTTTTACCTTGACGTTGCAACCAAAGGGCTGTTTCACAGCCAACTAAACCGCCGCCGATCACAGTAACATGCGTTCCAACTTTGGCTTTATTCAGCAAAACCTCTTCAGCTGTTACCATTGCCGAGCTGCCAAAGTCAGGAATGACTGGTTTGGCGCCGGTTGCAACAATCACTACATCAAAACTAGGATCATCAAAGTCCTTCTTAGTTGCTGTTGTCTTGAGCTTGATCGTGACATTTTTAAGCCGAGCTAGCTGTTTTTGATACCAAATGATTAGTTGATAATCATCATTTTTGAAACTTGGTTTTGAACCAGGGACTAAGGCACCGCCAAGTTGATTCGTTGCTTCAAAGAGAGTTACTTGGTGACCGCGAAGTCCACAAATATAAGCAGCCTCCATTCCGGCTGGCCCACCGCCGATGATCAGAACGTGCTTTTTAACGAGTGGGGTTTGTAGTTGGTATTCAGCTTCGTGACCAACTTCTGGATTAACGGTACATGAATAAGGCATTCCTTGACTTAACCGCAACAAACAGCCGTCTTGACAGGAAATGCAAGGGCGAACATCTTCCCAATCATCAGCCTTGATCTTATTGACTAAATCAGCATCAGCTAATAGTGGGCGACCAAATTCAACCAAATCGATTTTGGCATCAAATGCAGCATTGATTGCTTCGGGATCATCCATTCGTCCGGCGACCGCCACTGGAATTTCAATCGCCTCTTTGACTTTAGCACCAAATTCATTGTAGATCCCTTTTTTCTCAAAATACATTGGAGGATGATTCCAAAACCAAGCATCATAAGTACCGGCATCAACATTCAACATATCATAACCGGCAGCCGCTAAATATTTGGCTGCTTGGAGACCTTCAGCCAGATCGCGGCCTTGTTCTGCAAAGTGTTCGCCAGGGAGCCCGCCTTCACGGAGATGACGAATAAAACTTTTAAGTGAAAAACGCAAAGTTACCGGAAAGTCCTCACCACAACGCTGCTTGATGGCCTGGACAATCTCAACTGGGAAACGGAGCCGATTTTCAAGCGATCCGCCGTATTCATCTTGGCGATGATTGAAAAAGCCAATCGTAAACTGATCCAGCAAGTAGCCTTCATGGACAGCATGGATCTCAACACCATCAAAACCAGCTGCTTGGCAAATTGCTGCCCCCTGCGCAAAGTTTTCAATTGTTTGCTGGATCTCTGCTTTAGTCATTGCTCGGTGTTTGATCTTAGGGTCAAAACGATTTTCCTGTTCAGAAGGGGCCCAATTTTGTTTGACTGAACCAGGGAATGCTGAGCGGCCAAAACCAGCTGAAATCATACAAAGAGCTTTGGTGCCATAATAATGGATTTGTTCAAGCATTTCCTTTGAAGTTTTAGTGAAATCATTTGGATTATAGATTGGACAGGGAAGGGTCAAATCAACAAAATCTTGGTAGTCAACGGCGACCAGACCAACAGTAATTAGACCTACACCGCCTTTTGCTCGGCGAATATAAAGTTCCTGAATGTTTTTATTGAAGCCACCTTGACTATCGCCATAACCAACTAGGCCAAGTGGAGCCATGACTGTTCGATTTTTAAGTTGTAGCTTGCCGATAGAAGTTGGAGTAAACAAACGTGAGACATTTCTTTTTTCAACATCAGGTGTTACTAGTACCATTAAGATCACCTTCCTAAAAATAATATTGTTCCAAAATTAATTGTGCAATCATTAACAATGAATGTCAAATATTATTTTAATAAAGTTGTTTAGGAAAGATTAAAGAAAGTAATAGCTTAATTTAATAAGAATATAATTTTGAGATCTACTTTATTTATTTAGTTATTTATTGTGAATTAGTGGCTTATCTTCTTGATGTATTAAAAAGTAGTCATTTTCAAAATAGAATTAGTTGATATAATGCATCAAACGAACTTCCAAAAAGAGACTAAAAGTCTTCATTTTGGAAGTTCGTTATTATTACCAGGAAGCTATTAAAGGGTTAAAACAGTACTAATCATTTTAAACTGCTTTCTCGTAATACCAAACTTGTTCCGATCGTAATTTTGCGTGGAATATGGTTCCTTTTTTCCGAATCAAAGAAGGTCGTTTTTAATAAACGTAATGCTGTAGCTCCCATTTCTTCAGTTTCCACGCGAATACAACTTAAGGAGGGAGAAACATAGCGTGCAATGGATGTATCATTAAATGAAACAACACTGACCCTTTGAGGAACTTATGTAGACGGACAGAAGCTATACGATTGTTAAGTCAAAACAACTAATTTTTAAATTAAAAGAGTCTTCTTAATAAAGAAGACTTTTTTAATATCTGAAAGGCATTAAGATGCTTTAAGCATTAGTATAAACATTTTAACATTGACAGATGTGAAGAAAAAAGTAAAATATAAAAAGGATTAAAAAGCCCTTTTTAAGGACAAACGAAATTTTTTAGGTTAAGAGGAAAGAAAATGTCTTATCAAAGAAAATTTATGGAAATAGCTGCCCAAGAAGCTCTTAGTAATGTTGGTACACAAATTGGCGGTCCATTTGGAACGGTGATCGTTAAAAATGACCAAATTATTGCACAGGCGCATAACTGTGTGTTACAAAACCATGATCCTTCAGCCCATGGAGAAATTACTGCAATCCGACAAGCTTGCCAAAAGCTAGGCACGCATGATCTTAGCGGTTGTGAGCTTTATACGAATGCTTATCCATGTCCAATGTGTTTAGGAGCAATTATTTGGTCGAATATTAAGACAGCTTACTATGGAAATACACCACAAGATGCTGCAGAAATTGGTTTTCGAGATGATTTTATTTATCAGTTTATTCAAAAAAATTGTCAGGATCCAAAAGTTCTAAATTTACGGCAATATGATCGATCGATAACAATTAAAGCCTTTCAAGCTTTTCAGTCGAATAATGATTCAAAACTTTATTAGAAATTAAGTTGCTACAACTTCCCTAGATTAAACTAAATAATCAGATTTAAAGATATTTTTAAATTTGAGTGTTCAAAAAACATCTAAGCCGTCACTTTGCATTTGAACAAGCAATTCTTTGGCTTCTTGTGAGAAATCCTTTTTTGAATAAGCATATCTTTGGTAGTGCGAGTACTGATAAATATTTGACTCAGGGAATTCTTTTTTTAGTAAGCTTTTGCTTTTAGTGAAATATGGGAAACTTTTTCCTAAAAGAATAAAAACTGGATCTTGTTTAACACCGATGACTGTCTTTAATTCATAAGAAAGCCCGGCAATATTATGAGCTAACATTGCAGATGTTAATTCATGCATTGTTTTAGTTGGAATTCCATAAGCTTGCCAACTTGTATCATTTGCAGGAAATTTATATAAGTCAGTCATATAAGCCCCTTCGAGGTAAGTATTGACAAAAAATGGATAAAGTCCTTTTTTCCCATAGCAACTGCCATACTGATTGCTAAGGTAATTTAATTCTTTATACTTAGGAATTACTAGCTGCTGATTCCCTGAAGCTACTAGCCGGCTTAGGCTTTTAGGAACTCCAAAATTGCTGCCAACAAAAACTGCATCAGCATGAAGAATTTTATTTAAGCCTTTTTGAAAATACTCTGATTCAGATTTAGCGATAATTGGGTCCGAGTTGCTTCCATGATGATTTTTTGGCCAATATGCAAAGCTGCCAATATGTGAAAAATGTTTTCTTAAATTATTGTACTGGCACCAAGTTAAATAATTATGTTTTTTTATTGTTATTCCCCCCTGATAGCTAAATTTAGGTTATCAGGTTTTAGTTAACATGTAAATAGAAGATTATAGTTGTACATTAAGTTTACTTTAATCCTAGTTACTAAAAAATATGAATGATAGAGATAGTTTCGAATTGTTATCAGTAACAAAATATTTAAAGAACGCTGTAAAGCTAGAAAAAGAGTGTACTCAAGGATTAAAAGCAAATCTGCATTAGTCAAAAATATCATGAGTTAAGATTTCGGAGCCTCATTCTTTAGCGAAAACAAAAACTGGCCAGTGTTTTGGAGAACTATGAATAATTAAATGGAATGTTTAATCAAAGTAATGATTTAAAAAATTTGTATTATAAAACAATTTTTATTAGATATTAAACTTTGATAAAAAGAATATTGAATCAAAAAAACTTGATTGTTAAAAAAATTGATAGTTTGTCTTGATTTGCTAACTCTTTTTCTTTAGTATTACTCTAAATGAAAAGGAGTGATTAGTTTATGGGGCGAAAAAAACTATTTTGGTTATCACTGATTGGCATAATTAGTTTAACTGCTTTGTCTGCTTGTGGTAAATCAACAAACAGTTCTGGGGAAATTGCGGACAAACAGGTTTTGAACTGGGATGAATCTTCTGAACTACCGACGATGAATATTTCGACGGCAACAGACACGATTAGTTTTGATATGTTGAACAACACTAATGAGGGTCTTTATCGAATTGGTAAAAATAGTAAAATTGAACCGGGAATCGCCAAAACAACTAAAATCAGCAATAATGGTTTAAAATATACTTTTACTTTGCGTAAAAACGCTAAATGGAGTAATGGTCAAAAAGTTACTGCACATGATTTTGTTTACTCGTGGCGGCGAACAGTCACTCCATCAACTGGAGCTGAGTATGCTTATTTGTTTGATGGTATCAAAAATGCTGATGCGATTGTTGCAGGCAAAAAATCACCAACTACTCTGGGTATCAAAGCTGATGGAAATTATAAATTAGTTGTAACATTGGAAAAACATGTTCCTTATTTTAAATTATTGATGGGATTTCCAGTTTTCTTCCCACAAAATAAAACAACGGTTACTAAATATGGCAGCAAGTATGGGACAGCTTCGAAGTATTCAGTCTACAATGGACCATTTGTAATGAAGGGGTGGACTGGCTCGAATCTGAATTGGAGTCTAAAGAAAAATCAAGACTATTGGGATAAGAAAAATGTTAAATTAAGTCAAATCAATTTTAAAGTCAATAAAAGTACTTCTACCAGCTACAATTTATATCAAAGCGGCAAGCTAGATGAAACTTTATTGGATGCAGAACAAGCAAAGCAGCTTTCGAATTCAAAAGAGTTTACACCGCGCAAAGAATCACGAATTTCTTATCTTGAGTTTAATCAAACGCAAAAGAATTTCCAGAATAAAAAAATTCGTGAAGCAATTTCATTGGCGATTAATCGTCAACAATTAGTCAAAAAGGTTTTAGGCGACGGTTCAACAACTGCTCCGGGAATTGTTTCTCGCGGTTTGGCCAGTTATCAGGGAAAGGACTTTGCAACTGCGGCTAAGACATCAGCTGGTATCTCATATGATAAAGATAAGGCAAAGCGGCTTTGGAAGGAAGGACTCCAAGAACTCGGGGTCAAGAAATTAGACTTTACTTTATTAGCTGATGATACTGATATTGCTAAAAGTGTTTCTGAGTATATTCAAAGCCAAATTGAAGAAAACTTACCAGGGGCAAATGTTTCTGTTTCGAATGTGCCGTTTAAGACTCGGTTAACGCGCTCTGAAAATGGTGATTTTGAAGTAGTACTTTCAGGTTGGGGAGCAGATTTCAGTGATCCGATCACTTTCTTACAGCTCTTTACCTCTGATAACTCATATAATGATGGCAAATGGAAAAACGATCAATATGATCAGTTGATCAAAGCTTCAGGGACAGCAGATGCAACTAATAAATCACAGCGTTGGCAAGATATGGTGCAAGCTGCCAAGATATTAATGAAGGATCAGGGCGTCGCACCACTTTATCAACAAACGCAAGCAACTTTAGTCAAATCAAAAGTTAAGGGAGTAATTTACAATTCAGCCGGTGTCAGTTTTAATTTCAAAGAAGCTTATCTGAGTAAATAGGATCAGAAATAATTAAATTAAGAAGGGTGCTTAACTCAAACAATCAACTTGAGTTAAGCACCCTTGATTTTTTAATGTTGTTTGACAGTTTTGATTAAACGAGCAATATTTTCAGCAGTTTGTTGAATATCATGTTTTGAATCGGCGAATGCTCGTTGAAGATTTTTCGCACCAGCGGGAGAAGAGAAAATTGCATCAAAAATCTGGTTATCATAGAGGTCTGATAAATTATTGCCGATCCCGCCGGCAATCCCGATCACTACAGCTGCTGGATTGATTTTCTTAACTGTCTGCGCGACACCAAATGGAGTTTTGCCAAATTTAGTTTGAAAATCAATTTTTCCTTCACCGGTGAAGCAAAATTGTGTGCCGGCAGCTTTTTGGGCTAAACCGCTGTATTCAATCACTAATTCGATTCCCTTTTTCATGGTCGAATTGGTGAAAGCTAATAAACCTGCTCCCAGGCCGCCAGCTGCACCCGCCCCCGGTAGCATTTCAAGATCTTTTCCCAAGTCACGTTTGATGATGGTCGCATAGTGGTGCAAATTGGCATCAAGTTGCTTGACCATGGTGGCGGTTGCTCCTTTTTGCGGGCCAAAAACGGCTGAAGCACCGTTTTTGCCAGTTAAAGGATTGGTCACGTCCGAAGCAATCAAGATTTCCGTTTTAGCGATCCGCGAATCGACTTGTGAGATGTCTAAATGATCAAGTTGGTTTAAGTTGCCGCCGCCAAGCAGAATTGGCTGTCCGTTTTTGGTCAGTAAACGAGCTCCCAAAGCTTGAGCCATACCAGCTCCGCCGTCATTAGTTGCGCTGCCGCCGATTCCGAGAATGATCCGCTTGACGTGATGATTCAAAGCATCAAGAATTAATTCACCAGTCCCAAAAGTGGTAGTAATCAGCGGATTATGTGTTTGATCAGTCACATACTGAATTCCGCTGGCTTGGGCCATTTCAATTACAGCGGTTTGAGAATCTCCTAAAATTCCGTAATAAGCGTCAACACCTTGTTTTAGTGGCCCATGGACTTGACAATGGATCTTGGTTCCGTGAGTGGCATCGATCAAGGACTGGACTGTTCCTTCACCGCCATCAGCCATTGGGACTAACTGATAATCAGCTGTTGGGAAGACTTTGATCAGCCCTTGATAAATGCTTTCAGCAACTTCTTTAGCTGTTAGCGAACCTTTAAAAGAATCTGGAGCAATTAAAAATTTCATTTGCGACTCCTTTCAAAAATTAACGATGCAAGCAATTTTAACGATTAAAGGTGCAAAAAGCCATAGAGGATTGTGGCAGTCAACATTGCTGATCCACCAAC
The DNA here is from genome assembly GCF_029916425.1 of Liquorilactobacillus sicerae. GTDB lineage: Bacteria > Bacillota > Bacilli > Lactobacillales > Lactobacillaceae > Liquorilactobacillus > Liquorilactobacillus sicerae. The sequence goes on along the minus strand of NZ_JAHAVQ010000006.1, from coordinate 36,531 downwards.
TAAGGCTTCATACAAAATCGCTTTTGATCGCTCTTTAATGTCCATATGCATCGCATTAGCAGTAACATGGAAATAATTACCATGTGGCAGTTGGTCGATCACGATCGCTCCAGTATGAACCATTGCAGCAGCAGCTAAAGGTGCTACGCCAAAACCGAGAATTGCTTTGGCAAATGAACCGGTTGCTAAAATTACTCCGGTAGAAGTTGAAGCCGCAGCCGCAGCCATTAAGATTCCTGAAATTGGTGCTAACAATGTTCCAGACAAGCCACTGGATTTAATTGCTTGGATCAACATCTCCGGGAGATTTGATGAGGTAATGGTCGCACCGATTGCACCGGCACCAATTAAAATCAAAACTACATCGGTCATTTTCGAAACACCGCTCAAAGCAAACTCCCGCAATTTTTTCCCTTGATGCATGGCTAAAGCCCCGATTACAGCTGCTAATGGCAAAACGTATAAAGCATCTAAGTTGAACTTTTCTAGAAATTCAAGATGAAAAATCGATCCAATTGGATTTAATAGTAATAAAACAACTGCAATAATTGGTGCAACCAGTGCTTGAGCAAAAGTTGGCTGAACTTTTCTTTTTTTATTTTTGGGTTCGCTGATCAGTTCCAAATCATGCTGGCTAACGGCAGAGCCTTTTTCGCGAATCAATGAAGCAGTAGCTACGGCAACTAATAAAGCGACGACTGCCGGAATAAAATCAGCAATCATTACTTGACTTAATTGTAACCCAAAGCCTTTAGCAGCGGCAATCGTATTGGCATTTGGTGAAATAATATTGCCAGCTTTGCCGCCACCTGATAAAGCAACCAGTAGCGAGAGTTTAGATATTTTTAACCGCTCACCAACCTCTAAGGCAATCGGAGCAACGATCAAAACGGCGACAGGGATAAAAACTCCCACCGCGGTAATCAGCATTGTAGCAAATGTCAAGGCAAAAATTGCCATTTTGTTGCCGAATTTTGCAACGATCGTCCGTGCTAGCACATCAGCTGCACCAGAATCCATCATGACACCAGCTAACATTCCGGCAGCCAGGACTCGTAAAACAGTTCCCATTACATTTTGTGAGCCCTTAGTTAGAATATTGATCGTCTGAACTAAATCAGCTCCGCCAATCAAACAGCCAAAAATGGCACCTAGAAAAAGTGAATATACCGGATTGAGCTTCTTTAGGATCAAAATAATTGCTAGTAGCAATCCTAAAAGAGCACCCCACCAAGAAATCAACATAAAATCTTCCTCTCCAAATCTTTTTAAATAGACACTTCACAATGTTCAAATATACTCCTTTTATTTGATAAAATAAACACATATTAGATACCAATTTTTAATTTAAACTTATTGAAATTCTTTTATATAGGCGTTTTTGACTAATTTTAAAAAGCATAAAGATTCACAAATGATAAATTAACTAGCAATTATTTGTTTCAAGCAATTGTTTTGAAAAAAGATTGCTTGAATATATTTTTGCACTTTAACAGTGCAAAGATAGGTTTGATAGCTTACTGTAAGCGCTATATTATAAAGCTGAAAAAGAAATGGAGGATGATTTTAATGAGTGAACGAAAAAGTATTTTATTAATTTGTGGTTCTGGTGCTTCGTCAGGTTTTATGGCAGCCAATATGCGTAAAGCTGCCAAGAAAAAAGGTTTGAATTATGAAATAAAGGCGCGGAGTGAATCAGAATTAGCTGATTATGCAGATTCAATTGATGCCCTAATGGTTGGCCCACACCTGAAATCGGAAATTGATGATATTAAGGAACAAGTACCAGACAAGGTTAAGGTCATTTTAATGAAGCCCGATTATTATTCAATATTAGACGGTCAGGCAGCTATAGATCATTTAAATTCGGAACTTGATATTTAGTATTAAATAATTTGAGGTGAAAAAAATGAATGGTTTCATTGAATTTTTAAATAAGAAATTTGCTCCTAAAGCTGAAATTATAAATCGAAATACTTGGATAAACGTTTTAAAAGATTCAATTTTACAAACACTGCCGTTTATTTTGGTCGGATCACTAGTTAGTTTATTAAGTATTCCAGGAAATTGGTGGAAGTGGTGGCCTGATTTTAGCCCGATAAGTAGTTTCACTTTTGGCTTAATTTCCATCTTTGTAGCGTTTTTGGTTCCATTTAATTTAATGGAACGAAAAAAATTAAAGAAACAGCGTCTAATTGCAGGTTTGACATCGGTTGCGTTATTTTTAATGATGATACATCCGGTTATTAACTCGAATTCAATTGCAAAACTTAATTTTAGTTATTTTGGTGCTGGCGGTATGTTTGTTGCTATGATTTGTGGTGTAATTGTTGGTATTATAATGAATGCTTTTGGAAAGTTTTCATTTTTCAGTGAAGATACTGTTATACCCGATTTTGTAACCGCATGGTTTGATTCAATGCTTCCAATTGGTTTAATTATTGCAGTTGGGTGGGTAGTAATTGATCTTTTTAGTTTTAATTTATATCAACTAATTTCTAGTGCGTTTTCTCCTCTTGGAACAGTTTTAGAAACTTTGCCAGGATTTATCCTTGTAATGTTTATTTATTGTTTCTTTTATTCAATGGGTGTTTCAAGTTGGGTTTTCACACCTATTATTACCCCACTTCTTATTCAAGCTATTCAAAAAAATGCAACTTTAGTTTCTCATGGTCATGATCCAAAGTTTATTGTAACCTATGAAGTCATTTTTGTTGGCTTTTTATGGTGGGGAGGAACAGGGTGCACTATGCCTTTAAATCTAATGATGTTAAAAGCAAAGTCACAAAGGTTACGAGCATTGGGCAAAGCTTGTATCGCACCAGCATTATTTAACATCAATGAACCAACTGTTTTTGGAACCATTGTTTGGAATCCATACTTAATGCTGCCTATGTGGCTTAATGGTATAGTGTTGCCAGCAGTGGTTTGGATAGCGCTTAAGCTTGGAATTACAGCTCTTCCTTCAGCGGTTAACGAGTTATGGTATATTCCATTTCCAATAGGTAGTTGGTTAGTAAGTCCTCATATTGGTTCGATATTATTGACACTGATTGTCTTTGCTATTTCTTTTTGCATTTGGTATCCATTTTTCAAAGTTTATGATACTAATGAGTATAAGAAAGAGCAAAATGCAGAAAATAATAAATAAAAGAGGAAAATGAACATGGATGATACAAAAAATTTAGCTGAAAAAAACACAATGGAAATAATTTTGCATGCTGGTGATGCACGTGTTTCAATTATGAAAGCCCTAGATTTGATTGGTACTTCAGATTACCAAAGGGCTAATGATTTAATGAAAGATGCACATAAAAAATTAGTTTTGGCACATCGTTTGCAAACAAATAAATTGCAGCAAGAGGCAGAAGGAAAAAAAATAGCATATTCTGTTCTATTTACACATGCGCAAGATACTTTAATGACTATTAATACAGAATACAATCTTGTCAAACATTTAATAAAAGTGTTTGAAATTAAGGAAGGAAAAGAAAATGATGGAAAAAAATAATTTTCCTTTTTTCCCAGATGATTTTTTATGGGGAGGTGCTCAAGCAGCCAGTCAGGCTGATGGAGCTTATAAGGTCGATGGAAAAGGTTTGAACTCTTCAGATATACAACCATATCTTAATGGCAAATCAAATGAAGAAATTCAGCGTTTAGAAAAGTCAGGTATGACTTTAGCAGATGTTAAAAAAAATATTAAAGATAATAAAAATTATTATCCTAAACGTTATGGAATAGATTTTTATCATACTTATCCAGAAGATATTAAATTGCTTTCTGAAATGGGATTTAAAACCTTTAGAACCTCGTTAGATTGGTCCAGAATTTTTCCTAATGGTGATGACCAACAACCTAATAAGGAAGCATTAAATCATTATTCAAAAATGATAGATTGTTTAATTGATCATCATATTGAACCAATAATTACTATGAATCATTATGAAACACCAGTCAATATCACGCTTAAATATGGAGGTTGGCCTAATAAAAGGGTTATTCCATTATTTGAAAGGTTTGCAAAGACTTTGTTAGATTGGTATGGCAGTCGGGTAAAATATTGGATTGTAGTTAATCAAATTAATATGGTTCAAATTGAACCTTGGCTATCTGTAGGTGTTGCTAACGATCAGTACGAAAATATTGAGGAAGCCTTATATCAATCTGTGCATAATCAAATGGTAGCGGCAGCTTGGATAAAATCTTATGCTAAATCGTTAAAAAATTCTGAAATTAAAATTGGTACAATGGTGGCAGATGGTACAGTTTATCCTTTCAGTTGTAAACCAAATGACGTGATTTTGGCCATGCAACAAAATAGAATGCAATATATGTTTACAGATGTTCAATTTAGGGGATATTATCCGCAATTTGCTCTAAATTATTTTAAAGAAAAAGGAGATAACTTAGAAATTACTGCCAATGAAATGAAAATTATTAAAAATAATCCATTAGATTTTCTAGCTATTTCGTATTATTATTCAAAAATGGTAGATTCTAAAAAGAATAAATGCGTTCCTTCTGATACTAGTGAGAATCCATTTCTGGATAAAAGTCCATGGGGCTGGGCAATCGATCCGCAAGGACTTTACAACAGCTTATCACAGTATTATGATCGTTATCAAAAACCAATTATTATTGCTGAAAATGGTATAGGTATGTATGATAAAATCGAAAATAACCGAATACATGATGAGTATCGTTGTACTTATTTAGGTCAACATATTCAACAAGTAGGACGTGCGATTCATGACGGTGCCAAAGTGATTGCATACTGTGCTTGGGGGCCAATTGATATAGTGTCCTGTTCTTCGCAACAAATGTCTAAACGCTATGGATTTATATATGTAGATAAGGATGATGAAGGACATGGTTCCGGCAAAAGAATTAGGAAGGATAGTTTTTATTGGTATAAACAGGTAATTAAGTCTAATGGTAAACAAATTTGATTGCAATTAACTACTTCGAATGGGGACTTGATGAACTTGATAAAAAGTACACAGTCAAAATTATTGAATTATTTAAGAGATAATCCAGGCTTCCATACAGCTGCAGAGCTTGCAATTGAAATTGGGAAATCGAAGCGTACAGTAAAAAATTATATTCAGGATTTAAAGATTAACTATCAAATAATTTCAGGTCGTGAGGGTTATAAGTTTCTTCAAACAAAAAAAGATTATTATGATTTAAATTCATTTTCAAATCAAAAGAACAAATTGTTGAATGAACTGATAAATTCTTCTACACCGCTTAATATTTATGATTTGGCCGAAAATTTTTATGTAAGCGAATCTGTGATTAAAAGAACGGTCAAAGAATTACAAACTAAAGTTGCGCACTTTAATTTAAAAATTATGTATAAAAATGATTCACTTTGTTTAATAGGGTCTGAACAGGATAGAAGACATTTAATATCATCTTTATTGTATAATGAAATTTCTGGAACATTTTTGAATGAAGATGTTTTGAAAAATAACTTTCCTCAAATTGATGTTTCATCAATTTTTAAAATCGTGGTTCATGAAGCTGAAAAAGAAAAAATTTATTTAAACACTTTTGACTTAAATAACATTGTTTTGCATATTTTAATCTCAGTTGAAAGATTGCAACAAGGTTACAAAATAAAAAATGGAATTGGAATTTCAAGTAGTAAACAGGGATATGATTTTGCAACAAAAATTTTAAATCAAATTGAAGACCAGTTAAAAAATGTTCATTTTGATTTTAGTGATCGTCAAGAATTGAAGACAATTATTAATAGTTCGGCTTCCAGGAAAGATAAATCATTTGATAACTATCTTTCTTCGCAAACAAAATATTTGCTTTGTCAAATAGTGAAGTATATTAAAGAGGTTTATTCGATTGATTTGAGCCATTCAAAATTCCTAAAACAATTTGGGTTGCATTTAGAAAGGCTTATTGTGCGTTTAAAAAGTAAGCAAATTGTACACAATCCATTGGCGGAATCTATAAAAATGAGCAGTCCAACAATTTATGAATGTGCGGTGCTTATTTCACATTTAATTAGTGAAGAATGCAACATTATCGTTCCAGACAATGAAATAGCATTTATTGCATTGCACATAGGGAACGCTGTATCTGAACAAATATCTTCAAATAATAAAATTAAAGTAATCTTGTTGGCTCCAGAGTATCAGGAAAACATTGTTCAGATTGTCAGCAAGATTGAAAAACATTTTTCTGAGCAAATGGTTATTATAGATATTGTTCAAAACTTTAGTTCAATAGAAGATCAGGATGCAGATTTAATTGTTTCTTTAAATGGTTCGACAGACAATCAAGTTAAGACAATTTCCGTTTCTCAGTTTTTAACTTTTAAGGACTTAGATAAAGTTGGTAAAGCTATCACTGAAGTTAAAGCTACAATTAAGAAAAAGCAATTCTTGCATGATGCGGGTAACTTTTTTCGCCCAGAGTTTTTTCTGTACAACAAAGGTTTGAAAAAACGCGATCAAATTTTAGCTTATGTAGTTGAGGGCTTTTCAAAAGAAAATGTTACTACTAAAGAATACTTTTCTCGTTTGATCAATCGAGAAAGAATGTCAAGCACTGCTTTTGGAAGAGTAGCAATTCCACATTCTTTTGATATGATAGCACAAAAAAGTCGCGGATTTGTTGTTATTAATCCTAGTGGCGTTCAATGGGATAATGATAATAAAGTTTATTTAGTAATTGTTTTAGCAGTTGCTAGTGACGACAAAAAAATATTTAGAAATATTTTCGATAAAATCTCTAATGTAATGGTCGATAGTAAAAATATTGAGGAATTAGTCAATTGCAAAGATTATAAGGATTTTATTGAAAAATTAACTGATTTGATTGAACAAACTGATTTTTAATCAATATAATTTCTAAAATTAAAATCAAAACGGTTTACTCAACTCATTTATCGTTTCTAGCAAGCTCACAAATTTTCAGATTTTGTGGGCTTGCTTGATTTTACGCATATTGAAAAGTTATAAATTTTCAGTTACTGTTTAAATAGCCGGCGGTACTTAATAAATTATTTACACAGAATTTGTTTACTTGGAGGGAAATAGTTGAGCTTTTTTATTAGTCAAGAAAAATTTAAAACATATATTACAGAAAAACAACCAAAAATTAATTTTGATGAAACAAAAACGGTTATTGCGCTTAGTACAGTTAAAACCAATCCAATTATTAATTGTTTATACATTGATAAAGACTTTTTCTTTGCTGCTCGTTATCATAGTGCACTTGACTTTTTCTCAGACAATTTTTGTTTAGAAAACAGTCAAATAAAAAGAATGTATCTAATTGATAAGCAGCTGTCGACAAAATTAATTATCGAAACGAATGAGATTTTAAATAATCAGACTAATTTAACTTTGAAAATGAATTTGCCAAAATTGAATTTTACTCCTTGGCATGTGAGAAATTTAAAATTGTTGCGTACAAAGTTACCTTTTAAAAATTGATCTTGGTTCATTTATATTTAAAGCAGCTTCAATTAGACAAATTAAGCTGTTATAAAAAAACGAAGCGATTTGTTTCATTTTTTTATAACAGCTTTTTTAATGAAATAATTAATTGTGACAATTGTCATTTGAAATTTATGATTAAAATCACGTTAAACTCATCATGAAAATTGTTAAGCTAAATTTAAGAAATGAAGAAAGGAGGCAAATAATGAAATACCTATTGTTGGTTAGTCACGGTGATTTTTCTCAGGGATTAAAAAATTCATTGTCAATGTTTGCAGCCAACAAACTTGATGATGTTATCGCAATTGGTCTAAAGAAGGAAGAATCTGTGGATCAGTTAGCTGCTAGATTTTCAAAGCAACTTGATACATTAGATAAAAATGCGGATTTCCTGGTTTTGGGAGATATTATTGGTGGTAGTCCATTAACAACGATTTGTAATGTTTTGGCTCAACACGGTTTGCTAGAATCAGCTACGATTTTAGGTGGAATGAATTTTCCAATGGCTTTGAATGCAATTATGTTAAAAGATTCACTCAGGAGTGCCGATCTTGTTGAAACCGTTTTAAGCGAAGCAAAATCAGCATTAAAGGAGTTTAAGCCAAGCATTGCTGCTGACGATGATGATGAAGAGGAAATTTAGCTGGAGGAGGAGAAAAAATGACAGTTTCTTTTGTAAGGATTGATGATCGTATGATTCATGGACAAACAGTAACTCGTTGGGCGAAGGAATATCCATGTGATGGGTTAATTGCAGTTAATGATTTAGTGGCTAAAAATCCTGTTTTGAAAGATGCCTATAAAGCTGCTTCCGATAAAAAAACTTTTGTTTGGAGTTTGGCCGCTTGGCAAAAAAAATGTCAACGAGTATTAGATTCGAAAGACAATTATTTCTTAATTACTAAAAATCCAATTGATATGAAAAAAATTCTAGTTGATCAAAAATTCGTGCCTAGTGATGTAAAAAAAGTGATTGTTGGACCATGTAATGATCGTCCCGGAACGACAAAATTAGGCAACAATCAGTCGATTACGCAGAAAGAAGCTGATGCAATCGAAGCAATTGAAAAAGCTGGTTATCAGGTCAGATTTCAGTTACTTCCAGATGTTTCAATTGGAGATTGGGATAAATTTAAAGGACAATTTGGCTATTAAACTAAAAAGGAGCGATTTATTATGACAATTAGCTGGGTGCAAGCGGCTATCTTGGGCATTTTTGCTTGTTTATCATCTTTGCCTGGTATGGCAGGTACATCGATTGGTAATTATACCTTAGGACGTCCTTTAGTCGGTGGTTTGGTTTGTGGTATTGTTTTGGGCAATCTTAAATTAGGCATTATGTGCGGGGTTGCAATGCAGCTTGTTTATATTGCATTAGTAACACCAGGTGGAACAGTTTCAGCAGATGTTCGAGCAATTTCCTATATTGGTATTCCTTTAGCAATGGTGGCTATTCAATCGCAAGGTTTAGCGGCAACATCATCTTCAGCAGCTAATCTTGCAAAATCGATGGGAACCTTAGTAGGTACAATCGGGACTGTTTTGTTTTATGGTACAGCAACTTTAAACTTAGTTTGGCAGCATATGGGCTGGCGTGATGTAGAAAAAGGCAATTTTAAAAAATTATATGCGGTTGACTGGGGTTGGCCATGGATTTCCCATTTATTATTTTCTTTCATTCCAACCTTGATTATGTGTAAATTGGGAGCAGATGCGGTAACTGCTTTAAAAACGGCTTTGCCAATGGATGGTATTCCAATGAAAACGTTGTTCACCGTCGGAGCAATGTTACCATGTGTCGGGATTGCAATCTTGTTAAAACAAATTGTTGAATCAGCAGTGGATTTTGTACCGTTTTTTGTTGGCTTCACTTTAGCGGCTTCACTTTCACTTAATTTAGTATCCTGTGCCGTTATTTCACTAATTTTTGCTTTATTATTCTATAATCTTGAAATGGCTAAAAATGCACGCACAACGGTACCAGCTAGTGGGGGATCAGTTGGTGACGATGACGATGATGATGATGAGGAGGATATCTAATATGGCAAATAAAAAAATCAGCAAAAAAACATTAATGAAATCATTTCATCATTGGTATTATGGAAATCTGACTTGCTTTTCGCAAGAACATATGCAGACATTCGGTTATTTGACTTCAATGTTACCAATTGTTGAAGAACTTTATGATAAAAAGAAAGATCAAGAAGAAGCAATAAAAACTTATACGGCTTTCTTCAATACTGAACCGCAAATTGGATCTGTGGTTGTTGGTATTACTGCTAGTTTGGAAGAAGCACGGGCGAATGGGGCTGAAGGAATTGATAGCGAAACGATCAATGGCTTGCGTGCCGGTTTAATGGGACCATTGGCTGGAATTGGTGATTCAATGATTGTTGGGACCTTAATCCCAATTATTTTAGGGATTTCGTTAGGACTCTCAACCGGTGGGTCTCCAATGGGGGCAATTTTTTACATCATTGTTTGGAACCTATTAGCTTATTTTGGAATGAAATTTGCTTATTTCAAAGGTTATGAAATGGGTGATAAAGCAGTTGAGTTTTTGGTTGGTGCTCAAGGAAAAGCCATTCGAAAAGCAGTTTCAATTGTCGGTGGCATGGTCGTTGGAAGCGTTGCAGCAACTTGGGTTTCGGTCGAAACTTCTTTTGAATTAAAAAATTCTGCAGGCAAAGCATACTTAGTTTTGCAAGATAAACTTGACTCAGTCTATCCAGGACTATTGACGGCTGGATTTATTATCTTTTGCTGGTGGTTAATGGCAAAAAAGAACATTTCTCCAGTTAAGGTTATGCTTTTACTAGTGGTTATCGCATTTGTGGGTGTATTAATCGGTTTCTTTAACCCAGGATTGAAATATTAGTTTAGAAGACTTAGGATCCGATAGGGAGGGACAGTTTTGAGGAAAAAAGATTTGATCAAAGGATACAAAACCGAAATCTTATATCAGAAACATATGTTGGAAAATTTGCAACGATGGTTTTCATTATTTCTTGGATGTGTTGGTATTGGGATCATTATGCTTTACTTTTTTCATATGACTAATCTCCCACTAAAAATTTTAGGCATCATTTTGATTGTAGTTGGAGCAATCGGTATGTTAATTTTTGGTTCAGGAATCTATCATGGTAATCGTAATTTGCAATTAGTTGTTAAAGATTTTAAATTGAAATTGTCGACTGATAAGATTCAAAATTGTTCATCGTCACAAAGTAAGGAGTAAATTGGAATGTTTCCAAAACTAGTTTTTAGTGATATTGATGGTACGCTGCTTAACAGTAATCATCAAATTACGTTTGAAACGAAAAAAGCAATTTTAAAAACGGTTGCGGCTGGAAGTAAATTCATTCCTGTATCAGCAAGGATGCCAGCTGCCATCCTGCCTTTGATTGAAAGCTTGGGATTAAGAATGCCATTTGTATCGTATAATGGTGCTTTGATTTGTGATGAGAACAATCGAGAGTTAAATTCTTTAACCTTGTCGACTGAACTGGCAGAAGAGATTTGTCAAGATATTGAAAATAATTATCCTGAATTAGTTTGGAATGTTTATTCAGCAGATTTTTGGTTAGCAACGGATGCTGATCATTACTGGATCAAAAATGAGGAGTCAATCGTTGGGCTCAAAGCAACTAGGTGCCGGACGGTCGAAGAAATTGCAAAACTAACAGCAGTTCATAAGTTGTTGCTGATGGGGCCAACTTCCAAAGTTGATCAATATCTTCCTTTACTTAAAACTAAGTATCATCAATTAGCAATTAATCAGTCAGCACCGCATTTGATTGAAATTACAGCTAATAAAGTTGAGAAAAGTCAGGCGGTTTTATGGATGATGAATTATTATCAGGTAGCATTAGAAAAAACGATTGCATTTGGTGATAATTTTAATGATTTGGGAATGCTTAAAGTTGTAGGTAATGGTTATGTGATGGAGAATGCTCCTCAAGAACTAAAAAAATTGAATTTCAAGCAAACACTTGATAATAATCATGATGGAATTGCTCAAATACTCAATCATTTATTCGAATAAGCACAAGTTAAGTTTAACCTGTATTGATTTTGTATTATTTAAGCTAAACTTGTATTAAAAGGCAACAATACCTGTTTTAAATTATTAAACAGGTGTTGTTGCCTTTATTATAAGACTAACAAAAACAAAGGTTGGCATTAAACTTGCTTATTATTAAGTGACGAGAATAAATCGAGGGGGAACTGTCATGATTAATATTTTAATTTTAACTAAACAGAAGTTGATTGGCGAATCTTTTAAACTAGTATTGTCAACTCATCAAGAGCTTAAAATAACTTTAGCAGATCAATATAATTGGCAGTTAGCAATCAAAGATCAGAATATTATTATCCTTGATATTGGTTTATCTGAACCGGAATGTTTAAAATGTATTTACGATACAATGAAGACATCGATCAAGGTGATGATGATGCAATTGTCAGGTGACCGTTGCGCTTTGTATACGCTTACCAAAATTAATTGCTTAGGATTTTTGCTTCAGTCACGACAAGTTTCTTTAAATAATCTGTATCAAGAAATTCTTTCCGTATATCAAGATGGAGTTGATCGCAATGATACTAAAGCAGTTGATTTATTTTCAACCATTTTGACCAAGGAAAAAATCAATCTGGCTGCTGAAAAAGCAGCTGAAAAGTTGTCGAAAACAGAATGGAAAGTTATTCATAATATTAAATTGGGTTTATCCAATAAAGAAATTGCACAAGAACTTTTTTTATCAGAGGGAACGGTTAGAAATTATTTATCGAACATCTTGTCTAAACTAGCATTAAGAGACCGTACGCAACTAGCAATCTGGGCTTTGCAAACCGGCGACTTACAGTATAAATTGATAAAAAACAAAATATAGTTTTCTAATTTTTAGTAAGCGTTTACAAAAATATAATTAAACAAATAAATTTTAAGAAAGAAGTAGATCATTATGAAATATCGCCTTGAAGAATTAGCTCAGTTGATAGATCATACCTGTTTGTTTGCCGCTGCTAGTCAGCAGCAAATTGAAAACCTATGTGAAGAAGCAATTAAATATCACTTCAAAATGGTTGCTATCAATGAATGTCAAACTAAATTATGTGCAGATTTATTGAAAGACAGTCAGATTCATGTGGGTGCAGCAATAAGCTTCCCACTTGGGCAAACTAGCTTAGCTACTAAAAAATATTCAGCCTTGACTGCGATTAGTGATGGAGCAGATGAAATTGATTATGTTATTAATCTGTCTGCAGTAAAGAATCATAATTATCGGTATATTGAAAATGAAATGCAAGCAATGACGGAGCTTTGCCATCAGCATCAGGTAATTTGCAAAGTAATTTTTGAAAACTGTTATCTAAATTCACAGGAAATAATTAAACTTTCTCAAATTGCTAAGCAAGTTCGACCAGATTTTATTAAAACCTCAACAGGATTTGGGACAGTTGGAGCTAGAGTTGAGGATGTGAAATTAATGCGAAAAATCGTAAAAGATCAAGTGGGAGTCAAAGCTGCTGGAGGTATCCGAACAGCCAGTCAATTTAAGCAAATGCTTGAAGCCGGTGCAACGAGAATTGGTACAAGTCATAGTATTGCAATCATTGAAGAAGTTAAACAGTCGTTGAAAGAAAATAAGCAGGAATATCTTGAAATTTAAGCAAGATTAACAATTTATAATAATTATTGTATATTTAAACTAAAGGTTTTTGTCAAATAGGCCAAAAAGGAATTGTGAGGTAGCAACATTGAAGAGAATGGAAAAGGTTTTTCAATGCTTACTTAAAATTTGGAATAAGGCTGATTATGAATACTTATTAAAAGTTCAAGGAACAACAACTGCAGAATTAGCAGATAAGCTAGAATTGGCCCGTTCAAATGTTTCAGCGGATTTGAATAAATTGGTTCGTTTAGGGAAAGTATTAAAGATCAAAACATTCCCAATCAAATATGTTCCTGTTGAAGTAGTAAGTAAACAATTGAAGTTAAAGCAACTATATTATTATGAGATAAATGATTTAAAAGAGTTATTAAACACGGATCAAGTTGAAAAGGGTAAAGGAACTCCAACTGCCAAAGGAAAAGATCTTTTTTCTCAAAACCCATTAAATGAAATGATCGGTTATACAGGCAGTTTAAAAAAAGCAACTTCACAAGCCAAAGCTGCTATCATGTATCCGCCTCACGGCTTGCATATGATGCTAGTTGGACCGACAGGAGTTGGCAAGACTTATTTTGCAAATAAAATTTTTGCTTATGCCCAATATAAAGAGATTTTTTCAGCAGATACGCCGTTTGTCTCTTTTAACTGTGCAGATTACTATAATAATCCGCAACTACTTTTATCAACTTTGTTTGGATATGTAAAAGGCGCTTTTACAGGGGCTGATAAAGATCAACCGGGATTAGTTGAACAGGCATCAGGAGGAGTTTTATTACTGGATGAGGTTCATCGCTTGCCACCAGAGGGACAGGAAATGCTGTTTTATTTCATTGATAGTGGAACCTTTAAACGTTTAGGTGAGAGTGAAAAAAATCGTCGAGCCAATGTTTTGATTATTTGTGCTACCACAGAGGATCCAAATTCGACTTTATTAAAGACTTTTTTACGTAGGATACCAATGACAATTGAAATACCAACACTTGATGAGCGACCCTTGAGTGAAAAAATTGAATTAACAAAATTCCTTTTTCAACATGAGGCAGATCGAATCAATAAGGATCTGAATGTCAAAATTGACGTTTTTACAGCTTTATTATTAGCAAATAATTATGGAAATGTTGGTGAACTTAAATCACAGATTCAATTAACATGTGCGCAAGCTTTTTTAAACAGTATTGATTCAAACCAAGTTGAAGTCAGTTTGCATGATTTACCAGAAGATTTGCGACAATTTTGGCTAGAAAATCCTGCTAGGATCCGGCGGTCAGCGCATGTTTCGCGTTATCTTGATACTAAGACAGTGTTTTATGTTGGCAAAAAAAATCAAACATTGGAAAAAGATAATATTTATGAGTTGATTGAAAATAAAGTTCACCATTTACAAAGGCAAGGAGTTGCAGCAGAGGATATTCATCAATACATCATGACAGATATTCGTTTGCATATTAAAAAATTTTTTAAACAACCTTTGCCAGTGAAAAAGCTGAGTAAATTCATAGATCCAAAGATTTCAAATTTTGTTGAAAAGCTTAAGCAAATTGCGGAAGCTAATTTAAAAGTTCAATTTGATCAACGCTTTATTTATTATCTTGGCATGCACATCGATGCTTTTTTTAAAAGAGGCAATCAAACTGAATTGCTGTTAAAAGATGAAGTTGAAAAAATTAAAAAGTTGCATTTTGCTGAATATCAAGTTGCCTTGATTTTTCAAAAAAAGATTACTGATACTTTTTCGGTAAAGGTTCCCGATATTGAAGTAATCTATCTGACGATGTTGCTAAGTTCAATTCGAACTTTGTCAGAGAAAAAGCAAGTTGGAGTCTTAGTTGTCGCTCATGGAAATTCAACTGCCAGTTCGATGGTCAAAGTTGCAACTGATTTGCTGGGCAAAGGAAATATCGCTGCATTGGATATGCCGTTAACGGTTTCTCCAGGTGAAATTGTTCGTCAAATGGCAATAATGATCAAAAAATTAGATCAAGAAAGAGGTGCCCTATTACTGGTAGATATGGGGTCGCTTGGTATGATGAATAATCGTCTCGAAAAAATGACCGGCGTAAAATTACGGACAATAAAAAATGTTACTACGACGATCGTTTTAGATGTTTTAAGGAAAATTAATTATATTGATATGGATCTAAATGCTATCTATAGTTCGGTGGAGCATGATGTAGCACATTTAGCGAACAACCAGATCAGTATTGCTAAAGAAGCTAAAATAATTTTGTCTATTTGTATGAGTGGGACAGGAACTGCTGAAAAGCTGAAGCAAATCATTAAAAAAATTATTCAAAAAATTGGTGCTACCGAAGTAGTACAAGTTAAAACTGTTTCAGTTTTAAAAATGAATGAAATTATTCCACAACTGGCAGAAAAATTTAAAATCATCGCTGCTGTTGGAACTAAACGTCCAAGTATGTCACTACCTTATGTTTCACTTGAGGATTTGATTGCAGGAAATGGTGAGCAGCGATTAATTTCAATCATTTCTCGTCAAGGTGATCTTCCAACTGTTATTGAAGATCGAAATGTTGTTGTTGCAAGCATGTGTGAGGATGTTTTGAAAAAGCACTTAATTTATTTGAATCCGATTATTGCTTGCAAGCTACTGCAAAATTGGCTACAACAGCTGCAATTGCAATTAGGAGTTGATTTCTCTAATAGTCAACAGATCAAATGCATTGTTCATACAGCCTTTGCGCTTGAAAGATGTGTTCGCTCACAAACTTTAAAATATACTGAACAGCCTTCAAAAAAGCTGCTCAAGTCATTGCCAGTTATTAAAGCGACGTTAAAAGATGTCACTGCTGCTTTAAAAATCGAAATACCAGTCGGCGAACTGTACTTTATTGCAGAATGTGTTCTTGATGATTAGGGACTGAATTAGAGATGACTTTAAAATTGAAGGTGGAAAAGTATGATTGAAATCATTGTCGCTGGACATGGAAAATTTGCTGCTGGTATGGCTGAAGCAGCTGGGATGATATATGGTGATCATCCAAATTTGACAGCCATATCATTTGAGAATAAAGAGGGAATAGAGGACTTAAAAAATCATTATCGTCAGAAATTAAAAGAATTTCCACCGCAAACAGAGGTTTTGTTTTTAATTGATATTTTTGGTGGTAGCCCATATAATGCAGCGATTCAATTAGCTTATGGTCATAAGAATATTGAAGTTTTAACAGGAGTCAACTTGCCAATTTTGCTTGAAGCTTTGAATTTGCAGCATGAACTGGACTTAAGTGCATCTCAATTGGCACATCACTTGAAAAATTATAACTCAAAGGGACTAAAAATGTTTTCAGAGGAGATCAGAAAGCCAGTTTTTAATCAAGGTACTAAAGCAGAGGATGATTTATCATGAAAATTAAGCTTGTCAGAATTGATGATCGTTTTATCCATGGACAGGTTCTAACCAAATGGATCAAAAGTTATCCGGTGGATCGGATCATTGTCGTTAGTCAAGAAATTGCAAACGATCCAATGCGAAAAATTTTAACACTATCTGTTGCGCCGTCAAATATTAAAGCAAGCGTTGTTTCACCACAAAAAATGATTAAGGTTTTTAACAATCCTAAGTATCAATCGACCTCTGCTATACTACTCTTTGGTAACCCAAGTGAAGTTCTTGAAATTGTTGAAAATCAGCTTTTGATCAAATCCGTGAACGTTGGAGGAATGCGATTTGACCAAGGAAAGTTACATTTAACTGAGTCGGTTAGTGTTACTGCTAAAGACATTAAAGCATTTATGAAGCTTAATGAATTAGGAGTTAAGTTAGAACTAAGACAGCTTCCAAGTGATTCAAAACGTGACTTTCTAAGGATTTTGCAAAATCATCATAAATGACCTCAAATCAATGGAGGGATAAGAATGAATACCTGTCAAACTATACTGATATTGCTAATTGCGGGTATTGCAGGAGTTGGATCAGTTCTTGATGAAGGACAAATGCACCGTCCATTAGTTGTCTGTCCATTAATTGGACTGGTATTAGGTGATTTGAAAATAGGAATAGTTTTAGGCGGTCAGCTTGAAATGATGGCACTTGGCTGGATGAATGTGGGTCTTTCGATTTCACCGGATACAGCTTTATCGTCAGTGATTACAACTCTGGTAGTTATTACAACACATGCTTCAATCGGTGATGGAATTGCGCTTGCTGTTCCACTTGCTGCAGCTGGTCAAGTATTGACGATTTTTGTTAGAACTTTTACAGTTTTTTTAGTTCATCAGGCTGATGTCTTTGCCAAAAAAGGTCAATATCATTTGATTGAAACAATGCATGTTTTAGCGATGATAATTCAAGCTTTCAGAGTCATGATACCGACTGCGGGTGTCATGATTTTGAATATGAAAACTGTTGAAGAATATATTAACAATATACCGAGTGTAATCAGTGACGGTTTGCAGATCGGTGGAGGAATTATTGTTGTAGTAGGTTATGCGATGGTTATTAATATGATGGACTTACCAGATTTAAAGCCTTTTTTTTATTTAGGCTTTCTATTTGCAGCTTTTACCAATTTTAATTTAGTTGGGTTTGGCGGTTTGGGTTTGATTTTAGCTATTTTATATTTACAGCTTGAATATCGTTCACCACAAAAGCTCAAAACCCAAGATTTTTCAGTCGGTGAAGACGATGATGATGACGATTTGGACAATTAAGTGAATGGAGGAAGTCCTTTGAATCTCGAGAAAAAAGATAAAAAAAAGCAACTATCAAAAAAGGATTTGATAGATATGTACATTCGTTCTTGGTTTTTGCTTGGTTCGTTTAACTTTGAACGTGTTCAAAATTTGGGTTTTTGTTTCGTAATGATTCCAGCAATTAAAAGACTTTATGCACCTGGAAAGGAACGCAACGAAGCTTTAAAAAGACATCTTGAATGGTTTAATACGCATCCTTGGCTGACTGCTCCAATTTTTGGCGTAACGGCTGCACTGGAGGAGGAAAAAGCCAATGGTGGAGAAGTTAACGGAACGGCAATTGCTGCCATGAAAATTGGCTTGATGGGTCCGCTAGCTGGAGTTGGCGATCCTTTGTTTTGGGGAACGATTCGGCCAGTTTTAGCAGCCTTGGGAGCTGGAATAGCAATGAGTGGTAGTATATTGGGTCCAATAATTTTCTTTATTGCGATCAATTCAATTCGCTTAACAACAAAATGGTACTTGTTAGATTACGGATACTCTAAAGGAAATAAAATTATTCGCGACATGGTTGGAGATAGGATTAGGAAGTTAACTCGAGGTGCAGCAATTGTTGGACTCTTCATGATGGGGGCATTAGTTTGCAAATGGACGACGATTGATATTCCAATTGTTGTAACTAAGATCAAGGGAAAGACGACAACTGTTCAAAATATTCTGGATTCTGTGATGCCAGGGATGTTAGCGCTTATTTTAACTTTATTTGTATCATGGTTATTAAAAAAGGGTGTTAATCCATTATTAATTATCGTCGTAATCTTTATCATTGGTATATTAGGAAAATATTTAGGCTTTTTAAAATAACCTTACTTAATTGAATCAATAAATTCTGTTAATGTTTTTTGAAGGAGTGTGTTAAAATTATGATGGATAAAAAAATGAATTGGATCAAGCAGTTTAGTAAACTTTCAGGATTAGAAAGGAAGAAAAAAATGTCAGAACCACTATTTTTAAAACCTGTTTTCCATGAAAAACTGTGGGGCGGCCGCTTATTGGAAAAGGATTTTGGTTACCAGTTGCCAGCCGGCAGGATTGGTGAATGCTGGGCGATTTCTGGCCATCCGCACGGGCCAAACCAAATTATTAACGGCCGCTTTAAAGGTCAGTTGCTGCCAGATGTTTATGTTGCTCAGCCAGAACTATTTGGCAATCCTGGATCAAAAGTTTTTCCATTGCTGATCAAGTTTTTAGACGCTGAAGCTAGTCTGTCAGTTCAAGTCCATCCTGATAATCAGTACGCTCAAGTTCATGAAGGTGAATTAGGCAAGACAGAATGCTGGTATGTTTTGCACGCTGAACCTGGTGCATATTTAATTTATGGTCATCATGCTAAAACTCGTGCTGAATTGCGCCAAATGATTGAAAATGGTGATTGGGATCAGCTCTTGCGTAAGAAGTACGTCAAAACTGGTGACTTTGTTTTTGTTCCCAGTGGGACGATCCATGCCTTGAATCAGGGAATTGAAGTCATTGAAACCCAGCAAAGTTCGGATACAACTTATCGGCTATACGATTATGATCGAGTCGACCAAAAGACGGGCCAAAAACGTGCATTGCATTTGCAGCAATCGATTGATGTGACGGATGTACCTTTCAAAGAGCCGGTATTGAATATCAAGTCTAAAAAAATTGGTCAATCGACGATCACGACTTTAGTGGAGCCACCAGTTTCACCATATTTTTCCGTTTACAAATGGGATGTTACTGATAAGTTGAGTTTAAAGCGTGGTCAACGGCCGTATGTTTTGGCCTCGGTAATTGCTGGAGCGGGGACCTTGACAGTGGGCAAGCAGGCCTATGAAATCAAGAAAGGTACCAACTTTATCTTGCCGCATGATGTCGACGAATGGACCTTAACTGGGAAATTAAGCTTGGTAGCTTCGAATCCAGAATAGTAAGCTGAAATAAATTATATAAGAGGCTGAGAAAAATATTTTTTTCAAGGTCTTTTTATTTACAAGAATTAATTGTCAAAGCATTGACAATTAATATAAAGCGGTTACAATGAAAACATAAACGTTTATCAAATGTCAAAGCTTTGATAATTTTAAAAGGAGCTGATTTAAATGGACATGTTACTTGCTTTAGTACCTTCAATCCTTTGGGGCTCATATTCACTAGTAATCCCTAAGTTAGGTGGAAATACCGGTCAACAGACTCTTGGAGTGACATTAGGAGCCTTGGTATTTGCTTTGATTACTTTTCCATTTACTCCGCATGATTATACATTTTTGAATGTTCTCGTCAGTTTTATTTCTGGCTGTGTCTGGTCGTTAGGCTGTCTTTATCAAATGAAAGCGTTTAAGAAGGTTGGCGTTTCACGGACGATTCCGATCACAACGGGAATGCAACTGATTGGTACCAGCATTTTAGGCGTGATCTTTTTTAAAGAGTGGGCTTCTAAAAGTGCCTTAATGGTCGGAACGCTAGCTTTATTGCTCTTAATTATTGGGATCACCTTCACTTCTTATTCAGAAAATGTCGCGGAGCATGGCAATTTACGTAGTGGTGTAATTATCATTTTAATTTCTTCAGTTGCCATCATCACTAATGTCATGTTGATCAAATTCTTCAGTATCAGCAGTTTTGATGCTGTTTTACCACAGTCAGTGGGAATGGTTGTTGGTGCTTTAGCAATTACTTATCAACAACCGAAGCTATTGTCAAAAAAGACTTTTCAATTGACACTTCCTGGGATCTTATGGGCGTTGGGCAATTTGATCATGCTTTATTCGAATAATAATTTTGGGGTTGTAATCGGATTTCCACTTTCACAACTTGGCTTAGTGATTTCAACAATTGGCGGAATTTTTTTCTTAAAAGAAAACAAAACACCGAAAGAAAAAAAGGCAGTTCTAATCGGATTGTTGTTTGTGTTTGTCGGAGTGATTTGCATTGGGATTTCCAAAGCTTTGTAATTTAAAATAGGGGTGAAAAATTATGGAAATAAACTTAGAAAAAGCACGGAATTATGTTAAGAATCATCAAAAAAATTTTAATTCACGATTTCGATTAAACTACCATTTGATGGCACCACTGGGCTGGATGAACGATCCGAATGGACTGATCTGCTTTAGAGGTCAATACCATGCATTTTATCAATTTCATCCTTACAGTAAAGATTGGGGACCAATGCACTGGGGCCATGCAACCAGTCCCGATATGGTTCACTGGCAGAATCAACCGGTAGCGCTTGCGCCAGGGGAAGAGTTTGATCAAGGCGGCTGTTATTCTGGCAGTGCGGTCGACTATCATGGACAATTAGCGCTAGTTTATACCGGTCATGTTTTCGACGATCCCCAAAATAATGATCCATTTTCTCCTGACTTTCGCCAGATGCAGAATTTAGCGCTCAGCCAAGATGGTATTAATTTTACCAAATTTGCTGATAATCCAATTATTCCATTGCCACCTCAAGACAACGATCGCAACTTTCGGGATCCGAAAGTATGGTTTCAAAATGGTGAGTGGAATTTAATTGTTGGCAGTTCTGCCAATAATGTCGGTCGAACTTTAATTTACCGGTCACCTGATTTGAAACACTGGAAATATCTTGGCGTCTTAGCCACTTCAGCCGGCGAGCTTGGCAGCATGTGGGAATGTCCAGATTTTTTTACCTTAGATGGTTGCGCAGTGCAGACTTTTTCACCGGTTGGAATTAAAGCGCAAGGCGATAAATACCAAAACGTTTTTCAAACCGGCGCTTTAGTTGGCAAGTATGATTATCAAAAAAATGAGTTTAACCATGGAGCCTTTAATGAGTTGGATAAGGGACATGATTTTTATGCGGTGCAGACTTTTCAGACGGCTGATGGTCGCAGAGTTGCAATTGGCTGGATGAATATGTGGCAAACACCGATGCCAGAAAAATTGGATAATTGGGCGGGAGCTTTTACCTTGCCACGCGAACTGAGAGTTCAAAACGGTCAAGTTACCATGCAGCCAATTGAAGAATTAAAGAGTCTACGACAAGAAGTCTTGTTGAGCAAAAATAATTTTCAGTTAGAAAGTCAGCAAGAATTGCTAACGTTGGCTGGAAACTCCGCTGAAATTTTGTTAAGAATTCCGTTGCGGCAGCAACTGGCAGCGCCAAAGATCGGTTTCAAATTGATTGATCGAAAACAGCAACCGATCTTGTCATTTGTCTATGATCGTTCAGAAGGAAAACTAGTCTTAAACCGTTACCAAGCAGATGGAATTAGGAAGGCGGCTGTTACTGACTTAACGGAGCTTGATCTGCAGATTTTCGTTGACAAGTCTTCAGTTGAGATTTTTGTCAATCATGGGCAAGCGACTTTTACCAGTCGAATTTTCCCAACCAGTGACTTAGGTTTGGCTTTAACTGGTCAAGATCAAGCAGAGATCGATCAGTTGCAAATCTATCGCTTGGCTCAAGTTATCGAATAAATAAAGAAATGTAAAAATCTCCCCTTGTTTATTGATATGCCCCGCAATCATTCGAGTTATTAATTGTCGGTCACTTCAGGTTAAGCGGAGATTTTTTTGATTTTACCTATTTGCTTTTGTTCTTGGTGGCAAGAGCTTAACCGGTAATTTAATGCGTTTGCCAGGATCTTCAAAATCACCTTGGACTTGCTTCAATAGTTCAGTAACAGCAGTTTCAGCAATTTTTGCAATCGGTTGTTGGATAGTTGCTAATTCTGGCACATAATCACAGATAAAGTCGGTTCCATCATAACCAATTACTTTAAAGTTCAATTGATGTTCACCGGCCAGTTTTTGAAAAAGGATGGCGGTTAAATCATCAGCGACAAAGTAACCGTCGATGTCTTGATTCCTTTGGATAATTTTTGAAACAATTTTCTTTTTCTTAGCAAATGGCAGTTCATAATCAATTTCAAAAACTTTGGTTGGCAAACTCTTTTGTTGCATAAATTTAAAATAGCCTTGTTTCCTTTCAAAACTGTAAGGAGCTGATTTTGATTGCGTGCTATTAACATGGGCAATTTTTCTGGCACCTTGATCGTACAAATATTGTGTAGCTAATAATCCACCGGTAAAATTATCACTGCTGACAACGGTTATCTGGTCTGCAAGAATTCGATCAATTGAAATAATTGGTAAATAGGCTCGCTGATAAGTTTGAATGTCAGTATTATGCGAACCAACAATTAAACCATCAACTTGATTGGCTAACAGCATCTGAACAAAATCTTTTTCTTTGGCTGAATTATTTTTGCTATTGCAAAGAAAAGTTTTATAGCCTTTTTTAAAAAAACGATCTTCGAGTTCGGCGACGATTTGCCCATAAAAAATATTTTCAGTAGTTGGGAAGATCAAACCAATAATATTGCTCTTGCCTTTTAATAAAGTTCTAGCAAGAGCGTTGGGTTGGTAATTAAGCTCCTCCATTGCATTTTTGACTTTTTGTTTAGTTTTATCGCTTAAAGCACCACGATTGTTGATAACTCGTGAAACGGTAGTTGGGGTGACTCCAGCAAGTTTGGCAACATCATTCAGTGTTGGCCTTTTCATATCATAGCACCTCTAATTTAGCAATTTTAAGTCAGTAGACAGGCAAAAATGGCTGTTGACTTTGACCTTTCTAGTTTAAACTTTTTTTGGTTATCTTTTCAAGCCAATACCTTAAATCTTATTTAGTAATCGTTTTTTAACAATTAACTGTAAGATATTTACAACTAAAATCGTTTAATGACAAATCCCATTAATAGATTTGTTTCATTTGATGCTCTATAATTAATTATAAGTAAGAAATGTATAATAATGTGGCTATAATTACCCGTTTTTTGACACCAATTTGAGTTAACAGCCAAGAGAAAATGCATTTTTTAAATCTTAAGTTTGAAATTTAATTTACCGAAGGTTCTGGTGCTTTTTACTTAATCGGGTATCAAGCAGCAGACCTTTTTTAAATTTTTTAACCAAAAAGAAGGTGATTTGAATGAAAAAAAGTCAAAGATTGCAAAATAGTTTTTTAAAATATTGCGTCTATACGATTTCCTTAGGAGGCTTTTTATTTGGTTATGATACTGGTGTGATCAATGGAGCCTTAGTCTTCATGAGTAAACCAGATCAGCTTAACTTGTCACCAACAACTCAAGGAATCGCTTCCAGCTCGCTGGTTATTGGAGCTTGCTTGGGTGCTTTGGGATCAGGTCGAGTAGCTGATCATTTAGGACGAAAGCAAACTTTACGGCTGATCGCAATTATTTTTACCGTAGCAACATTTTTATGCGCATTTTCTTTTAATTATTGGCTCGTGAGCTTATTCAGGTTCATTTTAGGCATTGCAGTTGGAGGTGCATCAAGTTTATCGCCAATGTATTTAGCTGAGATTTCGCCACGCTTGGTCAGAAGTCACAATGTTAATCAAAACGCGATTTTTATTGTACTAGGTCAACTGGCGGCTTTTACAGTCAATGCAATTTTAGGCAGTATTTGGGGTAACTGGCATGATATTTGGCGGATAATGGTTCTTTCAGCAGCGGTTCCATCAGTTGCTTTGTGGATCGGTTCATTTAGGTTGATCAGCAGCCCTAAATGGTTGATTTTTAAACAAAAGCCTCATCAGGCACGAAAAGTGGTCAATCGGCTAGGATTTCGGGATGAACAGAAATTTATTGATCATTCTAAGCAAGAAATGTCTCAGTCACAAAAGGTCATTAGTTGGAGCGATATCTTTAACAATTATTTTATGCGGTATCTTTTATTTTCGGGAGTGATGATCGGCTTTATCCAGCAAATTTCTGGAATCAATACGGTCATGTATTATGGAACGATCTTGTTACGAAAAGTTGGCTTAGGGGTTGATGCTGCATTGTATGCCAATATTTTTATTGGGGTCGTTTCAGTGGCTGCCAG
Organism: Liquorilactobacillus sicerae; assembly: GCF_029916425.1. GTDB lineage: Bacteria > Bacillota > Bacilli > Lactobacillales > Lactobacillaceae > Liquorilactobacillus > Liquorilactobacillus sicerae. The sequence goes on along the minus strand of NZ_JAHAVQ010000006.1, from coordinate 11,831 downwards.
TATTTATGGAACACGGTTAACGGAACGAAGTAATCATCATTTGATGTTTGTTTTGGGTTTGCTTGGAAATGCAGCATTTTTGTTGATTTTAGGGTTGGTCTTGAAGACAAATCTTTTTTCAACAGGGGTTACCAACGTTTTAGTTTTGCTGACCTTAGCACTTTTTTTGGCTAATCATCAAGGGATTGTCAGCCCAATTACCTGGTTGCTGCTAGCAGAGATTTTCCCCCAAAAAATCAAGGGTAAATTAATGTCGCTTTCAACGGCTACTACTTGGATTACTAATTTTGTAATCAGTTTAGTTTATCCGCAGTTGATCGTAGTTTTGGGGACGGCTTGGATCTTTTTCTTATTTGCGATAACCAATGGACTAAGTATCTTGTTTGTCAAAATTTTTGTAAATCAAAAACATCTGACGACGGCTTATCGACAGGTTGCTCAAAATAAGTAAGATTAGCTGTTTTAAAAGTTAATCAGATAGTTGATGATTTTTGAGTGAGTCTATTTAAATTACTCAAAATTGTCTTTTTTTTTCGCGATACGAATCAGAAATCAAGCCATAAAGCGTTGTATTAATGATTTTGTCCAACAGTTTAGAAGAAGTGATTTGATGCTTGATTAAAAAATCAGGATCAATCACCAATTCACCAATTTTTTCAATTAAGGAAGACAGAAGATCAGTATCAATTTCTTGCTTTAAAAAACCACTTTGCTGAGCCTCCGACAATAATTGATTAACACATTTGATATTAAAGTTTTTGACTTCTTGAATTTCGTTCCATAGTTCAGGATAATAATTTTTAATATCTTCTAGCGAACTAACTGGTAATTTATAACTATGCTCTTCGCGAATAATAGCTCGAATTTTAGCTAAGAACGGTAAATCACTAGTTGTTAAATTTTTAACTTTAGCATAATTACTATCAATTATTTGCTTCACGTAGAGTGTGATTATTTGATCTTTACTGCTGAAATGGTTGTAAATTGTTTTTTTGCTAATATGTAAAAAAGAAGCTACTTGATCGAGTGTAAATTTTCTAATTCCATATTGTTGAATTAAGCTTTGAACAGCTAATAGTACTTTTGATTCAATATTCATAACGATTCTCCTAAACATTAGTCGATAAAAGTTAGTTCAATTATAAAACTCATAAAGATAAAATTTCAATTATTCAGTAATTGCGGATTTGTGAGAACTTACATTTAGGTGTAATTAAAATTAACCACATAAAATTTTTAACAGTAGAATGAGGAAATAAAATACTATGTCTTTTGAAAATCAAAAGGCCAGCAAAGCTTTCTAAGCTAGGTAATAGTTGCTTTTAATGAAAATTTAGTTGTCAAATCTATATCGAATCAAGTCCTAGTTAGTCAAACAGTTGCTAATTAGTTAAGGGTGTTAAGCAAGCTGCAGTTCTTCCGCAAACTGGAGAATCAAGGAGTAATTTTGTTAGCCTTGAGTGGGGTGATTAGCAAAAATCAAATTAAAGCGTAAAGATAACTATTAATTTTAAGGTTTATAAAAGCGAAAGCAGCAGACGGGGTTATTGAGGGATTAGAAGATCGGGCTGGTTCGATTCAACTGGTTCAGTGGCATCCAGAAAATCTTTGGCAAAATGATCCGCTGGAGGAAAAACTTTTTCAACAATTCTTCAAAAGGGTTGAAAGAAATAAGAAATCGTCCTAATAAAAAGTTTTTAAGTTGAAACTAATCTGGATAAGGGATTTAATAACTTAGTTTTACAAACGATATAATTTAAAAATGGTTGAGAGTTTTTTGGCTCATTATTTGTTATGTTTAAATATTAAAAAATAGAGTCGAAGGGCTAATTTGCACTTCTTAATTTTAAGTGATAATCTTTACCTGTAAGTATTACAAACTAATAAAACAATTAATTGAAGTAAATTAAAAATTTATAAAGCTTAAATTGCTTGAGAGAATAAGTGAATTAATATTCAAAGGAGTTTTGCGATGCAAGAAATAAATGATGATGAAGTTGCAGTTATAATGGTCACTTTCAATCCTAAATTGAGTATCCTCAAAAAAACACTTCCTCAATTACAACGATGTTTTTCATTAGTTGTTTCTGATAATGGATCGCATAACGTTAATCAAATCAAGCAACTGCTTAGGTCAGCACCTAATGCTAAGCTATTAGCTCACTCTCGAAATCTTGGTATTGCTAAGGCTCAAAATGATGCTTTAAGGTACATTTTTAAAAACTTAAAACAAATCAAATACTTTTGTTTTTTAGATCAAGATAGTTTTTTAGCCGAAAGTAAAATTTTAAAATTATGCCAAGATCTTCATAATTTAATGACTTCTAAAAAGGCAGCGATCCTTGGACCAGCGATCAAAGTTCCATTTTTAGGCAAACAGAATGTTTTTCAGCACCAGTACCAACTGGTTCCGGAAATAATCAGTTCGGGCAGTGTAATTGCTAAACAAATGTTTACTAAATTAGGATTATTTTCAGAAGAGTTATTTATTGATTTTGTTGATTATGAATGGTGCTGGCGGGCACGAAAATATGGATATCATGTTTTTGTTGATCAAAATGTTTTTCTTAAACATCAACTTGGTTGGAAGAAAAACGAGATTCGTCGGGGTCAAAATATAATTGCCGCTTTTCGCTTATACTATGTTTTTCGGAATTGTCTATACTTGATGAAAACTAAACGAATGATTACGACTGAAAAAAAGTTGTGGCGTAAAAATTTACTTGATCAAGCCTGGTATAATTTGATGTTTTGCCCGCATCGGTGGCAAAGATTCAAAATGATTATTAAGGGCTGCTGGGCAGCTGTTAGAATGGTTCACGAAAGTACTAAAGATTTGGTGACTAACGGACAGAAAGATTGGCGGCAAAGCATATAAGATATTAAGATTGAGATGGCAATAATTAAAAATGAGGTGGATAGATGGCTGAAGAGAAATTGCTGCATGAAATTGTGATTCCAACTAAACCGTTATCAGCTTGGTTTTATTTACATAACGAAAAAGAAACCAACACTTATATTGCGCCGCATTGGCATCAAGGAATCGAGCTTTCTTTTACCGTTTCTGGTTCTATTGATGATTTTGTAATCAATGAACAACATTTTCGGACTAACATTGGCACAATTTTGGTTGTCAACTCGCAAGTCATTCATAGTGTCTCTTCGAAATTAAAAGCTGACAATCAAGCCATTTCAATTATTTTTCCATATTCATATGTTAATCGTTTGTATCCAGAAATTACGAAAGAATTGATAGATATTAATCAGCCAAGTAAATTTGATCATTTAAAAAAAGTGATGTATGTTGAGCTTCAAGCGCTTTTATTTAAAGTTTATGAAAACCTGCAAGCAACTGATAAATTTAAAAATTTAAGATTGGAAACTTTATCAAATCAAGTTTTGCAGAACTTATTGGAGTATTTTACGAAGTCTCAGGATAAGACTGACACTATTTCAGGAACTAAGGAGTTTGAAGTTACTAGGATTCAGGAAATTACTGAATTTGTTAGTAAAAATTATCAAAACAAAATTAGTTTAGCCGAAATTGCACAACAAGTTAATGTTTCAAAGCAGTATTTGGCAAAATTTTTTAAGCAGCATTTGGAAATAACAGTTGGACAATATATCAACGACTTTCGGGCACAAAAAGCTTATTATGCTTTACTGGGACGGGAGGGTAACTTAACACAAATAGCTCAAAAAAATGGTTTTTCGACAGTTAGAACGATGAATCAGGCCTTTACCAAACTTTATGGCAAAACTGCTTCTAAATTTTATCGAGACCAGAAAAGAGATTAATATTTTACAATAAATTGGCTTAGATCTTTATATAAGTCAATTTTTATTTCAATTATAATGTAAGCGAATTCAAAAAGGAGGAATTATTAATGGTTGAAAAAAGTGTGTTGGCTGCGATTTTAAAAATTCGCTCTGAGTGGAAAAAAAGCGATGATCAAAGGGATGCTGGCCTGCCACCGGAAGTTCCCGGAGTTACTAGAATTGATGATTTAGCTTACGGGCCAGATCCAAAATGGAATTTACTTGATATTTATTTGCCACAAAATATCACCGGCAAAATTCCAACGATTATTAATATCCATGGTGGTGGTTGGTGTTATGGTACCAAGGAAACTTATCAGTTTTATGGTTTAGGTCTCGCCAAAAGGGGGTTTGCTTTCATTAACCCCAATTATCGTTTGGCGCCAGAAGTGACTTTTCCAGCCGAATTAGATGATGTTGATCGCTATATCAGTTGGATCGCCCAACATGCTGCTGAATATAATTTAGATTCAGAAAATGTTTTTTTAGTAGGTGACAGTGCCGGTGGTCAAATGGCAGAACAGTATGTTGCAATTTTAAAAAATCCAATTTATCGTCAAAAATTTGGTTATAAATTGACTAACTTGCAGTTTCGCGCGCTGGCACTAAATAGTGCGGCAGTTTTTCTGCTTGATCCGGGCATGATTAGTGGACCAGTAAAAGGATATTTTACTGATGAAGTTTTATTAAAACAAAAGGATCTGCTAGCTACAGAAAAATACATTAATGCAGCTTTTTTGCCGACCTTTATTTCAACTGCCAATCAAGATTTTATTCGTGATGCATCAGTAAAATTTGCGGGTTTTTTAACTGGCAAAGGGGTTGAACATGTTTTTAAAGAATATGGTGATCAAGAACATCCCCGGCCGCATGTTTTTTTAATCAATCAAAAAGATCCAATTGCCGCTCAAGCTAATGATGATGAAATTGAGTTTTTTAAAAAACACCTTAAAAAGTAAAAACTGAGGGGGTAAATTAAATGAAGCAAACCAAAGATAAATTAATTTTTAAAGTATCATTGCTTTCAATTTCACTATTTTTAATGATGGCACCGCAAATTTCTTCAGCTTTGCCCTTAATGGCTCATGCTTTTCCTGGAGTCAACCAAGCAGGTGTTGAAACCTTGGCAACTGTTCCTAACTTTGGCATCGTGATTGGTTTATTGCTGAGTCCATTTTTGATTCGACAATTTGGGCAAAAACCGACGATTATTACTGGATTAATAATTACTTTAGTGACAGGAACTTTTCCGATGTATGTTGATGCTTATTTGCCGATTCTGATTTCACGTTTCTTGATTGGGTTCGGGATCGGTTTGTTTAATTCAATGGCTGTTAGTCTGATTCCACAGTTCTATAAAAGTAATGAAGAAGAGCTGGCTTCAATGATTGGTTATCAAAATGTGATGAGCAGTGTTGGTGCCGCAATTGCTTCATTTCTGTTAAGTTATTTAGTCACCATCAGTTGGCATGCAGCCTTTGCAATTTACTTTTTGGTAGTGCCTTCTTTAATTTTATTCATTCTATTTGTCCCCTTGCCAAAGAAAAAATCAGTTGTAACTTCAGTTTCAGCACCAGATCAGGTCAAACAGACCGTTAATGGCAAGGTTGTTCTGATTTCGGTACTGATGTTTTTGATTTTCTTGTTTTATATGCCGGTTTCTTATTCATTACCGAGTCTAATTGTTGATGAAGGACTTGGGACTAGTAGTACGGCGGCTTTAATAGCTGGATTTTCAACTTTAGTTGGGATCCCGATTGGAGCTAGTTTCGGAATTTTGTTTAAACATTTACATGATAAAGTTTTTCCGATTGGATTTGCAATGGTAGCTTTCGGCTTTGTTTTACTGGCATTATCAAGCAACTTAGCCTTCTTATTTGTTTCAATAATCGTTTTAGGGTTTGGTTTTGGAATCGGCGTGCCTTATATGTATAACTGGTTGGATTGGGCTGCACCGATTAATTCGATCAATTTAGGAACTACGATTGTTTTGATTTTAGTTAATATTGGTTGCTTCGTTTCACCAACAATTGTCAATTTATTGTCAAGTTTATTTGGAAAATCAACACCGCGTGGGATTATGATCTTAAGTGCCATAGCCTTTGCTTTGATTTTCATTTACGCCTTAGGCCATTATTTAAAAGTCCATCAGCAAAGCTTAGTTAAATGAATTCTTGAATGAAGAGACATTTTTATGATTTTGAAGAAGGTTTGCACAATTTGGCAGAGTCACATATGGTATTTTTGGCGAAACTTGATTGGTGTAGTCCCAAGGTATCTTTTAAAAAGCTTGGTTAAATAACTTTGGTCATAAAAGCCTAACATTGCAGCAATTTCAGTTATTGATTTATTTGAGAAGACCAGTTGGCTTTGAACTTCACGAATCTTTTGCTCATTTGCATAGTCAACGATCGTCTGATTAGTGGCCTGCTTGAAAATGCGGCAAAGATAATTTTTGGAATAATTCAGCTGTTTTGACATTTGATTGAGATCCACCGGTTCATTTAAGTGCTGATAAATATAATCTTGAATTAAAAAAATTAAAGTAGCCTTCGAAAAGTTTTGGGCGGTGCGGATGTGACTAAGAAATATTTCGCCGATTTCTTGAGTCAAGTCAACAATACTATTAATTTGAGTTAAGCGTTCAATTCTTTGAACACATTTATCGCTTAGCTGATAGGCTGATTCAGGATGCATCCCGCCTTTGATCGCTGCACGTGTAAACAGAGTCGTTGCTGCAATCAATAAGTCCTTGCTATTTCGTAATTCATTTCCAGTGGCCATTTTTCCGAAAGTTCCGCTTTCAATAAAGCTTTTTAAGCGAGGTTTAAATTCTGCCAGGTTTCCTTTTTCCAAAGATTTCAACATCAACAATTCTCGATAATAACTATTATGGTAGATTTGTTTTTGATCATTGTCGTCATTTATCAGTGGCTCAGGGTCATTAATAAAAGCGGGTTTGTCAATTTCAGGCAACTGTTTGAACAGACTAAAATAGAAAATTCGTGTATTAGCAATCAACCTTTCCAGACTGACACTGGGAAAGCTATCATGGAAGTAGCCTAAAGTCGTGATCGTTTGAAGGTTACACCAAAAAACTAGCAAATGATATTTTTTTGACGGTAAACAAAGGACACTGAAGCATTCATTTTTACTCGTATTAAAAACGCGGCAGCTTTTAGCAGGTAATGTCGGTTCAATTTTATGCAAGAATTTTGCTGGAAAATTGGGAGAAACGGTCTGTTTGAATTTACCAGTTAACTTTTTATTTTCATCGTAGACAAAAATTGATATTTTTGCAGCGATGTGGAATTCTTTTAATAGGTTTGCCAACTCACTCATTTTGAAGGCCCTTTCTTTTGTGCAATATAATACTGAGTTTGAGTATATTATACAATTAAAAACGTTTGAATTGATTATAATAAATAATAATCAGTAATTAATTTGCTCGCAATTTGAGCTTAGATTTGGTTGATAAAAGTTTTAAGGTCAGAGGTGAGTCTTATGCATCGTTATTTAAGTATTGATATTGGCGGAACGAACTTAAAATATGGTTTGTTGGATCGCGCTGGCAGACTGATCATGAAAAGTAAATGTGTAACGCCTGATAATAAAGCAGACTTTTTAAGAAATCTCAATCAAATCGTTGCCCAATATTATTCACAAGTTGCTGGAATTGCCATCAGTACGCCAGGAAAGGTTGATGCCCAGCAGGGGATCGTTTATTTTGGCGGTGCGTTGCCATATTTGGATGGCATGAATTTTAAAAAAATGATTCAAGAAAAGTATGGACCTACTCCTGTTGGAGTTGAAAATGATGGCAAAGCTGGGGCCTTAGCCGAATTGTGGCTCGGGGTCTTACAAGATCATCCGAATTCGGCTGCAATTATCCTTGGTACGGGAGTTGGCGGAGGAATTATCCTGAATAATCAGTTACTGCCAGGAAGTCATTTTCAGGCTGGAGAGTTAAGCTTTATGGTCAACAATTATCGGCAAATCAAATATCAGAAAATGGTTGGTATGGATGTCTCGGCAGTCGGGATGGTTGAAAAAATTGCAACTGTTTTGAGTTTACCGAATAAAAAAGATGGAGTTGCTGTTTTTGATCAAATCAATCAGGGAAATGAGATAGCAGTTAAAATTTTTAAGTTGTTTTGCCAAAAGGTTGCTTACTTAATTTTAAATATTCAAAGTGTTGTTGATTTAACAACTTATGCAATTGGTGGTGGCATCAGTAGTCAACCGCTGTTGGTCAAAACAATCAATGAAGAATATGATAAAATGTTATTAGAATTACCATTAGTTAAAGAAACTTTAACGCGACCACAGATTAAAAAAGCTAAATTTGAAAATAGTGCCAATCTTTACGGCGCACTTTATAGTTTATTGGTTCAGTTAGATCAAGAAAGGGGTAAGTTTTAATGGCTGTTTTCAATGGGACACCAATTACGCAATTTCCAAAAGATTTTTTATGGGGTGGAGCCACGGCTGCTAATCAGTTAGAAGGAGCTTGGAATCAGGATGGTAAAGGGCCGTCCATCGATGATGCACTTCCTGGTGGAAAAGCTAGATTTGCAATTGCTGGCAGTCCAGACTTTGATTGGCAAATTGATGAAAAAAAGTATTTATATCCTAATCATCGGGGAATTGAACACTATCAATATTTTAAAGATGATATTAAATTATTTGCTGAAATGGGTTTTAAATGCTATCGTTTTTCCGTCGCTTGGTCACGAATTTTTCCTCAAGGTGATGAAACAACACCTAATGAAGCCGGTTTGAAATTTTACGATCAGCTGATTGATGAATGCTTGAAGTACCACATTGAACCGGTTATTACGATCTCCCATTATGAACTGCCATTAAACTTGGCTAAAAAATATGGTGGTTGGAAAAACCGTCAATTGATCGACTTTTATCAGCGTTTTGCGGAAGTTATTTTAAAGCGTTATAGTGATCGTGTTCATTACTGGATGACTTTTAATGAAATCAACTCAGCTTTTCATTTTCCAGTAATGAGTCAAGGCTTGGTGCCAAGCACTGGGTCACAAGATTTTACTAATATTTTTCAAGCTTGGCATAATCAATTTGTTGCCAGCGCCTTGGCAGTCAAATTTGCACATCAGCTTGATTTAAACTTGAAGATTGGTTGTATGATTTTATATGCGACAAGTTATCCAGTTGATGCAGATCCGCTCAATCAGTTGGCTAATTTAAAAGTAAACCAAGATTTGAATTTCTTTTGCGCTGATGTTCAAGTCCGAGGCAAATATCCGGCAACAACGGCCCGTCTATTACGTGAGCATCACGTTGATCCGCAAAAGTTGACCATTACCGAGCAGGATCTGCAATTGATTGCAGCTTATCCAGTGGATTATATCGGCTTTAGTTACTACATGTCAACGGTGACTGACGTAACGCATCAGAATGCTGAAAATGTTGCTGGGAACTTAGTTGGCGGAGTTAAAAATCCATTTTTAAAAACTAGTGATTGGGGCTGGCAAATCGATCCAACTGGTTTGCGGATTGCGCTGAATCAACTATATGGTCGTTACCAAAAACCTTTATTTGTTGTTGAAAACGGTCTTGGAGCAGTTGATAAATTAACAGTTGCTGGAAAGATCCATGATGATTATCGAATCGATTATTTACGACAGCATATTAAAGCTATGCTAGGAGCATTAAATGATGGTGTGAATTTAATGGGTTATACTCCTTGGGGGTGCATCGATTTGGTAAGTGCTTCAACTGGTCAGATGAGCAAACGGTATGGCTTTATCTATGTTGACCTTGACGATCAAGGCCAAGGAAGTTTAGAGCGAATTCGCAAAGATTCATTTTATTGGTATCAAAAAGTTATTAAGAGCCAAGGACAAGAAATTTAATTTAAAGCAGTTGAAAAATTATTTAAGCAGGTCATTAGATCAAGACGGAATAACAGTTGATCTAATGGCTTTTTTTAGTAGCTAAGAAATTATTTTCCCCAAATGAAGTTAACAACGTTATTGATAACTTGGTGATTATTTCGTGGCATATTGCTGTGTTGGGCTTGACGACCGGTAATTTTTAATTCGTGATAAGCAGCAATTTGTTTTTTTAATAAATAAGCTAAAGAACGGACAGAAATGGTACTGACTGTACCATCTGAATCAGTACCATTTTTTAGATCACCATAAATATTTAAAACTTGTGCTTGAGTTGGAAAATTTGTCTTATGTTGTAGCAAGTAACGATATTCGGGATGAATAATTTTGGGCAGCCCATCTTTTTGCAAAGAGTTTTGCTGATAATAATCATCCCATAATTTTACCAATTCACCATTTTTTGGTTGACTGCTTTTATGCAGATTTAAAATTCCGTTAAATGGTCCAGCAATTAGTGCTAATTTTCTCAAACGGGGTAATTGAGAACGATTGCCATATTTAGCATTGTAAGCAACTAAGACATAAGCACCCATTGAATGTCCAATTGCATTGTAAGTTTTAACGTTATAATGCCGTTTTAAGCGCAACATAACACGGTGCAACCAAATTAGATCTTTTTTTTCACCCGCTCGATTATCTTTAAAGACTAAAAAGATGATTGGATATTTTTTATGCGACAGACTGCCGGTAATTTTAATTTTCCCATTTCTCTTGACCACCACATTCAAAGCAAATTGGGCCTTTTTTTCAGTGGCCGCTTGTTTGGCTATTGGATATTCAGCAGCTTTACTGCTTCCCCAGCCATGAACAAGAATCGTTGGGATAGCGTTATTTGCGGCAACTTTAGTATCGATTTTCTTAAAAGTTAAGAAACCAATCAGACTAATCAGGACTATTGCAATCAGACCTAAACCAAATTTTTTGCCTCTATTCATTTTTCTCAGTCCTTTATTAAATAAGGGGTGAACTAGACTAACTCAGCCTTAAAAAAATCAGTTGTCAGTTCTAAAACTTTTGATCGAGCACTGCCAGTCAAGCCATGATCAGCTCCACTCAAAAGATTGAGCGTGCTGTTTTGGTAAATTTTATCATAAGATTTGGCAACCACTGGTGAAACGATTTGATCATTAGTTCCGTGAATTAAACAAACTGGCTTTTGAAAAATTTGTGAAACTTCAAAAATCGGCAGGCTTTGAGCAATTCGCAAGTAAAAACCGCCAACTTGTTTCTGCTTAATAGTAGTCAGCAGATCTGGAATGTGTTTTGGATTATAAGTAGCACCTTGTAAGACACCCCTTTGAGCGTCAGTTTTTAGCGACGCAGCTGGGGCTAAAAGTGCCAATCTTTGAATCAGATCAGGATAATAGCCTGCCAGCATACTAGCGATTACTCCTCCTTGAGAGTGACCAAGCAACATAATCTTTTTGATTTGTGGGATAGCTCGGGCATAATCCAAAGCAGCTTTAGCGTCCGCAAGTTCATTTAAAACGGTCATATTTTCAAAATCGCCATCACTTTTTCCGTGACCATTGAAGTCAAAGCGCAAAGTAGCAAGTCCTGCTTGATTAAAATGCTTTGCCAATTGATAGATCAGTGAGTCGGCAGTGTAGCCCATATCACTGGTAAAGCCATGTAGTAAAATAACTAATTTTAATGTATTACTGGGGATGACCAGGTCTCCGCGCAGAGTTAAGCCATCACGTTTAAATGCAATTTTCATCGGAAGAATTCCCCTTTAATTTGAATGTAGACAAATATTTGGATACTAGGTTAATCGTGAAAAAATTTTAGCTTACTACCCTTTTAAAGTAAAACTAATCCTATAATTTAAGAAAGTAAAGGCTGTTCGGCAGATTTTAAAAAAAAAATATTCTTTTGCTAGATTTTTAACAGGTGAACAATTTCTAAATTACTGCTATACTTTAAAAGGTAAATGTGCAAAAATAAATCTGTTAACAAAATTTTGTAAGGAGTTAATTTCAAATGAAAGGTATTATTCTCGCTGGTGGCAGCGGAACACGTTTGTATCCGATCACCCGCGGTATTTCAAAACAACTGATCCCGGTTTATGATAAGCCGATGATCTAT
>NZ_JAHAVQ010000069.1 GCF_029916425.1 Liquorilactobacillus sicerae | reverse complement strand
AAACACAACTAATCTACATAATACGCAAAATGTGAATATCCTTAATATACGGACCGATGTCGATGATACAGTTCTTCCTTGGTTAAAATAAGTGTCCAATAACTTGATCCATCTTTATGCATAAAATTAATTGAACTTATTATTTTTAGTTATCTATTAGGGGGGAACTATCAAATGCTGAGGGCTAAACAAACTTATATCCAACAATTAAAGAGAATCAATCATATTAAAGGCATTGCTGGTTTGCTGGTTAGCATGATAATTATTGTGCTTGCTTATGGCCTAGAAGGATTGGCAATTATTTTTGGTTATGGATATGGCAGTTCAACGGATACAAGTCAAGCTATTTTAAAGTTTGCCTGTTTTCTATTAGCAGTCTGCTTGCTTTATTTATTAATTAATCCTTTTAATCATGTCCAAAGCTTAGAAACGATTAAGAATTGGAAAGCAAATTTGTTAGTCTATCTTTCTTTTCTTATCTTTGCCTATTTGACAATTAGACCGGAAACACTAACAATTTACGATTTTAACTGGGAAAATATTTTTGATTGTCTAACGATCGGTGTTGTTGAAGAAGGGATTTTCCGTTTATTAATCTTAAACTGGTTTTTAAGTAAATACCGACAGAGTTTTTTTGGTGTCTTGTTGGCTGCTTTAATCTCATCTTTTTGGTTTGCTTTGATGCATTTTTCTAATTTAATAACCCAGGCCGAAAGTCTTTACTATGTCATC
>NZ_JAHAVQ010000068.1 GCF_029916425.1 Liquorilactobacillus sicerae | reverse complement strand
TAGATAATTTGTGTATAGGTAAATGAAAAAGTTTGACGATCTAGATTAACCAAATGTAATCCGCCAAAGAAAAATCCTTGAATCAGTATTGCTGAAAAGTAACAAAGTAGATCTTTTTTTGGATAAGCCAACAAATTTCCCAGTATCAATCCTCGAAAGGCAAATTCTTCAGTTACACCGACAATCATAGAAAAAATAAGTGCCAAAATTATTTCAGTCTGGTCGATTGGTTTGTTTACTAAAGTACTTATAGCCTGAACGATGTTTCCAATCAAGAAAACACCCAGTGGCAGAACGTATAAAAAGCCCCAAGCAAAACGTCGTGTTGCTACTTTAATCTTTATATGGAAGAAAAATAAATTTCCTAACAATAAGAGGATAAAAAACAGGCTTTCAGAAATTATATTCAATTCAAGACTTGTTGTTGTATTTAAAGGGTTGTCAGTACAGCTTTTAGAAAAAATGTTAATGTTTTCTGTTTTTAAAAAATATTCTTGGGCAAGTTTGCCAATTAATAGACTTGTTAAATAAATGCTGAAAAGGGTCCAAACGAAAATTGATACTGTTTTAACTGCTAGTCTGCTTCTCGTTAGTTTTCTTACCATAAGTTTCTACCATTAAAGCATTTATATTTTTACTCGTCAATTTTTCTTATTTGAGTCAAAAAAACGTAATAAAGAATATAGGAGAAAAGATGACGGATTTTTTGAAAACAGATTATGATCATTTACCGG
>NZ_JAHAVQ010000067.1 GCF_029916425.1 Liquorilactobacillus sicerae | reverse complement strand
GCATATGATTATCACGATGGAGCTTACAAGCACTTAGTTCGTCCGAAAACAAAAATGCATAAACTTATCATTCCTGAGGTTTTGAAAGCCGACAAAATAGAAGGGAATACGACCTATTACACGATTCATGCCCAAGAAGGGGAAACGAATATTCTGGATGGCAAAGCCACTCATACGTGGGGTTACAATGGCTCACTGCTTGGACCCTTGATTCGTTATCAGTCTGGCAGACATTATCATTTGACCTTGGTTAATGATCTACCGGAAGTTACCACCTGGCATTGGCATGGACTTAATATTCCCGGACCGATTGAAGACGGTGGTCCGCATGCCCCGGTCTTGCCGGGAAAGTCCCGAGAAATAGAATTCGATGTTAACCAGCCGACAATGACAGCTTGGTTGCATCCACATCCCTGCCCGCATACCGCCGAACAGGTTTGGAAGGGGCTGGCAGCTCCGGTTGCTGTTGTTAATCCCCTGGATGATTTGCCTCAGCTTCCGGATACTTGGGGAGTCGATGATATCCCGCTTGTTTTTCAGGACCGGACTTTTCATGGCAACCAGTGGGATTATCAGGCTGATTACGATATGGACGGGACACTGGGCGATACAGCATTGGTTAATGGGACGGTCAATGCCGAATTTACTGTTACCCGTCCATGCTTGCGTTTACGAGTTTTAAACGGCGCCAATCGTCGCGAATTGCGTTTAAATTCTGATCAGAATATTGTTATGACGCAG
>NZ_JAHAVQ010000066.1 GCF_029916425.1 Liquorilactobacillus sicerae | reverse complement strand
GTTCCAAATTTTCATCGCATTCAGAATGATCACCGTGCCGGTCATCGATTTTACATTTGGGAGGATAATCATGAAGAAAGTTTTAATCGTACTTGCCCCATCCAAAATAGCCGCTTCATCAATACTTCTAGGAACCCCGAGAAAAGCTCCATAAAATAAAATCACTGATAAACTCAAAGCCAATCCTGTATTCATTAATATCAAACTAGTACGATCAAGAAAATCGATTTTACCAAAAATCGAAACTAGAGGAATCATAATCGATTGAAAGGGAATCAACATCGTTCCAGCACATAAATAATAGATAGACGAATTTAATCGACTGCTTGTCCGAGCTAAAGCATAAGCTGCCATTGAAGAGAAAATTGTAATTAGAAAAACACTGCCAACGGTAATAATCAAAGAATTCCAAAAACTATGTATGAAGTCGAGTTGCTGAAAAGCCTGATAGTAATTTTTAGTCGTAAAACTATTAAAACCAATCGGGTTCGCAAAAATACCGTTCTTTGTCTTGACTGAATTAAGAACAATAATAATAAAAGGATAAATCCATACAATTCCTGCTATGAGGGCAAAAAGAGTAATTGAAAATTTTGTAAGTTTGATTTTCATTATGATTCACGCTTTCTTGAGAAATATAGTTGCGCAAAAGAAACAAGCATCACAAAGATAAACAAAACGATTCCTTCGGCCTGGGCATACCCTTGTTGATAATTAACAAAAGCCGTATTATAAATATTCATT
>NZ_JAHAVQ010000065.1 GCF_029916425.1 Liquorilactobacillus sicerae | reverse complement strand
AGGTAGGCAGGAAGGACATTATAGTCTTCCTTGGGCACTTTTGGGAACAACGATTCTTTGGATCGGCTGGTACGGTTTTAATGCCGGTTCCGCTTTGGCCGCTAATCAAATCGCTGTTCAGGCTGTATTGACGACAACGGTTGCTACAGCTTGTTCAATGATTACCTGGATGGTAATCGAGATGTTTTTAAAGGGCAAAGCGACTCTTGCAGGAATATGTAACGGTACTCTTTGCGGATTGGTTGGAATCACACCGGCAACCGGTTATGTCACCGTAGCTGGATCTTTTTGGATTGGCATACTTGCGGCCGCTGCCAGCTACTTTTTTATAAGTTTCCTCAAGCCTCGAATCGGTGTCGATGATGCTTTGGATGCTTTTGGCTGTCACGGGGTCTGTGGAATAGTCGGCAGTATTTTGACCGGATTGTTTGCCAGTCGGGCAGTTAATTCTTCGATAGGTATTAACGGTTTGTTTTATGGTGGTGGATTTAAGTTATTTGGTATTCAGTTGTTTGCGACTATTTTTTCGGTTGTTTTCACAGCCTTGATTTGTTTTGCAATAATAAAGTTGCTCAAATTGTTCATGAAAATGCGCGTTGACGCCAGCGAAGAAAAAGAAGGCCTTGACTTAGGAGAACACGGAGAAAGTGTCGACTATACAGTTCCGCTTACATTAGAAGCGTATAAACTCGAAGATCAAAAAAAAGAATTTTTTGAAGGAGAGCATAATAAGCTAAAAAAAGTATCCAAG
>NZ_JAHAVQ010000064.1 GCF_029916425.1 Liquorilactobacillus sicerae | reverse complement strand
GAGAAGGTAGGATGACCTGGTTTAACCGACTTAAAGACTACTCCAAGCAACAAACCGATAAGCTGCTTAACCGATATTTAACCCAAATTCCATCAGGAATTTGGCGGGAATGTCCAAGATGTCATGCGCGTTTTTATTATCGACGTTTTGGTAATTTTGATGTTTGTCCCCAATGTGGTTACGGATTCCGTTTAACAGCGCGTAAAAGGCTGAGAATGCTTACTAAGAATGCTGTTGAATGGGACACTGATTTAGTTACCAAAGATCCGCTTTCCTTTCCCGGATATTCGGAAAAATTACAGCACGCTCAAAAAATAACCAAATTAAATGATAGCGTCTGGACCGGACTGGCTCTTTTGGATAAACGGTCTGTCGCAGTGGGGATTATGGATCCTTATTTTATTATGGGCAGTTTGGGAATGATTACTGGTGAAAAATTGGCACGCTTGTTTGAACGAGCTACTCTTCATGAACTTCCGGTGATTCTTTTTACAGCTTCCGGTGGTGCACGTATGCAAGAAGGTATTCACTCGCTTATGCAAATGGCGAAGGTCACAGCGGCTGTTAATCGCCATCGCCAAGCTGGTCTTTTGTATATTGTTGTTTTAACCGATCCAACGACCGGGGGTGTTACGGCTAGTTTTGCAATGGAGGCTGATATTACTTTAGCTGAACCAAAAGCCCTGATCGGCTTTGCTGGACGACGAGTTATTGAACAGACTGTCAAACAAAAATTGCCTGCCGACTTTCAAAGCGCTGA
>NZ_JAHAVQ010000063.1 GCF_029916425.1 Liquorilactobacillus sicerae | reverse complement strand
GTATAGGCTGTGACATTTCGATATTTCTGGGTTCCTTTCTTGACTTTGGCGTAAGACTGTTCGCTATTAAGAAAAGGATTGTAGCGATCAGTGAGTGGATTACGAAACGAAAATATCGTTGTCAGTATAAAAACTGGAATCAACAGCGCGATGATTTTCGTTAGTTTGAAATGGGATTTTTTATTTTCCATTCTTAGAGTTCCTTTACTTGAGTGATTGATTTGCTATCCAGAAAATAAATATTAACCAGAGAAACCAGAAATTCGCCGATTAAAGAAATAACTGCAATTGAAAGTACTAAGTTGCCAGACAGGAGTAGAAATAGCAAAGCGAACATTAATCCACTGGATCCTAATGAAAGTGACAGGTGCGTGCCATGCTGTTTTATCAACGAATATCCATGAAGTTTTCTAATTAAAATCAGTTTTTTATTTTGCTGAAAATATTCACCTATATCCATAATGATTGACAAGACCAGAACGAAAATGACCAAGATGATTGTAATTGTTAAAAGAAAAATCTCTTTATCCAAAGAAGAAATTTGATCAGCAACATCGTCTTTAAAACTTGTTATTCCGGAAATATAATGCGATAGACCATATTTATCCAAACTATTGCGCAGATGTTGATAGTCTTTGAAGATAATTCCTCCGTTAGTGGCCGCTGCATAATAAAAATCTCTTTGAACCGACTGGTTTTGGATCAGCGCAATTAAAGGTGAATCCGTATAAGGTTGATCAATGGAAGCACGACTATTAAAAG
>NZ_JAHAVQ010000062.1 GCF_029916425.1 Liquorilactobacillus sicerae | reverse complement strand
CATCCGTATTTGTAAGACGATAAAGCTGTAAAGTAACAATCGCTTCAGCCTGGGGATCACTGAATTGGAACTTTTTGATTAGATTTTCCTTGGCGTTTTTGCGGCTTTCAGAAGCTCTGATAGTTGCAACGACTTCGTCGAGGATACTTAGCATTTTGATCAAGCCCTCAACGATTTCTTGACGAGCTTGGGCCTTTTTTAATTCAAACTCAGTTCTCCGCCGAATAACTTCTTTACGAAAATCCAGAAAAGCCGATAAAGCCTGTTTTAAGCCATCAGAACCCGGTCTTTGTTTATCGATAGTCGTCATATTAAAGTTGTAGGCAATCTGCAAATCGGTTTTTTTAAACAAATAATCCAAAATACCTGCGGCATTAGCATCTTTTGAGAGCTCAATTGCAATTAATAAACCCTCGCGACTGGTATCATCCCGTACTTCTATAATTCCATTAACATCCTTATTAAGGCGAATCTCGTCTATACGGGCAACGAGCGCCGATTTGTTAACCTCATAAGGGAGTTCTGTAATCTCAATTTGTTTTTTACCGGCTCTAAGCTGCTTAATTTCCGTTTTTGCCCGCAAATAGATCTTTCCCCGACCGCTTGTATAAGCATCTTTGATACCATCCAAACCTTGAATAATACCGCCAGTGGGGAAATCCGGTCCGCTTACGTATTTCATCAAATCCTCTAGAGAGGCAGCAGGATGCGATAATAGATAAATCAAAGCATTAATTACTTCACCCAAATTGTGAGGTGGTAT
>NZ_JAHAVQ010000061.1 GCF_029916425.1 Liquorilactobacillus sicerae | reverse complement strand
ATTATTTACTAAATTAGGTGACATAGATTGTCCAGATATTCTAACAAAAGAAAAGAAATTTCCTTTAAGAAAAACCGCAATCGCGATACCAGCGATTGCGGGAATTAACCATATTTTCAAAAAATATTTTAAATGTTTATTCATTTAACAAAAAAACTCTTCCAAACATCATTAATCTTTTTATGCCTGCTTGACCAAGGAAGGACCTTCTCTACACCAAGCACATGAACTTTCTTAACAAAACCGAAATATCGACTATCCTCAGACTTTGACCTATTATCTCCAAGAACAAAATAATTACCTGCAGGGACCTTAATCGCTTTCCCATCAATCCAATGAGAACTTCCAGAAACAAACGGCGAATTTCCCGAAGACAAAGTCTTTAGAGTCCAGTTACCGGTACCGGTTGTCCGATTATAGAGAGAAATATATTTTTGCGATATTTCTTTACCGTTAACATAAATATTTCCGTTCTTAGCTTCAATTTTATCAACAGGAAGTCCAATTACACGTTTAACATAATCTTTTTCCCCTGGTTGTATTCCAGGATCCTCTTTTTTTGCATCAAAAACAATAACAGAACCACGGTGGACCTTAGCAGTTTTAAAAACCCAAATTCGCTCACCGTTCTTAAGATTATTGAGCATTGAATCGCCGTTAACGGTCACAGGCACTAATAAAAACGCTTGAATCAACAATGCTAAGAGTAAACCTACAGCAATAGGAATAATCCAAGAAAATATTGATTTAATTTTTTCCATTATCA
>NZ_JAHAVQ010000060.1 GCF_029916425.1 Liquorilactobacillus sicerae | reverse complement strand
ACAGATAGCGATCTAAAAATAATACACACAATGTGTTGTTTAAAAAATACCGGAATGAAAATCAGAAATATCCGTCGATACGTAAATCAGATAATGGCCGGTCCTGATACGATTCCTGACCGTGTTGAGCTTGTTGGGGAACATCTTGCAGCAGTGCTAGAGGAGCAAAAGAAAATTGCTGAAAATTTGAGTGAAATCGACTATAAACTAAATAGATACCGCGATCCGGATGCAACCAAAAAGGTGAATGCAGACATTAAGAGTGCAACTGAAGAAAAGACATCCGAATCTCTTTCTAGCTCATATCTCAATAAGGACCGAAATGCATAACTGTTTCGAAGCACAATGATAAGCCTGTTGGGTGATTTACATATCTTTAATAAATGCTGCACAACTGACAATCCGAGAGTTCCAGTAATGGTTCCCGGATAAAGTATATTGATAGTATCTTTAGTAATGATCGCATTATCCAATAGCCTTTCCGCTATATATAATCTACTACAAACAGAGGCGTTGTATATTGGCCAATTTTTTCTGTTCAATACGGCTAACCCCATAAAAAATTTTTTGTAGATTCTGAAACTTCACACATTAAATCTTTAAAAGTCACTGGAATCTCCGACATAAAACCCTATTTCTATTTAAATTAGTAGACAAAAAATCTTCAAAATATACTCATCATTTAATCCTCATCTAAGTAAATATTAACAGCTTATTTTTAAGAAACGAATTTTTAATCAATGAATCTAAATCCGTAAGGCATATGATATC
>NZ_JAHAVQ010000005.1 GCF_029916425.1 Liquorilactobacillus sicerae | reverse complement strand
TTAGGCTGAATGCCAGCAACTTTAGCAATTTGGGTGATGACTTGGGGACACATTTTGGATTTAGGGCAAATAAACTTTTGTTTGCGAATACAAAGAATATTAGTAACTCCAGCCGAAGGCAAACCGACAGCTTTAGTCAGTTTAAAACCATTTCGCAGCATTCTTCGATGACAAGCAGGGCAAAAGCAAGGATAAGTTTGTAGCAAATGGACAAAGTGAACATTTTGATGATGATAAGATCCTTCAGTGATGTAATTATCACCAAATTTAGGATCGAAAATCAGCTTTGAGTCTTTAATTCCGAGTAAAAATCGGGTACAATAATCCATGAATTAAACATTCTTTCTATACTCGTTGAAAAGCGAGTTTATTTTGAAGATGAAGTTGCCGCTTCATCTTTTTTTTAGTTATAGACAAACTTATTATATTTGGATTTCCTTTGTGAGTCCTTTATTTTGTTTTAGCGTTGCACTTAAAGTGTAAATTCAAGGCATAAAATAAAAATCGGTACTTAGGATAGAAAAATTTCTATCAGTACCAAATATTATAGAACCAAATAAATTGACAAGTTACTAGGCTTGTTTCCTTCACGTCAGTCTTTTGGCTGGCGTGTTTCTTTTATCGGCTGCTTAACTATTAGCCTTTGGAGCAGCTCTTTGGTAAAATAAGGTGAATAATGTCTTTAGGAGGAAAGCAATGTTTGAAGATAGTGATAAGAATGGCCCAGTAGTTTGTTCATTTTGTGGTAAATCACAAGACCAGGTAAAGAAAATAGTTGCTGGCCCTGGAGTCTACATTTGCAATGAATGCATTGATTTGTGCAAGGAAATAATTGATGAGGAATTTAAGGCTGAATTATCTGAGGACTTGGTCAATGTACCTAAGCCACATGAAATTGTTAATATTCTGAATCAATATGTAATCGGTCAGGAGCAGGCTAAAAAAACTTTGGCTGTTGCAGTCTATAATCATTATAAGCGGATCAGTTCTGAGTTAAATCAAGATGACGAAACTGAATTGCAAAAAAGTAATATTTGTTTGGTCGGTCCGACTGGATCGGGAAAGACCTTTTTAGCCCAAAGCTTAGCCAAAATTTTGAATGTTCCATTTGCAATTGCTGATGCAACAACTTTAACTGAGGCTGGATATGTTGGTGAAGATGTTGAGAATATTTTACTAAAATTACTGCAAAATTCTGATTATGATGTTGAACGAGCACAACGCGGCATAATTTATATTGATGAAATTGATAAGATTGCTAAAAAAAGTGAAAATGTTTCGATTACCCGGGATGTTTCTGGCGAAGGTGTTCAACAAGCTTTGTTGAAGATCCTTGAAGGAACGATTGCTAATGTGCCGCCGCAAGGTGGAAGAAAACATCCACAACAAGAGTTTATCCAGCTTGACACCACTAATATTTTGTTTATTGTTGGCGGAGCATTTGATGGAATCGAAGAAATTGTTAAACGGCGCTTGGGCGATCAAACAATTGGTTTCGGAGCTGCAACTGCTAAGAGTAAACCTAATGAAGGTAAAAGTCTAATGCAGCAAATTATTCCTGAAGACTTGTTAAAGTTCGGCTTGATTCCAGAATTTATCGGTCGCTTGCCGATTTTAACTGCTTTAGAAAAATTGACCGAAGAAGATTTGGTCCGAATTTTAACTGAACCGAAGAACGCTTTGGTTAAACAATATGCGAAATTAATGGAAATGGATGATGTTAAGCTGACATTTGCTCCAGCAGCTTTAAAAAAAGTGGCTCGTTTAGCAATTGAAAGAAAAACTGGAGCTCGTGGTTTGCGATCAATCATTGAAAATACAATGCGAGATGTAATGTTTGATATACCGAGTCAGGAAAACATTACCGAAGTTATTGTTACTCCAGAAAGTGTTGATGGGAACAGCTCTCCACAAATTATTCATCGTGATGATCAACAAGCTTCTTAATGGGAATTTGTTTTAATTGCCGCTTTAACTTTGAGAAGGATTTTGATAGGATAAACTTGGTTGAAAATTTTTGAGGAGGTTTAAGGATGGATAAACCACAAATTGGTGTCATTGGTATGGCTGTCATGGGTAAGAACTTAGCTTTAAATATTGAAAGCCGTGGCTATACGGTAGCAATCTTTAATCGAACCGGTGCCAAAACAAAAAAAGTTGTTGAGGATCATCCTAAGCGTAATTTAGTGCCTAGTTACTCAATTGAAGAGTTCGTTGGTTCTTTAGAACGACCGCGACGTATTATTTTAATGATCAAAGCTGGGGCACCAACTGATAATATCATCAAACAATTATTACCACATCTTGAAAAAGGTGATGTTTTAATTGATGGTGGTAATACTTTCTTTGGTGATACGATACGGCGAAATGCCAAATTAGATGAATCAGGAGTCAACTTCATTGGTATGGGAGTTTCTGGTGGCGAAAAAGGTGCATTGGAAGGCCCTTCACTGATGCCGGGTGGTCAAAAAGAAGCTTATGATTTAGTGGAACCAATTTTGCAAAAAATTGCGGCAAAAGCAAATGATGGTACTCCGTGTGTAACCTATATTGGGCCCAATGGAGCTGGCCATTATGTGAAAATGGTCCACAATGGCATTGAATATGGTGATATGGAACTAATTGCGGAAAGCTACAATTTACTTCGTCAGATTCTTGGCTTATCAGTTAAAGAAATTGCAACTATTTTTAATGATTGGAATCAAGGTGAATTGGATAGCTATTTAATAGCAATTACAGCTGAAATTTTGACACGTGATGATGATTTAGGAACAGGTAAGCCAATTGTTGACGTCATCCTTGATCGAGCAGGCAATAAAGGTACTGGTAAGTGGAGTTCTCAAAGTGCGCTTGAATTGGGAGTCCCACAATCATTGATTACCGAATCGGTTTATGCACGCTATATTTCAGCCTTAAAAGATGAGCGGGTTAATGCCAGTCAAGTTTTAGCCGGACCGCAAACATCAAAACTGTCTTTAACAAAAACGCAAAAACAAGAATTGGTTGAAAAGATTCGTCAAGCTCTTTACTTTAGCAAAATTATGAGTTACGCTCAGGGATTTGAACAATTGCGGTTTGCCTCTGAACATTTTGATTGGCAGTTAAATTACGGTGAACTGGCAATGATCTGGCGCGGCGGTTGCATTATTCGTGCCCAATTTCTCCAGAAGATTACAGATGCCTTTAACCACAATCCAAAACTTAAAAACCTGTTATTAGATTCATACTTTAGAGAGATTACCAAGAATTATCAAGCGGCTGTGAGAGATATTTCGGCCTTGGCTATTAAATCAGGGATTGCTGTACCCGGTTTTACTGCAGCGATTACTTATTTTGATCAATATCGCTCAGCAGTTTTGCCAGCTAACATCATTCAAGCTCAACGTGATTATTTTGGTGCTCACACTTATGAGAGAAATGATCGTCCAGGAATCTATCACTACGAATGGTATCATGAAGAATAATCTTAAGCGATCAGCTGAATAAAGGAGGAACTGTTAGAAACATTTGTTTTGTAACAGTTCTTTTCTTTTCAAGTTTGTTTAAAAAGGGCGACTAAATTCAATTTTTGTGGTAAATTAGAATTTGAGGATTAGTAGAAGATTAATTAAATTTAAAATTAGGAGTGTCAGGTATGAGCCGTATATTAATAATTGAGGATGAAAAAAATTTGGCTCGCTTCGTCGAATTGGAATTACAACATGAAGGTTATGAAACTGAGGTCCATTATAATGGGCGAACTGGGCTTGAGGCAGCACTTGAAAAAGATTGGGATGCAATCTTGCTTGATTTGATGTTACCAGTTTTAAATGGTTTGGAAGTTTGCCGTCGAATTCGGCAGGTAAAAAGCACACCAATTATCATGATGACAGCTCGGGATTCGGTCATTGATCGAGTTTCTGGATTGGATCATGGAGCTGATGATTACATTGTTAAACCATTTGCAATTGAAGAGCTTTTAGCGAGATTAAGAGCTTTGCTACGACGAGTGCAAATTGAGAGTAAGCAGAACTCCGTTAAACAAACAAAAGTAACTTTTAAAGATTTAACAATTGAAAAGGAAAATCGGGTAGTTCGGCGTAGCGATGAAGTTATTGAATTAACTAAACGTGAATATGAGCTTTTATTGACTTTAATGGAAAACGTCAATGTTGTTTTGTCACGAGACGTTTTGTTAAAAAAAGTTTGGGGCTATGAATCTGAGATTGAAACAAATGTTGTTGACGTTTATATTCGTTATTTACGGAATAAGATCGATCGCCGTGGTGAGGAAAGCTATATTCAGACTGTTCGTGGAACAGGGTATGTGATGCGTTCGTGATCAAAAATAAAAGCAAAAATTCGAAAATCAAGCGGCAGGCTATTTCCCGCCGCTTTTCATTAAAAATGAAATGGTCAATTGGTACCGGGATTGGTGTCTTATTGATTTATGGGATATTTTCTATTTTGCTGTTTCAAAGTTTTTCAAACCTACTCTTACGCCAGGAACAGCAATATGCTCAAGATGCGTTAACTGTGGCACAAAACAAGTTAGCAGGACTAGAGAACCAATTTAATTCAGACAATGTTGCTAGTTTATTGAACTCAGATATTGGCTCAGTTAACGACAATCATAAACATCACAAAAATTTGTACTCGAATGATGTTTTTGTGACTTTATCACGAAAAAATATTGGGGTTAGTGTTTATAATCGGCAAAGACAAAAGATTTTTGCATCACGTTCGGTGCCAGTTAAGTTTACTGCTAAAAGTAAAACGCAAACGACTTTTCTTGTTCAGGAAGGTGTACATGTTTTTGTTAAACGCAGTCCAGTTTATAGCAAGAATGGTCATCACTTGCTTGGCTATGTCCAAGTTACCAATCGTCTAGTTGATTATGATGCGACGCGAGGAAAGCTGATTTTGATCTTTCTGGTTTTTGGCTTAACAGCAGCTTTAGCAAGTGCCCTTTTAGGGTATATCTTGGCAGCCTGGCTGTTACGGCCGATAGATTTGATTAATGAGACAATTGAAAAAATTAACCAGGCTGATGCGCAAAATGATCCGGTTGCTAACGTACGAGTACCAGTGGCTAGTCATCATGATGAATTGACCGATCTGAGTCAGTTATTTAATATTATGCTGGATCGAATGCAACGTTATATTGAACAGCAACAACAGTTTGTTGAAGATGTTTCTCATGAATTACGGACACCGGTAGCAATTATTCAAGGCCACTTAGAGTTGTTAAATCGTTGGGGCAAAGATGATCCTCAAGTTTTGAATGAATCAATCGCTGCTTCTTTGCAAGAAATTAATCGGATGAAGAGCTTAGTGCAAGAAATGTTAGATTTGTCACGAGCGGAACAAGTTGAGATCCATTTTAAAAATGAGCTGTCTGATGCTCGAGAAGTTGCTTTGCAAGTGTTTAATAATTTTAAAATGATCCATCCGGACTTTTCTTTTGTGATGGATAATGATTTAGAAGAAAAAACATTAGTTAAAATCTATCGTAATCATTTGGAACAGGTACTGATTATTTTAATGGATAATGCTGTCAAGTATTCAAAAGAACGTTTAGAAATCCATTTATCAGTTTCTAAAAATTCTCGTTATGTTGAAATAGCTATTCAAGATTTCGGTGAGGGAATTTCACAAGATGATATTAATAAAGTCTTTGATCGCTTTTATCGGGTTGATAAAGCCCGTAGTCGTGGCAAAGGCGGCAATGGTTTAGGACTTTCAATTGCTAAGCGGTTAATTGAAGGCTATCATGGACAATTAACCTTAGAAAGCGTCTTAGGACAAGGCTCGATTTTTAGGATTTTCTTGCCTTTAAAAATTGAAGTCGAGGCCTTGCCGTCTGAGGATAAATAAACAAAAAAGCTGAATTCTTATTGAATTCAGCTTTTTTGTTTATTTATGGCGATTTTGTTTGCCGGCATTTCGTTTGCGGTTACGATTAGCAATCTTTTCTTTAGTAACTTTTTCAATTTCAGCTTTTTCATGTTTCAAACTGGTTGAAGCCTTTTGAACTTCTTCATGAACAATTTTCTTCGGTGGATTCTTCTTTAATTCAGCTTGAATTTCAGCTCTGATTTTTGGTCGCATTAAGTTGATCAAGACAACTTGAATACAGGCAAAAATTCCACCAATAAAGAAGTAGAGACCTAAGCCGGCCGGTGAAAACAAAGTCATTGCAGTCAACATGATTGGGCTCATAAACATCATCGATTGCATTTGCTTTTTTTGCTCAGCTGGAACCCCCAAAGTTGAGAGGTAACCTTGGAACAAGTAGATCAAGAACGTCAGAATTGCTAAAATGTAGCTTTTCTGTCCCAAATTGATTCCCATAAAATATGATTTTGATAACTCTGGAGAGTACTGGATAGCTGCATATAAAGCAGCAAAAATTGGCATTTGAATCAAAATCGGTAAACAACCAATTCCGCCGGTCAACGATACTCCATTATTTCGATAGAGTTCCATCATCTGCTGACTTACCAAATTTTTTTCCTCGGCTGTTTTAGCTTCCTTTTGTTTCTCTTGGATTTCCACCAGCTGAGGTCGAATTGATGACAATTTTTCTTGTTGAACAGTTGCTTGTTTTGATTGACGTAACATCAATGGCATTAAAGCTAAGCGAACAATAAAAGTAATCACAATAATTGCCCAACCAAAACTTCCACCCAGCTGATTAGATAAGCCGACCATTATATGTTGAGTAGGCACTGCTAAGTAGTCGTAAACTACTCCGTATGGTTTTCCACTGCTCGTTCGTTGGACACAGCCACTGAGAAAAAAGGCTAACGAAAAAAAGAGAGGCAGCATTATAAAACGTTTTAATTTTTTCATGATCTAATCCCTTTCAAATGAACTACGTAATTTACTATACTTTATCTGTTGCCCTTTTTCAATTTTGTTTTTAATTAATTAAGATTTTCTTCATTCTTTAGTAAGTAACACGAAATTTTTGATAGTTTCGATTCGGTTCAATCAAAGAAACCTCTGTTTTTTCAACGCGACCACTAGGAGATGGAGACAACTTTACTTTTGCTATGAATTCCTGAATTACAATTGCTGGTCCTTGAGCTTCAATGTAAACAGAACCATCAGCCTCATTGCGGACAATACCGGCAATTTTTAAGCGATCAGCCAAAATTTTGGTGCAATAGCGAAAACCAACTCCTTGAACGAGACCATAAACCTTTATCCTTACAGCTATCATATTAATCACCTTGACAATTATTTTTATTTTATTTCTATGTTATACTAAGTCACAGTATTTAATCAATTAATGGGGTCAAACAATGAAAAAAATTGAGTCGATTCAAAATGGTTACGTTAAAAATTGGACAAAATTAAAAAACAAAAAAGGCCGAAAAAATCAACAATCCTACTTATTAGAAGGATGGCATTTAGTTAAAGAGGCATTGTTAGCACAAGTAAAAATACAAGTCATTTTAGTCACAGCTGATTTTAAGGAACAAGCAGAGCTAACGGAGTTGATTACTAAAGACCAGCCACTAATTTTAATTTCACCGGCAGTTGCTGAAAAAATTAGTGATACAGATCATCCGCAAGGAATTTTTGCGGTTGTTGCACTTGAAAAAAGTCTTGCTGAAATTTCGCCTGATCTTGCTGGGAAATGGCTGCTGCTTGATAATGTGCAAGATCCTGGAAATATCGGAACAATGGTTAGAACAGCTGATGCTGCCGGCTTTACTGGGGTAGTCTTTGGCAGAGGAACAGCGGATTTGTTTCAACCAAAAGTTGTCCGCTCAATGCAAGGAAGTCAATTTCATATTAAACTGTTCACAGGTAAATTAGCCGATTGGCTTACAGCCTTTGCTCAGCAGGGTTACCCAGTTTGGGGAACAGAAGTTAATGCGCAGGCTTTAGATTATCGTCAGGTCAAGCGTGCTCATAATTTTGCGTTGATTATGGGGAATGAAGGTAATGGCGTCGATCCTCAATTGCTAAAACAAACGACTCAAAATATTTATATTCCGATCCAGGGTCAAGCCGAATCATTGAATGTGGCGGTAGCGGCTGGCATTTTAATGTTTCAACTTAACAATTATTAAATTTTTTTAAATCAGCGATGATTTTAACGGTTTTCTCTTGAAAAAGATCCATGAAATGCTTTACTATGAAAGTAGCTTTAATAAGAGAGGTATTATATGAAAAAAGATGAATGGCGTCAAGATCAAGAGTATTTGAGCTATGTTGGTGAGTTATTGGAACGTCCAGAAGTTCGGAGTTTGGCTAATTATAAACAGCATTACTTTTCAAATCGGTTGGAGCATTCAATTTCAGTTTCATATGATAGTTACCGAATCGCAAAGAGATTGCACTTAAATGCACGTGCAACAGCTCGGGCTGGATTATTGCATGATTTGTTTTATTATGATTGGCGAACGACTAAATTCAATAGTGGTACACATGCCTGGATCCATCCGCGAATTGCAGTTAGAAATGCCGAGAAATTCACGCATCTCAGTGTGCTGGAACGTGATATTATTCTTAAACATATGTGGGGTGCAACTCTGATGCCGCCAAGGTATCCTGAGAGTTATATTGTTACAGCAGTCGATAAATATGAAGCTACTTCAGAATTTAGTTTACCGCTCTTTTTTCGATATGAAAAAAGGGTGAAACAGCATTTGAAAATTTCAAATTAGAGTTAGTGAGCTGTCTTTGATTAAAAAGCAGCTCTTTTTTTGGTTAAAAATGATATACTTGTTTTAATAGTAAATTTTATTTTCTTTGAGGGGAGGATAATTGATGCCTGAAACAGGAACAGTTGTTGATTTTAAAGTCTGTCCAAAATTTGAAAAAACTTTTGGTATTTTGGGGAAAAAATGGAATGGTTTAATTATTGATGTTTTATTGAATGAAGGTCCACAGCGTTTTAAGGAATTAACAGCTAAGATTTCAAAATGTAGTGATCGCGTTTTAGTTGAACGTTTGCGTGAACTTGAAGAAGATGGAATTATTAGTCGTGAATTGGTTTCAGATTGTCGGCCAGTTTACAAGTTGACTAAACAGGGCCTTGATTTAAGTCAAGTCATGATCGATATCCATAAATGGGCTGAAAAATGGTATTCACTGGATGATTGTCAGTAACCCAGACTTGACGAAAACAAATTGAACGTTTAAACTGAAAAATTGAAAAACATTGAAGGAAGCTAGTAATATGATCTTTTAGTTTCAGAGAGAGTTGCAGCTGCTGCAAGCAATTCCTAAGAGACATATGAATTTCATTTCCAGAGTTGCAATCGGGATTTGCGATTTAATGAATGATCTGCCGGGAGACCGTTATCTATTTGAGTGTTGGAATGTTCGAGCATTTCAAAATTAGGGTGGTAACGCGTGCCTCGTCCCTTTTGGGGGGACGGGTTTTTTTTTATTGTTTTAGAAAGGAATGATGAGTAAAAATGAATTTGCAAGAGAAATTACACCAGCTGGAGCAACAAGCTCTATCTGAAATTAAGCAGACAGATAATTTAGATAAGATCAACGAAATTAGAGTTCATTTATTGGGTAAAAAAGGGCCAATTACTGAAATTTTACGAGGAATGCGTGATTTACCTAAAGAACAACGCCCACAAATTGGCAGTTTTGCAAATACGGTCAGAGATGAACTAACTGCTGCCATTGCTAAACAAAAAGAGCAAGTCGAGCTGATTTTAAATTCCAAAAAGTTGGAACATGAAGCAATTGATGTAACTTTGCCAGGAGTACCTGTTAAAGCAGGCACACCACATATTATTATGCAAGTGATCGATCAAATTGAGAAGTTGTTTTTAGGGATGGGCTATCAAGTCGTTGATGGACCAGAAGTTGAAGAAGATCATTATAATTTTGAGATGATGAACTTGCCTAAGGATCATCCGGCTCGTGATATGCAAGATACTTTTTATATTACTGATCAAATTTTAATGCGAACACAAACTTCACCAGTTCAAGCACGGACAATGGAAAAACACGATTTCTCTGCGGGCCCGTTGAAGATGATTTCTCCTGGTAAGGTTTATCGACGTGATACCGATGATGCAACCCATTCCCATCAATTTCATCAAGTAGAGGGTCTAGTGATTGACAAACATGTGACGATGGCTGATTTAAAGGGCACGCTTGAAAAAATTGCTCAAACAGTTTTTGGCGCAAAACGTCAGATTAGATTACGTCCAAGCTATTTTCCATTTACTGAGCCATCGGTTGAAGTAGACGTTTCCTGCTTTAAATGTGGTGGAGAAGGTTGTCAGGTTTGCAAGCAAACCGGCTGGATCGAAGTGTTAGGTGCGGGAATGGTTCATCCAAACGTTTTAAAAATGGCAGGTGTTGATCCGCAAATCTTTGGCGGTTTTGCTTTTGGTTTAGGTCCAGATCGCTTTGCTATGTTGAAATATGGTGTTGATGATATTCGTGATTTTTATTTGAATGATGTCCGTGTCTTAGAACAATTTTCACAAAAGGAGTAATTGAAGATGAAGATTTCGACAAAATGGTTGCAGGATTATCTTGATTTGTTAGTTGATCCTCAACAACTGGCAGAAAAGATCGAACGAACGGCAGTTGAGGTCGATCAGACATATTGCTTGTCAGATGGTTTAAAGGGACTTGTTGTGGGATATGTCAGTGAGGCAAAGCCACATCCTGATTCGGATCATTTAAATATCTGTCAAGTGGATATTGGCAAAGCAGAACCTGTTCAGATTTTATGTGGCGCTCCTAATCTGCAGGCTAAAAAGAAAGTTATTGTTGCTTTGCCAGGTGCACGGATCGCCAATAATATCAAAATTAAGCGAGCAAAAATGCGCGGAGAAATTTCCGACGGTATGATTTGTTCATTGCAGGAAATCGGTTTTAGCGATAGTGTAGTTCCTAAAGAATTTGCCAACGGAATATATTTTTTACCAGATGATGCTCAAGTTGGTAACAGTGTTTTCCCTTATTTAGGAATGGACGAAACGATCATTGATTTAGATGTGACACCAAACCGGGCAGATATGCTGAGCATGCGGGGTACGGCTTATGAGTTAGCTGCTATTTATGACCAACAACTTCACTTTAAACATCCTAATGTCAAAGAAGATCCAACGACTTCAATTAATGATCTTTTAACAGTTGAAGTTGATCAAAAATTAGCTCCAACTTATTTAATGCGGGTCATTAAAGGCCTTAAAATCAAAGCAAGTCCGCTATGGTTACAAAAACGTCTCTGGAACGCTGGTGTACGACCGATTAACAATGTTGTTGATGTTACTAACTACATTTTGCTGGATTATGGTCAACCACTGCATTCATTTGATTTTGATCAACTTGCAGGCAAGCAACTTAAAGTACGGTTGGCAAAAGATGGTGAGCAGTTAGAAACGCTTGATGAACAACAGCGAAAATTGCGGGCTGGCCGTGATATTGTCATTGCCGATGCTAGAGGTCCAGTAGCATTAGCTGGTACAATGGGAGGCTTAAGGACTGGAGTAACAGATCAAACAACGACTGTAGCTTTAGAAGCAGCTGTCTTTGATCCATCACGAATTCGTAAAACGGCTCGACGGCATAATTTGCACAGCGAGGCATCAATGAGATTTGAGCGGGGGATCAATCCGGCAACTGTGGCTGAAGCTTTGGATGCTGCTGCTGAAATGATTGCTGAATTGGGTGATGGGCAAGTGGTTGCTAAACAATTGACAGCAACGCAAAAGCCAGCTCAAACTGTGAAAATTGCGATTACTTTGCAAAAAATTAATGCGGTTTTAGGAACCGAGCTCTCAGCTGACACTGTAACGGACATTTTTCAACGGCTAGGTTTTGAAGTAGCAGAGCAAAAAGGAAATTATTCGGTAACGATTCCATCAAGAAGATGGGATATCAGCATTCCAGCGGATCTGATCGAAGAAGTTGCGCGAATTTATGGTTATGACAATTTGCCAGCCACTCTACCAAGCGGTGAATTAATCCCTGGTCACTATACTTACCAACAAAAAATTATTCGGCAGGTAAGGCAGTTGTTGGAAACAGCTGGTTTGGACCAAGCAATTTCGTATGGATTAACAACAACTCAAAAGGCCAGTCGTTTTATGATGGAGCCATCGGAAGCAACTGAACTCAGTTTCCCAATGAGTTCTGATCGAACAACGATTAGAATGAATTTATTAAGCGGTTTATTAGATGATGTTGCTTATAATGTTGCTCGTAAAGTTAAAAATGTTGATCTTTATGAAGAGGGCCGGGTCTTTTATCGCCAATGCAATCAAGAACGGCCGCGAGAAGTTGAACACGTAGCGGCTGCTATGACGGGAGAATTTATTAACGGTAGTTGGCATGAACAAGTTCGCCCGGTTGATTTCTTTGTGATTAAAGGAATTGTAGAATTCTTGTTGACGAGATTAGGAGCAACGAAGGTTCGTTTTGAAAAAGCGAGCGGTCATGAAGAAATGCATCCAGGAAGAACGGCAGATATATATATTCAAGATGAATTTGTGGGCTTTGTTGGTGAAGTTCATCCGGCAATTTGTGCCGAATATCATATTGATCGAACCTATGTTTTTGAACTTGATTTACAAAAAATAATTGATCTGCCAAGCCAAGCAGAAGTGTTCCAGCCAGTTTCGAAATATCCAGCAATCAAGCGGGATATTGCTTTAGCGGTTGATCAAAATATTGAAAATTCAAAGATCGTCAGCTACCTTTATGCCCATGGCGGCAGTTATTTAGTCGACATCCATTTATTTGATGTCTATCGAGGGAAAGGTGTTATGCCTGGTAAAAAATCATTGGCTTATGAATTAACTTATCAAGCTACGGATACAACTTTGTCGGATGAAATTGTTAATACAGATTTTGACCATGTTGTGGATCGTTTGCAAAGTGAATTCAAAGCTGTCATTCGGTAAATTACTTTTGAATTGGTTAATAGGAGCTGAAACAACTCATTTTTGTTTCAGCTCCTTTAGTTTGTTAATGCATTTTTAAGTATTGTTTTGTATAATGAAATAGATAGTGTTTACCAAATGGAGATGGAGTGGTAATTTGAAGCCTGAAAAAAAAGATGTCAGTTTAAATGAAAGCAAACAGGCAGCGACATCTAATAAACGAAAAGCTAACCGAATCATTTATGGAATCGTTAGTTTAATCATTGTGTTACTTGTGATTGTTTGCTGGCGCGGCTATCAATATTTTGATCAATCGCTAAAGCCGCTGAATCCTAAGAGTCAAAAAATTGTTGAAGTTAAAGTCCCGATCGGCAGTAACAGTAAACAAATTGGCAGTATTCTCGAACAAAAGAATATCATCAAGAGTAGTTTTGTGTTTGATTACTATGTCAAAAAACATAACTTTACGAATTTTAAAGCTGGTTATTATGAATTAAAATCTTCAATGACCTTAAAAACCATCGCTCAGAAATTAGAAAAAGGTGGTGCCAGTGAATCAATCAAATCAGGCAAGGTCTTAGTTCGTGAGGGTGTTACCGCAGATCAGATTGGTGACGTTGTTCAAACTAAAACCAAATATAGTAAAAAACAGTTCTTGAAATTATTAAATAATCAGCGATTTTTAAATAAGCTGGCGAAACAATATCCCCAGTTGTTATCTTCAGCTGTCAAAGCTAAGCACGTTAGGTATAAATTAGAAGGCTATCTTTATCCAGCAACTTATATGCTTGGAAAAAAAGAAAACTTGCGTGATTTGATTGAAAAAATGGTTGCCAAGACAAATCAGGTATTAAGTCCCTATTATTCAGAGATCAGCAAGAAAAACTGGACCGTCCAAAAGACCTTAACGTTAGCTTCATTGGTTGAGCGCGAAGGAGTCACTAATGATGATCGTTATCGAATTGCTGGAGTTTTCGAAAATCGTCTAAACAAGAAGATGATGATTCAATCAGATATTTCAGTATTATATGCATTGGGAAAGCATAAAAAAAATGTTACTTATAAAGATTTGAAGGTAAATTCACCATATAATCTTTACCGGCATCAAGGAGTCGGACCAGGTCCTTTTAATAACCCTAGTTTGGATTCAGTTAAAGCTGTTTTGTACCCAAAAGATTTGGATCAGGATTACTTGTACTTTATTGCTAATTTAAAAACCGGTAAAGTTTATTTTTCTAAAACATATGCTGAGCATCAGGCTCTAGAAAAAAAATTGGCTAAAGATAATAATTGACCTTTGAATAAAATAGTTAGGAAGTAATACGATGATAAACAATTCAACTCGAAAGCGGCCGGTTATAATTGGTGTAACTGGCGGTTCCGGGAGTGGTAAAACAACAGTTAGTCAGGCTGTTTTTGATCAGTTACAAGGACATTCGTTACTAATGTTGCAGGAAGATTCCTACTACAAGGATCAAGCAGAAATGTCTTTTGAAGAACGGTTGCAAGTTAACTATGACCATCCGGATGCTTTTGATACGGATTTGCTGATCAGTCAGCTCAAAGCCTTGTTAGACTGGAAATCAGTTGATATTCCGGTTTATGATTACACAGCACATACTCGGAGTAATCGCATTAAGCATCAGGCACCGCGTGAGGTAATCATCATTGAGGGAATCTTAGTTTTGAATGACCCGCGTTTACGTGATTTAATGGATATTAAAGTCTTTGTTGATACAGATGATGATATTCGCATTATTCGTCGAATTCAGCGTGATATCCAACAGCGTGGGAGATCACTTGAATCAGTTATCGGACAGTATTTGAAAACTGTTAAACCAATGTATCATCAATTCGTTGAGCCAACCAAACGTTATGCTGATATCATTATTCCGGAAGGTGGTCAAAATAAAGTTGCAATTGATTTGTTAGTGACAAAAATTCGGGATATCCTAAGATGTAATCATGAATTATAATATAATTTGAGGAGTGAAGAAAATGGCAGAAGAAAAAGCTTACCCAATGACATTAGAAGGAAAAAAGAAATTAGAGGATGAATTAAATACGCTGAAAACTTCCAAACGTGCGGAAGTTATTAAGCGAATTAAAATTGCCCGCGGGTTTGGAGATCTTTCTGAAAATTCAGAATACGAAGCAGCTAAAAATGAACAATCATTCGTTGAAGGTCGGATCAAAACGATCGAACAAATGTTAAACCATGCTGAGATCATTGATAATGGTGATATTGACCAAGATGAAATTGCGGTTGGAAAGACAGTTACCTTTAAGGAACTGCCTGACGAAGAGCCAGAAACCTATACGATCGTTGGTGCTGCGGAAGCAGATCCGTTTGCAGGAAAGATTTCCAATGACTCACCAATTGCTAAAGGACTGGTTGGACATCATTTAGGTGAAAAAGTTTCAATCGAAACACCTGGTGGAGAAATGGAAGTTAAGATTTTAGAGGTTAAGCAATAGCTTAGTTATTAAAGGGCTAGTTTTCTAGCCCTTTTTTAGAAGTCATTTTGTCTAGGTGGAGTGTTGAGACAATGAAAAAATTATTTTTGACAAGTGTCGTTGTTGGTACAGGCTACCTTTGGTGGAAATTTTTAAAAAGGTCAGCTCAAAATGATACAAATTTATCATCAAAAAAGGCTTTACCGATTGAAAAATCAACCAAAGATCAGCAACTTCCAGTTTCTTTACCAAAAGATCAGGGGGTTTTAATCAAAACTTTTACTGATCAAAATGATACTGATTCAATGAGGATTACTGATCAACGACAGGCAATTGATTGGGTACAATGCCATTTTGGTGATAATCATGGTGATTGGCAATGGAGTTGTATTTGGAGTAATGAAACTGGCTATTTCGTCAAGGCGACTTCTCAGCAGTTACAACTAGCTGGCTCAATGACTGGAACGGCGATGAGTGTAATGGTGAAGAAAAATGGCCAATTGGACTGGACTTTTTAAAGGAGTTTTAAGATGACAGAGAATTGTAATCAAACAATTGAGCATCAGTTAACGCATCGGACGATTCGAGCTTTTAAATCTCAACAGTTAACTCAAAAACAGGTGCAATTGCTGGCTAAGGTCGTTAATCAAACTGCAACCAGTATGTTTTTGCAACAACGGACGGTTTTACATATTACTGATCTAGCTAAGCGGCAAGCAATTTGCCAAGTTTCAAATCAGTCATATGTTGGAGCAAATGGCGATTTATTTATTTTTATTGTTGATTTATTTCGTAACCAACAAATTCGGCAACATTTAGGCAAAGAAGATGGCCGGTTGCACCAAACTGATATTTTCATCCAAGGTTTGGAAGATACGGTTCTGGGTGTTCAGAACTTTGTAACCGCAGCCGAGAGTTTAAACTTAGGGGCAGTGATTTTAGGCAGTATTAATAATGATCCACAACGGATGATTGATATCCTCAATCTCCCACAACTAACTTTTCCAGTTTTAGGCGTTCAAGTTGGCGTTCCTGATCAAAAGCCGCAATTAAAACCACGCTTACCATTATCAAGCTGTTTTTTTGAAAATAATTATCCTGCTAATTTTGAACTCGCTGATTTTGAAGCTTATGATCAAATTGTGCAAACGTATTATGATTTGCGTGATAGCAATCGGCGAATCGATTCTTTTACTAATCAAATTGGTACGAAATTAGATAAGAAGTCAACCAAGCGCAATGAGCTATTAAAAGTTTTGCATCAACAAGGACTTTGTTTGAAATAGTTGATCAATGGTAATTGCATTTTTGTTAAACTTTTGGTAGAATTATTTTTGTTGTTAAAGTTTGGAGAGTTGGCAGAGTGGTAATGCACCGGACTCGAAATCCGGCGAACCGGTCTATATCGGCGCGCAGGTTCAAATCCTGTACTCTCCTTATCATTCCGTTTTAGATAGTTTTAGGACGTCACATTCCGATTATGTGGCGTTTTTATTTTGCAATTGTAACCTAAAACCTACTGAAAAGGATAGAAATGGAACATAAAGTTAGTCAATTTATAATTAGTTAGAAATTATTAAGTACTTGTTTTAAAATCAGTTGGCTTTTCAGTCGAAAACTTCATTTGATGTGAACTAAATTTTTCTCAAGTTCCACAAGAAAAAATAGTTATCTACGGGTAGGACAGCTACTATTATTTTAAATACTGCTTAGTTTAAAATTTTGCAGTTCTTTAGAATTCACCGGATAGAACAATAGTATGTTAAAATTACTTTGAGTGAAATGATTTTGCGTTACGGGTATTTAGTAATGTTTCTATTTTTTTAATTAACAAGTCTTGTTAAAAGGGGTAGTTGAAATTGCAAATTGGGATCGATAAAATTGGCTTTTATACTTCTGATCTCTATATTGATATGGTAGATTTAGCTCATGCTAGAGATGAGGATCCAAACAAATACTTGATCGGGATCGGCCAAGAAAAAATGGCGGTAATTCGTCCAACACAAGATGCCGTAACCTTGGCGGCGAATGCAGCGGAACAAATTCTTGAGTCAACCGATAAGCAAAGCTTGGGCTTGATTTTGTTTGGAACTGAATCAGGAGTAGATAATTCTAAATCGGCTGCTGCGTATTTAGCTGGATTATTGGAATTACCAAGCAATATCAGAACAATTGAATTAAAACAGGCCTGTTTTGCGGCAACAGCTGGCTTGGAGCTAGCCTATGGCTTCTTATTAACTCATCCAAAACAAAAAGTCTTGGTGATTGGAGCTGATGTTGCTCGCTATGGATTGAAAACTCCTGGTGAGCCAACTCAAGGCGGTGGTGCCGTAGCACTGTTGCTGTCAGCAGCTCCACGGATTTTGGCTTTAAATAATGATAACGTTGCTGCCATGGAAGATGCCATGGATTTTTGGCGACCAATTGGTGAAAGTCGGGCTCAGGTAGCAGGCAAGTTTTCAACTGAATTGTATTTGCAATTGCTGCAGCAAGTTTGGCAGAACTATCAAATCCAAACCAATTTAAAATTAAGTGATTTTGCGGCGCTGCTGTTCCATTTACCTTATACCAAATTGGGACTAAAAGGCTTACGCAGTTTATTAGGGACAACTGATTTATCAGTTGCCAGTTATTTGTTGCATCAGTTTGAGGCTGCTCGTTATTTTAATCGGCAAGTCGGCAATCTCTATACTGGTTCACTATATCTGAGCCTTTTGTCGCTTTTAAAAAACTCTGATCAATTACAAGCTGGACACCGTTTGGGATTTTACAGTTATGGATCTGGTGCCCAAGCTGAATTTTTCAGTGGAATTCTTCAAAAAAATTTCAAAAAACAGGTTGCTTTAATTAAAACAGGTGAGGATTTAGCAACACGAAAAAAGATTTCAATTGCTGAATATGAAAAACTTTATCAACAACAGGAATATTCTAATCAACAAGTTGAATTAGATACAACTAAGGACCCAGCCAAATATGTTTTACTCGGTATTCGAGACTATCAGCGACAGTACCAAGCGCGAAATAATAGCTAATATTTTGGGATGAATGAATATCAAATGGTATAATTAATTTAATAAGTGATTTTATGTATTTGGTGTTAGGCCAAATGCAAAGGGGGAGATTTTGTGGCAAATGTCAATTCAACAACTGAACAGATTCAATATCAAACTGCAGCTAAAACGTTAGCAAAGACGGTTGCCAATAAGATCCGATATTTACAAACGTTGCTAAATGCCGTTCAGGAAAAAGATGATCGTTTGATTTATCAACTGATTGATGGTGAGCATTATTCAAGTGAAATTATGCAGGCCAAACACAGTACAGCCGATCCAAGTAATGAACGATTGCTAAATGATGCCAAAGCTAAACTGAGTCAATACTTGAGTACTAATCTCCTGGCTTTCTTAAAAGAAACATACCCTTTCTTTTATTTTGAGCAAACAGCTTTAGGCCAGTTTCAATTTTATTTTGGCAATTGGTGGGATCGCCGCCTTTTTGGCCAACTTGATGTTTTAAAAGTGCAATTTAATTTTGATGAGACAGAATATCAAAAATTAAAGAAATCGTTTGAACTGGAAAGAGAAAAGAAACGTTTAAATAGCGATAGAATCGCAGCTGTTTCCCAACAGACTGATCAATTACAAGCTTTGATTGATTCACAAGCCGAACGTGACCAAGCAAAAGAAAAAATTCGTCAACAGTTAAAACAGATGTCGCAGGAAAAGGTCATGCCTTGGGAGGCAGCCAAGTATAAGGATTCCAAGCAGAAATTGGTGAAACGTCTCTCTGATTTGACCGATCAGGATGAAAAAGCCCAGAGTGCTTATCAAATGATCCGCGAAAGTGAAGCTCAAATTCTCAAATTATCAAAAGAAGATACTTTGATTGGTTATGAAAAGCAAAGCATCATCGCCAAGTTTGGTAGCTTTGAGAACTTTGAAAATCGCAATCGCTCATTATATCGTGATTATATAGCGGATTTGATTGCTACTAAAGGACGGGTGAAGATCACAAATGAATGAAAATAAAACAGTAACTTATTTACCACAAAAAGAACATTCCGCTACTTTAAGCACGACTGGCCGTTTAATGGCTTATAATGATCAATTGAAAAATAGTTTGGAGAATGGTTTTAATTTTACTAAGCTATTGGACACTCTAATTTCAACGGATTCTGTTACCGAATTATTAGCAGCAGTTGCAAAGCTGACAGCCTATGAGTTAGATACTGCTTTTTTAACTTTTCCACAAAAATACAGTCGGTCGGATTTCTACCTGATTTTTCTAAATCGTTTGTTAGAACTGCATCAACGTGCTGGGATGATTTTGCAATCTTCTGATCAATATCACGAACTATATCATGAATTTCCTGGAATCAATACAAAAGGGTACTTTATTTTTCAACTTGAAAATAATCAAGCAAATGGAACTTTTTATATTGAAAAAAATCGCAAGCTGAAATTATTTTATTTGAACTTTTCCAGGCATTTGTTGCGCTTTAATAGTCATGCATTAACACAACTGCTACTGGTCGATTATTTTGCTGAAATTGAGCATCAAAAAATAAAATCCTTTGCACTTTCATTGTGGGAAATCGGTAAGTTTTTAAAAGAAGATTTTGGCTTTGATGTTGACTTTGGTTTGTTAGATCCTGCCAACAACTGTGTTTACCAAATCACTGAGCCGCAATTGCCGTCCGAGGTTTTGGATCGCTTATTTATTGCGGCTGCTCATGCAGATAAAATGTTAGAAGCGGGAGCTAATCAGACGGCAATTTTGCGTTTAAGCGATCAAGTTGTTTTCAAGGCTTTTCGTCAAACAAATCCAGAAACGGCAACCTTTGGTGAATGGGGATTAGCAGTTCAAGATCCAAATCAAAAAATCAGTTTATTTGATGTTTTATTAAAGTATGATTTTCTTAAGGACTGGTATTTAGATAATTTAACAGTTTTGGAAATCAAATCAGATCAGTTATATTTTTCATAATTAGGGGGCAAAGTTTTTGGATGTCAGAAAAATGTTAGCGGTAGTTCAGCAGAAAAAGTTGAATGAATTTGCAAAAAATGGTGAAAGTGATGCGGCTAGTCGTTTACCGTCAGAGTATATGGTCTTAAAGAGTCGCTTGGCAAAACTTTTTTATAATGCAGCTAATCATCAAACAAAGATTCAAACTGATTATTTAGCAGTGATGGAAGCAATTCTTAATATTGCTTTAACGAATAAGTGGGGATTTCAATTGCTACTTTCACAAGAAAAAGAGGACTTCCTAATAAATCAAAAGGAGATCCTCTCATTGGCCAAAACTTATCTGACGCTTGATCATTTAATTAATCAAAGCTATTTTACCCGGCAACAAACGACACTAGTCCATGCTTGGCATATTTTCATTAAGTATGGTTTAGTTGATTTGCATTTTTCCATCCAAGAGTTGGAAACAGCCTTTTTAAATTATGAAATGACGGTTTCATAATTTAAACTTAAAAGAGTTGATGGTTGCGTTTAAAATGTTTGAAGGTATCTTGCTTCTTTTGTTGACCTGTAAAGAACTGAATTCCGCTGGCCAGAGCAAGGATCCCAATGATTGCTAAAAAAGCGGTCATCCAGCTCGCCTCCTTTGTTTCGTTTATGTTACATCATTGTTACATAGTTTAAAACAAATTTCAAGTAAAAGACATTTAATTGTAATATAAATTTAAATTTGACACTTTTTAAAATTTATATTACAATATATTTCGTTGTTTATGGCTCGGTAGCTCAGCTGGATAGAGCATCCGCCTTCTAAGCGGACGGTCGAGAGTTCGAATCTCTCCCGCGCCAGTTAGTTGTGTGAGATTAAAGGCCCAGTTTAACTGGACCTTTAATTGTGTCTGATGATTGACGATGAGTCGATTTTTTGTTATGATTTGGACGTTGCATACGTGCTTGCACAGCTGCAACCGCACATGAGCAGTTAATTAAAGTTACCTTTTGGGTCACTGTATCGTGGCGAGTCTAAGTAGAATAAGGAGGTGCAACAAAATGTACGCAATCGTTAAAACAGGTGGTAAACAACTTAAAGTTGAAGCAGGTCAAGCCATTTATGTTGAAAAGTTGTCACAAGCTGCTGGAGAAAAAGTTACTTTTGACCAAGTAGTTTTAGTAGGTGGCGAGGAAAAAACGGTCGTTGGTAAACCCTTCATTGAAGGTGCGACGGTTACTGGAACGGTTGAAAAACAAGGCCGTGGTCGAAAAGTTGTTACTTATAAGTATAAACCAAAGAAGCATCAACATACCAAACAAGGTCATCGTCAACCGTATACCAAAGTTGTTATTGATGAAATCAATGCTTAACAATCGCTGGTTAGATTATGATTAAAGCAGCATTTAAGTATCAAGGACAGAAAATTAGTGGATTTGCTTTGAGAGGACATGCTGGATCAGGTATTTATGGTGAAGATATTGTTTGTGCAGCTGTTTCCGCATTGTCAATCAATACAGTCAATAGTTTACAGCAATTGACTAATGCACATTTAGAAATTCAACAAGATGAAGCTAATGGTGGGTACCTTGATGTAACGGTCGCAGAAATCGATCAGGATGCAGTCCAGCTTTTATTGGCAAGTCTCAGGCTTGGATTGTTAGATATTGCGGCAACTTACAAAAAATATTTGAAAGTTAGTTAGTCATTAAAACAGGAGGTGAATTCTGATGATTATGAATTTACAGTTTTTCGCTCATAAAAAGGGTGGTGGCTCAACCGCTAATGGACGTGATTCTGAGTCTAAGCGACTTGGAGCCAAGAGTGCTGATGGTGAGGTCGTAACAAGTGGTTCGATTCTTTATCGCCAGCGTGGAACAAGAATTTACCCGGGTATGAATGTAGGTATGGGCGGCGACGATACGTTATTTGCGAAAGTTAACGGAGTTGTTCGTTTTGAACGCAAGGGACGCGATAAAAAGCAAGTTTCCGTTTATCCAGTTGCCGAATAATTTATAATTTAAGCCGACATAAGACAGTTTGTTTTATGTTGGTTTTTTTAGTTTGGAGGAAAAAATGTTTCAAGAACGAACTAGCTTATTACAAAAAAAGATTAAAGAAATGCATTTTGACTGTTTTTTAGTGACGGAACCAACTAATCGGTTTTATTTAAGTGGTTTTAGTGGTGACGATGGTGTTTTGTTAATTACTGCCGATGAACAATATTTAATTACCGATTGGCGTTTTGAAAGGCAGATTCACCAAGAATGTCCTAACTGGAAATTATGCTTAACCCGCAATTACTTACAAGGGGTTTGTCAGCTAGCCCAAAAGCTTGACCTAACTGCATTAGCTTTTGAAGATAGTCTGAGTTATGCTAGCTATGACTTTTTAGATGAAAACTTTCCTGGCGATTTAGCTGCTGTTACACAAGTAATTGAGCAATTGCGGTCAATTAAAGAACCAGCTGAGGTTCAAACATTAAAACGTTCATGTCAAATTGCTGGTAGCGGTTACCTAGCCGTTTTAGATTTAGTAAAAAAAAATTCGGCTGCTTTAACCGAGTTAGATTTGAGCCACTATCTTGATAGTTTTATGCTCAAACAGGGAGCTAGTGGGAAATCATTTACGACGATTGTTGCTAGTGGAGAGCACTCTACTTGGCCACATGCTACGGCTTCTGACCAATTAATTGGTCAAAATACGATGGTGACTTTGGATTTTGGCTATTTTTACCACGGCTATACCTCTGACGTTACCCGAACTTTTGCTGTTGGTCCGCAAACAACTAAATTTCGTGAGTTATATCAACTAGTATTGAAGGCTCAGCAGGCAACAATTCAAGCAGTTGCTCCCGGAATAATGGGCAGCCAACTAGATAAAATTGGTCGTGGAATCATTACTCAAGCTGGTTATGGAAAATATTTCAATCATGGAATGGGACATGGAATCGGTTTGGCAATTCATGAGTTGCCAAATGTTGGTCTCCGTTTTACGGATCAATTATTTCCCGGACAGATAGTTACGATTGAGCCAGGTGTTTATGTTCCAGGAGTTGGAGGTATTAGAATTGAGGATGATGTCCTAGTCACTGAGACAGGGTATGAAGTTTTAACTGATTTTGATCGTCAATACCACGAATTATAATTAAAGAAGCTTGCATTTTCTGCAGTTAAACTGCTATTATAAAATGTATATGAGCTTTTCGGGATATTTTAATATAATGGAAAAGTGATTTTTAGGAGGATCAGGCATGATTTCGGTAAATGAATTTAAAAATGGACTGACAATTGAAGTTGATGGTGAACTTTGGCGGGTCGTGGAATTTCAACATGTTAAACCAGGCAAAGGTTCAGCTTTTGTGCGTTCAAAATTAAAGAACTTAAGAACTGGAGCTGTTCAGGAAAAAACCTTCCGGGCAGGTGAGAAGGTTGAACAGGCGCAGATTGATAATCGCAAGATGCAATATTTGTATGCGGATGGGACGAATTATGTTTTTATGGACACAACCACATATGAACAACTTGAATTGCCTCAAGAACGAATTAAAAACGAACTGAATTATTTGAAGGAAAATATGATCGTTAATATTATTATGCATGAAAATGAAACCTTAGGAATCGATTTGCCAAATACGGTTGATCTTGAAGTTGTTGAAACTGAACCCGGAATTAAGGGTGATACGGCTTCTGGTGGTTCAAAACCAGCTAAATTGGAAACAGGTTTGATCGTACAAGTTCCATTTTTTGTTAACGAAGGTGATGTCTTGACAATTAATACTCAAGATGGCAGCTATGTTTCACGGGCTTAATGCATAATTTGTCAAAGTCAAAAGTATTTAAGCGGATAAGTCATGATCCTAGTTAAAAAAATTTTTTGGCGTAAGACATTTTTATCTGTAACTAAGCTGGTTTTTTTAAGGTAGATATAAACTGGGAGGAAAGTTCAATGGCAGAGGATAGTAATATCATTTTAGCAAATAGTGATTCGCAAACTGGTACAATTGAAATTGCTCCAGAGGTTGTTGAAGTGATCGCAGGGATTGCCGCCAGTCAAGTTGATGGTGTTTATTCAATGCGCGGGTCATTGGCAAATAGTTTGAATGAATTGTTTGGCCGGAAGAATCGAGGAAAAGGTGTAAAAATTTCTCGTGATGGTGAGAATCTACGTGCTGAGGTCTATGTTTTTTTGAATTATGGCGTTGCAGTGCCTAAGGTAGCTTTAGAAATTCAAGAAAAAGTCAAACAACAGCTTTTGTTTAT
Source organism: Liquorilactobacillus sicerae (assembly GCF_029916425.1). Lineage (GTDB taxonomy): Bacteria > Bacillota > Bacilli > Lactobacillales > Lactobacillaceae > Liquorilactobacillus > Liquorilactobacillus sicerae. The sequence goes on along the minus strand of NZ_JAHAVQ010000005.1, from coordinate 129,246 downwards.
GACAGGATTAAAGCTGTCATCGGTGGATGTTTATGTGCAGGGAGTAGTTCCAGAAAAACAAACTGCAGCAGTTGATCCTGATGATTTGTTTGCAGAAGAAAATGGTGAAAAAAAGTGATTATGAAACGAAGTGAAATGCGTCAAGTCGCATTTCAGATTTTGTTTGCTTGGGAGAGCAACTCGTTGACTGATTCTGCTGAGTTATATCAACAGCTTCATCAAGCAAACAAGGATATGCCCGCTGAAATGCCTGCATATTTAAATTTACTGATTGAAGGCGTTCAAAAAAACTTGCTGGAGATCAATCAGGTAATTATTGCTTTTTTAAAGCAAGGTTGGTCGCTAGAGCGATTAAACAAGACAGATTTGGTAATTATGCAAATTGCCGTTTTTGAGATTAAGTTTATAACTGAAACACCGGATAAGGTAGCCGTCAATGAAGCAATTGAATTGGCTAAAAAGTTTAGCGATGAAAAATCACGCCGATTTATTAATGGAATTTTATCGAATTTGATTGTCTCAAATTAATTATTTTTAGCTGGCAATGCCAGCTTTTTTTTCTGATTTCGAATCTTGGTTAATGAAAAATTATGTTAAAATATAATCTAATATGAAAGTTTAAGGATGTGGAAAAAATGGCGGTTAAATTAGATGGGAAAAAGCTGTCAATTAAGTTAGCCAATGATTTACAAGCAGATATCAGCAGTCTTAAAAGTCAAGGAATTGTCCCTAAGCTTGCGGTGATCCTTGTTGGTGACAATCAGGCAAGTCGAGTTTATGTTCGAAACAAACATCGAATGGCTGAAAAAATTGGGCTTGAATCATTGGACTTGCGTTTATCAAAAGATATCAGTGAGGCAGAGCTATTAGAAAAAATTGCTTCTTTAAACAATGACTCAACGATAAATGGTATTTTAGTTCAGTTACCCTTACCGGATCAAATTAATGCTGATCGAATAACGAAAGCAATTTCACCGAAAAAAGATGTCGATGGCTTTCACCCTTATAATTTAGGACGTTTATTTGTCAATGATCCTTATGCTATTCCTTGTACTCCAAATGGTATTATGTATTTGTTAAAGTCATATGGAATTTCAGTTGATGGGAAAAATGTTGTGATCGTTGGTCGTAGCAAAATTGTTGGTCGACCGTTAGCTGCTTTGATGCTTAATCAAAGCGCAACCGTAACAGTTGCACATAGTCACACAAAAAATTTGAGCGAAATTACGCGCCAAGCCGATGTTTTAGTAGCAGCAGTTGGCCGGGCTAATTTCATTCAAGCAAAAGATGTTAAACCTGGAGCAATTGTCATCGATGTGGGAATCAATCGAAATGCTGCCGGCAAGTTAGTTGGTGATGTTGCACAGACTGAAGTTGCACCAATTGCTGGTTATTTGACACCTGTCCCTGGCGGAGTTGGGCCAATGACAATTGCAATGTTAATGAAACAAACGGTTGAGTTTGCCAAATGGAGTAAACAGAAAAAATGAAACAGGAAAAACAATATTTGACGGTCAGTGAATTGACTGGCTATTTAAAAAGAAAGTTCGATGCGGATCCTTACCTGGGTCGAGTTTACTTGACTGGTGAAGTTTCAAATTATCGTTTTCGGCCCAATGCTCATCAATATTTCAGTTTGAAAGATGAACAAGCCAAAATTAATGCCGTCATGTTTCGGTCCGCTTTTACCAGACTTAAATTTAAACCTGAAGAAGGAATGAAGGTCATTTTAGTTGGCCGCATCTCACTTTATCCGGCTAGTGGCAGTTATCAGATTTATGTTGAACAAATGGAGCCAGCCGGTGTTGGTGCATTATATCAAGCTTACGAGCAGTTAAAGAAAAAGTTGGCAACTGAAGGTTTGTTCTCGCAGCCAAAGAAAAAGTTGCCGCATTTTCCTAAAAAAATTGCAGTGATCACTAGTCGTTCGGGAGCAGTCATTAAAGATATTATGACTACTGTTCGTAGGCGTTATCCAATTGCTAAGTTGTATTTGTTTCCTGCTCAGGTTCAAGGGCAAGAAGCGGCTGGTGAATTAGTGGCACGAATTCACCAGGTTGAACAGGTTGATTTTGATGTTTTAATTATTGGCCGTGGTGGCGGTTCAATTGAGGATCTTTGGCCATTTAACGAAGAGCAGGTTGTGCGAGCACTAGCTGCCTGCAAGCTACCAGTTATCTCATCAGTTGGTCATGAAACTGATACGACCTTGACGGATTATGTGGCAGATATGCGGGCGGCAACACCAACAGCAGCTGCAGAGTTGGCAGTACCAGTTTTAAATGATGAATTATTAAAGATCAAGCAACAGCGGCTGCGCTTGATCCAGGCCTTTCACAGCTTATTGCATTCAAAGCAGCAGCAATTAACCAGCTTGCGTCAAGCTGCCATTTTTCTGCAACCTGGCCGATTATATGAAGGCTATTTTCAGCGGATCGATTTATTGAATCAACGACTTCAACAACAAGTCGACCATCTTTTAGTAACTAAAGAAAGGAAACTGATAACTTTAAAACAACATTTATTTAACGTCAGTCCTCTGGAACAGTTGCATTTAAAACAGCGTCAATTAATTTTTCTACAAAAAAATTTACAGAAAAACGGTCGAGATTATTTAAAGACGCGGCAGCAGCAAACTGGGCAGTTAATTGCACAGTTGAATGCTTTGAGTCCTTTAAAAATATTAGCTCGTGGGTATGGGTATGCAGTTATTGCTGATCAAGTTGTCAATTCGGTTGCTGATTTGAAACCTAATCAAAATTTTGATTTGCATCTTAAGGATGGAACAGTTACCGCAAAAGCAATTAAGATTAAGGAGCAGGATAAAAATGGCTGAGAAACAAACATTTGAGGATAAGCTTAACGAATTGGAGAAAATCGTTGTTGAATTAGAAAAAGGGCAGACACCATTGGAGAAAGCTTTAGTTCAATTTCAAAACGGAGTCAAGCTAAGTCGCCAACTCCAGCAACAACTTGAAAATGCCGAAAAAACTTTGACACAAGTTGTTGATGAAAATGGTGATCAAAAAGATTTTGAGCGGGATCATGCCGATGAATGATCAAAAAGTGCTCCAATTTGAAAAAAGGTATCGGCCATTGCTTGAACAACATTTAGGTGAATATTTACAAAACCTAACTGCTCAACCGTATTTATTAAAAGCTATGACTTATTCGGCTATGGCAGGCGGTAAGCGAATTCGTCCAATGTTAATTTTGGCAGTTTGCCAAAGTTTTGGTCGCAAGATCGATCAAGCAGTTCTAGATGTAGCCGGGAGCTTGGAGTTGTTGCATACTTACTCTTTAATTCATGACGATCTGCCTGAAATGGATAATGATGATTTGAGGCGTGGAGTTTTGACCAATCATAAAAAATTTGGTCAAGCAACAGCAGTTTTAGCTGGTGATGGTTTATTAACAACAGCTTTTGAATGGTTGACTCAGACTAGCTTGAGTTCAAAGAAAATTAGTGAGTTAGTAGGCTTATTAGCCCATGCCGCTGGTGTTTCAGGAATGGTTAGCGGTCAAATGAGGGATGTTCTGGGAGAAAAACAGCACTTAAATTTGAGACAATTGAAGAAACTCCATCAACAAAAAACGGGTGCCTTAATTTTGTATGCTTGTCAGGCAGGAGCTGTTTTAGCTAGCATTAAGTCGGAGCAAAGAGCAGCCATTGAAAATTATGGGCGAAATTTTGGTTTGGCTTTTCAAATTTATGATGATTTAATGGATGAACTCAGTACGACAGCTGAAATGGGCAAAAGGGTTCATAAAGATCAAAGCGAGCATAAAAATACTTATCCTAGCTTGCTTGGAATTTCCCAAAGTTGGATCGCTTTGGCCGCAGCTGTTGATCAAGCTGCAAATTCGTTGGAAACTTTGTCACAAGCGGGAGTGGATTGCAGTCTTTTGCAAGGATTATTAACTTATTTTTCAAAGAAGGAAAAACAATGAAAAAAGAGCGAATCGACGTTCTCTTAGTTAAGCAAGGATTATTTGCGAGTCGTGAACAGGCTAAGCGGGCGGTCATGGCTGGCGAGATTCTTGGAAAAAATGAAGAACGACTTGATAAACCAGGAATGAAGATCGATCCGACAACAGAATTGCACTTTAAGGGAAATAAAATGCCATATGTTAGTCGCGGAGGTTTTAAATTAGCTAAAGCTTTACAAGTCTTTAATTTAAGCGTTAAAGACCAAACTGTTTTAGATATTGGAGCTTCAACTGGTGGATTTACTGATGTGATGTTGCAAAATGGGGCTAAGCTAAGTTATGCATTAGATGTTGGGACAAATCAATTAATTTGGAAATTGCGTCAAGATCCGCGTGTCGTTGTCATGGAGCAGACAAATTTTCGCTATAGTCAGCCGAGTGATTTTACCAGTGGCCAACCGACCTTTGCAACAATTGATGTTTCTTTTATCTCGCTAGCATTGATTTTGCCGAATTTACATTCAATTTTACCAGTTGACAGCTCAGTAGTTGCCTTGATCAAGCCACAATTTGAAGCTGGCAAAGATAAAGTTGGTAAACATGGAATTATTCGTGATCCTCAGATTCATCGTGAGGTCTTGCAGGCGATAATTACTTTGGCTATCCAGGAAAATTATGATGTTTGTGGCTTAGATTTTTCACCAATCAAGGGCGGTGAAGGGAATATTGAGTTTTTGATTTATTTAAAGACTAGCAATCAAGCGGGAGAAGAATCAGCTACTGTTGATATTGATCAAGTTGTGGCCGCTGCTTGGCAAAATTTAATTTAAATTGGTTATAGCCAAGTTTTTCCTTTGTATAATTATCCAAAATATAATATTATATGAATGAATATTATTTAGGGAACGGTGAAATTAATGCGAAAACTTGAAAGACAAAAAGCAATCAGAAAGTTAATTCAACAGTATAGTATTGATCGGCAAGAAGATATTGTAAAATTGCTGCAAGAGCAAGCGATTAAGGTTACTCAAGCAACAGTTTCACGTGATGTTAAGGAATTGCAATTAGTAAAATTACCGGCTCCAAATGGCGGCTATCAATATAGTTTGCCAGCTGAAAAAAAATTAAACGCTGAGAAAAAGTTGAAGAAGACTTTGCATGATGCGTATTTATCTTCAAGATTACATGAATCTTTTTTCTTGATTAAATTATTGCCGGGCAATGGTCCTGCAGTCGCTAGTTTGATTGATCAATTGAAGGTTAAAGAAATTTTTGGTTCTTTGGGCGATGATGATACAGTTCTAGTGATTGCTCAGGATCCACCGGCAGCCAAAGAAGTTCAAAGATTACTGTTAGAAATGGTCAGTTGAAATTTTAGGGGAATGATTAGATGCTGCGAGAATTGATAATTAAAGACTTTGCCATTATTGAGCAAATTGACATTACTTTTCAGGCTAAAATGACAGTCATTACCGGCGAAACTGGAGCGGGAAAATCAATTGTCATTGATGCTTTAGGTTTATTGGCGGGCGGTCGAGCATCACAAGAGTTTATTCGCAAAGGGGCTAATAAATTTATTTTACAAGGCTTGTTTGACTTGCCATTAGCGTCGGCTGAGCAAGGCTTTTTGCACTCACTCGGCATTAATTGGGATGAAGGCAATCTGATCTTACAGCGTGAATATTCACGCAGTGGGCATGGAACCTGTCGAATTAATGGTACCTTAGTTACAAGAACGGTTTTGCGTCAAGTTGGGCAATTATTAATTGATATTCATGGTCAAAATGAACAACAGAGCTTGTTACAAGTTGAGAACCATTTGAAACTTCTCGACCAATTTGATCCGCAAATTCAACCAGTAAAAGATAAGTATCAAACGGCTTTTGAACTTTTCCACAAAAAGGCTGCCTATTTGCAACAACGCAAACAAAATGAACAAAGTTGGGTTCAACGTTTAGATATGTTGAAATTTCAAGTTAACGAAATTGAAAGCGCCAACTTGAAAAAAAATGAAGAACAACAGCTGGTGCAAGAAAAAGAAAAGCTTGAAAACTTTCAGTTGATCCAGCAAACTTTAGCCCAAAGTTACCAGTTATTGAATGGCGAGCCGGTCGCTTTGATTGATCAGGTGGGAACAGTTATGCAACAGATGGAGCAAATTGAGCAATTTTCACCACAATTAAAAAAAATTTCAACTGATGTCACTAATGCGTTTTATTTGTTGCAAGATATCAGTCATGATCTTTCAAGCCAAAATGATCTGCTAGAGTGGGATGAGGATCGTTTGGATCAAGTCAATGAACGATTAGAGTTGATTCATCAATTAGAACATAAATACGGCAGTACTTTAGCTGAAGTCTCAGCATATTATCAAAAGATAAAAACTGAACTGCAACAAATGCAAACGACTGAATCAAGTGGTGATGAATTGGAAAAACAAGTTGTTGATTTGCGACAGGCAGCAGAAAAACTAGCCCGAGATTTATCGCGAATTCGCCAGCAAGCAGCAGTTAAACTTGAAGCAAAAGTCCATCAACAGCTGGCAGCCCTTTATATGAGCAAAACAGTTTTTCAGGTGCGCTTTGGTTCTGTTGATCAATTAAATCTTAGTGGCCGCGATCGGGTGGAGTTTTACATTCAAACTAATCCAGGAGAAAGAATGGGTCCATTGGCAAAAATTGCTTCTGGCGGAGAAATGTCAAGAATCATGCTGGCTTTGAAAACAATTTTTGCTACGCAACAGAATATTACCAGTATCATTTTTGATGAAGTTGATACCGGGGTTAGCGGTCGAGTTGCGCAGGCGATTGCTGAGAAAATTTTGCAATTGGCACAACATTCGCAAGTTTTGTGTATCACTCATTTACCACAAGTTGCCGCAGTCGGTGATCATCATTTACTTGTAAAAAAAGTAGTGGGAAATGGCCGCACACAAACAACTGTCACAAAGTTAAACCGCAAGCAACGAGTTGCAGAACTGGCGCGAATGGTAGCCGGCAGTCAGATTACGTCATCTGCTATTGAACATGCCCAAGAATTGATTACCTTAGCTGATAAATTAAAGCAAGACTAAAAAACAGATTTTCTAGACAATTACTGTTAGAAAATCTGTTTTTCTATGAAACAAAATTACGGTAGAGCCCGATTACTTTGCCAAGAATTAAAACATTATTTAAAATAATTGGAGCCATGGTGTCATTTTCTGGTTGCAAGCGGATATGATTGGTTTCTTTAAAAAATCGTTTGCAAGTTGCCTCATTGTCTTCAGTCATGGCGATCACGATATCACCGTTATCCGCTGATCTTTGTTTTCGGACAATTACTTGGTCGCCATTTAAAATGCCAACGTTGATCATGCTTTCTCCCCGAATTGTTAGCATAAATAAATCATCAGCTGAGTCAAATTCGGGCGGCAAGGGGAAAAATTCATTTGTTTCTTCAACTGCTAAAATTGGCGAGCCAGCTGTCACCGTGCCAACAACAGGTATTTTTTTTGCATGGATTTTAATGCCAATCATTTCTAAACCAGCCTTGGTCAATTCGATTGCTCGTGGCTTTGTGGCATCTTTTTGCAAGTAGCCCTTTTTTTCTAGTCGACTCAAATGGCCGTGAACAGTTGAAGTCGAGGATAGCTGAACTGCCTCACAAATTTCTCTAACAGTTGGTGGATAGCCCTGTGCATTTACTCGATCATAAATAAAACGTAAAATCGCTAGTTGTTTTTTTTCTGATGTTTTTGTCATTTTCTGCCACTCCAATAAATTCTCTATTTTTATCTTAGCATAACGTTTTTTAATTAGCAAACAAACGTTCGTTAAGTTTGAAAAAGAGGCTGATTTCGGTTAAGATGATTAAGTGAAATTAATAAAAATGAGGTAACGATATGGCAGCAAAAATACCAAGCAAATTAATTAACCGAATCAATCAGTTGGCACACAAACAAAAATCGGTGGGTTTAACAGCTGATGAGTTAGCCGAGCAACAAAGCTTACGTGAAACTTACTTAGCTCTTTTTCGACAAACATTTCGGAGTAATGTTGAAATGATGCGAGTTTTTGATAAAAATGGCAAAGAAGTAACCTCCCGCAAAGTTCGTGAGATCCAAAAGCAGCGGGGATTACGAGACGATTAGCTAATTTTGTCTTTATTTTTGTGAATCTTTTGTGTAAAATTAGTTTTGAGGTCATTCGAAAGGAGCTATTGTCATGTCGACAGGCGTATGGATTTTATTGATTATTTTAGCTTTGGTCTTAGGTTTTGTGGGCGGTTTTTTCGCAGCCAGAAAATATATGGAAAATTACTTGAAGAAGAATCCCCCAATTAATGAAAACATGTTAAAAACTATGATGTTGCAAATGGGTCAAAAACCTTCAGAACGAAAATTACATCAGATGGTAAATGCGATGAAAGCCCAAAGTGCCAAAAAAAAATAATCTTAACAAAGAGGCTGGGACAAAACGATAATTTTGCCTCAGTCTCTTTGTTTTTGAAATTATAAGTTAATTCGTTAATTATTTTTGCTTAAGACTTTTAGGATCTACATAGCTATAATTCGGATCAATTTGATCGTCAAGTTGTTGGAAGGCAGACTGCAACTGAGAAATAACTTTCTTTTCGAATTCTTCATTGATCCGAGCTTTGCGATCAACATAAATTGGCTGACCAAAATTAACGGTGACTTTTTTGCGGGTCATTAAATGCTTAAAAGTTACTGGCCCTTGGTAAACGGCTGGAATAATCGGTACGCCAGCTAATTTAGCAATTAAGACCACGCCACCTTTCATTTCTTGCGAATGGCGTGTGCCAGATGGGAACATAATCAACGAAAGATCCCTTTTTTTTAACCAACGAACTGGAATTTTTATTGCTGAAGGTCCTGGATTTTCACGGTCTACAGCAAAAGCATTGGCATGAACTAAGATGAAGCGCAGGATAGGATTTGTAAACAGTTCTTTTTTAGCCATAAAAGAAAATTGCTTTGGACTGGCACCCAAAGCAAAATAAATCATATCAAACCAGGCACGATGTGGACCAACTAAGATATAATTACCCTGAGGCAGATTTTTCTTATTTAAGTAATGGGCATTGCCGTTAATGATCCAAACAATCAAGCGAGCAACGACCCGAATAAAAGAATAAAACACGATTTTTAGTTCCTTTCTAATATTGATTTTCAGTTATTAGTATGCCTAATTTTAAAAAATGTTGCAAGTTATTCATAAAGGATCGAAATAAATGAATTCAAAACCAAATTTAAATAGTAATGAGCGAATCGATCAATTAACTGCACATGGTGTGCAAGTCATTCAAAGTCCGGAAGTCTTTTCCTTTTCTTTAGATGCAGTTTTAATAGCTGATTTTTGCCGTCCAGCTAAACGTGCTGATCGCCGGATCGTTGATTTATGTGCCGGCAATGGGGCAGTAGGATTGTTTATCGCTCATAAAACGGCTGCTCAGATCATTGAAGTTGAAATTCAACCGCGCTTGGCTGACATGGCACAGCGTAGTATTTTACTAAATGGATTGCAAAAACAAATGTCAGTTTTAAATCTAGATGCAAAGCAGATTTTTGCTTCAGTGGCAAAAGATTCCGTTGATACTGTTGTTTGCAATCCACCATATTTTCCTGATTTAAAAACGAGCAAAAAAAATCCTAATCAGTATTTAGCAATTGCGCGGCACGAAATTAAAATCAACTTAGCTCAAGTAATAAATATCAGCAGTCAGCTTTTAAAAATGAAAGGAAAGTTTTTTTTAATTCATCGTCCCGACAGATTTAGCGAGATTTTGGCTTTGCTAGGTCAGGCTCAAATGGCAGTCAATCAGGTACGCCTAGTTTATCCTAAGGCTGATCGGCCTGCTAACATGATTTTAATTGAAGCTATCAAAAATGGTAGCCAGCAAGGGATGAGATTTTTACCGCCCTTAATTGTATATGGTCAAAATAACCAATATTCAACAACAGTTAGGCAAATACTCCATGGAGAATAATAGAAAAAAATATTACTTTTACGTTCTTTATTGTGCTGATCGAACCTTATATGGTGGATTCACCACAAATTTGAAACAACGTGAGCGTACTCATAACTTGGGCAAGGGGGCAAAATATACCCGACCTCAAAAACGTCGACCAGTCAAAATTATTTATTTTGAAGCCTTTAGTGAAAAATCGGCGGCACTTAAAGCTGAATATGCCTTTAAGCATCAAAAACGGTCGGCAAAAATTTCCTTTTTACGTACGCATGGGGTTAAAATATAATTGTCAGATTACACGAACGATATTTAATTTGAGGAGGATCTTTAAAATGAAGTTTATTGCTTTTGACGTTCGTGACGATGAAAAAACTTATTTTCTAGCTTGGGAAAGAGAAAATAATATTAAGGTCACTTTAGATTCAGGGGTACTTGATGATCAAGCCTTAGAAAAAGTAAAGGGTTATGATGGGGTATTAGCTTTACAGACTAGAGCTTATCCAGCTGGAATGTTTGAATTCTTTAAAAAACATGGAATCAAAGTTCTTTCAGTCAGAAATGTTGGAGTTGACAATCTTGATTTAAAGGCAGCTCAAGCTAATCAAATTTTGGTTACTAATGTCCCAGCTTATTCACCAAATGCTATTGCTGAGTTTTCAGTAACGCAATTATTGCAGCTTTTGCGGCAAACCACGATTTTTCGTCAAAAAGTCGCCGCGCATGACTTTCGCTGGGCACCTTATATCGGTGAAGAATTATGCAGCAAAACGGTTGGTGTAATTGGAACTGGTCGGATTGGCAAAGCAGCAATCAAGATCTATCAAGGATTTAATGCTCAAGTAATTGCCTATGATTTATATCCTGATCCGAAGCTGAAATCTCAAGGAATTTATGTGCCAACATTAGCTGATTTGTTCCAGCAAGCAGATGTAATTACATTACATTTACCAGCAACTGCACAAGATCATTATTTATTGGGCGAAAAAGCTTTTGCACAAATGAAACAAGGGGTTTATATTGTCAATACAGCTCGTGGCGCTTTGATTGATACTAAAGCGTTATTGGCAGCACTTAAAAATCATCGAGTCGCTGGTGCAGCGTTAGACACTTATGAAAATGAAAATTCAATTTTCAATCATGATTTACGCTCACAGCCATTTGATGACCCGATTTTAGCTGAGTTGTTAGTTCAGCCCAATGTCTTGATTACACCGCATATTGCTTTTTATACAAAACCAGCGGTGGAAAATATGGTTTTGATTGCTTTAAATAGTGCCAAAGCTGTTTGTCAACAGGGAAAATCAGATAATTTAGTAACAAAATGATGATAAAGTCTTGCACTTGTGATTGATTTATTATAAAATCAAAAAGGTGTCTTGACACCAATTCACACCTTAGCAGTGGCTTTCAGGGTGCTCGTTGGAGTCCTCAAGGTTAAACGCTAAGGGAGGAAAAAACAATTTTGGAGGTTTTAGAATGTCTGTTATAACTATGAAGCAGCTCCTTGAAGCTGGTGTTCATTTTGGTCATCAAACGCGTCGTTGGAATCCAAAGATGAAGAAATATATTTTCACCGAAAGAAATGGAATTTATATTATTGATCTACAAAAGACCGTTAAATTGATCGATCAAGCATATGATTTTGTCAAAAATGTTGCTGCCAACAATGGAGTCGTTTTATTTGTTGGTACTAAAAAACAAGCTCAGGATGCAATTGAAGAAGAAGCTAAGCGTGCTGGTCAGTTTTACGTTAACCATCGTTGGTTAGGTGGTACTTTAACTAACTGGGATACGATTCAAAAGCGGATCAAGCGTTTGAAAGAAATTAAGGCAATGTCAGAAGATGGTACTTTTGATGTTTTACCAAAGAAGGAAGTAGCTCTTTTGATTAAGGAAAGAGATCGGCTTCAAAAGTTCTTAGGTGGCATCGAGGATATGCCACATTTACCAGATGCTTTGTTTATTGTTGATCCGCGCAAAGAACGAATTGCTGTTAAAGAAGCACGCAAGTTGAATATTCCAATCATAGCAATGGTTGATACTAATGCTGATCCAGATGAAATCGATGTTAAGATTCCATCAAATGATGATGCTATCCGAGCAGTTCGTTTGATTACTTCAAAGATGGCTGATGCAGTCGTTGAAGCGCGTCAGGGCGAAGAGCAAACTGAGGCTGACGATCAGCAGGCTGTTGCTGCCAAAAAAGATGATAAAGCGGAATCAATCGAAGAAATCGTTGAAGCTGTTGAAGGAAAAAATCAAGCTAAACAAGATGCTGAATAACTAAAACTGAGGCTGTCTCGAACACGGGCATGTGTGGCCTAAAGTTTGGGCAGCTTTTAATTATTAAGGAGGATTTATTAATGGCAAAAATTACTGCTAGTCAAGTCAAGGAGCTACGTGATAAAACTGGTGTTGGAATCATGGATGCTAAAAAGGCATTAGTTGCTGCTGAAGGTGATTTAGCAAAAGCAGTTGATTTATTAAGAGAAAAAGGAGTTGCTAAGGCTGCCAAAAAAAGCGATCGGGTTGCTGCTGAAGGTTTGGCGGACGTGGAAACAGTTGACAATGTTTCAGCGATCGTTGAAGTTAACGCTGAGACAGACTTTGTAGCTCAAAATGATAAATTTAAAGCACTTGTCAAGCTAGTTGCCGAAACAATTGCAAAAAATAAGCCAGCTGATGTTTCAGCAGCTTTAAATTTGCCAGTTGATGGTATGACGGTCAATGATAAGATCATCGAAGCAACCCAAGTGATTGGTGAGAAGATTTCTTTACGGCGTTTTATGGTCGTTGAAAAGCAAGCTGGTCAATCCGTTGGCTCTTATCTTCATATGGGTGGTAAAATTGCTACGATTGCCGTTCTTGATGGAGCTGATGCAGTAACTGCTAAAGATGTGGCGATGCATGTGGCTGCTATCAATCCCAAGTATGTTGATCGTACTCAGGTTCCAACAGCTGAAGTTGAGCATGAAAAAGAAGTTCTGAAGCAAGAAGCGTTAAACGAAGGCAAACCAGCTAAGATTGTTGAAAAAATGGTTGCTGGTCGGCTTAACAAATTCTTTGCAGAAGTTAGTTTGGCTGATCAGGAGTTTGTTAAGGATCCAGATCAAACAGTTGCTAAGTATGTTGCTTCAAAAAATGGCAAACTAGTTTCTTTTGTTCGTTATGAAGTTGGCGAAGGAATTGAGAAAAAGGCTGATAATTTTGTTGAAGAAGTTATGAATCAGGTAAAAGGTTAAGATTTAACAAAGATTTTTAAGACTATCTGTTCTATTTATTGTAGAATAGATAGTCTTTTTAGCAAAATGACAAATGAATTAAAGATATTAAATAGTCTGTTTTTATGATAAAATGAATAGTAAATGTGCATAAATACTTGCACAGATAATTATTTCAGAGGAGGCCCATCATGGTGGACGTCAAATATAAACGAATCGTATTAAAATTAAGCGGTGAAGCTTTAGCAGGGAAACAGCAAATAGGTATTAATCCCCCTGAAATCAAAAAGGTGGCTGCTGAAATTAAAGAAGTTTATAAAATGGGTGTTGAGATTGCAATCGTTGTAGGCGGCGGTAATATGTGGCGTGGTGAATCTGGAGCTCAGATGGGAATGGAACGTTCACAGGCAGATTACATTGGAATGTTAGCAACGGTAATGAATGCCTTGGCGCTTCAAGATAATTTGGAATCGTTAGCTGTTCCGACCCGAGTCCAAACGGCAATTGAAATGCGTCAAATTGCTGAACCCTACATTCGAAGGAAAGCAATTCGTCACTTAGAGAAAGGTCGAATCGTTATTTTTGCAGCGGGTACTGGATCGCCTTATTTTTCAACGGATACCACGGCAGCTTTAAGAGCATCAGAAATCAATGCTGATGTGATTTTAATGGCTAAAAATGGCGTAGATGGAATTTATTCAGCTGATCCACAAAAGGATGCCAATGCAGTTAAGTTCCGCGAATTAACGCATCTAGATATTATCAATAAGGGTCTGCATGTTATGGATACAACAGCTTCTTCTTTATCAATGGATAATGATATTCCCTTGGTTGTTTTCAATATGAATCAACGTGGAAATATTAAACGTGTTATCAAGGGTGAACCAATTGGGACAACAGTGAAAGGAAAATAGAGATGAAGATCAACAATCCAATTATTCAAAGTGCACAAGAAAAAATGAAAAAAGCTGAACAAGCACTGCAACGTGATTTAGGTGGAATTCGAGCAGGCCGAGCGAATGCAAGTTTGCTTAATCGAATCAAGGTTGACTATTATGGTGCACCAACACCTTTAAATCAATTAGCTCAGATTACGATTCCAGAAGCGCGGGTTTTGTTAGTTAAACCATTTGATAAATCAGCTTTAAAGGAAATTGAACGAGCAATTTTGGCTTCAGATTTAGGGATATCACCAACTAATGATGGGACAGCGATTAGATTGGTAATTCCACAGTTAACAGAAGAACGGCGAAAAGAATTGGCCAAGCAAGTTAAAGCTGAGGCTGAAAAGGGGAAAGTCGCCGTTAGAAATGTCCGTCGTGAAATGATGGATAATTTAAAGAAAGCTGAAAAAAATGGTGATTTGAACGAAGATGAATTACACAACTTTGAAGACCAAGCTCAAAAAGTCACCAATCAAGCAATTAAAGCCATTGAAGCGATCCAAGCAGATAAGGAAAAAGAGATTCTTGATGATTAAGTCAAGTAGTGTTAGGTATTGCTTATTAAGTTACTGAACATTTTGAAGGCAACTTTGAACTTGGAGGATAATAAGTTATCCAAAAAGCAAAAAAAGTTGTTTTTTTAAAGTTACAGGAGGTCGTAATCATGTTTTCCAATTATTTGCAAAATGATTCATCACTGCAAAATGATGCACAGCTTGATTTAAAAAGAGTTCCGCGACATATAGCAATTATTATGGATGGAAATGGGCGCTGGGCTCAAAAAAGGCATCTTCCACGAACTGCTGGACATAAAGCAGCCTTGACAACCGTTAAGGAAGTTACCAAAGCTGCTAGTAATTTAGGTGTTAAAGTTTTGACACTATATACTTTTTCGACTGAGAATTGGAAACGTCCTAAAAGTGAAGTCAATTTTCTAATGAGTTTGATTGCGACTTCTTTTAAAACTTTTATGCCAGAATTAATTGCTAATAATGTCCGTGTTTTCGTAATCGGTGAACTAGCTGGTTTACCGCCTAAAACCTTAGCAACTGTCCAAAAAGCGATGAGGGACACTGCCAATAATACAGGAATGATTTTAAATTTTGCAATTAATTACGGGGGCCGGGATGAATTGATTAAAGCAGCTAAAGATTTGGCGACTTTAGCAGTTGATCAGCAACTAAAACCAGAACAGATTGATGAGCATTTATTTGCTGATCATTTGATGACTGCTCAACTTGGTCAATTTGCTGATCCCGACTTATTGATTCGAACTAGTGGGGAAGAAAGAATTTCTAATTTTCTTTTGTGGCAAGTTGCTTATAGTGAATTTGTCTTTTCAAAAGTTTTATGGCCAGATTATTCTTCGGCGGAGTTGAAAGCAAATATTATTGAATATCAAAGCCGCAGTCGTCGTTTTGGTGGCTTGAAAAAGGAGTAGTTTAATGAAACAACGTGTAATTACCGCAGTCGTCGCTTTACTGATTTTTATTCCTTTAGCAATTATCGGTAAAACACCGTTCAATATTTTGACGATCGTCTTAGGTTTAATTGCCATGTCTGAGATCTTGATCATGCGGAAGAAGCTATTGGTTTCTCCAGAAGCCTTATTTAGTGGGTTAGCTGCTTTTGTGCTGTTAGTACCAACGACATGGCTTGATTTTTTACCATCGAATAGTTCACGATTTACGATTTTTTATTTCTTTATGTTGTTATTGCTGTTATATACAGTAATAACACGCAATCGCTTTTCTTTTGATGATGCGGCTGTCTTACTGCTGGGTGCCTTGTTCATTTCAATGGGATTTCATTACTTGATTGCGGCACGTCAAGCAGGGCTATCAACCTTATTTTTCTTATTATTAATTGTTTGGTCGACAGATACCGGGGCATATTTGTTTGGCCGTAGATTTGGCAAACATAAATTGGCTCCGCATATCAGCCCTAATAAGACTTGGGAAGGATCAATCGGTGGGACTTTACTAGCTTTGGTCGTTGGAATTATTTTTAATCTTTTTTGGCCGCAGATTACCAATTGGGCATTAGCGGTTGGTATGATTTTAGTGCTATCAATAGTGGGACAGTTTGGCGATTTAGTTGAATCAGCTTTAAAAAGATTTTATGGAGTTAAGGATTCTGGTCGCATTTTACCAGGGCATGGCGGAATTTTAGATCGTTTCGATTCTTTGCTGTTCGTTTTGCCAGTTGCCCACTTTATGTTTTTGCTCTAAGGTATTCCAGACTTGCAAGGAAGGATTTGAGTAATGGTAATTACCATCTTAACGTTTATAATCGTCTTTGGAATTTTAGTTCTAGTTCATGAGTTCGGCCATTTTTATTTTGCTAAAAAGGCTGGTATTCTGGTTCGCGAATTTTCAATAGGAATGGGACCAAAAGTTTTTGCTCACGAGACTGATACCACCACCTATACTTTGAGAATCTTGCCACTCGGCGGCTATGTTCGAATGGCTGGGTTGGAAGATGATGAAGAAGAGTTTAAACCTGGACAAATCGTTAGTTTGCAGTTAGATCACAATAATCAGGTCAGTGTAATTAATGCCAGTCAAAAAAAATTGCTATTTAATGGCATACCTTTGCAGATCAGCAAATGGGATCTCACAGATGAATTGTGGCTAGAGGGTTATTTAAATGGCGATGATTCACAGCTCAAACGCTATCAAGTCAGTCATGATGCCTCAATTATTGAAGAAGATGGGACAAAAATCAGGATTGCACCACGGGATGTTCAATTTCAATCAGCCAAACTTTGGCAACGCATGTTAACTAATTTTGCTGGTCCAATGAATAACTTTTTGTTGGCAATCGTTGCTTTTGCTCTGGTTGCTCTGCTACAAGGCGGTGTTTACCAAACCACCAATCAAGTGGGCACTTTTACGGCTAATTCAGTTGCTCGTCAAGCGGGAATTAAAAGTGGTGATCGGATCGTGGCAGTTGCCGGGAAGAAAACTAAGAATTGGCAGGCTTTAGCTCAAGAGATTAGCCGGTATCCAGGTAAAAAAACGCAATTTACGATCAAACGTCAGCATCAGATTAAACAAATTTGGGTGACTCCGAGAAGTGAGCAGCAAAATGGGAAAAAGGTCGGTGTAATTGGCATTGAAGCTAGTCAAAATCATTCATTTGCAGCAATTATTGTTTATGGCTTTACAGCTAGTTGGAATTTGCTAGTAGAATTGCTAGCAGCCATTAAATCAATGTTCACCCAGGGTTTTAATTTAAATGACTTAGGCGGCCCAGTTGCAATTTACTCCTATACGTCACAGGCTGCTAAATACGGTTTGACTAGTGTTATCAATTTATTAGCCTTTTTGTCGTTGAACTTAGGTGTGGTTAATCTTTTTCCGATTCCGGCTTTAGATGGCGGTAAGTTGTTGCTGAATGTGGTTGAAGCAATTCGGCGCAAATCCTTGTCATCAGAGAAAGAAGGCATCTTGACCTTGATTGGCTTTGGATTTTTAATGCTTTTGATGATCTTAGTGACTTGGAATGACATTCAGCGCTACTTTTTTTAAATTAATTTTAAATTTTGAAATAAATTAAGGGAGATTTTTGTATGAAGCAATCAACAATGCTAATTCCGACGGTTAAAGAAGTTCCGAGTGATGCCGAAGCTCTTAGCCATAAGATGATGTTGCGAGCGGGTTATATTAAACAAGTTTCAGCGGGAATGTACGCTTACTTGCCACTGGCTTATCGGGTGATTCAAAAAATTGAGACTATTATCCGAGAAGAAATGGAAAAAATTGATGCAGTTGAAATGTTGGTGCCAACAGTGATCCCGGCTGAATTGTGGCGTCAATCAGGCAGGTATGAAACTTATGGGCCAGAAATGTTTAAATTAAAAGACCGCCATCAACGCGACTTCTTATTGGGACCAACTCACGAAGAAACCTTTACGGTTATTATTAGGGATGCGATTAAATCTTATAAGAAGTTGCCGCTGACTTTATACCAAATTCAAATGAAATATCGTGATGAAGATCGCCCGCGGTATGGTCTATTACGTGGACGCGAGTTTTTGATGTTTGACGCCTATTCTTTTCATGCTGAAGAAGAAAGCCTTGATCGAGTTTATCATCAGATGGAACAAGCTTATGAGCGAATTTTTGAACGTTGTGGTTTGAAGTTCAGAGAAATTATTGCTGATGTCGGTGCTATGGGAGGTAATGCTTCGAAAGAATATATGGCAATGGCTGATGTTGGTGAGGATACGATCGTTTATTCTGATCAAAGTGACTATGCTGCTAATTTAGAAATGGCAAAAAATCAACGTTCCGATCAAAAAATTCATGAAGCAATCGGTGAGTTGCAAAAAGTTGCTACCCCGAATACCAAGTCGGTCAGTGAAGTTGCTAAACTTTTGCAAGTTGATGAAAAGAGAATTATTAAGACTTTATTGTTATTTGCTGACGATCAACCGTTGTTAGTTTTATTGCGAGGAACTGATGAGTTAAATGATGTTAAGCTTACCAATTATCTTGGTGCTAATGAAGTTCGATTGGCGACAACAGAGGAAGCCAGACAGCTTTTGGGAGCTGACTTTGGTTCACTCGGCCCGGTTGGTTTACAGGGGCAGGCTGCAGATTTAAAGGTCTTGGCTGATTTAGATGTTAAACTAATGGAAAATGCGATCATTGGTGCCAATCAGAATGGTTTTCACTATTTGAATGCTAATCTTGAACGGGATTATCGGGTCACTGAATTTGCCGATTTGAGACTAGTTCGCGAAGGCGAGATCTCACCAGATGGTCGAGGCAAGCTAAAGTTTACGCGCGGAATTGAAATCGGTCATGTCTTTAAACTAGGGACACGCTATACTAAAACTCTTTCAGCAAATGTCTTGGATGAAAATGGTCGTCAAAAGCCAATCACCATGGGTTGCTATGGAATTGGAGTTTCACGGTTGCTTTCAGCAATTATCGAACAAAATTGTGATGAAAATGGTATCATTTGGCCAAAAACAATTGCTCCTTTTGATGTGCATGTTATTCCAATCAATATTAAAAATGATGAGCAAAAAGCACTGGCTGTTAAAGTCACTGGTCAATTAGAAGCAGCTGGTTATCAAGTCTTATTAGATGATCGCAAGCAACGTGCTGGAGTCAAATTTGCTGATGCTGATTTGTTAGGTTTACCAGTTCGAATCACGGTTGGGAAAAAAGCAGCTGATGGAATTGTTGAAATAAAAATGCGCCGCAGTGGTGAGACAGTTGAAGTCAAAGCAGCTGAGTTAATCAATACATTGACGATTTTGTCAAAGACAGCGGTTAAGAGATCTTAACGATTAAATTTAGAAAGGATGCATGAGATTTGGAAATCGATCAGTATGAGCTATTTCAAAAATTACTGGATCAGCTCGCATGGCATCCTGATTCTGCCCAGAAACTGTTAAAGCAAACAGCGATTGCAAAAGTTTTGATCCATCAAAAGTCTAAACGTTGGGATTTTTGCTTGAATTGTCCACAAATTTGGTCTTATCAACTTTTTGCTGAGTTTGCTCAACGGCTGCAAGCGGCATTTGAATCAATTGCCAAAGTCAAGATTCGTTTTAAAACTACTGATCAAAACAATTTATCAAATCAATTGTTGGCTGACTATTGGAAGTGGGTCATTGGTCATGCAGGGATCAACTCACCGCTACTGCAGGAACTATTTAATCATAATGTGCCATATATTGAAGATGGCCGTGTCTTGATTTTGGCTGATAATGAAATTATCAAAGATTTTTTGGTCAATCAGGCTTTAGGACCAATTGAAGCGGGTTATCAAGACTTAGGTTTTCCTAAGTTTGCGATTCATACAATGGTTGATCAATCAAAATCACAGCAGAAAATTGAAGAGTTTAAGCAACGGCAAGAAAAATCTGATGAGGCTTTAGCTCAAAAAGCATTAGCAGCCATTCACCAGCAGTCACAACAAAAGAACAAGCCAACTGTGGCACCAATTAAAGAAAATGGCTTGGTAGTGTTGGGCAAAAGGATTGATAACGAGCCAACAATGCAGTTAAGCGAAATTGATCAGGAAGAACGATCAGTCATTGTTCAGGGCTATATTTTTGATAAAGAAGTGCGAACTTTGCGGTCTTCGCGCCAGTTGCTGATCTTGAAGATCACAGATTATAGTTCTTCGATTGTTGTCAAAAAATTTTCACGCAATGATGACGATGAAGCAGCCTTTGCAGCCTTAGCAGAAGGTCAGTGGATCAAAGTTCGTGGAAATGTACAAGAAGACAATTTTCTACATGACTTGGTGATCAATGCCTATGATATTAATCAAGTCACACATCGAAAACGTCAAGATACTAAGCCTGAGGGTGAAAAAAGGATTGAGCTTCACCTTCACACTAATATGAGTACGATGGATGCAACTAACAGTATTACTGATTATGTGAAACAAGCGGCAGCCTGGGGACAATCAGCAATTGCAGTCACTGATCATAGCGATTTACAGGCTTTTCCTGAGGCTCATGCTGCCGGAGAAAAATATGGTGTCAAAATTCTTTATGGAGTCGAGATCAATTTAGTCGATGATGGGATGCCAATTGCTTATAATCAACAGCATGTGAATTTGGATGATGCTACGTATGTAATTTTTGACACTGAAACTACTGGTTTATCAGCCCGCTATGATAAGGTAATTGAGCTAGCTGCAGTAAAAATGCATCATGGAGCCGAAATTGATAGTTTTGAAGAGTTTATTGATCCTGGTCATCCGTTATCGAAGACAACGATTGAATTGACCAGTATTACCGACGAAATGGTCAATGGTTCAAAAAGTGAAAAGGAAGTCTTTCAGCTCTTTCAAAAGTTTTGCCAAGGTTGCATAATTGTTGGACATAATGCCACTTTTGATGTGGACTTCATGAATACTGGTTATCAACGTCATCAACTGCCCATGATTTCTGAACCATGGCTTGATACCTTACCAATGGCTCGACTTTTGTATCCCCAGTTGAAGAGTTTTCGTTTGAACAAACTAACCAAGCTTTTAGATGTTAAATTGGAACATCATCATCGCGCAATTTATGATGCGCGTGCAACAGGCTATGTTTATTTTGCAATGTTGGAAGCTGCCCAAAAAAGGTTTAAGATCCATTTTCAAGATGAGTTTAATCAGCATATTGGTCAAAGTGCTGCCTATCAGCATGAGCATCCTTATCATGCAACACTTTTGGCAGCTAATCAGGGTGGTTTGAAGAATTTATTTAAGCTGGTTTCTGATTCAATGATTAATTATTTTTATCGAGTTCCTCGAGTTCCCCGTTCATTGCTGACCAAGTATCGCCAAGGTTTATTGGTAGGATCAGCTTGCGCAAGCGGTGAAGTCTTTACGGCAATGATGCAAAAAGGATATGATGAAGCAAAAAGACGGGCCCAGTTTTATGACTACCTTGAAGTCCAACCTAAGCCTTTGTATCAACCATTGCTCGATCAAGAATTGGTAAAAAATGAAACAGATTTGGAAGAAATTATTCAGAATCTAATTCAATTAGGTCAAGATTTACGGATCCCAGTGGCAGCAACTGGTGATGTGCATTATTTAAATCAAGAAGATGCCATTTATCGTAAAATCTTGATTAATTCTCAAGGTGGTGCTAATCCTTTAAACCGGTTGCCAGAATTACCCGATGCACATTTTCGGACGACCGATGAAATGTTGCAGGATTTTGCTTTCTTAGGGGAAAATGAAGCAAAAAAAGTGGTCGTTGCTGGTCCAGCTGAAATTTCAGCTAAAATTGATGTTGTTTCACCAGTCAAAGATAAATTGTATACACCCAAAATGCCAGGTGCTGAGGATCAAATTCATGATTTGACATTAAACAAGGCACATGAATTATACGGTGATCCATTACCGGAAATTGTTCAAAAGCGGCTTGAGAAAGAATTAAAAAGTGTCATTGGGAATGGCTTTTCAGTCATTTATCTGATTGCACAAAAATTGGTTTATAAATCAAATAAAGATGGCTATTTAGTCGGATCTCGTGGATCAGTCGGGTCAAGCTTGGTAGCAACGATGACTGGAATTACTGAGGTCAATCCACTGCCTCCTCATTATCGTTGCCCTAAATGCAAATGGAGTCATTTTTACGTCAAAGGTGAATATGGTTCGGGCTATGATTTACCAGCTAAGAAATGTCCTAAATGTCAGACGCTTTTGATCAAAGACGGACAAGATATTCCTTTTGAGACTTTTTTAGGCTTTTACGGCAATAAAGTACCAGATATAGATTTAAACTTTTCTGGTGACTACCAGCCAATTGCTCATAATTATACGAAAGTTCTATTTGGAGAAAATAATGTTTATCGAGCTGGTACAATTGGCACGGTTGCTGACAAAACTGCTTATGGATATGTTAAGGGTTATGAACGTGATACAGAACAGGAATTCAGAAATGCTGAAGTTGATCGCTTAGCCAAGGGAGCGACTGGAGTTAAAAGAACAACTGGACAGCATCCAGCTGGAATTTTGGTTGTACCGGATTATATGGATATTTTTGATTTTACACCAATTCAGTATCCAGCTGATGATCAAACAGCGACTTGGAAAACAACGCATTTTGATTTTCATTCAATTCATGACAATATTTTAAAACTTGATATTTTAGGTCACGATGATCCGACAATGATTCGGATGTTGCAAGATCTTTCCGGAATCAATCCTAAATCGATTCCACCAGCTGATCCAGGTGTAATGCAATTGTTTTCTGGGACTGAAGTTTTAGGGGTAACTCCGGAGCAGATTGGTTCTAAAACCGGAACTTTAGGGATTCCTGAATTTGGAACGCGTTTTGTTCGTGGTATGCTGGAAGAAACCAAACCTAAAACCTTTGCAGAATTATTAAAAATTTCCGGTTTGTCGCATGGAACGGATGTTTGGCTAGGAAATGCTGAGGAATTAATTCAAAATGGCACGGTAACGATGCCAGAGGTCATTGGCTGTCGTGATGATATCATGATGGATTTGATCCATATGGGAGTTGAAGCTGATCGGGCCTTTAAAATTATGGAACATGTCAGAAAAGGACGTGGGATTCCTGAGGATTGGCAAAAAGAAATGCGCCAAGCAAAAGTTCCAGAATGGTATATCAATTCTTGTTTGAAAATCAAATATATGTTTCCAAAAGCTCATGCCGCAGCTTATGTTTTAATGGCCTTGCGGATCGCGTATTTTAAGGTTTATTTTCCACTGATTTATTATGCAGCTTATTTTAGCGTGCGCGCCGATGATTTTGATTTAGTAGCGATGACGTGCGGTAAGGAAACTGTCAAAGCAGCCATCAAAGAAATTAATGCCAAAGGAATGGATGCAAGTACTAAAGAAAAGAATTTGTTGACTGTTTTAGAGCTGGCTAATGAAATGTTGGAACGTGGTTTTAACTTTAAAATGGTTGATTTAGATCGTTCGGCGGTTTCTGCTTGGCTGATTGATGATGATTCATTAATTGCTCCTTTTAATGCAATTCCTGGTTTAGGAACGAATGTTGCGAAACAAATCGTTGCTGCTCGTGAAGAAAAACCATTTCTTTCTAAAGAGGATTTAGCTAAACGCGGCAAAGTTTCAAAGACATTGATCGATTTTATGGATGAGAATCACGTGTTAGATAAATTGCCTGATGAGAATCAACTAAGTTTATTTGATTCCTTGTTTTAGTTTTTAAGAGAAAATTTGTCAAGCGTGATTTTATATGGTATAGTTAACTTGTAATTAATAACTCGTTGGGAGTGAGCAGCAATGCTCGCTCTTTTTATTGCAGCTATTTGTAAAGGAGGGTGACTTAGTGAGTCCCGTCGTTGAAAAAGTAACGGAATTAGTAAAACCAATTTTGACAGATTATCACTTTGAATTAGTTGATATTGAATTTGTTAAAGAAGGCAAGAGTTGGTATTTGAGAGTTTATATTGATAAAGAAGGCGGAATCAACATTGAAGAATGCGCTTTGGTGAGCGACCGCTTAAGTGAACAGCTTGATCAATGTGATCCTGATCCAATACCACAGGCATATTATTTAGAAGTTTCTTCACCGGGGGCAGAACGACCTTTGAAAAATGAAAAGGATCTGCAGCGTGCAATCAATAAATATATTCATGTTTCTTTATATCAGCCTTTAGCTGGGAGAAAGGCTTTTGAAGGTGACTTGACCGCTGTGACACCAACATCTTTAACATTAAGGATCAATGATAAGGGCCGTTTTAAGCAACAGAAAATTTTACGTCAGCAAATTGCCAAAGCACGGTTAGCTATTAAGTTTTAATTTTAATTAAGGAGTTTAAAGACGATGAGCAAAGAATTAGTTGAAGCACTTGATGCTTTGGAAAAGGAAAAGGGAATAAAAAAGCAAGTTGTTGTTGAGGCTTTAGAGGCAGCACTCGTTTCGGCTTATAAGCGAAATTATGGCCAGTCACGTAATGTAGAAGTGGACTTTGATCAACAAGCTGGTGAGATCAATGTTTATGCAGTTAAAGAAGTTGTTGATCAGGTTTTTGATTCCCAATTGGAAATCAGTTTAGAAGATGCTTTAAAAATCAATAAGGCTTATGAGATTGGCGATCAGATCAGATTTAAAGTCACACCTAAAAACTTTGGCCGGATTGCAGCCCAAACGGCTAAGCAAGTTATTATGCAACGGGTACGTGAGGCTGAAAGAAGCATTGTTTATGATCAATATATCCAGTATGAAAAAGAAATCGTTACTGGTGAAGTTGAGCGAATCGATCATCGTTATGTTTATGTAAACCTTGGTCGGGTAGAAGCTGTCTTGTCTCATCAGGATCAGATTCCAGGTGAAGAGTATCATCCACATGATCGAATCAAAGTTTACATTTATAAAGTTGAAAACAGTGCTAAAGGACCGCAAGTCTTTGTTAGTCGCTCACACCCAGATTTGTTAAAGCGATTGTTTGAACAAGAAATTCCAGAAGTTTTTGATGGGACGGTTGAAATCGTTTCGATTGCCAGAGAAGCGGGCGATCGAGCAAAAGTCGCTGTTCGTTCGACTAAAGATGGGGTCGATCCGGTTGGAACCTGTGTTGGACCTCGTGGTGAGCGTGTTCAAGCAATTGTTAATGAACTGCGGGGAGAAAATATGGATATTGTCGAATGGAAAAGTGATCCGGCTGATTTTATCAGCAATGCTTTAAATCCAGCTGAAGTCTTAAATGTGATTTTTGATCCAGACAACGAGCGGGCTTGCACAGTAGTCGTTCCCGATGATCAACTTTCTTTAGCAATTGGCAAACGGGGACAAAATGCGCGCTTGGCAGCCAAATTGACTGGCTATAAGATTGATATTAAATCAGAAAGCGAGTTTGCTGATTTAACAGCAAATTCTGAACAAGAACCAACTGAACAATAAACAATAACTAAATTTGAAGATAATTAACAAAGGGGTGATTAAAATGGTTCGCCGTAGAAAAGTTCCAATGCGCAAAGATATTGTAACTGCTGAAATGAAACCCAAAAAAGAATTGGTTCGAATCGTTAAAAGCAAAGAAGGAGAAATTAGTATTGATCCAACCGGGAAAAAAGCTGGTCGTGGTGCATATATTAGTTTAGATTTAGCAATTGCTAAACAAGCAAAAATTGAGCGGACTTTCGACAAAGCGTTTAATATAAAGGTTGAAGATAACTTTTACGATCAACTGATTGCTTATGTCGATCACCAAGTTGCTCGGCGCGAATTATTTGGAGAGCAAGCAAAATGAACGCTCGGCAACAAGTTTTGCAATTATTAGGGATCGCCCGTCGAGCTGACAAAATAGTTAGTGGCGAAGCACAAGTTCTCAAGCAATTGCCTCAAAGAAAGCTGAGATTGATTTTTTTGGCTACTGATGTAACGCCGACAGCCGCCAAAAAAATCAATGATAAATGTCAATTCTATCAAGTAATTGTTGATCGATCATTTAAGCGCAATGAGCTTAGTCAAGCAATTGGCATGGCTAGATCAGTCGTTGCCTTAACTGATGAGGGCTTTACCAAAAAAGCTTTAGGTTTATTGAAAACCAATCACGATAATAGATCAACTAGAGAAAATGGAGAGTGAGTCTATGGGGAAAAAAAGAATCTACCAATTAGCAAAGGAATTAAATCTTCCTAGTAAAAAAGTTATTGAAGTGGCTAAAAAGCAGGGGTTTGCGGTTGCCAATCATATGTCAACAATTGGCGAAAATGAAGAACGTCAACTGCGTAACTTATTGAGTAAAGCGGGATCGTCAAGCAGTGAAAAAGCTATGACAAAACAGACCAAGGTTCAGGCTAATAAAAAGTCCGTTCAGCCAAAACGTCAGGCTGTTAAGTCTAAGCCAGTAACTGAGAAAAAGCAAAGTCAAGTTAGCAATTCAGTTAATCAGAATAATCAATCCAAAGCTCATAGCAATCAACCGTCGAGAAATACTGAAAAGAAATATAGTGGTCAAAACAATTATTCACAAAATCGTTTTAACCGAAAAAACAAAAAGAACCGTCGCAAGAATCGTCGTCAGGAAAATAAAAAGCCGGCAGTTCCACCACGTAAGAACAAGCCATTGCCAGAGACCTTGGTTTATACAGTTGGAATGAATGTAGCTGATATTTCAAAAAAAATTCATCGTGAACCAGCTGAGATTATCAAAAAACTCTTTTTGCTTGGAGTAATGGTCAATCAAAATCAATCATTAGATAAAGAAACGATTGAATTATTAGCTGAAGAATATGGTATTAAAGCCCAAGAAAAGGTTGAAGTTGATCTTTCTGATATTGATAAGATTTTCGACGATGAAAACAAAAACAAAAAGCATCTGGTTCCTCGTCCGCCAGTAGTTACGGTGATGGGACATGTTGATCATGGCAAGACCACGTTGCTAGATAAGTTAAGGCATACTCATGTGACAGCTAAAGAAGCTGGTGGGATCACACAACATATCGGTGCCTATCAAGTGAAGCATGATGGTAAAACGATCACATTCCTTGATACACCAGGTCACGCTGCTTTTACTAATATGCGAGCTCGCGGTGCTGATATTACTGATATTACCGTTTTAGTAGTTGCAGCTGATGATGGCGTGATGCCGCAGACGATCGAAGCTATTAATCATGCCAAAGCAGCTAAGGTGCCAATCATTGTTGCGGTTAATAAGATTGATAAACCAGGTGCTAATCCTAATCACGTAATGGAACAATTGACGGAATATGAATTGATACCTGAGGATTGGGGTGGCAACACAATTTTTGTTGAAATTTCAGCAAAATTTGGTAAAAATCTCGATGAGTTATTAGATATGATTTTGTTGGAAGCTGAAATGCTTGAGTTACGAGCTAATCCAAAACAACATGGGGCTGGTTCAGTTATTGAAGCACGGTTGGATAAGGGCAAAGGAGCAGTTGCGACCCTTTTGGCTCAACAAGGTACACTGCACGTCGGGGATCCAATTGTTGTCGGTAATACATTTGGCCGAGTTCGGACGATGACCAATGACAAAGGGCAACAAATCAAAAAAGCTTTGCCATCGACACCTGTTGAAATTACCGGTTTAAATGATGTCCCAGACTCTGGTGATCGTTTTGTAGCTTTTGGTGATGAAAAATCTGCTCGGGCAGTTGGTGAAGAACGAGCTAAGCGGGCTTTACGGAAGGAAAGAAGTCAAACGGCGCCGCACGTAACGCTGGATAATCTATTTGATTCGTTAAAAGAAGGCGAATTGAAGGAAGTTGACTTAATTATCAAGGCTGATGTTCAAGGTTCAGTTGAAGCTTTGGCTAATAGTTTTCAGAAAATCAATGTCGAGGGTGTTCGGGTCAATATCATTCATCAAGCAGCTGGCGCAATCAACGAAAGCGATGTTACTTTAGCGGAAGCCTCCAACGCGATCATCATTGGTTTTAATGTTCGTCCGACCCCACAAGCCAAGGCTCAAGCAGAAAGTGATCATGTTGATATTCGTTTGCATAAGGTAATTTATCAAGCAATTGAAGAAGTGGAAACAGCGATGAAAGGGATGCTTGAACCGGTTTATCAAGAAAAAATTATCGGTCAAGTTGAGATTCGTCAAACATATAAAGTTTCTAAACTTGGGACAATCGGTGGTGGCTATGTTACGGATGGTTATATTCAACGTGATAGCGGGGTACGAGTCATCCGTGACGGAATTGTGATTTATGAAGGTAAGCTTGCAAGTTTGAAGCGCTTTAAAGATGATGTTAAGCAAGTTAAGCAGGGCTTTGAATGTGGCTTAATGGTTGAAAATTATAATGATATTAAAGTTGGCGATCAAATTGAGGCCTTTATTATGCAGGAAGTTCCAGCAAAATAGTAATTTTTTAAAGGAGAATTAACTTTGGTTCGTAATTACCGTATAGGTCGTTTAGAGCAAGAGATTCAGCGTGAAGTTGATGATATTTTGATGAAACGTGTTCGAGACCCCCGTGTCCAAGGCGTTACAATTACGGGTGTCGAAGTGACGGGAGACTTGCAGCACGCAACTATTTACTATAGCATTTTGTCAGATCAAGCCTCAGCTGCTGAAAAGACGCAGGCTGGCTTGGACAAGGCAACGGGATTGATTCGGCGTGAATTGGGATCGCGCTTAAGCATTTACGTGACACCAGAGATTAAGTTTGAACAAGATCGTTCGGTCCAATATGGCAATCGGATTGATCAGTTGTTGAATCAAGTAAAAAAGAATAATCAAGATAATGATGCATGATCTGCTTAAGTTTAACTTGCTGTATATTTTTAACGGCAGTATTTGCAGACAATTATAAAAGCTGTAACAAAGCACTTGTTTTGTCACAGCTTTTATTTCAAAAAAGATTAAAGGAGGCCGCTAATGGATGGCATAATTCCTTTGTATAAGGAAAAAGGCATGACCAGCAACGATTGTGTCCGTCATTGTCGGCAAATTTTAAAAATGAAACGAGTCGGGCATAGTGGGACCTTAGATCCGAACGTTAACGGGGTTTTGCCAATTTGTATTGGGAAAGCAACTAAAGTCGTTAACTATTTGATGGATTTTGGAAAAGTTTATACCGGCGAAATAATTTTTGGCTTAGCAACCGTTACGGAAGATTTGGATGGAAAAATAATTGCTCAAAAAAAGTTGATGGAGCCTTTTTCAGTTAAGCAAATTGATCAAGCAATGGAAAAATTGACTGGTGATTTGATTCAGATTCCACCACTGTATTCGGCAGTTAAGGTTAACGGCCGACGTTTGTATAACTACGCGCGTTTAGGAATTCCGGTCGAACGTCCTAAGCGAAAAATCAAAGTCAAATATTTCCGCCAAAGCAAACCACCGGTCTTCAATCCGCAAAAGGGACAGCAAACCTGTTTTTTTGAAGTAAGCTGTGGCAAAGGAACTTATATTCGAACACTGGCTAGTGATTTAGGAAAAGCCTTGGGCGTACCTGCTGTCATGTCAAAGTTAACGAGACAAACAAGTGGTGGTTTTGATCTTTCAGAAACGGTCAGTCTTAAGCATTTACGAACAGCAGCAGCGACTGGACAAATTAAAAATCTGATTTACGATTGGGATGTAGCTTTAAAAAACTTCGATCATTATCAGTTGTCACCAGCACAATGGAATAAGGTGAAAAATGGTGGCTTTTTAGATTTAGAGGCTGTCAGTGATGAATTAGTGCTGACTTATCAACAAAAAAGTCGTTGCATTTATCATTTAAACCAGCAGCGAGAGTTTTATGTACCAAAACAGATGATCGATTTGACGGAAGGGTAAGAAGAGTGAAAACAATTGAACTAAGTGAGCCATTTGATTCACAACTCATTCCAGCCGAGAAAGTCGTTTTAGCAACTGGTTTTTTTGACGGTGTTCATCGCGGACACCAACAGGTGATCAAAACGGCAGCTCGACAGGCAAAAAAATTGGGCTGCAAGTTAGCAGTGATGACCCTTGACCGGCATCCAATGATCGTTTTTCAGCATGTCCCGACCAAGCAGGTTCATTATTTGACGACATTGAAGCATAAATTAGAATTATTCCAGCAGTTAGGTGCTGATTATGTATATGTGATCAAGTTGGCGGGGGCCTTGCCGCAAATGCCGCCTCAGGAATTCGTCGATAAATATATGGTTGGTCTGCATGCGACAGCCGTTGTTGCAGGTGAAGATTATACTTATGGCAAGCACACGATTGCTAATATGCGAACTTTGCCAAAATTTGCCCGTGGTCGCTTTCAAGTAATCACAGTCAAACATGTTTTATTTGAACAAGAGAAAATTAGCTCAACAACGATTCGCCAGTTGCTAGATACGGGTCAAATCGATTTAGCAAATCGGTTATTAGGTTATCATTACCAAAATACGGGGCTTGTTGTTCATGGCAAGCAGCTGGGTCGGCAGCTGGGCTTTCCAACTTTAAATTTAAAAATTGATTCCCAGGAACGAGTTTTGGGGGAAGGAATTTATGCGACCAAAGTATGGCTAGATGGAAAAGATTATTTGGGAATGGCTTCAATTGGCAGAAATGAGACTTTCGGCGACGATCAACAACTAACTATTGAAATAAATTTACTTAATTTTTCTAAAATGGTCTATGGTCAACAAGTTATTGTCAATTGGTATCATTATTTACGCGGACAGGTCAAGTTTGTTAGTGCTCAAGCACTGATTGAACAGTTAAAAAACGATCAGCAGCAGACGCTGAACTATTTTCAAAAATGAAAGGGAACTCTTTTTAGCTGATGAAAGTTCAATTCTTGACTTATCAGCCTTTTTCTTGTATATTAATAATTGACTTAGCACTCAATGATGCTAAGTGCTAATCGAGGTGATAATCATGCTAACCGAAAGGCAGCTGCTGATTCTCGAAACAATTGTTCAAGATTATGCTGACGCTGGACATCCAGTTGGGTCAAAGGCTTTGGAAAGTCAATTACCAGTTCATGTCAGTTCAGCAACAATCCGCAATGAGATGGCGACTTTGGAGAAAATGGGATTTTTGTTGAAGGAGCACTCTTCTTCTGGGAGAATACCATCACTTAAGGGCTATCGTTATTATGTTGACAATTTAGTAAAGCCTTCAGCAATTGATCCGCAGCTGGTCGATAATGTCCGCAAATCATTAGATAACCAGTTTTTTAAAATCGATCAACTGGTTGCTACGTCAGCCAAAATTTTGTCGCAAATGACAAATTATACAGCGATAGCATTTAAGCCGGCAGCTAAACAGGTTCGTTTGCAAGGCTTTAGAATTATGCCAATGGGTAACCAGCAAGCCATGGTCATGCTGATCACGAGCGATGGTGAAGTCGAAAGCCAGCTATTTAACTTACCAAGACAAATTAGTGGTGAGGAGCTGGAGGCAGTGGTTAGAATCATCAATGATCAAATTGTTGGGTTGCCGTTGGATGAAGTTGTTAGTAAGCTTCGTGAAAGTGTTCCGGTGCTGGTTCATTATATCCGCCAGCCAAGTGGTTTCTTGAGTATTTTTGGTGGTATTTTAAACAAGGCAGTTGATGACCAATTTTATGTGGGTGGTAAACTCAATCTATTAGACTTTGTTGAAGATGGTAATATTGAGCAGATCAAAGCTTTATATTCATTGATTGATCGCTCAGCAGACATTACTAATTTAGTTGCAACTCAAGATCATCAGCAAGCGATCCATGTTAAACTTGGCAATGAAATGGCTGATCGGTCACTTTTGAACTACAGCTTGATCTCAACAACTTATGATGTAGCTCAGCATGGTCAAGGGTTAATTGCGATTCTTGGGCCGACCAATATGCCATATTCGAAAATTATTGCTTTACTTGAGGTCTTTCGTGATGAGTTAGCGCATAGGATGCTTGATTATTATGATTTCTATGATTAGAAATTAGAGAAGGGGTGTTCACTTGTCAGAAAAGGAAAGTCATCTTAGCCAAAAACAAGAAAATGCTAAGAAAGAAACGGACGCAAATAAACAAAAATCAGTTAAAGAGCAAACAGCAAAAAAAGCAGATAAGGAAACAAAAACTTCAAAAGTAAAGCCTGCGAAAAAAGTGGTTGACCAGGAGTTGAAGCAACAATTAAAAGATCTGCAAGCAAAGTATGATCAACTGGAAGATAAATATTTGCGTGCCGAAGCTGAAATGGCTAATATGACCACTCGCTTTAAAAATGAACAGGCTAAATTGATCAAATATGATGGTCAAGCGTTGGCTAAGGATGTTTTACCAGTGTTAGATAATTTAGCCCGTGCTTTGCAAATTGAAGCTGAGGATGATGTTTCAAAACAGTTGAAGCATGGAGTTGAAATGGTCCATCGTGATATGGAAAAAGCTTTAAAAGATAATCATATTACAAAAATCGAAGCATTGGGCCAACCATTTGATCCACTTTATCATCAAGCGGTTAAGACTGTGCCGGTTGAAAAGGATCAAAAGTCTGAAACAGTCGTAGAAGTTTTCCAAGACGGCTACTTATTAAAGGATCGGGTTTTGCGGCCAGCGATGGTAGTAGTAGCACAATAACAATCATTAAAATAAATTCTAAAAAGAGGTAGAAAATTATGTCAAAAATCATTGGTATTGATTTAGGAACAACTAATTCTGCAGTGGCTGTTCTTGAAGGTAAGGAACCTAAAATCATTACTAATCCAGAAGGAAACCGAACAACTCCGTCAGTTGTTTCTTTTAAAAATGGTGAAAGACAAGTTGGTGAAGTTGCTAAACGTCAGGTAATTACTAATCCAAATACGATTTATTCAATTAAACGTCACATGGGTGAAGCTGATTATAAAGTTAGTGTCGAAGGCAAAGAATATACTCCTCAAGAAGTTTCAGCGATGATTTTGCAGTACATTAAAGAGTATTCAGAAGCTTATTTAGGTGAAAAAGTTGCTCAGGCTGTTATTACAGTTCCAGCTTACTTTAATGATGCTCAGCGCCAGGCAACTAAAGATGCTGGTAAAATAGCTGGCTTAAAGGTCGAAAGAATTGTTAATGAACCAACGGCTGCTGCTTTAGCTTATGGTTTGGACAAACTTGAAAAAGATCAAAAAATCTTAGTATTTGACCTCGGCGGTGGAACATTTGATGTTTCGATCCTTGAATTAGGCGATGGTGTCTTTGAAGTCCTTTCGACTAATGGTGATACACATTTGGGCGGTGATGATTTTGACCGCAAGATCATGGATTGGCTAATTGATGATTTCAAAAAGGAAAATGGTATTGATTTATCACAGGATAAAATGGCAATGCAGCGTTTGAAAGATGCAGCCGAGAAAGCTAAGAAAGATCTTTCGGGTGTTTCAAGTTCACAAATTAGTTTACCATTCATTACTTCTGGCGCAAATGGTCCATTGCATTTAGAAAAAACATTGACGAGGGCTAAGTTTGATGAATTAACTGCGGATTTAGTTGAAAGAACAAAGATTCCGGTTCGCAATGCTTTACATGATGCCAAGTTAACTAATACTGATATTGATGAAGTTATTTTAGTTGGTGGCTCGACGCGGATTCCAGCTGTTCAAGAAGCAGTTGAAAAAGAAACTGGCCATAAACCAAATAAATCAGTTAACCCAGATGAAGCTGTTGCTTTAGGAGCAGCCATTCAAGGTGGGGTAATTACTGGTGATGTTAAGGATGTTGTGTTACTTGACGTTACACCACTGTCATTAGGAATTGAAACCATGGGTGGAGTCTTTACGAAGTTGATTGATCGAAATACAACGATTCCAACCAGCAAGTCGCAAGTATTTTCAACGGCTGCTGACAATCAACCAGCTGTTGATATCCATGTTTTACAAGGTGAACGTCCGATGGCTGCCGACAATAAAACATTAGGTCGTTTCCAATTAACGGATATTCCAGCGGCACCTAGAGGAGTTCCACAAATTCAAGTTACTTTTGATATTGATAAAAACGGTATCGTTAATGTTTCAGCTAAAGACTTAGGCACGAACAAAGAACAAAAAATTACGATCAAAAGTTCATCTGGCCTTTCAGATGAAGAAATTCAGCGAATGGTCAAAGAAGCCAAAGAAAACGAAACAGCTGATAAGAAGCGTAAAGAAGAAGTTGATCTTAAAAATGAGGTTGACCAGTTGCTCTTTACTTCTGAGAAGACTTTGAAAGATGTCAAAGGCAAAGTATCTGATGACGAGATCAAGAAGGCTGAGGCTGCTCGTGATGCTCTGAAGAAGGCTCAAGAAGCTAATAATGCTGATGAGATGAGGGCAAAGAAAGACGATTTGATGAAGATTGTTCAGGATATGTCAGTGAAACTTTATCAACAAGCACAAAAAGATCAACAGGCGAATGGACAAAATAATGGTTCGACTGAATCCAAGAATAGTTCTTCAAAGTCTGATGACGGAACAGTTGACGGTGACTTTAAAGAAGTCAATCCAGATGACAAAAAATAATCAGTGCTGATTGGATAAAAAGTCAAAGGCCTGCGGGACTTTGACTTTTTATTTCGGGACGATTATGTTACTCTTTTTAAGTAGACTGTAAGTAATGGAGGGAGAAAATGGCAGGAAATAAAGATCCTTATGAAGTGCTTGGTGTTTCACGGGATGCTTCTGCTGCGGAAATTAAAAAAGCTTATCGGCGGCTTTCCAAAAAGTATCATCCAGATTTAAATAAAGAACCGGGAGCTGAACAAAAGTTTAAAGAAATCAATGAAGCCTATGAAATCTTAAGTGATCCGCAGAAAAAAGCTCAGTTTGATCAATTTGGCTCGACTGGCGCCAATGCAGGTCAAGGTTTTGGCGGTTTTCAGGGTTCTGATTTTGGCGATTTCTCAGGTGGTTTTGAAGACATTTTTTCATCTTTCTTTGGTGGCGGTGGCGGCGGTCGTTCACGCAATCAGCCACGACAAGGTCATGATTTACAATATAATATGACTTTAACATTTGAAGAAGCAATTTTCGGGAAGAAAACTGATATTCAATATACTCGAGAAGCTTTATGCAAAACGTGCCAAGGATCTGGTGCTAAACCAGGGACACATCCAGAGACTTGTCAAAAATGTCATGGTTCAGGAACGGTTCGGCAAGCTCAAAATACTCCTTTAGGTCGAATTATTCGTGAAGCTGAGTGCAATGTCTGTGGTGGTACAGGAAAAGTGATCCGCGAAAAATGTCAGGACTGCCAAGGAACTGGTCATGTCAAAGAACGGCATGAAGTTGAGGTTTCAATCCCAGCCGGAATTGAAGACGGCAATCAAATGCGTTTGCAAAATCAAGGAGAAGCTGGTTTTAACGGTGGACCATATGGTGATTTATACATTGTTTTCCGAGTAAAACCAAGCAAAATCTTTAAACGTGATGGTACGAAAATCTTCTTTACGCAACCAATCAGCTTTGTGCAAGCTGCTCTAGGTGATGAAGTCTTAGCTAAAACTGTACATGGAGATGTTAAACTGAAGATTCCAGCTGGGACCCAATCAGGTGCTACTTTCCGTTTACGTGGCAAAGGAGCTCCGCATTTACGGACTCAGGAAATGGGTGATGAAGAAGTAACCGTCAAAGTTGTGACACCTAAGAAATTGAATTCACGTCAAAAAGAAGCCTTAAAAGCTTTTGCTGAGGCTAGTGGCGAAAAGGTTGCTGGCGAGGGTTCATTGTTTGATCGTTTCAAAAAGCATGGTTTTTAATTGATTTAATTGGGGTTGCCAGTTTTAAGCCGGCGACTCCATTTTTATTTCTAGGATGGTTTGTTTTCCCTTAATTGTATTCGATTTAAATGATTGATATAATTCTGTTAAGTAGATAGAAAGTAGGCATAAAAATGGATCTGAAAGAAATGAAGCAACGGCAGCGGCGGATTCGAAATTTTTCAATCGTTGCACATATTGATCACGGTAAGTCCACTTTGGCTGATCGAATTCTTGAGTTGACGGATACCGTTTCAAAACGGGAAATGAAAGATCAGTTGTTGGATTCTATGGATTTGGAAAGAGAACGCGGCATTACGATTAAACTAAACGCGGTTGAACTTCATTATCGGGCAGATGATGGTCAGACTTATATTTTCCATTTGATTGACACCCCAGGTCATGTTGATTTTTCCTATGAAGTTTCACGCAGCTTAGCAGCCTGTGAAGGAGCAATTTTGGTTGTTGATGCTGCTCAAGGGGTCGAAGCACAAACAGTCGCTAACGTTTATCTAGCAATTGACGATGATTTGGAAATTATACCAGTGATCAATAAAATTGATTTGCCATCGGCGCAACCAGAAGTAGTGCGCCAACAGATTGAAGATGTGATCGGTATAGATGCCACTGGGGCAGTTTTGGCTAGTGCTAAAAAAGGAATTGGTATTAAAGAGATCCTGGAAAAAATCGTTCATCAGGTACCAGCTCCTGATGGTGATTTAGAAGCACCGTTGAAAGCTTTGATCTTTGATTCAATTTATGATGATTATCGAGGAGTCGTTTTAAGTATTAGAGTTGTCGATGGGGTAGTCAAACCTGGCGATCGAATTCGGTTAATGAATAGTCAGACTGAGTATGAGGTGACTGAAGTTGGGGTTAATTCGCCTAAGCCATTGCAACGTGACTATTTAATGGCTGGAGATGTTGGCTATTTAACTGCTAGTATTAAAGATATCAAAGATACCCGGGTTGGTGATACGGTGACTTCAGCTATTAATCCGGCTGCGAAACCATTGAAGGGTTATCGTGAAATGAATCCAATGGTCTTTGCGG
The DNA here is from genome assembly GCF_029916425.1 of Liquorilactobacillus sicerae. Lineage (GTDB taxonomy): Bacteria > Bacillota > Bacilli > Lactobacillales > Lactobacillaceae > Liquorilactobacillus > Liquorilactobacillus sicerae. The sequence continues at coordinate 92,530 of NZ_JAHAVQ010000005.1, read as the reverse complement.
GCCTTTATCCAACAGATAATGCAAAGTATAATGATTTGCGGGAAGCTTTGGAAAAATTGAAGCTTAATGATGCAGCGTTGGAGTTTGAACCAGAAACTTCGCAGGCCTTAGGCTTTGGCTTTCGCTGTGGTTTCTTGGGTTTGTTGCATATGGATGTAGTACAAGAACGATTGGAACGTGAATTTAATATGGACTTGATTACTACGGCTCCAACCGTTACTTATGATGTTGAATTAGCTGAGGGATCACATTTGAAAGTCGCTAATCCATCTGAAATGCCCGACATCGCTCAAATTAAACAGATTAACGAGCCGTTTGTCAAAGCAACTATCATGGTACCCAATGATTATGTGGGTGCCGTTATGGAACTTTGCCAAAGAAAACGTGGCAAATTTGTTACGATGGACTATCTAGATGATTATCGAGTAAATGTGATCTATCAAATTCCATTGGCAGAAATCATCTATGATTTTTTTGATAAATTGAAATCAAGCACCCGTGGTTATGCTTCGCTTGATTATGAATTGAGTACTAGTCAGCCAAGTGATCTAGTTAAAATTGATATTTTATTGAATGGAGAAAAAATTGATGCGTTAAGTTTTATTACTCATCGTCAAAATGCTCAACAGCGTGGTCGAGAAATAACGGTTCGACTTAAAGCCATTATTCCTCGGCAAAACTTTGAAATTCCAATTCAAGCTGCAATTGGTGCTAAAATAATTGCTCGAACAAATATCAAAGCCTATCGCAAAGATGTTACTGCACGGATTCATACTGGCGATCCAGATCGACGGGCAAAATTGCTTGAAAAACAAAAACGTGGCAAAAAGCGGATGAAAGCTGTTGGTAGAGTGATCGTTCCACAAGAGGCATTTATGGCAGTTTTGAAGACAGATGAAGAACAAAATAAATAGTTTAGCGGGTGTAATAAAATGGCGTATGGTAGCCAAGTTGACAGAAAAAGAGATGATAATTGATTTAGTAATAGTAAAAAAATGCAGGCTAATGACCACCTGCATTTTTGCTAATTGGCTGAACTATAGTTTACTTGCTTGTTGCTGGTAAAGGATCCAAATCGTTCCAGTTAAGCAAATCCTCACCATCATTTAACTTTTCGATGCAAGTAGCCATTTGTTGTAAATCCTTTGGGGTAAAACTAGCTAGAAGCTTGTCGTGAACGTCATAGCGCTCAAATTTATGCAACTTGCCATTTTCCCGTGTTTCAACTGTGTATCCCCAATCAGAATAACGCCAAAGATCAAATACGATTTTCAATTTAATTATCTCCTTGATTTTCAAGATTTAATTTAATTCAGCAAAATTATAGTTCTTAAAGCTGATAAAGGATCCAGCCGCTACCAAACATCATTAAAGCTCCAAGAAAAAAGACACTTAAAGTTATGATAGAGCGTTGGATTTTAAAATGCCAGTTGAGTCCACTAATTAATAAAAGTAATAAACCAGTCAAGGCTAGTAAGAGATAAATACTTTTTAACTTTAGTGTCAATTCACAAATTAAAATAGCTAAAATCAAGACCCAATTGCGTGAATTTTGATACCAAGAAAGATGGCCAAAAAAAAGTTCTTTGTAAGAAAAATGCCGATTTTTAACTAGTTGTTGATATTTTAAAAACAATAACAAAATCCAAAATATGTAAAGTATCAATCCTATAAACTTTATCATTGATTTGACAACCTAGAAAAGGCTGTTACCTGTCCCTCCCAATTTGTACTGTTTTTTGGAAAAAATAGCTATAATCACCAATTGTCATTAAGTCATTGCTACTGGTTAATTAAGTATTCATAATAGCAATTAAATTAATTATAGATCTTTAAGCTGTAGTTGATCAAATGGCATATTTGATTTCGAATTAAATTCAAGTAAATTTTAGCAAAAAACGACTGAAATAACTAGTAATTTTAAAATAATGATTGCCAGTCTAATTTTGAGCTACTAAGATAGCTTATAGACATTAACATTGAAGAATACGGAGGACGAGTTTTTGCAATGGAATAAATTGACCATTTCACTTGATAATCAAGCGGTTGCGGCTGCGAGTGAAATATTATTACAAGCAGGCAGTTTGGGAAATCAAATTGATGATTTGGATTTTCAAGGTGATTCGCGACAACCAGTTAAGTTAATTGGCTACTTTAATATAACACCTGAATGGGATCAGAATTTTACTGAAATAAAACAGCAATTAAATAGTTTGAGAAATTGTCAATTAAAAGTCGGCGCACTGACTTGGAAAGTAGTCCAAGTTGATGAAGAGACATGGCAGCATCAGTGGGAAAATTATTATAATATTCAGCATATTAGTCATTTCTTAACGATCGTTCCCGCTTGGAAAAAATATTGCTCCAAGTTTCAGGGTGAAATAGTGCTGAAATTGAACCCTGGTCAATCTTTTGGAACGGGAATGCATCCAACTACGATTTTAGCACTGCAAGCACTCGAGGAAAGCTTACTTACCAATCAGTCAGTAATTGATGTTGGAGCTGGTTCAGGGATCTTAAGTTTAGCTTCCAGCTTGTTAGGAGCTGAGTGGGTCGATGGCTATGAGCTTGACGTGCTTGCTTTAGCAGCGGCTAAGAAAAATTTGCAGCTCAACGGCTTAGCTAAGAATGTTTCATTCATGCAGAGTAATTTATTGCAAAATGCAAGAAGGCCAGCTGATCTAATAATTGCTAATCTTTTACCAAATCTGATCTTACAATTATTGCCAACGGTCGCTCATTATTTGAAGTCGAAAGGAAAGTTGATTCTTTCAGGAATAATTCTTGAAAAACAAACAATTGTTGAAACTGCACTGTTACAGAATAATTTTACGGTTCTACAAAAATCACAATTGAAAAATTGGTTGGGGATCGTTGCTCAAAAAAATGATTAAGGAGTCAGCAATGCAACGCTATTTTACTAAATTAAGCGAGGTTCCAGCAGATTATCAATTAGAGCCTCAAATTTTTCATCATGCAATTAAAGTCTTGCGGGATAAAGAAGGTCAAATGTTTGAATTGGTAGACCAACAGCAAAGGGTTAAATTAATGAAACTAACCCGCGTTTTTGCTGATCAAGCTTTTGCTAAAACGCTCAAGACAAGTCAGCCTCAGGTCGAACTTCCAGTCAAAATAACAATTTTAGCCGGATTGATCAAAAATTCCAAACCAGATTTGTTAATTCAAAAAGCAACCGAATTAGGAGCAGCCAGCATTATTTTTTTCAACGCTGATTTTTCTGTTGCTCAGTGGAATGAGCAAAAAGCTTCTAAGAAGTTGGGACGATTGCAAAAAATCGCTCAAGGAGCTGCTGAACAATCGCATCGAACCCAGGTACCGTTAATTAACTTTGTAACGGAGTTGAAAAAATTTGATTTTTCAAAATACCAGTATCGAGTAGCAGCTTACGAAGAATCAGCTAAACAAGGTGAGAAACAAGCTTTGCCACTGATTATTCAAAAAATCAGACAGCAATTAACAAAACAGCAGACCAGACCAACTCTAGTTGCAGTTTTTGGCCCAGAAGGTGGGCTTTCATTGGCTGAAGTTGCTTATCTTCAACAGCAAAGATGTTATTTAGCTGGCTTAGGACCTCGGATCATGCGGGCCGAAACAGCACCTTGGTATTTATTAGCGACACTTTCTTTTGCCTTAGAATTAGGGTAAAATAATAACAATTAAAAGAAACGGAGATTTTACAATGAATCGGAGTAAGCTTTTTTCAGTTACAGCTCTTTGGTATTTGGCTTTGGCGGCGGCGCTTTCTTTTGTTGTTCCAATAATTTTTATTGAAACTAACGCCTCGGATGTTCAAAGACTAGGTTTGATATTATTTGGAATTAACGTCATTTATTCATTAGTGGTCGGAGTGATAGTCGGTTTAAAACAACAGCCACTAGTATATTTGCTGTTCTTTCCGGTCGTTTATTTGATTGGCGTTCATTTCTTTTTTGATAGCTATGCTTATTATTTTGCGGGGGCTTATGTAATTTTTACATTTTTAGCATATGGAGCTTTCCGAAAGTGATCAACTTTTTTAAAAACGGTGCTGACCGCTTTTATTTCGTTACTAGATGAGGGGAACTTGTTGCTTTAGTGACAGGTAGTTGATTTAGGGGGAGTGAATAAAATGGCAAAAGAAATGACTTGGACGGCGGAAGATGTTTTTCAAATGGTTGAAAAGTATATGAACCAAACGCACGTAGAGTTAGTTAAAAAGGCTTATAACTTTGCAGCTTATGTTCATCAGGATCAACGTCGTCAATCAGGTGAACCATATATTATGCATCCGATTCAAGTGGCTGGTATCTTAGCTAATTTGAAAATGGATCCGGCAACAGTTTGTGCTGGTTTTTTACATGATGTTGTTGAAGACACTAATGTCACCTTGGGCGATGTTGGTGAGTTGTTTGGACACGATGTTGAGGTGATCGTTGATGGCGTGACTAAACTGAGCAAAATCCGTTATAAATCTCATCAAGAACAATTAGCAGAGAACCACCGTAAATTGTTGTTGGCGATGTCCAAAGATTTGCGAGTAATTATCGTTAAATTAGCCGATCGTTTACATAATATGCGGACACTCAATCATTTACGACCGGATAAACAACGGCGGATCGCTAATGAAACACTGGAAATCTATGCACCATTGGCCGATCGCTTAGGAATTAGTACGATCAAATGGGAATTGGAAGACATTTCCTTGCGTTATTTGAATCCGCAGCAATATTATCGAATCGTGCATTTAATGAATTCGAAGCGTGCGGAACGAGTTGCCTATATTAATCGTGCGATTGAAGAAATCAAGGGTGCAATCGCTGATCTGCATTTGGACTGCGAGATTTACGGCCGTCCTAAGCATATTTATTCAATTTATCGCAAAATGAAAGATCAACATAAACAATTTAGTCAGATTTATGATCTGCTGGCAGTACGGGTAATCGTTAGTTCAATCAAAGACTGTTACGCTGTTTTGGGTGCAATTCATACTAAATGGAAACCAATGCCCGGGCGTTTTAAGGACTATATTGCCATGCCCAAGGCTAATATGTATCAATCGTTGCACACAACCGTTATCGGGCCAAATGGCAAACCGTTTGAAGTCCAGATTCGAACGGAAGAAATGCATCGGGTTGCTGAATATGGGGTCGCGGCGCACTGGGCCTATAAAGAAGGCAAAACGAATGGTGTTAAACCCGATAAAACTGGTAATAAGCTTAACTGGTTCAAAGAAATCGTTGAACTCCAGGATGAAAGCAATGACGCTGCTGAATTTATGGAGAGTGTCAAGGGGGATCTTTTTGGCGACCGTGTTTATGTATTTACTCCGAAGGGCGATGTTTTGGAACTGCCCAAAGGAGCCGGTCCGTTAGATATGGCTTATTCAATTCATACTGAGATCGGCAATAAGACAGTTGGGGCTAAAGTAAATGGCAAAATTGTGCCACTTGATTACCAAATCAGAAATGGCGAAATCGTTGATATTTTGACTTCCACAAACTCAACTGGCCCGAGTCGTGATTGGTTGAAATTGGTTCATACTAATAAAGCCCGAAACAAAATTAAACGTTTCTTTAAACAGCGCGATCGGACAGAAAATATTGAAAAAGGAAGAGAAATTTTAAATACCAATTTGATTGAAATGGGGTTTGAACCAAAGAAGATCTTAGTACCAGAGAATATCGATAAGGCGTTGCAACGACGCAAATTTTCAAGTGCTGATGATCTTTATGCCGCGTTAGGATTTGGTGAGTTGGCACCCTTAGGAATCATCAATATTTTGACGGAAAAGATCCGGCAACAGCGTGAAGTGGATAAAAAGCTCGAGGCGCAAAAGGCTTTATTAGAAGAACACAAAGAAATTTCTCATGAAAGTCAGCAAAATACTCCTGTCAGTAAAGATAGTGCAGTAGTAATTGAGGGAGTTGATAATCTTTTAGTTCGTTTGAGTCATTGTTGTAATCCGATTCCAGGCGATGAAATTGTTGGTTACATTACCAAGGGACGCGGGGTTTCAGTCCATCGAGCGGATTGTCCTAATATTAAAAATGCTGAAAAGAATGGCAGTCGTTTGATTGAGGTTTCATGGAATATTGATCCCGAAAGCCAGACTTATTACAATGCGGATCTGCAAATTCAAGGATATAATCGTAATGGCTTATTAAATGATGTGCTGCAAGCCTTAAATAACAGTACGCGTCAGTTGAGTTCGGTCAATGGACGCGTTGACCATAACAAATTGGCGACGATGGAAGTCACCGTCGGGATCAAAGATCGTTTACATTTGCAACGAGTGATCGATAATATTAAAAAAGTTCCAGATGTTTATGTTGTCAAGCGAACGATCCATTAGATAAAAGAGCAGGTGATCAGAAAAAATGCGCATTGTTTTACAGCGAGTTAAAAAGGCAAGTGTTAAAGTTGATCAGCAAGTTGTCGGACAAATAGATCAAGGCTACTTGTTGTTAGTTGGTTTTGAAGCTGGCGATACTCAAAAACAAATTGACTATTTAGTGCATAAAATTAGTCATGTGCGGGTCTTTGCCGATAAAAGTGGCAAGTTAAATTTAGACATTCATCAAGTTAGCGGGGAAATCCTTTCAGTTTCACAGTTTACTTTGTATGCTGCTTTACGCAAAGGCAATCGGCCAGGTTTTTCTTTAGCGCAAGATCCAGTTGCGGCCCAGAAAAATTATCAAGTATTTAATCAGGCTTTGAGAACTGAAGGACTAAAAGTGGCAGAAGGAATGTTTGGAGCAGACATGCAGGTCGAGTTGATTAATGACGGCCCAGTAACCTTAATTTATGATACTGATAATTTGGGTTAAATAAAGGAGGGTGACAATTGCGATTAATTTCTTTGGAATCAGCAGCCAAAAACCTCTGCCTGCAGCATCAAGACATTTTTGTGCCAACTACCATTGGTTTAGAAGTCTTACGGCAACAGTTGAGGTTTGATCAGCGTTCAACGGTTTTCATCCATCCTGTCAAGTTTCACGATTTAAAACTTGATTTAGGTAATGATTTAGGAGAATTACCAGTTAGAGTTTACTTTCCACATCACTTACGGCCAGGCGAAAAAATTCCAACTATTTTTTATATTCACGGCGGACAGTTTGTTAATGGTGGGATTTTTTCGCATGATAAAATGGTCCGCGAGATCGTCTACCGCTCACATGCGGCCGTAATTTTCCCCTGCTATGCTTTAGCACCGGAAAAAAAAGCTCCGTTTCAATTGCAGCAACTGCAGCAATGCTTTTTAAGACTGCCGGAGCTGACAGCAAAAACGCCCTTGTCGCTGGAACGTTTAATGTTAGCTGGAGATGATGTTGGTGGTGGAATGGCCATTAGTTTAGCTTTAACTTTGGCTCAAACCGCGCAGCTGCCAATTTATAAACTGCTTTTATTCTATCCAGTTGTGAATGCCAGCTTTGAGACTGAATCTTACCTGCAATATGCTGGTGGTTACGATTTGACCCGCGAAGAGATGAAGTGGTGTTGGCAACAGTATCTGCAAACAGATGAGCAAAGAAATGATTGGCACTATTCGCCATTGCTGGCTTCATTTGAATTATTAAAAAAGTTACCAGAAACTTTGATTTTAACTGCAGAAGCTGATCCAGTTCGCGATGAAGCAGAAGCTTTAGCACGTAAATTGCGAGATGCTGGTGGTAAAGTGGCTGAGTTACGCTTACAAGGGATTATTCACGATTTTGTTACGAAAAATCAGCTAGATAAGACCAATGCCTGTCGCCTGGCGATGAATATTGCCGTTGATTGGTTGAAAAAGAGGAGCAAGCAAGTTTGAAGAATAAAGAAGTGGTTAAGCAGATAAGTACAGTCTTTTGGGACTTTGATGGAACGCTTTACGACACCTATCCAGAAATGACCGCGAGTTTGTTGCAAGCGGCTGAAAATTTTAACATTTCTTTAGATTATCAACAGATTTTTCGTCATTTTCGGCAGACCTCAGTTCATCAGACCTTTGACACTTTTTTTAGTGAAAAGCATGATCTAAGGCAGCAAATTTGGACAATCTATCGCAAATTGGAAAGTCAACATTCACTGTCAGCAAAACCAATGTCAGGAGTAAGCACCGTTTGCCAATTATTGTTTCAACAAGGCAAACAGCAATTTTTGTTGACTCACCGGGACTCATCTGCTTGGCAGTTACTAAAAAATGATGATTTGGAAAAGTTTTTTACTGGCGGAGTTACAGCAGAAATGAAATTTGCACGCAAACCTGATCCGGCATCTTTAAATTATTTGTGCCACAAATATACGATTGATCCAGCTACAGCAGTAATGATCGGCGATCGACCGTTAGACATTGTTGCTGGCCAGCGAGCTGGGATGCAGGGCTGGTTATTTGCGCCGGATGAACTCATAAATTTCACTGCTTATGACTTAAAATTTAGCAGTTATCAAGCACTCAATCAGCTTTTTCGTCTTAATTAGTTGAAGAACTGGTAGCAAAGTAATTGCTAAGACCTTTAACGACATCGTTGGCAACTTCTGCCAGATATTGATTAGATCTGATTTCGGCAAAGTCATGATCGCTATTAATGTAGCCCATTTCTAGCAAAACGGCTGGGTAATCGTTGTCTCTAATGACTTCAAAGTTGCCAAAGTCGATTCCACGATTCTTTAAGTTCAAGTTATTTAGTTGTTGGTTAATAGTATGTGCTAAACTATACGACAATTGACGGTGGTAATAATAAGTTGTTACACCGGAAGCCAAATTTTGCTGAGGTGAAGAATCAAAATGAAAACTAATGAAAGCATTGGCATGGACTTGATTTGATAAAGCAGGCCGAGCTGCTAAACTGACAAATTTATCACTTGTACGGGTCAAATAAACCTTGGCGCCTTTTTGCCGAAGCAAAGCAGCAACTTTTTTAGCCAATTTTAAAGTATAAGTTTTTTCCATCTTACCATTAGCAGAAAGTGCCCCGGAGTCGCTACCGCCGTGACCGGGATCAAGGACAATCGTGGCATTATTTAATTTGGTGACAGTTTGTGAACCCTGAGGATTAAGATTCCAGCTAGCAACCCAGCCGAACTTATTATTGGCAGTTTTGACATAATACCAACGATATTTTTCGCGCAAGACAGTCATTCGACTCCCACGTTTGAGCTGGCCCTTGGCTTGGTATTCGATGCCGGGTCCTTGACGCAATTGGACTTGAGCAACGTTAACTTCGACTTGTTTAAAATAAGAATATGTTCGCCAGCAAAGGATGCCCGCTAGCAGAAATGTGACAGTTATTAAAAAAATCAGACTTTGATGCCGATGTGCGATTTTTGAACGTTTACTTCTCATGGCTGTTGTTAACTCCAATATATTAATTAGTTTTCAATTGATAATTATAACAAATAAATGTTGCGATTATAAAGAAATCATTTTTTTATTCCTGATTTTTAAACTAACTTGACTTAGTAGTTAATTTCAGGTATCTTTTACTACAGTATAGTTAAAACCGAACGGAAGAAAAGTAGCTTGGGTTTTCAGAAACAGCGAAGGGTGATTTGGTGAAAGGCCTGCTGAACAGACAAGCAAAAGACACTTTCGAGGTGCATTTTAGCAGATGCCGCTATGGGGCGTTATCCAAAAGTGTTAAATAAAGGTGGTACCGTGCTGATTGCGCCCTTGTCGAATTGACAGGGCTTTTTTATTTTGTTTTATTTAAGGAGGATAAATCAATGAAGTATCAGCGTCCAAAGGGCACAAATGATATCATTCCCGGTGAGTCTGAAAAATGGCAATTTGTTGAAAAAATTGCACGCCAGGTTTTTAAAAAATATCGTTATCAGGAGATTCGGACTCCAATTTTTGAAAGCTTTGAAGTCTTTTCACGGACTTCAGGTGAAACATCAGATATTGTTACCAAAGAGATGTATGATTTTTACGATAAAGGGCAACGGCATATAACTTTGCGACCAGAAGGAACGGCGGGGGTTGTTCGCGCTTATGTTGAAAACAAACTTTACGGGCCAGAAATTCAGCGACCATTTAAGACTTATTATTTGGGACCGATGTTTCGTTATGAGCGACCGCAATCGGGAAGACTCAGACAGTTTCATCAAATCGGAGTAGAAGCTTTTGGAGTCGATAATCCGACCTTGGATGTTGAAGTCATGGCGATGGCCCTTGATTTACTGCAAAGCATGGGGTTAAAAAACGTCAAATTAGTTTTAAATACCTTAGGTGATCGAACTTCACGAGCAGCTTATCATCAAGCGTTGGTTGATTATTTGCAGCCGTATGCTGATCAGTTAAGCAAAGACTCGCAAATTAGGTTAAAGAAGAATCCATTGCGGGTATTAGACAGCAAAGATTCCCAAGATCAAGTCATTGTTAAAAATGCACCGCAAATTACTGATTATTTAACAAGTGCAGCTGCCGAGCACTTTCAACAAGTCAAGGATCGTTTAAATGCCTTGAAAATCGACTTTGAAATCGATCCGACAATGGTTCGCGGATTGGATTATTACAATCATACGATTTTTGAAATTATGAGTGATTCAAAAGCTTTTGGTGGCAAATGGACAACTGTCTGTGCTGGTGGACGCTATAATGGCTTAGTTGAGCAATTAGGCGGTCCAGAAGTTCCTGGAATTGGTTTTGCGCTGGGTGTCGAGCGGTTATTGTTAGTGTTGGAGGCCGAGGGCAACAGCCAGCAGCTGGCTAATCAATTAGATGTATATGTTGTTGGAATCGGTCAGGCCACTGATGCGGTTACTCTCCAGCTGGTACAAGCTATTCGCCAAGCTGGTTTAACAGCTGATCGGGATTATCTGAATCGTAAGCCTAAGGGGCAATTCAAAGCAGCTAACCGGCAAGCGGCAAGTTTTACAGTTACGATTGGTGAAGCTGAATTGGAAAAGCAAGTTGCTAAAGTCAAAAACATGGCGACGAGTCAGGAAACAACAATTGATTTAACTGCAGCGTTGACGAATTTTACAGCTGTTTGGCAAAAGATTACTGAGAAAAAGGAGCAAAGAACAAGATGAAAAGAACAACTTATTGCGGCTTAGTCAATGAAAGCTTTTTAGGCCAGCAAGTTTGTCTAAAAGGTTGGGTTCAAAAAAGGCGTGATTTAGGAAATTTAATTTTTATCGATTTGCGTGATCGTGAAGGAATCGTGCAATTAGTTTTTAGTCAAGAATTTGAACCAGATGCACTAAAAATTGCTGATCAGTTACGGAATGAGTACGTGATCGAAGTCAGTGGGATCGTTGTTCGTCGCGCGGATGAAGAAATAAATTCTAAAATGAAAACTGGAACGATTGAAGTTGAGGCTCATCAAGTTAATATTTTGAGTAAGGCAAAAACACCACCATTTTATATTGAAAATGGTATCAAGGTTGCGGATGATTTACGTTTGAAATATCGTTATTTAGATTTACGACGTCCAGAAATGCAACAAGCAATTATTTTACGCAGCAAAATTTTGCAGGCCGTTCATCGTTATTTGGCTGATCAAGATTTTATCAATATTGAAACGCCGTACTTAACTAAATCAACGCCAGAAGGGGCACGCGATTACTTAGTTCCTTCACGCGTCTATCCCGGACATTTTTATGCTTTACCACAATCTCCGCAGCTTTTTAAGCAGCTATTGATGGGTGCTGGGTTTGATCGTTATTACCAAATCGCTCGCTGTTTTCGGGATGAAGACTTGCGTGGTGATCGGCAGCCGGAATTTACCCAAATTGATTTGGAAACTTCATTTTTGACAGCGCAAGATATTCAAAGTATTACTGAAGGCTTGCTGAAAAAAGTAATGCAGGATGTTTTAGGAATCGAAATCAAATTACCATTACCAAGAATCACTTGGGATGAAGCAATGGATCGTTTTGGCTCAGATAAACCTGATACACGTTTTGGGATGGAATTGATTGATATGGCGGCAGCTGTTAAAAATGTTGATTTTAAAGTCTTCCAAAATGTTTTGCAAAAAGGTGGTCAGGTTAAAGCCATCGTTGTACCCAATGGCGCCAACCATTATTCACGTAAAGAAATTGAAGCTAAGCAGGATTATTTGAAACGCTTTGGCGCCAAAGGGTTAGCTTGGTTAAAAGTTACGCCCGACGGCTTTTCTGGCCCAATTGCCAAGTTCTTTAAAGACCAGGTTGCTGGAATTAAGTCAGCAGCTGGAGCCAAGGTTGGTGATTTGATCTTGTTTGTTGCTGATACGCGCAAAGTCGTGGCTGATGCATTAGGCTATCTACGGACCAGTATTGCGCATGAAATGAATTTGATCGATGAAAGCAAGTTTAACTATTTGTGGGTCGTTGATTGGCCATTGTTTGAATATAGTGAAGAGTTCCACCGTTATATTGCGGCCCACCATCCATTTACCATGCCAAATGAAGAGGATATCCATTTACTGGATACCGACCCGCACCAAGCTCATGCGCAAAGTTACGATATTGTTTTAAATGGCTATGAGCTGGGCGGTGGTTCGATTAGGATTCATCGACGCGATATTCAAGAGAAAATGTTTAAAGCATTAGGCTTTAGCAAAGAACGAGCAGAAAGTCAGTTTGGCTTTTTGCTGGATGCCTTTGATTATGGATTTCCTCCGCATGGTGGTCTAGCAATTGGACTTGATCGGTTTGCGATGCTGTTGTCAGGTAAGGATAATATTCGTGAAGTAATCGCCTTTCCTAAGAATTCCAAAGCATCTGAACCGTTGACTAATGCTCCTTCAACAGTTTCAGCCAAACAGTTGGATGAATTAGGCTTAGAAATCGAGGATGACTAATCATTAATTAAAAAGTCTGGTGAACAGCCAGACTTTTTTGGTGCAAGAAAACTTGCACCTTGTTGGATTTTAAGGTATTTTAAATGATGATCGAAGAATTTGAGGGGGAGTATAAAATGGCTAAACGACAAGAAACAGCTATTTTTGCAGGTGGTTGTTTTTGGTGCATGGTGCAACCTTTTGATCAGCAGCCAGGAATAATAAGTGTTGTTTCAGGTTATACTGGCGGTCACGTGCCAAATCCAACTTACGAGCAAGTCTGTTCGCATACGACCGGACATACTGAGGCGGTTAAAATCACGTTTGATCCGACTATCATCTCTTATCAGCAGTTAGTTGAAATTTATTGGCAGCAAACCGATCCAACCGATGCTATGGGACAATTTCAAGATCGCGGTGACAATTATCGGCCGGTGATTTTTACTAACAGTCTCAAGCAGCATCAAATTGCACTTGCATCAAGAGAGCGATTGATTAAAAGTGGTCGTTTTGATCAACCAATTGTGACTCAAATTGAGGATGCCCAACCGTTTTATCCTGCAGAGGATTATCATCAGCATTTTTATCGCAAAAATCCAGCGCGCTTTGCTTTAGAAGAAACTACCAGACAGCAGTTTAAGCAAGTCCACTGGCAAGAAAATAATTAGGAGCGAACTGACAATGGATGAACTCCAAAAAATTGTTAAACAGCATCAATACGTTGCTAAAGCATCCACGGCTTTCATTTATGGCATTTTAGTTTCAATCGCGATGAACTTTTTTTGGACTCCCGGTAAAATCTATTCCTCAGGTGTGACGGGGTTAGCCCAATTAGTTGCAACTTTAGCTAAACGTTATTTTTCAACAGGATTTTTTCAACCCTCAGTTGCCTTACTATTATTTGTCTTGAACTTACCATTATTTATTTTAGCTTGGCAGCAAATTGGCCATCGCTTTACTTTTTTTACTATTTTAGCAGTTACCTGTTCAAGTTTGATGATCAAGTCTTTGCATTCGATCACCTTAACAACTGATCCGATTATTTGTGCAATCTTTGGAGCAGCCATCAATGGTTTTGGAACGGGCTTAGCTTTAAAAAATGGGATTTCAACTGGCGGTTTAGATATTTTAGGCTTAACTTTGCGCAAACGAACAGGCAAAAGTATTGGAACGATCAATCTGTGTTTTAATTTCTTTATTATCCTGGCAGCTGGTGCCGTCTATGGCTGGCCGTATGCATTTTATTCAGCTTTAGGAATCTTTATTAATGCGCGAGTCATGGATATGGTATATACGCGCCAGCAAAAAATGCAAGTCTTGATTGTTACTGATCGACCAAAAAGTGTGATCGATTGTATTCAGAATCGGCTCAGTCGGGGAATTACGATTGTTCATGACGCAGAAGGGGCCTATCGGCATGATCAAAAAACGGTTTTGCTGACGGTTATTTCACGTTACGAAAAACCAGAGTTAAAGGCGGCAATGAAAGAATCAGATCCGTATGCATTTGTCAGCATTTCTGATAATGTCGAAATTATGGGAAGATTTTATGAACCAGAGCCTTGACTAATTGGCTATTAAAGGGGATAAAAATGAATTTTAAAAAATTAGTGGTGGCAATGTATAATAAAGGACAAAATGAAGCTGGTCCCAAAGCTAAATGCGATATTGAAAAATTTTTGGCGGCCGATGGTTTTCAGCCAGTTAATTTTTATTTTCAAGGTAATCGCAAAGCCAAATTGATGAGTTTTAAACAAAGCTGGTGGGATATTCCACAAACCTTTGCTCATATAACAGCAGACCAAGTTTTTTTTCAGTATCCGGCGTTTAATTGGCGTACTAATTGGGCAATCTTGCAAGCTGCAAAAAAAACTGCAGCTCAAGTTTTTTTGATTATTCACGATGTTGAATCATTGCGCCAGCAGCGACCAAGTCAGACTTATCGTCAGCAGGAAATTAAATTTTTTAATCAGACGAATGGATTAATTGTCCATAATTCAAAGATGAAAGCTTGGTTAAGCCAACAGGGTGTTTTAGTACCGATGATTGATTTGCAGATTTTTGATTATGCTAATCCGCAACCATTTGTCGAGCTACCATATAGAGGCAGTCTTTGTTATGCAGGTAATTTAGCGAAGGCTGGCTTCATTCAAAATTTGCGAGTTCAACATCAATTTTACTTATATGGTTCAAATCCAGCAGCCAGTTATCCGGCCAGAGTTGCTTATCAAGGTTCTTTTTTGCCGGCTGAATTGCCAGCTCATTTGAAGGGTAATTTTGGTTTGATTTGGGATGGTGACCAAATTGATCGGTGCAGCGGTTTATTTGGCGAATATTTGAAATATAACGATCCGCATAAAACTTCACTTTATCTTAGTTCTGGACTGCCGGTGATTATCTGGAAACAAGCTGCTTTAGCAGATTTTGTTGCTCAACAACAAGTCGGGTTGCTAGTTGATCGTTTAGATCAGATTGATTCGCTGCTGGACAGGCTTTCAGTTACCGAGTATCAACGCCTAAGTCAAAATGCTCGGCGAATTGGGAGAAAAATGCGCCAGGGTCAGTTTATTAAAACAGCTTGTCAGCAAATTTTGACAGTCTAAACGGAGGAAATCGTATGATACCGAAAATCATTCACTATTGTTGGTTTGGTTCGCAAAAACTGCCGGCGGAGTATCAGCACTATCTGGCTAGTTGGCAAAAAAAATGTCCAGATTATCAAATTATTCGTTGGGATGAAACCAACTACGATGTTCAAAAAAATCGTTATATGCAACAGGCAGCTCAAATGGGAAAATGGAGTTTTGTTTCAGATTATCTAGGCTTTGATGTGGTCTATCAGTATGGTGGGATTTATTTAGATACTGATGTTGAACTGCTTAAAAATTTGGATTATTTATTGAATAATCAAGCCTTTATGGGATTTGAAGAAAATGAAATTGGTTTTGCAATCAATCCTGGCTTGGGTTTTGGCGCTCAAAAGCATGATCCGGTAATTAAAGAGCTGTGTCAGATTTATGATGACTTAGCGTTTATTGATCAAAATGGTCATTTAAACACATTGGCAGTTCCGACTTATACAACTAAGCTATTATGTCAAAAGGGATTAAAAACCAATAACCGGTTGCAAACGATTGCTGGGATTAAGCTGTATCCGAGTGACTATTTTGCTCCAATGGATTTTTTAACTGGGGAGATCCATTTGACAGAAAACACCTACAGTATCCATCATTATAGTGCTACTTGGCAAAACCCAGAGAATTTGCGGCATATTAAAATCATTCGCCAAGTGAATCGCAAATTTGGGAAAAAATTGGGGATGAAAATCAACTGGTTCTTGCGAGCAAGCTGGGCTGTTAAGCGGCGTTTTAAAGCCTTAGGCAAACATTGATTTAGGTGATGAATAATGAAAAAGATTAGTGTCGTGGTACCAGTTTATAATGTAGCTGAATTTTTGCCGCAATGTTTAAACAGCCTCTTGCAGCAAACTTTTGCGCCAAGTGATTATGAACTGATTGTGGTCAATGATGGCAGTACGGATGACTCATTAAAGATCTGTCAAACTTTTGCGCATCAATATCCGCACTTGATTAGATTGTATAGTCAAAAAAATGGCGGTTTATCAGCAGCTAGGAATTTTGGCTTACAATATTGTCAAGGTAAATATGTGTTGTTCATTGATTCAGATGACTATGTTGAACCGAAAATGCTGGAGCGGATGTATGCGTTAAGCGTTGGTGGACAAAAGAAAATTATCGAATGCAATTTTATTTGGGAGTTCAGCAATCATGCCCGGCAAGATTTGCGGACAGATTATAATTCACTTAATGATTATTTGGTCCATGGACGAGTTGTTGCATGGAACAAGCTTTATTTGCGTAGTTGGTTGTTGGCGACCAAGGTTTTGTTTCCAACTGGACGTTTGTATGAAGATCAAGCTTTCTTTTTTAAATTAGTAGCTCAGCTGAAAAATATTAAGGAAGTCGCAGTTGATCAAATCCCTGAAGTTCATTATCGGCAACGAAATGATTCAATTTCTTATAATGAGGCAAGTCGTTTGGATGATATTTTTTGGATCTATCAGGATATTTTGGACTATTATCAGCAACAAGCAGAAAATCGTTTTACGAGAGAAATCGAATATCGTTTTTGCCGTAACCTGTTAGGCAATGTTTTGCTCAGAAAGGTTCGCCAATTACCCAATCAAGCTGAGAAAAAGAATTTTGAATCTCAGATTTGGCAAAAAATAAATAGTTGGTTTCCTCAATGGAAAAAGAATCCATATCTTCATCAATCAGGACTAATCAATCTTTATTTGCGTCTTACTAATCCAATCGTCACTAAATTGATTTTAAAATTGTAGGTAATTAAAACAGGGAGGAAGATTATGGAACTTTTGGGATGTCATGTTGGAATGAAAGCACCAGATATGCTTTTAGGGGCGGCACGTGAAGCACTTGCTTATCGGGCAACTTGTTTTATGATTTATACTGGTGCTCCACAAAATACCCGCCGGAAGCCAATCTCAGCGATGAAAATTGCGGCTGGACAAAAGCTTATGCAAACTAACCAGTTGGGTCCATTGATTATCCATGCACCTTATATCATTAATTTAGGCAATACCAAGAAACCCCAAAATTTTGAATTTGCCGTCAATTTTTTGCATGAAGAAATTCAAAGAGCGGCGGCTTTAAATGCTACCCAAATTACTTTCCACCCAGGAGCTCATGTTGGTGCTGGTGATCAAGCAGCAATCAAAAATATTATTCGCGGTTTAAATGCGGTAATTGAACCACAACAAACGGTTAAAATTGCACTTGAAACAATGGCTGGAAAGGGGACTGAGGTTGGTCGGACCTTTGAACAGCTGGCTGAAATAATTGCTGGGGTAGTTTACAACGATAAACTCTCAGTAACTTTTGATACTTGTCATACTAATGATGCTGGCTATGCGGTCAAAGATGACTTTGATGGTGTTTTAGAGCATTTTGATCATTGCATTGGTCTTGAACGTTTGCAAGTTTTGCATTTAAATGACTCAAAAAATCCTTGTGGCAGCCACAAGGATCGACATGAAAATATTGGTTTTGGGACAATTGGTTTTCAAGCTTTGAACTACATTGTTCATCATCCGGCACTAAAGTCGGTACCGAAAATTATGGAAACGCCATATATTGGATTAGATAAACAGCACCAATATCCGCCTTATGCTTTTGAGATTCAAATGCTGGAGCAGCAAAAATTTTTTACCGGAATGAAGAAAAAGGTCATTGAAAATCAAGGGCAATTGTTAAAATGAAACATTTTTGTCTAATTGTTCAGTGATTAAAGTCGCGGTTTCTTCAATTGATTTGTTGGCAACGTTGATCACAGTGCAACCGAGCTTTTGATACAGCTTTTGGGCGTATTCGAGTTCGCCTTCAATATTATCAAGATTTGAATAGGCAGTATCGGGATTCAATCCATAAGTCAACATCCGCTGACGACGGATATTGTTTAAGACAGCGGGATCATTGGTTAAACCAAAAATCTTTTTTCGATTAACTTGCCAAATTTCTTTTGGTAACTGTGCTTGCGGAACTAATGGTAAATTTGCTACCCGATAATTTTTATTGGCTAGATATAATGACAGTGGCGTCTTCGAAGTTCTTGAAACACCCAATAAAACTATATCAGCATTTAAAAAACCCCGTGGATCCTTACCATCATCGTAAGTGACAGCAAATTCGATTGCATCGATCCGTTTGAAATAATTTTGGGTCAGTTTGTGATTGCGTCCAGCTTGTCCTAAGGGTTTTTCGCCAGTCCTTTGCTGAATGGCCTTGATTAATTTTGACATGCCATCGAGAACACCCAGCTCGTGCTGGTGACAGAAGTTATTAACATAAGCTGAGAGATTTGTATCAACAAAAGTATGGACAACAAAAGCATTATCACCCAGAGCCTGTTGCAGAATCTTATCAAGCTTAGCGCTCGTCCGGGTCAATGGGAAGCGATGATATTGAAATTTGATCTTAGGAAATTGAACGGTTGCTGCCGTTGCCAGGTTGTAACCAGTTTCGCCCAAAGAATCAGAGATTACATAAACGATCAGTTGTTTTGAGTCAGCCAAGATTGGATACCCCTTTCATGATGTTTAATTTATTATAAAAAAAAATTAACTAATATTCAAGCCTTGAAACTGACATAATTTTATTGACGGTCAAACTTACATTTTGTATAATAGTTAAGAACTGTTAAAAGTTTGTGTTTTTTATGCAGAGTATGACGGTTACATTTAAGCTCGGAGGGAGGGAAACAAAATGTCAAAGACGATCGTTCGTAAAAACGAATCTCTTGATGACGCTCTTCGTCGCTTCAAACGTTCCGTTTCAAAAACAGGTACTTTACAAGAATACCGTAAACGTGAATTTTACGAGAAACCTAGCGTGAGACGCAAGAAAAAATCTGAAGCAGCGCGTAAAAGAAAAAACAAGCGTCGTTTCTAATCCTAAGGAGGGATAGAACTGATGAGCCTGCTCGATTTATTAAATAATGATCTGAAGAGTGCTTTAAAGGCGCATGACAAACAACGCTTAAGTACAGTTCGTATGTTAAAGGCTGCGGTGATGAATGAAAAAATCAAGGTTGGACATGATTTAACCCGTGATGAGGAACTGGCAGTTTTAACTCGTGAATTGAAACAACGGAAAGATTCATTGTCAGAATTTAAATCAGCTGGACGTGAAGATTTACTTCCAGCAATTGAAGAAGAAATCAAAGTTGTTCAGGGCTATCTACCACAGCAATTAAGCGAAGTAGAAGTCAAAAAAATCGTCGAAACAACGATCAATGAAGTGGGAGCTTCTTCAAAAGCAGATTTCGGCAAAGTTATGAAAACTGTTATGCCGAAGTTGAAAGGCCAAGCTGATGGAAAATTAGTTAACAAAATTGTTAACTCATTGCTGTAAGTCCGTTTAACTAAATTCAGATCTTTAAAGACAAGTTGTTATTTTTTAGCAGCTTGTCTTTTTTTAAACCAGCTGAAACTTTTATCTGGATTTTATTTATGCTATGATTTAAGCATATTAAGTTGTTTTATAAGGAGTCGAACATTTGACAAGTGAACAGATTGTAGAAAAAACTTTTCAAGTTGCCCAAGGACAACAATCAGTGGCTTTGCTAGGTGTTAATGATCAATATGTTCAATTACTAGAAGAAAAAGAACAGGTCAAAGTCCAACCATTTGGCGACGCAATCCGAATTAGCGGTGAACCGGCAGCTGTTGAACGGGTTTATGCGATCCTGACACAGTTAGAACGGCTATTAGAGGAAAAGATTGCTATTGGAGCAACAGATGTGGTGTCAGCCATCAAGATGGCTGACAAAGGAACACTTGACTACTTTCATGATCTTTATATGGAAGTATTGCTTTATGATCAAAAAAAACGTCCGATTCGCAGTAAAACTGCTGGACAAAGGCGTTATATTAATGCAATTCGTAAATCAGATTTAGTTTTTGGGATCGGACCAGCGGGAACCGCTAAAACTTTTTTAGCGGTCGTAATGGCAGCAGCTGCTTTGAAAAAAAATCAAGTTGAAAAAATCATCTTGACTCGACCAGCTGTTGAAGCTGGTGAATCATTAGGCTTTTTACCTGGCGATCTCAAAGAAAAAGTTGATCCTTATTTGCGGCCAATTTATGATGCACTTTACACGATCATTGGAAAAGAACACACGGAACGTTTGATCGAACGGGGAACAATCGAAATTGCACCATTAGCTTACATGCGCGGTCGAACATTGGAGAATGCCTTTGTTATTTTGGATGAAGCTCAAAACACAACCCGTGCTCAGATGAAGATGTTTTTAACTCGTTTAGGTTTTGGCTCCAAAATGGTGGTAAATGGAGATCAAACTCAGATTGATTTACCTAAAGGTCATAGTCAAAGCGGTTTAATTAATGCTTGGGAGATCTTGCAAGGCTTACCACGAATTGCTTTTGTTAAGTTTGCGGCCGTTGACGTCGTTCGGCATCCAATTGTAGCTGAGATCATTCAAGCGTATGCTAAAGAAGATGATGAAAGAAAGAGGCAAGAATAGTGGATTTAGAAATTTATGATGACACCAAACAAGCAGATTCCAACTGGATTGAATTAATTCGAGCTGTCCTTGAGTATGCTGGTAACTACTTGAAACTGCCAGAGGAAACTGAAATGTCAGTTACTTTAATGGACAATGAACACATTCATCAAATCAACAAAAAATATCGCGGAGTCGACAAACCAACTGATGTGATCAGTTTTGCAATCGAAGAAACTGGTAGCGAGGATCCAATAATTATCCCAGCAGATGCCGATTTTAAAGAGCCTAAAAATATTGGTGACATTATGGTGTCAGTTGATAAAGTTAAAGAACAAGCCGCCTATTTGCAGCATTCTGAAGAACGCGAATTAGGTTTTTTAGTGATTCATGGTTTTTTGCACTTAAATGGCTATGATCATATGAAATCGGAAGATGAAAAAGTAATGTTCAGTTTACAACGAAAGATTTTAGATGCTTATGGACTTAAAAGATAAAGAGCAGCAACGGCGCTGGAAAAATCATAATTTTTGTCAATCATTAGGGCACGCGTTGACCGGTTTGAAGACGGTCTGGCTAGATGAACGTAATTTTCGCTTTGACACTGCGGCGATGATTGCTGCAATTTTGTTGGGAATTTATTTAAAGTTAGATCTGAATGAATGGTTATGGCTCTGTTGGAGTATTATTAGTGTTTTGGCGAGTGAAATTTGGAATACCGTCATTGAAAATATTGTCGATCTAGTCACTAAGTTTCATAGTGATCCTTTAGCAAAAAAAGCTAAAGATATGGCTTCGGCGGCAGTTTTGTTGAATGCGATTTTTGCTTTGATTGTTGGCACAATAATTTTTGGTGTAAAAATCTGGCAGTTGTTTGCTAGATAAAGGAGTAAATTTGATGGAATTAATGAAACATTCTGGTTTTGTGGCCATTATTGGTCGGCCTAACGTTGGCAAATCAACCTTTTTAAATCGAATTATTGGTCAAAAAATTGCCATTATGAGTGATAAAGCTCAGACAACTCGGAATAAGATCCAAGGAATTTATACCACCACTGATAGTCAAGTGGTTTTTATTGATACCCCAGGAATCCATAAACCACAAAGTCAGTTGGGAGATTATATGGTACAAGCGGCTCTCTCAACTTTAAATGATGTTGATGCGGTTTTATTTATGGTCAATGCAACTCAAAGGCGCGGTCGTGGGGATGACTTTATTATTGAACGGTTAAAGAAAGTCAATCAACCAATTTTTTTAGTGATCAATAAGATCGATCAGGTTCAGCCAGATGATTTGTTGCCGTTTGTCGAAGATTTTCGCCAAACACTTGATTTTCAAGAAATTTATCCAATTTCAGCTCTTGAAGGAATCAATTGCGAAGAACTTTTAAGCGCAGTGACTAACATGCTGCCAGCTGGACCGCAGTATTATCCAGCTGATCAGATTACTGATCATCCAGAAAGATTTATTGTTGCCGAATTGGTTCGCGAGCAAGTTCTAAAGTTGACTCGACAGGAAGTCCCGCACTCGGTAGCAGTCGTAACTGAGAAGATTCAACGTCAGGATCAGCAGAAAGTCTTGGTTCAAGCGACAATTGTTGTTGAACGCTCGTCGCAAAAGGGAATTTTAATTGGTCGTGGCGGCAAAATGCTCAAGCAAATTGGTACCCAGGCGCGCAAGCAAATTGAACTATTGTTAGGGGATAAAGTCTTTCTGGAACTCTGGGTCAAAGTTCAAAAGGATTGGCGTGATCGGAAAGTTGATTTGCAATCTTTAGGCTATCAGCCAGATGAAGACTGAGCATTAATGAGGTGACATAGATGAGTCAGGCCCAAGCTGCTGAATTTGCTGGAATTGTTTTTTTTCGCCGTGATTATCGGGAAAGAGATATGCTAGTAAAAATCCTAACTGATAATTTTGGTTTTAAGATGTTCTTTGTGCGTGGTGCGCGGAAAAGGGGGTTTCGGCTAGGATCTGCAATTTTGCCATTTACACAGGCTAATTACCTTGGTGCCATTAACGCTGATGGTTTATCATTTATTAATAGTGTTAAAGATGTCGAACATTATCAAAACTTATTGCAGGATATTGAGTTAAATGCTTATGCAACTTATCTTTTGGAACTAGCTGCTGCAGCATTTGGTGATTCCCGGCCGCTTGGTGGTTGGTTTATTCAACTTCAGCGGGCATTGCAGCTGATTGACCAGCATTTTGACCCGGCAATTATTGTTAATATCATCGAAGTTCAACTCCTTAATTTTTTTGGAGTTAAACCTAACTTACAAGATTGCGTAATTTGTCATCAAAAGACTGGTAACTTTGACTTCTCAGAAAGTTATGGTGGCTTATTGTGTGCAACACATTTTCATTTAGATCCGCAACGAATGCATTTAGATCAACGAACACTGTACCTTTTACGAACTTTTGCGCGGATTGATTTGCGGCGTTTGAATTCGATTCAGGTTAAAGCAACGACAAAAAATAATTTACGGCAGGCCTTGGATCAAATTTATGATAATGAAGTTGGCTTAAATTTGAAATCGCGGCATTTTTTAGAAGAAATGAAAATATGGCCGAAACATTGACAAATTATTTTTCTTCGATTAAGCTTAAGGGCGTAAAGGCAAAGATGAAAAAGGGTCATCCGGGTTGATCTTAGCGAGCCTGAAGTGGTGTAAGCAGGTGATTAAAACTGGTTGATTGGCGTTTTCGGAGCTTAGTTATAAATGAAGTTGCCGGTAAAAAAACCGGAAGTAGGGTGGAACCGCGGTTGAAAATCGTCCCTATGTAACCAACTTGGGTGGTTGCATAGGTTTTTTTTATGGCTAAATTTTGAATTGCAGTCATCCAAAAATTCAAGGAGGAAGACAATGGAAAAGCAGTTATCAATGCAAGAAATAATTTTAAGACTGCAGAAGTTTTGGTCACAACAAGGCTGTATGCTGATGCAAGCCTACGATACGGAAAAAGGTGCTGGAACGATGAGCCCTTATACTTTTTTGCGGGCAATTGGTCCAGAACCGTGGAATGCGGCTTACGTTGAGCCTTCACGTCGACCAGCTGATGGCCGTTATGGGGAAAACCCTAATCGACTTTTTCAGCATCATCAATTCCAAGTAATTATGAAACCTTCACCAGCTAATATTCAGGATCTTTATTTGGATAGTTTGCGCTCATTAGGAATTGATCCGCTGGAACATGATATTCGATTTGTCGAAGATAATTGGGAAAACCCATCAATGGGTTGCGCTGGTGTCGGTTGGGAAGTCTGGCTGGATGGAATGGAAATCACTCAGTTTACTTATTTTCAACAAGTTGGGGGTTTAGAAGTCAAACCGGTGGCTTCTGAAGTAACATACGGCTTAGAACGCTTGGCCTCATACATTCAAAATGTCAATTCAGTCTTTGATTTGGAATGGGGCGATGGGGTTCGCTACGGAGATATTTTTAGTGAGCCAGAATATGAGCATTCAAAATATGCTTTTGAAACTAGTAATCAAGAGATGCTTTTCAAGTTCTTTGATATCTATGAAACCGAAGCTAAAAAGCAAATTATGTTAGGTTTAATCCATCCGGCTTATGATTATGTTTTAAAATGCAGTCATACTTTTAACCTGTTGGACGCGCGAGGAGCAGTTTCAGTCACTGAAAGGGCTGGGTATTTGGCTCGAATCCGGAATTTGGCCAAATCAATTGCTAAGGCTTTTGTGGCTGAACGCAAAAAATTAGGCTTCCCATTATTAAAAGATGAGCAGCTGCGAGCAAAACTGCTAAAGGAGGATAAATAAATGTCACATACATTTTTACTTGAAATTGGTTTGGAAGAAATGCCAGCTCATGTAGTTACCGCCAGTGCTAAACAATTAGTTGAGCGGGTCACTAAATTTTTGCGGACTGAGCATTTAAACTTCGAAAAAATTGAAAGTTTTTCGACTCCGCGGCGTTTGGCTGTCAAAGTTGCTGGTTTGGCTGATAAGCAACCGGATGTGGAGGAAGAAGTCAAAGGTCCGTCAAAGAAAGTTGCTCAGCAAGCTGATGGCAGTTGGTCAAAGGCAGCAGTTGGTTTTACTCGTGGTCAAAAGCTGACACCTGATGATATTTTTTTCCAGGAATTAAAGGGCACAGAGTATGCCTATGTTAAGAAGTTTATCCCGGGTCAAACCACTAGCAAAATTTTACCCAAAATCAAAAACGTTGTTACCGCAATGAATTTTCCAACTATGATGCGTTGGGGCAATCATGATTTTAAGTATGTGCGGCCAATCAGATGGCTGGTTGCTTTATTAGATCAGCAGGTCATGCCGTTTGCAATTTTAAATATTAAAAGTGATCGAGTTTCAGAGGGACATCGATTTTTGGGTCAATCGGTCAAATTATCATCCGCCACTGATTATCCAGCTGCTTTGGAAAAAGTTTTTGTAATTGCTGATGCTGCTAAACGCAAAGAACTGATCAAACAGCAAATTATCAAGTTGGCCGCTGCTCGGCATTGGCAGATCGTGGTTGAGCCTGAACTTCTTGAAGAAGTTAATAATTTGGTTGAGTATCCAACCGTGTTTGCTGGTAAATTTGCAGCAAAATATTTGGAGATTCCTGAAGAAGTTTTGATTACTTCAATGCGGGACCATCAACGTTTCTTTTATGTCCGCGATCAGCAGGGTAAATTGCTGCCGAATTTTGTTTCTGTGCGCAATGGCAACCAAGACCATTTAGAAAACGTCATTGCTGGTAATGAAAAGGTTTTAACTGCTCGTTTGGAAGATGCTGCTTTCTTCTACCATGAGGATCAAAAGGCGACGATCGCTGATTACACTAAAAAATTACAGAAAGTCATGTTCCATGATAAAATTGGTACGATTGCTGAGAAAATGCAGCGAGTTGGCAAATTGACTGCTGATTTAGCCACTCAATTTGGTTTTGATCAACAGGAAAAGCAACAAGTTGCGCGAGCAGCTGAGATTTATAAGTTTGATTTAGTAACTGGAATGGTTGGTGAGTTTGCAGAGTTACAAGGCGTCATGGGCGAAAAGTACGCACTTTTGCAAGGTGAAGATCCAGCAGTTGCTACCGCAATCAGAGAACATTATCTACCAATTGAAGCAGGCGGTGTTTTACCAGAATCTAAAGTTGGCGCCTTGTTGGCTTTAGCAGATAAATTAGACAGCATTAGTTCATTCTTTGCAGTAGGAATGATTCCTTCTGGCTCAAATGATCCTTATGCACTTAGAAGACAAGCGGCTGGCTTAGTGCGGATCGCATTAGCTTTTGATTGGCCAGTCTCAATTACTTCACTGGAAGAATTAGTTGCTAAAATGGCACAAGCAAATCGTGACTTATATCAAAAAAATCAACCAGCTCACCTTGATGAAATGACTGCCTTTCTAAAAGATCGAATTCAGCAGCAATTAGCCCGCAATAATTATGATTTTGATGTGATCCAAGCGACAGTTGCTGATGCAAAAAATCCTTTTACCATGATTTCTCAAGCTGCTGCAATTTTACAAACTCATCGAACTGATGCTGATTTTAAAGGAACGATTGAAGCTGCCAGCCGAGTTTTGCGTTTGTTGCGTAAAGCTGGTATTAAGTCCGATCAATCAGTTGATCCAGCATTATTTGAAAATGCCAGCGAGCAGCAGCTGCAAACTGCAGTAGAAGCTTTAACAGCTACTAAAGATCTTAAAGAGTTATATCAGCAGCTGCAGACCTTGCGGCAGCCGATTACTGAGTATTTTGACCAGACGATGGTCATGGCTCAAGAAAAAAAGTTGCGGCAAAATCGTTTAGCACAATTAGCTCAATTAGCTAATATCTTACAACCGTTTGGTGATTTAACAGTTTTGAATGTCAAATGATCGTAGAGGCCTTTAGTTGATTTTCTAGTATTTTTGCGCTAAAATTAAAAAGAGTGTTTTGAAGAGTCGCACAGCTTTGTGCGGCTTTTGTTGACCTAAATAGCGTGAGCTGAACAAGGAGGTCGAACGATCATGCGGATTCCTGAAGAAGTGATCGAACAAGTTCGTTCAAATGTTGAAATTGTCGATATTGTCGGCCAATACGTTCAATTACGCAAATCAGGGAAAAATTATTTTGGGTTGTGTCCATTTCACGAAGAAAAAACGCCTTCTTTTTCAGTTGCACCTGAAAAACAGATTTTCCATTGCTTTTCCTGTCATCGTGGCGGTAACGTGTTTAAATTCATCATGGAGATCGAAAAAATTAGTTTTCCTGAAGCGGTGCTCAAAGTGGCTGAACTTGGTGGAATCTCGCTTCCACCGCAATTGCTGAATTCGAGTTCGGATCAGACTGTTTCGGCTGATTCAGAAACTGGTCAGTTAAGACGTGTCTATACCGAAACAGCTCAATTGTTTCACCATATTTTACTGAATACCCAGTTAGGAGAAAGTGCCTTGACTTATCTGCAAGACCGGGGATTAACAACGGAAACAATTGAAAAATTTCAATTAGGTTTTGCACCCCCGCAGGAAGTTTTGGCAACATTTTTGTCTGAAAAGGGTTTTTCGCATCAATTGCTGATTAAAACTGGACTGTTTGCTGAAAATCAAAGTGGTGTTTTGCGGCAACGATTTAGAGAAAGAGTCTTATTTCCAATTCGTGATGGACAAGGCTATGTAGTTGCTTTTTCTGGACGAACATTAAGCCAGGACCCTAAAGTTCCTAAATATTTGAATAGTCCAGAAACCAAGCTGTTTAATAAACGTAAGATTTTGTTTAATTTTGATTTAGCTAAGTCAGCTATCAGACAAAATGGTTTTGCTTTATTATTAGAAGGCTTTATGGATGTTTTATCAGCGTACCAAGTGGGAGTTAAAAACGGGATTGCCTCAATGGGGACTAGTTTAACCAATGAACAGGTTTATTTATTAGAGCGAACAACTGAGCGCTTGTGTTTATGCTATGATGGTGATGATCCAGGGCAAAATGCAATTGCTCGTGCGTTAAAACTGCTTCAGCCAATAACTCGTCTGAAGTTGAATGTTGTTTTACTGCCTGAAAAGCAAGACCCGGATGAATATATTCAAAAAAATGGTGGTCAAGCATTTAAGAATTTAGTTACCAAAGGACAACAAACAAAAATGTCCTTTTGGATGACTTATTTGGCTGCCAAACACAATTTAGAAAATGAAAATGAACAGCTAGCCTATATTTCAGAAGTTTTAGAGAAAATTGCTCAGTTGTTGGAGCCAGTTGAACGTGACTTGTATCTTAATCAATTAGCTAAACGTTTCGCATTGGAAAAAAGCAGCTTGACGAGACAGTTACACGTGCTAATGCGCCAACAAAAGCAATTTAAGCAGCCGGCTTTGTCTCAACAAGCAAAACAGTCACCGGACTTGTCATTGCATGCTGAGAAAAAATATAGTCAAATTGAAAAAGCTGAGCGTTTGTTGCTTTATCGATTATTGCAGAGTTATGAGGTTCGTTCACATCTCAAGGGAGTGACAGGATTTTCATTTATTCATGATCAGTATCAAACGATTTATTTGCTCGCAGAAGGTTACTTTCAAGTTTATGATGAATATGAAACAGCACGCTTTTTAGACTTTTTGCAAGCTGATGATTTGCGACAAATAATTATTAGTTTGGAGATTGAAAATTACGCTAAGGTTGGTTCAATGGAGGAAATCCAAGATTGTGTGCGTTTAATTATGCAGGTTTCACCAATTGAGGAAAAGTTGCTGCAAGTTAAGCATCAGTTAATTGCAGCACGCAAAACAAATGATCAGCAACTAATTACTAAATTAACGATTGAATTTGTCGATTTATTGAAACAAAAACAACTGAAAAAATCAACTTCACTTTAAGGGGGCTGCATAATGGCAGAAGAGAAAATGAACAAGGATACGGCAGAATACAAAAAAGAATTACGGAAATTGATCCGTGAATTCAAACCGGCTAAACAAATTACTTATAATGAACTGACTAAACGTTTAGTTTCGCCATTTGGTTTAGAAAGCAAGCAAATGGAAGAATTGATCCAACACATTGAAGATGAAGGAATTTCAGTTGTTGATGAAAATGGTGAGCCGAGTGAGCACAGCTTACAAGCGGTTGCCAATGAAAATAAAGATGACACCAAGGAGGTTGAGCGGGAAGCTGGGGCACCATCAGGGGTTAAGATCAATGATCCGGTTCGGATGTATTTGAAAGAAATCGGACGAGTAAATCTTCTAACGGCTGATGAAGAAGTTGCGTTGGCCTTACGAATCGAAAAGGGAGACGAAGAAGCCAAACAACGGCTAGCAGAGGCTAATTTGCGTTTAGTCGTTTCAATTGCCAAGCGTTACGTTGGTCGAGGAATGTCATTTCTTGATCTGATTCAAGAAGGCAACATGGGATTAATGAAGGCTGTTGAGAAATTTGATTATCGAAAGGGATTTAAGTTTTCAACGTATGCAACTTGGTGGATCAGACAGGCGATTACTCGGGCGATTGCTGATCAAGCCCGGACAATTCGGATTCCCGTTCATATGGTTGAGACGATCAACAAACTGATTCGAATCCAGCGCCAAATGCTACAGGATTTGGGTCGTGAGCCAACGCCGGAAGAAATCGGTGCTGAAATGGATATGCCAACCGATAAAGTTAGAGAGATCTTGAAGATTGCCCAAGAACCGGTTTCTTTGGAAACCCCGATCGGTGAAGAAGATGATTCGCATTTAGGTGATTTTATTGAAGATCATGATGCAACCAGTCCGGCTGATCATGCTGCCTATGAGTTGCTTAAAGAACAGTTGGAAAGTGTCCTGGAGACTTTGACTGATCGGGAAGAAAATGTTTTGCGTCTACGTTTTGGGCTGGACGATGGTCGAACCAGGACGCTTGAGGAAGTTGGTAAGGTCTTTGGAGTAACGCGGGAGAGGATCCGCCAAATCGAAGCAAAAGCATTACGAAAATTACGGCATCCTTCACGTTCCAAACAGTTGCGTGATTTTCTGGAATAATAAAAAAGACTTGTTTTATTTAAAGACAACTGGTATTCTTAAAAGTAAAGAAAAGAGGGCTGTTGATGAAAGACTTTAAGCTTAATTTTGTAGCATGTTGTTGTCGCAATTCGCGTTTTTATGCGTGGAGTGCGATGACTTGGTGCGGCAATTTTTCAAGCTAGAGCTTTTATTTTCAGTGAGAAAGAGTCGTAATAGTCGACGGCTTATCAACGTATGAGGACGCGAATCAATTTTGATTTGCGTCCTTTTTTGTTTACACTTTTCTTTAATAATCAAGGAGGGGTTTTTAATGATTTATAAACAGATTAGTCAGTTAGTTGGGAAAACACCACTAATCGAGTTGCCACTTGCAGCTCCCAAGCAGTCACATATTTTTGCCAAGCTGGAAATGTTTAATCCTGGAGGAAGTATCAAAGATCGCTTGGGAAAATATTTGCTTGAACAGGCTTTTGAAAAACAGTTGATCGATACTGAAACGACGATCATTGAACCAACAGCTGGTAATACCGGGATTGGGTTGGCTTTAGCTGCTGGCCAGGCCGGCTTGAAAACTATTTTGGTTGTACCGGAAAAGTTTAGTCAGGAAAAGCAATCGTTGATGAAAGCATTGGGAGCTCAAATCGTCCATACTCCAAGCCAAGCAGGAATTGTCGGTGCAATTAAACGGGCACGACAATTAGCTGAGCAGCTTCCTAATAGTTATGTACCAATGCAGTTTGACAATCCAGCTAATCCAGAAACATATTACCAAACGCTAGCCCCAGAGATTTGGCAAGAGTTTCAAGCTAACCATTTAAAATTAGCGGGATTTGTCGCCGGAGCAGGCAGTGGCGGGACCTTTGTCGGAGCGGCGCGATATTTTAAAGAACAGCTTCCAAGCATCAAAACCGCCATCGTTGAACCAGAAGGATCGATCCTAAATGGCGGTCCAGAGCATCCGCATCGAATCGAAGGCATTGGGGTGGAATTTATTCCGCCATTTTTGCGACGGCAAGATGTTGATCGAATTTTTACGATCAGTGATCAGCAAGCTTTTGAATGGGTCAAAAAGTTAGCCAAAAAGTTTGGTATTTTTGCAGGCAGTTCTAGCGGGGCAGCTTTGGCAGCTAGCTGGCAGCTTGCTGAGGAATTACCGCCACAAAGCAACATCGTCACGGTATTTCCCGACAGTAGTGAAAGATATCTCAGTCAACAGATTTATAATTAAAGATTTGGAAAGGATGTTAAACAATGAAATTTAAAACGCAATTAATTCATGGTGGAATCAGTCAAGATCAAACAACTGGCGCAGTCAGCGTGCCCATTTACCAAACGTCAACTTTTGCTCAAAAAGAATTAGGTGGTCACCCATCATTTGAATATTCACGGACTGGCAATCCTACGCGTTTGGCGGTTGAAAGCTTGATTGCTGATTTAGAAAATGGGACAGCTGGTTTTGCTTTTGCCTCCGGTTCAGCTGCCATCCACACTGCTTTTTCACTTTTTTCGGCTGGTGATCACATTATTGTTGGTAACGACGTTTATGGTGGAACTTTTCGTTTGATCAACACAGTATTGACACGTTTAGGATTAGAATTTACGGCCGTTGATACTCGGAATTTAACGGCTGTTACCCAAGCAATCAAAGCTAACACTAAAGCGATATATTTGGAGACGCCGACTAATCCATTGATGCATATTTCTGATATTGCAGCTTTAGCACAAATAGCTAAGCAAAACCATCTTTTAACGATCGTTGATAATACTTTTGCTTCACCATATTTTCAACAGCCATTGAATTTAGGAGCTGATTTAGTTTTGCATAGTGCTTCTAAATATTTAGGCGGGCATAGTGATTTGATTGCTGGATTGATCGTAGTCAAAGATTCTAAATTGGCTGAAAAAATTGGTTATTTGCAAAATGCAATTGGCGGAATCTTAGGCCCACAGGATAGCTGGCTCTTGCAGCGCGGCATTAAAACACTAGCAGTCAGGATGGAGGCTCATCAGCAAAATGCACTAAAGATTTTTGAATTTTTGCAAAACGATCCGCGAATCACCAAAATTTATTATCCAGGCGATCCTCAAGCGGCTGATTATCAGCTGGTCAAAAAACAGATGAATGGTTTTGGTGGGATGCTTTCATTTGAAATCAATCCGAAGTTATCAGTCAAAAAGTTTATTGACAATCTTCATTTGATCACATTAGCAGAAAGTCTTGGTTCCGTAGAAAGTTTAATTGAAGTTCCCGCCATTATGACACATGGATCGATTCCTGAGAAGATCCGTTTGGCTAATGGAATTTCAAATGAGTTGATTCGTCTTTCAGTCGGAATTGAAGCCATTGAAGATCTATTAGCAGATTTAAAACAAGCCTTGGATCAAGCTAAAAACTAGTCACTGAAATCTTTGCAGATTTCTAAATAAAAACAACTTTAGGACTGAAAAAAGACGGAATTTTTCAATCCTATTTTTTGTCGCTTAAGACAACTTTTTTTTCAGCTTTAAGTCAGCTATACTTAAAGGTAAGAGAATTAAGGAGTGAAGACTTTGGATGCATATCATTTATCACAACGACTGCAGTTGGCTGCTAAGTATGTTCCAGAACAGGCTTTCTTAGCCGACATTGGTTCAGATCATGCTTATTTGCCAGCCAATCTAGCGTTAAATCACCGGATTAAGCAAGCCATCGCGGGTGAGATTGTTTCAGGACCATATAAAAATGCTTGCCGCGAAATTGAGCGGCTTGATCTTAGTTCAATGGTCATCACTAGGCAGGCTGATGGCTTGGCTGCTCTTAAACCGACTGAAGAAGTTGATGCGATTTCAATTTGTGGAATGGGCGGAGCTTTGATTTGCCAGATTTTAACAGCTGGTTGGGAACAATTGAAAAGTTTTACCCGTCTGCCGCGTTTGATTTTGCAGCCAAATGTTGGTTCAATGAAAGTTCGTCGCTGGCTACAGGTGCATAGGTATCAGATCATTGCCGAAGAGATCTTGGAAGAGGATGGTCATATTTATGAAATTATTGTTGCTGATCCAGGAAAAACTCAGCAATTGCTAACTAATCAGCAGCTATTATTTGGACCATTTTTATTAGCGCACCAAGACCCGCCTTTTCAAAAAAAATGGTCCTTGGAAATTGAAAAACTCAAAAAGGTCCTAGTTCAGCTGCAACGAGCTCAAACTGAACCCTTAGCCAAAGAAAAGCAGCTTTTGAAAAAAATTAAAATGATCGAAGGTGTTTTAAATGACAAAGGTTAAAGAAGTTGTCGAACGCTTTGAAAAATTTGCGCCCAAGGAAATCGCCGAACCTGGTGATCCAGTGGGTTTGCAATTAGGAAGCTTATCAGCGGAGATCAAGAAAATGATGGTAACGTTGGATGTTCGCCCTGAGGTTGTTAAAGAGGCAATTGATCAGCAAGTCGATTTTATCTTTGCCCATCACCCAGCAATGTTTCACCCGGTCAAGCATTTTGATTTAACAGTTCCGCAAAATCAAATGTATGCTGAATTGATCAAACATGGAATTACGGTTTACGCGGCACATACAAATTTAGATAATGCTCCAGGTGGTATGAATGATTGGTTGGCAGCCGCTTTAGGATTAACGGCAACGAGTAGTCTTTTGCCTTTAAAAGAAGAATCACTGGATCAGCTGTGCGTTTATGTTCCACGGGCTGCAGCAGCAACTGTTCGCCAAGCATTAGCCCAAGCCGGTGCTGGTTCGATCGGTAATTATACTGGCTGTTCCTATAGTGCGGTGGGCACTGGTCGCTTTTTACCAAATCAAGCTGCCCAGCCACTGATCGGTCAGGCAAATCAACCAAGTCAAGCGGCGGAAGAAAAGCTTGAAGTTTTTGTTAGACCACGACTAGTTGGTCAGGTGATCCAAGCAATGTTGGCCGCACATCCGTATGAAGAACCAGTTTATTATCTAGTACCAGTTCATGGTTTAAATCAAAAATATGGAATGGGGCGCGTTGGCCAGCTCAAGCATCCCTTGACAGTTGAAAAATTTGCTTTAATGTGCAAGCAGACTTTCAAGATTTCTGGGCTGCGCGTGATCAGTCCAGATTTAAATCAAATTATCAGTCGGGTTGCAGTTTTAGGTGGCAGTGGAGCACAATTTTATCCTGCTGCACTTCAAGCTCATGCTGATGTTTATCTGACCGGCGATGTGACTTATCATACGGGACATGACATTTTAGCGGCTGGCTTGACGGTTATTGATCCGGGACACCACATTGAAAGTATTTGCAAGCCAAATTTGAAGCGCTTATTTGAAAAATGGCGCTCAGAGAATGACTGGCAATTTCCAATTATTACTTCAAGACTTAATACCGATCCATTTAAATTTATTTAACAAGGAGAGTTAAGATGACAGTCTATCAAAATTTAATCCCGCGATTTATTAAATATGTCAAAAAAGAGACGCGTTCTGATGAAAATTCGCAAACAGTTCCCTCAACACCAAGTCAAGTTGAGTTTGCGCGTGAATTGGTGACAGAATTAACAAATCTTGGTCTCAGCAAAGTTCATATCTCCCAAAAAAGTGCCTACGTTTTAGCAACTTTGCCAAGTAATTTAGCAAAAGATCAGCAGGTGCCAACGGTTGGTTTGATTGCGCATTTGGATACGGCGGATTTTAATGCCAAAAATGTTTCCCCGCAAATTATTAAAAATTATGATGGTAAATCGGCAATTCAATTAGGAACCAGTCAGTATCGGCTTGATCCACATGAGTTCCCCAATTTAAGAAATTATGCTGGTCAGGATTTGATTACGACTGATGGTCAGACCTTATTGGGGGCAGATGACAAAGCCGGTGTAGCTGAAATTATTACGGCGGTCGAATATCTATTGAATCATCCTGAGATTAAGCATGGTCAAATTCAAATTGGTCTTGGTCCGGATGAAGAAATTGGAACCGGCGCGGATCATTTCGATGTTAAGGAGTTTAATGCTGATTTAGCATATACCGTTGATGGTGGTCCCTTAGGTGAGTTGGAATATGAAACTTTTAATGCTGCTCAGGCTAAGATAAAACTAATTGGCAAAAATGTTCATCCGGGTTCAGCCAAAAATGTCATGGTCAATGCATTGCAATTAGCGTTTGATTTTCATGCACAGCTGCCAAGTGATGAGGTTCCAGAAAAGACTTCCGGTCGCCAGGGATTTTTCCATTTACTGCAGCTGACTGGAACGGTCGATCAGGCTAGCATGACTTATATTATCCGTGATCATGATCGGGATAAATTTGAAGCGCGAAAAGATTTATTACGACAAGTTGCACGTTTGCTGAATGCTGAATATGGGCAAAAACGCGTTATCATTGACCTACAGGATCAATACTACAATATGCGTGAAGTGATTGAAAAAGATCTAATGGTTGTGGAACTGGCTAAAAAAGCAATGGAAGATTTGCAGATCAAGCCGGTGATTTTTCCAGTTCGCGGGGGCACAGATGGCTCAAAGATTTCATTTATGGGTTTGCCGACACCCAATTTATTTGCTGGTGGCGAAAATATGCATTCACGTTTTGAGTTTATTTCGCTTCAAACTATGCAGCAAGCCGTGGCGGTTATTTTGAAAACTATTCAACTAATCGCCAAGCAAAACAGTTAAAACGAACGTGTGTTTGGATTATAATGGACTTGTTAAATTTAATTTGACCAATTTTTAAGTGATGGATTCTAGAAAGGAAATTGAGATGGAAGATAATAAAATGACTTCAGCGGTGCAAGAAGCAATCGCTCAAGCTCAACAGATTGCGCAAACACGGCATCATCAAGAAATCGACATTCCACATTTATTTAAATTTTTGATCCAACCCGGCGAATTTGGAGCAGATCTGTTTAAACGTGCACAAGTGGATCTCGAAGCTTTGGAAAATCAGCTCGACCAATTATTGGATGAAATTTCGGTGGTGGAAGGTTCAGTTCAATATGGACAAACACTTAGTTCAGCGATGTATCGTTTACTTCAAGAGGCAGATGAACTAAGAAAACAGCAAAATGATGATTATCTGGCTCTGGATACCTTGATTTTAGCTTTGATGAAATTAACTAATAATCCATTGACGATCTACCTTAAACGCCAGGGATTAACCTATCGAAAATTAGCACAAGTTGTCGAAAAAATACGAGGAGGAGAACGCGTGACTTCCAAGAATCAAGAAACACAGTATCAAGCTTTGGAAAAATATGGTGTCGATTTAGTTAAAGAAGTTCGCAATAACAAAGTTGATCCAATCATTGGACGAGATGAAGAAATCAGGGATGTAATCCGAATTTTGTCACGGAAGACAAAGAATAATCCAATCTTGATTGGTGAACCGGGAGTTGGTAAAACAGCGATTGTTGAAGGACTAGCCCAAAGGATCGTCCGTCGGGATGTCCCGGACAACTTGAAAGATAAAACGATTTTTTCCCTTGACATGGGTTCTTTGATTGCTGGCGCTAAATATCGAGGTGAATTCGAAGAACGTTTAAAAGCAGTTTTAAAAGCTGTTAAGAAAAGTGCTGGACAAATTTTACTGTTCATCGATGAAGTTCACAATATTGTCGGGGCCGGTAAGGCAGAAGGCAGTTTGGATGCTGGCAACTTATTGAAGCCAATGCTTGCACGGGGTGAATTACACTTGATTGGTGCTACTACTTTGGATGAATATCGAGAATATCTTGAAAAAGATAAGGCTTTGGCGCGGCGTTTCCAACGGGTTCTGGTGCAAGAACCGAGTGTGGAAGACACAATTTCGATTTTGCGGGGCTTGAAAGAACGCTTTGAAATCCATCATGGTGTGCGGATCCATGACAATGCATTGGTTGCTGCAGCAAATTTATCAAACCGTTATGTTATTGACCGCTTTTTACCTGATAAGGCGATTGATTTGATTGATGAAGCTTGTGCTACGATCCGAGTTGAGATGAATTCAATGCCAACTGAATTGGATGAGGCAACGCGGCAATTAATGCGCCAAGAAGTTGAAGAAGCTGCTTTAAAAAAGGAAACCGATGCAGCTTCAAAGAAACGGTTAGGTGAATTGCAAACTGAGCTGGCGGAAACCCGTGAAAAAGTTAGTGCTTTGAAGATGCAATGGGAAAACGAAAAACAAGACATCAAACAAATAAGTGACAAAAAGAGTCAGCTGGATCAGGCGCGGCATGATCTAGAAACAGCTGAGAATTCTTATGATTTAGAAAAAGCTGCTAAGTTACAGCATGGTACGATTCCGAAGTTAGAAAAAGAACTGCAAGACTTAGAAGCAGCAAAACGTCCTGATAACTGGCTAGTTGAAGAATCAGTCACTGAAAATGAAATTGCTCAAGTAGTTAGCCGCTCAACTGGGATTCCAGTTGCTAAGCTAGTTGAAAGTGAACGCGAAAAATTACTGAAGCTTCCGCAAGCTTTGCATCAGCGGGTAATTGGCCAAGATGAAGCAGTTGATGCAGTAGCCAATGCAGTTTTGCGGGCACGGGCTGGTTTACAGGATCCAGATCAGCCTTTGGGGACATTTTTGTTCTTGGGTCCGACTGGTGTTGGTAAAACTGAATTAGCCAAAGCCTTAGCTGAAAACTTATTCGATTCAGAAAAACACATGGTGCGGATCGATATGAGTGAATATATGGAAAAACAGTCAGTTTCTCGTTTAGTTGGGGCTGCTCCTGGTTATGTTGGTTATGAAGAAGGCGGTCAATTGACCGAAGCCGTGCGCAGAAATCCTTACACAATTGTCTTGCTGGATGAGGTCGAAAAAGCTCATCCGGATGTTTTCAATATTTTATTGCAGGTCTTCGATGATGGTCGTTTAACAGATGGTCAAGGAAGAACAGTCGATTTTAAGAATACAATCATTATCATGACCTCTAATTTGGGTTCAGATATTCTGTTGGAACAAGTTAAAAATAGTGAAATTTCGCCTGAGACCAAGCAGACGGTTATGAAGTTAGCGCGGCGCCATTTTAAACCCGAGTTTTTAAACCGGATCGATGATATTATTATGTTCACGCCATTGAACTTAGCGGCAATTGAAAAAATCGTTGACAAATTCATTGCCCAGTTGTCGAAACGGCTGGAAGATCAAGAAATTAGGTTAGCAACTTCACCAGCAGCCAAGAAATGGATCGCCCAACAAGGCTATGATCCAGCTTATGGAGCACGACCACTGCAACGGTATATCACCGAAGAGGTCGAAACTCCGCTTGCCAAGAAATTGATTGCTGGCAAAATTAAGCCGCATTCAATTGTAACGGTTGACTTAGATGCTGAAAAGCAGTTGATGTTTACGACCCAACCGCTGGTAACTGAATAAAATAAAAAAGAACTTGGAAATTTTCCAAGCTCTTTTTTCATG
Organism: Liquorilactobacillus sicerae; assembly: GCF_029916425.1. GTDB lineage: Bacteria > Bacillota > Bacilli > Lactobacillales > Lactobacillaceae > Liquorilactobacillus > Liquorilactobacillus sicerae. Next base: position 54,415 of record NZ_JAHAVQ010000005.1, on the reverse strand, counting down.
TTTTAGCGTTTATCAGCTGTGGGATCCTTGATAAAGGAATTTAAGACATTTACTAATACAAAGCCAATGACCATCGCAGTCAACCCATCAGCTAAAGGTGAAAAGGTTGCACCAGTCAAAGCTGAGCCAATGTAGCCGATAACTTCACCATAGATGAAACCCCAAAACAAAGTAACGAGTTGTTTTGCCATTTTTAACACCTCACAGTACAACAGTAGTTTAGCATAAAAATTACTGATTGGCATCAAAATTTGTTAGAACAGTTCAAAATGTTTTTGTTTTTTAGTGCTGACTTGTTATAATAACGGAGAAACGGGGTGAAAATTTTGCAAGGAATTTTGCAAACCATTAGTTGTTATAGCTTGCTTCAAAGCCCTTTGAGACTGGAAGATTTAGTGGCAACTGCCAAAAAACGGGGTTACCAAGCGGTTGCTTTGACAGATCGAAATGTTTTATATGGAGCAGCTAAATTTTATCAGCTTTGTCAACAGGCAAAAATCAAACCATTGATTGGCTTAACACTTCAATTAACGAGTAGCAATGAAATTATTTTGCTAGCTCAGAATAATCATGGTTATCAAAATTTGATGAAAATTTCGACACTCAAAAATCGTCTGATAGCTAACAATGAAGCAGAGTTTTCGCTAGATCAGCTAGCAAGTTTTTTGGAGGATCTTTATGTTATAATGCCGCTGAATTCTGCAGCAAATTCAGCCCTTAAACAAAATGATCAAGTCAGCGCCAAAAAGTATTTAACTCAGTGGCGGCAGCTTGTTTTGCCTAAAAATTTGTTAATCGGTATCAGTCCGCAACTGGATCAAAACATCAAAGTAGAACTATTGGCTTTGGCCGACCAGCTGGAAATGGAAACGATTGCTTTGGAGCCGGTCAAATATTTAAATCCAGCCGATCAAACTTATCTTCAAGTTTTAAGGGCTATTGATCAGGGAGTAAAGTTACAGCCGGCTGAGCAATTGCAAAAGCCAGCTGTCAAAGAGTGGTTACGGCCGGCTGATGAGGTTGCTCAAACTTATCGAACGGCTGGGATGCAGCCACAGTTGCAAAAATTGGAACAACTTTGCCAAAATGTATCATTTCAGTTATCATTTTCACGCCCGCATTTACCCCATTATCCAACGCCGACTGGTCAAACAGCAGCTAGTTATTTAAAACAGCTTTGTCAGCAAGGATTGGCAAAAAGAAAAATCGAAGTAAGTAATCCACGTCAAGCAGTTTATGCACAGCGCTTAGAGCATGAATTGCAAGTGATCAAACGAATGGGGTTCGATGATTATTTTTTGATTGTTTGGGATGTGACGAATTTTGCACATCGAGCTAAAATCGTTATTGGACCGGGCCGGGGTTCGGCAGCGGGTTCTTTGGTGGCTTTTGCTTTGGCAATTACCGATGTCGATCCATTAAAATATGATTTATTATTTGAACGTTTTCTTAATGAAGAACGAGCTCAGATGCCAGATATTGATTTGGATCTGCCTGACACCCGTCGTCAAGAAGTGATTGCTTATTTGCAAAAACGGTATGGTCAAGAACACGTTGCCCAAATCATTACTTTTGGGACTTTAGGAGCACGCCAAGCTTTACGCGATGTTGGGCGAGTTTTAGGAGCCAGTCAATTTGAAATGAATACTTGGAGTCGCTTGATTCCTCATGAATTGAAAATCAAATTGAAAGATGCGTGGAAAAAATCACCAAAATTGCGCGACCAGGTAGCAATTAGTGAAAAAAATCAATTAATTTTCAAAACTGCCTGTGCGTTAGAAGGCTTACCACGTCACTTTTCCATTCATGCGGCCGGAGTAATTTTAAGCGATCAGCAGTTAGCTGATTTAGTGCCATTACAAGTTGGCAGTGATGGGATGCAGTTGACACAGTATACCAAGGATTTTGTTGAGCAGATTGGACTGTTGAAATTTGATTTTTTAGGTTTGCGTAATCTTAGTGTTTTAGACCAAACTTTGAATTTTGTTAAAAAAGATTTTGATCCAAAGTTTGACTTACGGCAGATTTCATTAGCGGATCCGCAAACCTTACAGCTTTTTAAGCAAGCTCGGACTAATGGAATCTTTCAGTTTGAATCGGCTGGAATCCGTAATGTTTTACGTCAGCTGCAACCGGAATCCTTTGAAGACCTAACAGCGGTTAATGCCTTATTTCGACCTGGCCCAATGGAGAATATCGGTCATTTTATTGCCCGCAAACATCAGCAAGAGCCAATTACCTATCCAGCTGATTCGTTAAGACCAATTTTACAGAAAACCTATGGAATTTTGGTTTATCAGGAACAAGTCATGCAAGTTGCTTCAGTGATGGGAGGTTTTTCATTAGGACAAGCTGATCTGCTGCGACGGGCCATGAGCAAAAAAAAAGCTGCCCAAATCTCAGACTTAAAAGAAAAGTTTATCAAGGGAGCTAAACAAAAGGGTTATTCAAAGCAATTGGCAACGCAAGTTTATGAATATATTGAACATTTTGCCAACTATGGTTTTAATCGATCACATGCAGTTGCTTACACAAAAATGGCTTTTGAGCTAGCTTATTTGAAGTGCCATTATCCAGCGGCTTTCTTGGCGGCCTTGTTAGACTCTGTCAGTGGTGATCATGAAAAAACTCGAGCATATGTTTTGGAAGCTCGGCAGTTGAAACTTCAAGTTTTATCACCCAATATTAACCGAAGTCAATTTGGCTTCAGCTTGGTAAACCAGAAAATTCTGTTTGGTTTAGGTTCAATCCGCCAATTACGTCGTGATTTTGTTTGGACGATCTTAAAAGAACGAAAAAATGGTAAATATCAAAGCTTTCAAGATTTCTTGCAGCGGATGCCAGTCAAGTACTTAAAAAGTGAAAGCCTGCAACCTTTGATTTATAGCGGGGCTTGTGATGGCTTTGGCTTTAATCGAGCGACCTTGATCCATAATTTGTCAAAAATTCTGGATAATATTCTTCTAAGCGGTAATAATGTCGAACTTCTGACAGTCCTGGCTCCTAAAATTGAGAAAGTTCCCGATTTCACAGTTAGTGAAAAAATCACTAAGGAAGTTGAATATTTAGGGACTTTTTTATCAGCCCATCCAGTTGAGCAATATCGGCAGCTGGCAGAAATCGAGGGAGTTTCGTTAGTCAGTCAGTTGCGGTCAAATCAGGTAGTCAAAGTTTTATTGTATGTCAAAAAAATCAAAGAGATTCGTACAAAAAAAGGTGAACAAATGGCATTTTTAAGTGGCGAAGATCAATCTGGCCAATTAGAAGTAACAATTTTTCCAAATCTTTTTCGTCAATTAGCGAGTTTAATTCCAGAACAGGTTTATTTAATAACTGGCAAAGTTGATGAGCATCAACAGCGACGGCAGATCATTGCCGTTAAATTAAGTTTGGCAGCAACTTTGAAAACAAAAATGAAAAGAATTTTTTTTATTCGATTGTCAGCTGGAGTTTCAGCAGAAAAAAAGCAATTATTATGGCAATTAATGAAAAAAAATCCAGGCACTAATCCAGTGATCATTTATGAGGTGGCTACCCACAAAAAAATTGTTTTGTCGGAACGTTATTGGCTGAATGATAGCTTGCAATTAACTAAAAAAATCAGTCAACTGATCGGTTCAGAAAATGTTGTCGTAAAAAATGAAAATAATTGAAAATATATTGTGATAAACTGAATTTAATTTCCAAATTTACAAGACAAGTAATTACAAAAGTGTTAATATTATCGGTGGAGAATGTGTTGTTCCATTAAATTTACACGGGGTGAAAAAATGAAACGCATAGGAATTTTAACAAGCGGCGGTGATTCATCTGGCATGAACGCAGCAATTCGTGCAATTGCTCGTTCAGCAATGTCGGCTGGATTGGAGGCCTATGGAATTAATTATGGTTTTGCAGGCTTGGTAGCTGGTGATATTCATCAACTGAATTCAATCAAAATGGACGGGATCATTGCTCGGGGTGGTACAATTTTGTATTCAGCTCGTTTTCCAGAATTTGCTGAAGAAAAAACTCAGCTAAAGGGTATCGAACAACTCAAAAAATTTGGGATCGATGCTTTAGTTGTAATCGGCGGAGATGGCTCATACCATGGCGCTGAACGTTTGACTCAACATGGTTTCAATTCAGTTGGTATTCCAGGGACAATTGATAATGATATCCCAGGCACTGATTTTACGATTGGGTTTGATACAGCGGTAAACACAGCGGTTGAAGCTCTTGATCGGATTAATGATACTGCAACTTCTCATCAACGGGTTTTTGTTGTTGAAGTTATGGGTCGTGGTGCTGGAGACATTGCTTTATGGGCTGGTGTATCTGCCGGTGCAGACGCGATCGTTATTCCAGAACGTGATTATGATATTCAGGCAATTGCTGAAAAAATCAAAGAAAATCGGAAAAATGGTAAAGATCATGCTTTGATCGTTATCGCAGAAGGTGTAATGTCTGCGGCAGACTTTAAAAAACAGCTTGATCAATACGGAGAATTTGATAGCCGGGCAATTACTTTAGGTCATATTCAACGTGGTGGCCAACCAACTGCTAAAGATCGAGTTTTAGCTAGTCGTTTTGGTGACTACGCCATTAAATTACTCTTGGAAGGTAAGGGCGGTTTAGCAATCGGCATTCGCAATAATCAATTAGTCGCAACTGACATCATTGATACATTGGAAAATCATAAGCATATCACCGATGTTTCTTTGCAAGATGTTAACAAACGGTTGCGCTTTTAGTTTTGCTTTAATTTCTGTAAAGAATTGACATAAAAGTCATCTTTAAAAAACTTTATAAGGAGAGATTTTATTCATGAAGAAAACCAAGATTGTAAGTACACTTGGACCAGCCAGTTCTGATTTGGATACAATTGTCAAATTAATTGAAGCCGGAGCAAATGTTTTTCGTTTCAACTTTTCACATGGGGATCACGAGGAACATTTGGCACGTTTGAATTTAGTTCATCAAGCTGAAAAAATTACCGGCAAGATTGTTGGTATCATGCTTGATACGAAAGGTGCCGAAATCCGGACTACGGTTCAAAAAGATGGTAACATTAAATTCCATATTGGTGATGAAGTACGGATCTCAATGGATGCTTCAATTGAGGGAACTCATGAAAAGATTGCTGTTACCTATCCAGGTTTGATTGATGATGTTCACGAAGGCGGTCATGTTTTATTTGATGATGGCTTGATTGATATGCAAGTTGAAAAGATTGATCGTGAAAATAATGAACTTGTCTGCAAAGTTCAAAATGAAGGTGTTCTTGGTTCACGTAAAGGTGTTAATGCACCGGGTGTTGCTATCAATTTGCCAGGAATTACCAAGAAAGATTCAGATGATATTCGCTTTGGTTTGGATCACGAAATTAACTATATCGCTGCCAGCTTTGTTCGTAAGCCACAAGATGTTCTTGATATTCGTGAATTACTTGAAGAGAAACACATGGAACATGTTCAAATCTTTCCGAAAATCGAATCACAAGAAGGTATCGACAACTTTGATGAGATCATTAAAGTTTCAGATGGTTTGATGGTTGCCCGTGGTGATATGGGTGTTGAAATTCCAGCTGAAAATGTTCCGTTGGTTCAAAAATCATTGATCAAGAAATGCAATGCTATAGGTAAACCAGTTATCACTGCTACACAAATGCTTGATTCGATGCAAGAGCATCCACGTCCAACACGTGCTGAAGCCTCTGATGTTGCTAATGCAGTATTTGATGGTACTGATGCAACAATGCTTTCAGGTGAAAGTGCTAATGGTGATTATCCAGTCGAATCAGTTGCTACAATGGCTCGCATCGATGTTAAAGCTGAAAATGCTTTGCGTGAACATCGTCGCTTCTCAATCAACGATTTTGATAAGACAGATGTTACTGAAGCGATTGGTCGAGCAGTCGCTGAAGCTGCTGATAATTTGGGAATTAAAACGATTGTTGCTGCAACCAAGTCTGGTCATACTGCTCGGATGATTTCAAAATATCGTCCAGATGCTGATATTTTGGCAGTTACTTTTGATGATCGGACACGTCGCGGTTTGACAGTTAACTGGGGTGTTTATCCAGTTGTTGCTGATGCTCCAGCATCAACTGATGAAATGTTTACTTTGGCAACGGAAAAAGCTAAAGAAGAAGGCTTTGCTAAAGAAGGCGATTTGATCTTGATTACTGCTGGTGTTCCCGTTGGTGAAAAAGGAACAACTAACTTGATGAAGATTCAATTAATTGGTACCAAGCTGGTTTCGGGCCAAGGTGTTGGTGATGAAACAGTTATTGGTAAAGCAGTTGTTGCAACTTCTGCTGCTGAAGCAAATGAAAAAGCTGTTGAAGGTGCCGTTTTAGTAACCAAGACAACTGACAAAGATTATTTGCCGGCAATTGAAAAAGCTAGCGCCTTAGTTGTTGAAAATGGTGGCTTAACTTCCCATGCAGCAGTTGTCGGGATCTCAATGGGAATCCCAGTTGTTGTGGGTGCTAAAGATGCTACGCAGACAATTAAGAACGGTGAAGTTATCACAGTTGATTCACGTCGTGGAATTGTTTACCGTGGGGCTTCAAACGCACTTTAAGTTTTGATTTAACGAAATAAATTAATTAAAGCTGGATCAGTAATGATCCGGCTTTTTTGTTTACTAAGGTCAGATAGCTTTTCTGAGTAATATCAGTTAAAATGAATGATGAGGTGACAAAATGGAGAGTTGGCTTTTTTTAGGATTGATCTTAATAATTGCATTACTGGCAAAAAATACTTCGTTGATTTTTGCAATTTTAGTCGTAATGGCTTTGAAGTTTTTGCCACTAACAGGTAAATTAATGATCTTGATTGAAAAACAGGGGATCAACTGGGGAGTAACGATTATTTCAATTGCGATTTTAATTCCGATTGCTGTTGGCCGGATCTCTTTTAGTGATCTGCTACAGGTTTTTCAAAGTCCGGCTGGCTGGATCGCAATCGGTTGCGGTATTTTAGTAGCAGTTTTATCAAAACATGGAATTTCATTATTAGCTACTTCGCCACAAATAACAGTTGCTTTATTGTTGGGTACGATCATCGGAGTTGTGGCTTTACAAGGCGTTGCTGCTGGACCGGTAATTGCTTCTGGGATCGCTTATTGCATTTTTTCAGTTTTACAACTTAACTTGAATTAAAAATCGGAGGAAACACCATAATGGTTAGTAATTTAATTGGACAAATAGTGATCGCTAAAATGATCGATCAAAATCAGGATTCGTATTTTGTCCAGGCACAAGCCCAAACTTTACGAGTTGCCAAACAAGAATTGACAGTTGCTTTAAAAAAAGGAGCCGAGATTCGTGGCTTGGTTTATGAAAATGAAAAGCATCAGTTGCAGATGACGACTCAGATTCCCCAAGTTGGTGTGGGACGTTATGCTTTTGGTAAGGTAGTTTCCGTCAAACGTGATCTGGGTGTTTTTGTCGATATTGGTCTAGAGAATAAAGATATTGCGGTTTCTTTGGATGAATTGCCGGAATTACATCAATTGTGGCCTAAAACAGGTGACCAGTTGATGATTGCTTTAAAAGTTGATCAAAAAGGACGTTTGTGGGGAACATTAGCGACAACAGAAATTTTTCAGCAAATTTCCGTTAAAGCTTTGCCAGCAATGATGAATCAAGACGTCGAAGCAACCGTTTATCGTTTAAAATTAGCTGGGACCTTGGTAATCACTAGAGATTTTTATTTAGGATTTATTCACCCAACTCAACGCGATCAGGAACCACGTTTAGGTGAGATCCTTAAAGCTCGAGTTATTGGAGTTCGACCTGATGGAATTTTAAACTTATCGTTGAAACCACGAGCTTATGAAGCAATCGGTGATGATGCTGCTATGCTTTTAAGTGTCTTGCAGCATCAAAATGGAGTTTTGCCGTTTAGTGATCAAAGTTCGCCACAAGAGATCAATGAACATTTTGGAATTAGTAAAGGACGCTTCAAACGAGCAATTGGTCACTTAATGAAAAATGGTTTAGTGACTGAAAAAGATGGTAAACTGTTTTTAAAAGCCTGATTAAAATAAGTGCAGGAAAGAAGTGATAACTTTGTCTTTATTGACTGATGAACTTGGACGAATCGAAACAAGTCTTCACCAAGCCGGCTTGAAGTTGACACCACAGCGCAAAGCAACTGTTAAGACGCTTTTGAAAAATCATACGCGCCACCTATCCGCAGAAGAACTGTTTGCTTTGGTTAAAGAAGATGAACCGGAAATCGGGTTAGCGACAGTTTATCGGACATTAGAAGTTCTAGCTGAATTGAAGATTGTTAACCGTGTTACTTTTGAAGATGGTATGACACGTTACGATTTACGAACAAGTGATAATGGTCATTTTCACCATCATCTTCTCTGTCAAAAATGCGGCAAAGTTCAAGAAATTCATGAAGATCTGTTAATTGATGTTGAAAAACAAGTATGGGAGCGCTTTGGTTTTAAAGTGTTGGATCATCGTTTAACTTTGATGGGGATTTGTCAGGATTGTTTAGCTAAAGAGCAGCAAACAAAAGATAATCTTTGAGCTTTTTGAAATTAGGTGAGCAACAATTAGTGATATTTTAAATGATTATTTGCGTTATTTAAAAGTTGAACGTGATTTAGCTGATAACACGATCGTCAGCTATGGCAACGATTTAAAACAATTTGAAAATTATTTACAAAAAGGATCAGTTACAACTTTTAAGCAAGTGACTCGCAATCAGATTTTAGCTTTTTTGCAAACTGAAATGGAAGTTGCGAAAAGTCCAAGTTCAATCACACGAATGATAACTAGTTTACGTAAATTTTTTCAGTATCTAGTTCAAGAAAACTTGCTTGAACATGATCCAATGCTGTTGATCGATACTCCCAAAAGCCAGTATCATCTCCCAGCAGTTTTGTCGTTAGCAGAAATTGAACGGCTTTTACAGGTTCCTGATACTAATAAACCATTAGGTATGCGTGATCGGGCAATTTTAGAAGTCATGTATGCAACGGGTTTACGAGTTAGTGAATTAGTCAATTTGAAATTATCCGATTTGCATTTAGACCTGGGTTTGATTCAAACATTGGGAAAAGGGCAAAAGGAACGGATTATTCCAATTGGCTCCCAGGCAGTCAAATGGTTGACAAAATATCTAGCTGTGGTTCGTCCACAACTTTTGAAACGCCAAATATCGAGTTATGTTTTTTTAAACTTTCATGGAAAACAGCTGACTAGACAAGGTATTTGGAAAAATTTAAAGCAAACTGTTTTGCAAGCAGGAATTGATAAAGATGTTACTCCGCATACTTTGCGGCATTCTTTTGCAACACATATTTTAGAAAATGGTGCAGATTTGCGGGTTGTTCAAGAACTCTTGGGACATGCAGATATCTCGACAACTCAGATTTATACTCATCTTTCAAAAAAGAGGCTTCAGCGGATCTACCAGCAATTTCATCCTCGTGCTTAGAAAATTTGTTTCATTTCTTAAATTATGGTAAAGTATTTGCGAACTTACGATTTAGCTGAAAGTTGACCATAGGAGGTCTAAAATGCTTTATAAATATAAAAATGACTATGAGAAAATTGCAATGGGTCTGTTGTCTTTTATTCCAGATCTAAAAGAAATTTCACACTTGAAAGCTGAGTTTAATTGGTATTGTGAAGATGAAAACCGCGTTCTTTTTTTATGGAAAAATGATCATGGTGATTTTGTCGGTGTTTTAGGAGTCGAGGTTAGTGAAGAAATCCTAATGGTCAGGCATATTTCGGTTTCTCCAGCCAATCGTCAGGAAGGAATCAGTTTTCAAATGCTGGATGCTTTAGTTCAACTTTATCCTGAACGAAAAGTTATGGGAAGTATGGAAACAGCGAGTCTGATAACTAAATGGGAACAACGTCATGCAGAAATTTAAAGAAGAATCATTACAGCCTACTTTGAAACTAACAAGTTTTGAGGGGCCATTGGATTTGTTGCTGCATTTAATTAAGCAAAATAAAATGGACATTTATGACATTAAGATTTCCGAAATTACCTCGCAGTATTTAGCTTATTTAAATCAAATGCAAACTGCGTCGCTTAAAATTGCTGGCGAATATTTTGTGATGGCGGCTACTTTATTGAGTATTAAAAGTCAGATGCTCCTACCAAAACACGAAGATCTGCAAGATTCGGCAGCTGATGTTGTTGATCCACGTCAGGAATTAGTTGATCAACTGATTGCTCATCAATGTTTTCAATTAGCTGCAGATCAATTGCAAAAGTTGGCTCAAAAACGGCAAGCATATTATAATCGGCCTGCAACTGAACCGCCAATGACCGTCGATCAAGTTTTGCCGAAACAGATAAGTTTGTCGAAATTAGAACGATATTATGGTCAAGTTTTGCTTCGCCGCCAGCAACAAAAAGAACTGCAGCGAACGCGACAAGTCAAAACAGAAAATTTTACGATCGATCAGGAAATCAGTCGAATTGAAGAATTACTTACAAATCGATCGGGTTGGGTCGATTTTCGAAAATTATTTGATCCTCAAAAGATAGTTATCGAACAGTTGGTAACTTCTTTTTTAGCTTTGTTGGAACTGATTAAACGCCATAAAATTGAAGTTATTCAACAATTTGATCTAGGACCGATCAAATTAAGGAGAGCTGATTATGGAATCTAATTTAGCAAAAATTGAGGTACTCTTATTTGTTAGTGGTGATCAGGGTATTGAGATTAGCGAGCTGGCCGAGTTGACAGGTATTATGAGGCCAGCAATTTATTCACAACTGGAACTTCTGCAACAAAAATACGCTGCGGATCCTGATGCAGGTCTGTTTGTTTTGCTTAATCATGAAAAGGCTCGATTAGTGACTAAAAAATCTTTTGCTCCCTTGTTGCGGGCTTATTTTGCTGCTCCTAATACGGCTTCACTTTCACGAGCAGCAATGGAAACGCTAGCGATAGTTGCTTATCGCCAGCCAGTTACGCGGGTGCAAATTGAGGAGATTCGGGGAACAAGTTCAAGTGGGTCTCTGAAACGCTTGCAACTGTTAGAACTTATTCAGAAACAAGGCAGATTAAATGTTCCTGGTCGACCAAATGTTTATGTGACAACTGAAAGTTTTTTGAATCATTTTGGCTTAAAGTCTTTAGATGAATTACCACCGTTTCCGCAGGCGGAACAACTTGATCTGCCTTTGGAAGCCGATGATTTGTTAGAGTTATTTAACAATAAATTAGAAAATAAAGAAAAGGAAGAAAACTTTGACTAAAGAACGTTTACAAAAAGTCATCGCTCAGGCAGGAATCGCTTCCCGCCGGGCAGCTGAAAAATTAATTAAGGCTGGAAAGGTCAAAATTAATGGGAAGATTGTAACTGAGTTAGGAACCAAAGTAACACCTGCAGATTTAATTCAAGTTGATGGTCGGGTGATTGAGCAGCAAAAGAAAGATTATTATTTATTCTATAAACCGCGTGGGGTAATTTCGGCGGTCAGCGATAATAAAGGCCGTAAAGTTGTGACTGACTATTTTCCTGAAGTAAGGGAACGAATTTATCCAATTGGTCGTTTAGACTATGATACCTCGGGAATTTTGTTACTGACGAACGATGGCGACTTGGCTAATCATTTAATGCATCCAAAATTTAAAATTGAGAAAACATATCTGGCAAAGATTAAGGGGATTCCTTCAAATGAAGAACTTAAAAAATTAAGTGGTGGGGTGATTATTGATGGCAGAAAGACCTCATCTGCAAAAGTAAAGAAGTTTTCAGTTAATTTGGCCAAACAAACTTCTCTCTGGTTATTGACGATCCATGAAGGTCGTAATCATCAAGTCAAAAAGATGTTTGCAGCAATTGGCCATCCAGTTATTAAATTGAAGCGGCAAAATTACAGCTTTTTAGACCTAACTGGTTTAAGGCCCGGTCAATATCGGCAGTTAAGTCACCATGAAGTTGAGCAATTAAAAAAATTAGTTAAGTAAGGTTGCTGAGTGTGATTTTTTGTGATACACTTAGTGAGTAAAAAATTTAAAAAGTAGTTTATCTTCAGGGGCAGGGTGAAACTCCCGACCGGCGGTAATAGGCCGCGACCTACATCTTTATGTAGTTGAACTGGTGTGATTCCAGTGCCGACAGTATAGTCTGGATAAAGAAGATAGGGCTTATTTAACGGTAGATTAAATAAACTCTGTTGATCAATCCCTTGATCAGCAGAGTTTTTATTTTTAAGTAAGCACCGTGAAGATGAACTCGATTCGGAGGTCATTGAGATGGTTGTTTCTGTAGCACGAAAGTATGTTTTAGCTGCTTGTTTGGCGGCGATTTCTTATTTGTTAATGTTTTTATCTTTTGCAGTGATTCCAATTGTTCCGTACATGAAGGTTGATTTTTCTGATCTGCCAGTTTTGTTAGGAATGTTTTTATTGGGACCGTTCGGGGGAATTGAAATAGCTTTGATTCGCTCGGTGCTTTACTTCTTGATTTCTGGTCCGTCAATTAGCAATTTGATTGGCGTTTCGACGAGTTTTTTAGCAACCCTGGCTTTTTGTTTGCCAATGTATCAAATTGTTCAGTCAGAACACTTCTTAAAGGGTAAAAAAGTTTTACTGTCGATTGTTGTAGCTACGTTAAGTTTGACTTTCTTTTTGTCGTTGGGCAATTGGCTGATAATCACCCCGCTTTATATGAGCGTGTTGGGAATGAAGTTGTCTTTACCGCTGAACCAACTGATCTTATTTGGGGTCATTCCTTTTAATTTGATCAAGGGAGTCTCGTTAAGCATAGCCTTTTGGTTAGTTTTTAGTAAGTTAAGGTACTGGTTAAATGATCATTCATTGATTACCCGTTAATGATCAATGATTAAGCTCAAGATGTCGATTTCTTGGGCTTTTTTGTTTGCCACTAGTTTGGGAAAGTTGCTAAGGAGTTTGATTATCAAAAATAATTTTAAATAGTTGCTTTACTTTTTGCAGGTTTCAGCCATTTCAGCGTATACTTATTTTAGAAGATTAATTCAAGCCAGGGAGATTTTAATAATGCTTGCAAACCGGTTGCTTTATTTTTTTTCAATTGATCAACCGCGGCGTCCAAATGTTATTCGCCAAGTTTTGACAAATAAAAAAACGGTCTCGAATCTTTTTTGGGGCTTGAGCTATCAAATGCTGGATTGGCTGGGAGTTGATCCACGAATTGAAAATGTGGTTTTTAATCAACAGATAGCCATTTTAAAACAACACAACTGGTTGCAGCAAATTGATGATCAGCAGTTGTGTCTTACGCAAGCTGGTCAACAATGTTTAGCCACCTTTTTAGCAGAACATTATTGGCGCAAGGCACCACAATTAGTGCAACGCTTAAATTGTCGAGCTTGGTTACAGATGTTGCCTTTGGTTGTGCAGACTTTTTCGGAAATGTCCTATCACAATCAGCACTATTATGTCATCGCAACTTCGCCACAGATTCAATGCTGGTTCAAAAAGTGGTGGCGACATTTTGATCATCAAAGATTACAAACTGATTTGCCACAACTATTAAATGTTTTTTTAGAGAATCTACCGGCTCAGCAGGCTGATGTGTTTCTCAATTTTTTTGCTGGCCATCAAGTAGCTGGGCAAACTTATACACAAATTGCTAAGCAAACTAAATGGACAGTGACAGATCTAAAAATTTTACATGAAGATCTTGCCTTACGCTTTGCTGTTTTTTTGAGTAAACAAAGTGAGCCATGGCAGGCATTAGTTAGTTTGTTTCAAAAAAGTCCTTTGCCAACTAGTTGTGCGCAAACTTATCAGCGTTTTTTAAATGGAGAATCAAGCAAAAAAATTGCCGTTGAACGGCATTTAAAGATAAATACGATTCGCGAACATTTATTAATGGCAGCAATTTTTTGTCAGAATTTCCCTTATCAGCAGTTGTTAGTGCCGCAACAGCTGACATTTATGAAAGAATCATTATCAGGAGCTCCGAGTACTTGGGATTATCAAATTATTGAGCCAAGAGAAATTGATTTCTTTTCTTTTCGGCTGTACCAGATTCAACAAACAAAAATCAGACAGCAAGGTAAGTCAATAGATGAATGATCAAAAGTTAAGTGCCGCTTTAAGAGATTTATTTGGATATTCAAAGTTTAAGCCTGGTCAACGAGAGACCTTGAAAGCGCTACTAGCGAAACAAATGACGCTGGCGATCCTTCCAACGGGGACTGGCAAGTCTTTATGCTATCAAATGTATGGCTGGTTAGTGCATCGTCCAGTTTTAATTATTTCTCCCCTAATTTCATTAATGCAAGATCAGGTCAAAGAACTTAAATTTTTAGGTGAAAAGCGAGTGATCGCTTTGAACTCACAGCTGGAGCGATCGGACAGAGAGTTTGCACTAGAGCATTTAGCTAATTATCGGTTTGTTTTTGTTTCACCAGAAATGGCCATGCAAATTCAAACTGTTCAAATTTTAAAGCAAGTTGATTGGGGCTTATTCGTTGTTGATGAAGCGCATTGCATTTCGCAATGGGGACCTGACTTTCGACCCGATTATTTACAGCTAGGTAAATTACGTCAACAATTGAGCTATCCGTTAACGCTGGCTCTGACAGCAACCGCAACTAGTGAAGTAAAACAAGATATCGGTCACCGTTTATTCATTGAAACGAAGCCAAAAATTATTTGCTATTCTGTTAATCGACCTAATATTTATCTTTCAGTTCTTGAAGCAAAAACAATTGATCAGAAAAATCAAATTTTATTCTCCTTGCTCAATCAGCTTAAAACACCAGGCCTAATTTATTTCAATAGTCGTAAAGCAACTGAAGAAATTGCGAATTTGATCAATGAAAAGACGGCTTTAACAGCGGCGGCCTATCACGCTGATTTAACGCAGGCAGAAAAATTTGCGGTTCAGCAGCAGTTTATGCAGCAGCAATTAGAGATTGTTTGTGCAACGAGTGCTTTTGGAATGGGAATTAATCAAAAAAATGTTCGTTTTGTGATCCATTACCATTTGCCAACTGATTTAGCAGCTTATTTGCAGGAAATTGGCCGGGCGGGTAGAGATGGTCAACAAAGCATTGCGATTCTCTTATATACTCCCGAGGATTTTCGGTTACAGCGACAATTAAGCTTAACTACTTTACCAACGACATCACAAATTAAAGCTTTTTTTTCTGTGGATTCCAAACTGCAAAGGGTTTTAGCTACTCAAGAAGAAAACTTTCAGTTATTGGCCTATTATCAGCGACTGGGCAGTCAGCCAGCTCAGTTAATCAAATTTTTTGCAACTTTAAGACAAGCTAAGAATACTAAGTTAGCAGTCTTGAAAGCTTATTTGGCTTGTCAAGGATGTCGGCGAAAATTTATTTGCAGTTACTTCGATGAGGATGTTAGTCAACTGGAACATGATC
The DNA here is from genome assembly GCF_029916425.1 of Liquorilactobacillus sicerae. Lineage (GTDB taxonomy): Bacteria > Bacillota > Bacilli > Lactobacillales > Lactobacillaceae > Liquorilactobacillus > Liquorilactobacillus sicerae. The sequence goes on along the minus strand of NZ_JAHAVQ010000005.1, from coordinate 39,053 downwards.
AACATTGCTGCCAACTGCCAGAAGATGATCTGCCATTGCAGCGACTGGGGTTAAAGAAAGAATCAATTTTTCAAAAAAGGGTGCTACAATTAACTCCATTTAAAGCTCAGCTGAAGAAGTTGTTTGCGAATTGGTCAGGAAACTAATATAGTGGTGGAATAATAATTATGGTAGAATAAAGGGTAAACAACACGAGGAGGGACTTTACGATGAATCACAAGGATGACGATCAGCAATCAAAGCCTTGGGACCGCAGCTTTGATGATGAACGTGATGAAAATGGCAATTATTCACGGACTGCCAGCCGAAAAAAAATCAAAAATAATTCAGTTTTAACAACGTCATTATTAATTGTCTTTATTGTTGTTATCATTGGGACAGTTGCACTTTATTTCGTTTCGCAAAACAGTGCTAATAAGACTTCAAGCAATAATAACAATAATGTCGGCGTAGTTGAGTCATCTGCTAAAAAAAATAAAAAAACTAAGACTAGCAAAGGTCAAACTAGCAACAAAAGATCAAGTTCAAGTAGTACACAGACGGTTGCTGCAAATGAAAGTTCAACTAAGACGTCTAGTGCTGAAACGAGTTCAACTAAAACAGAAGAAAGCAGGACTTCTTTAGCTGATTCGAGTTCAGCAGTATCAGCTTCAACTAGTTCGGCAGTTGAAGCAAGTAGTTCAGGTGCAGTCTATGCAACGGTTGGGTCTGGTCAAGGAATTTATCGAGTGGCAACTAACAACGGCTTGACGATAGCTGAACTTTTGCAATTAAATCCAGGACTTTCCAGTTCATCTGTTTTATCGCCTGGTCAAAAAGTTAGGGTAAAATAATTGAGTTTAATTTAAGGGAGATTTTTAGTCTTATGAGAACAAGGTTACAGATTGCAATTGATGGCCCGGCATCAGCTGGAAAGAGCACCGTTGCAAAGCAAATTGCTAGTCAGTTAAATTATATTTATTGTGATACTGGGGCAATGTACCGGGCAGTAACCTGGGCAGCCTTAAAAGAGAAAGTTGTTCTTGACGATGATGCTGCGTTGGCCCAATTATTAAGTCATTTGGAAATTAGTTTTGTGCCGCAAAAAGCTGGTCAACAGGTTTTGGTTAATCAAGAAGACGTGACCCAGGCAATTAGAACACCAACCGTTAGCAAACATGTTTCAACTGTTGCTGCCCAGATAAGTGTTCGCGAAGCACTGACTGCTAAACAGCAGAGATTGGCAGTCAATGGTGGAATCGTGATGGATGGTCGAGATATTGGGACCACAGTTTTGCCAAATGCGCAAGTTAAAATATTCTTAGTTGCGAGTGTTAAAGAACGAGCTTTACGTCGCTATCGTGAAGATCTGGCTAAGGGATTTAAGGTGGATCTTCAGCAACTAGAAAGTGAAATTGCCTTGCGGGATAAGAAAGATGAATCACGGGCAATTTCCCCTTTAACGCAGGCAGAAGATGCAATTTTAGTCGATACAACTAGTTTATCGATCAATCAAGTGGTCGATAAAATCATGGAAATTATCAAAAAAAAGTAAAAAGCGCTTGAAAAATGTATTTTAACTGGATTTTAAATCAATTTTCAGCTAAAATGGTATTTAGAGTTAGTCGTTAAGGAGGACATGGTCCATGAGTGAAGCAGATTCGAAAAAAGATTTATTAGAAGCACTAAACAGTGTTAGTGAAGTAAAAATTGGAAACGTCGTTAAAGGCGAGGTTCTAGCTTTTGATGATGATAAACAAGTAATTGTTGGAATCGAAGGAACTGGTGTTGAAGGCGTTGTACCGTTTAAGGAATTAAGCGTTAAACCAGGTGAGGATGTTACTAACCAGATCAAAGTTGGGGATGTTTTTGATTTGGTAGTTATCTCAAAGATCGGTTCAGATAAAGAGGGCGGTAGCTATTTGCTTTCGCAACGTCGTTTGGAAGCCCGCAAAGTATGGGATGAAATTGAGAAAAAGTATGAAGCTGGCGAAACAATCTCAGCACCTGTTACCCAAGTTGTTAAAGGTGGCTTGGTAGTTGATGCAGGTGTTCGTGGATTTATTCCGGCTTCAATGATTGAAGATCATTATGTCGAGGATCTTAATCAGTTTAAGGGCCAAACACTTGAGTTGAAAATTATAGAAATTGAGCCAAGCGAGAATCGCTTAATTTTATCGCATAAAGAGATTGTTAAGGCTGCGCGTGAAGCTAAAAAGGTTGAAACGTTAGCTAAATTAGCAGCTGGCGATGTTGTTGAAGGCAAGGTAGCACGTCTAACTAACTTTGGTGCTTTTGTTGATTTAGGCGGAGTTGATGGATTGGTCCATGTTTCAGAAATTGCTTTTGAGAGAGTCGACAAGCCAAGCGATGTTTTAAAAGTTGGGCAAGAAGTTAAAGTTAAAGTTTTATCTGTTGATCCTGATAAAGAACGAGTTTCATTGTCTATTAAACAAACATTGCCACAACCTTGGGATCAGGTCAGTGAAAAGATTGCTGAGGGTGATGTTATTGAAGGAACGGTTAAACGTTTGACCAGTTTTGGTGCTTTTGTCGAAGTTCTTCCTGGTGTTGAAGGTTTGGTACACATTTCACAGATTTCACATAAGCATATTGCAACTCCAAATGAGGTTTTAACTTCTGGAGAAAAAATTAAGGTCAAAGTTTTGAGTGTTCATCCTGAGCAGCATCGGCTTGGTTTATCAATTAAAGCTTTAGAAGAAAAACCAGTAGCTGGTGAGACTAAAAAACCGGCAGTTAAAAAAGCAGAGTCTTCAGTTGCCAATGAACCTGAAGAAAGTACCGGGTTCACTTTAGGTGATCTGGTTGGTAATGAACTTAAAAATAAGGATGATCAAGAATAATTCTTGATGATGAAGAAATTTTTGACTGGTGCAAAAGATTTGTTCTTTTGGGCCAGTTTTTTTGAGCATTGATGAAAGGAGAAACGGTAAGTGAGTAATCCAGTAGTTGCAATTGTTGGCCGGCCTAATGTGGGTAAGTCGACGATTTTTAACCGAATAGCGGGTGAAAGAATTTCAATTGTTGAAGATACTCCCGGTGTTACCCGCGATCGCATCTATACTCATAGTGAATGGCTGGGTCAGAAATTTAACTTAATTGACACTGGCGGAATTGATATCGGAGATGAGCCTTTTTTGACTCAAATCAAAGAACAGGCGGAAATTGCGATTGACGAAGCAGATGTAATTGTTTTGATTGTAAGTGTTCGCGAGGGAGTAACTGAGGCTGATGAAAAAGTTGCTCAAATTCTTTATCAAACTGATAAACCGGTGATTGTTGCTGTAAACAAAGTTGATAATCCAGAATTGCGTGCAGACATTTATGATTTTTACTCATTAGGTTTTGGAGACCCAATTCCGATTTCTGGAGTTCATGGAATTGGAATTGGAGATTTGTTGGAAAAGGTTTGTCAGGCATTTCCTAAAGAAAATCATCAGGAATTAGATCAAAGTATTAAGTTCAGTTTGATTGGCCGTCCAAATGTCGGTAAATCATCGTTGGTAAATGCCATTTTGGGACAAAATCGAGTTATTGTTTCAAAAATTGAAGGAACAACTCGTGATGCGATTGATACACCATTTGAAACTGAGAATAAGGAACGTTTTACCGTGATCGATACTGCAGGAATTAGAAAAAAGGGTAAGGTTTATGAAAGCACGGAAAAATATTCAGTGTTAAGGGCATTGCGAGCAATTGATCGTTCCGATGTTGTTTTAGTTGTTTTAGATGCTGAAACGGGTATTCGCGAGCAAGATAAGAAAGTGGCTGGTTATGCCCATGAAGCTGGTCGAGGTATCATTATTTTAGTCAATAAATGGGATTTGATTAAAAAGGATAACTACACTTTAAATGAGTTTGAAAAACTGATCCGTCAAGAGTTTCAGTACTTAGACTATGCACCAATCGTGTTTGTTTCAGCTAAAACTAAGCAACGCTTAAGTCAATTACCGGAATTAATTAAACAGGTCTCAATCAACCAGCAGCAGCGGATCAAATCTTCAGTATTAAATGATGTTTTGCTAGACGCAGTTGGTCGTAATCCAACCCCAACAGAGAATGGCAAACGTTTGAGAATTTACTATGGGACACAAGTGGCTGTTAAACCACCGACTTTTGTAATTTTTGTCAACGATCCTGATTTGATGCATTTTTCTTACGAACGTTATTTACAAAATCAGCTGCGAGAGGCATTTGACTTTACAGGAACACCAGTGCATTTGATCAAGCGACAACGAAAGTAAGGCAATAGAAAGTGCTTTTGAACAAAATAATTTTTGAAAATAAATTTTAAAACTTTATGAGATTTTTTTTAGAATTGAAGTGTTAAAAAGAGAGTCATAAACCTTGATATATTAGGGTTTATATGCTACCTTATTAAGAGAGATGATGATTTGTTAGTCATTGTTTCGTCATTTCACTTGAAATGACACATAGCCACAACTTAATTTGTGGATTCTTCAGCTGAGGAGGTGAAACCATGGCAAACAAAGCACAATTGATCGATACAGTTGCAACTAAAACTGGTTTGACAAAGAAAGATGCAACTTCAGCTGTTGATGCAGTTCTGGAAACGATCCAGGATCTACTTAAAGAAGGCGAAAAAGTTCAATTAATCGGATTTGGTAATTTCGAAGTTCGTGATCGTGCAGCTCGTAAGGGCCGTAACCCACAAACTGGTGCAGAAATTGAAATCCCTGCAAGCAAGGTTCCGGCATTTAAACCGGGTAAAGCGCTGAAAGATGCTGTTAAATAGTTTACAGCTCATAACAATTCGCCAATAGTCGGAACAGATTTAGTGTTCCGGCTTTTTGTTTATCGATTAAAAATTATTGGACTTAAAAAGAGGATAAGAATGACATACTCTGAAAAAACATTAACGCAAATCAAGCTTGGCAACTTTGATTTAGCTGCTCGAGAATTACAACTGGCGCTTTTAGATGATCAACCGGATTTTTTATTTAATTTAGCTGAGGAGTTACAGCAATTAGGTTTTTCTGACTGGGCAAAGCAAATTTATCAAAGTTTATTAAAAAGTTTTCCTGAGGAAGATCAGTTGAAGACGGCCTTGGCAGAGATTGCTATCAACAATGGGCAAGATGATCAAGCTTTGGTTTATTTAAGTCAGGTAAGACCTGATTCTCCAGCTTACTTAAATTCGTTACTAGTAGCAGCTGACCTGTATCAAACACAAGGCCTATTTGAGGTCAGTGAACAAAAACTTTTAACAGCTTTAAGAATCGCTCCACATGAATCAGCAGTGATTTTTGGTTTGGCGGAACTATATTTCAATGTTAAGCGTTACCGATCAGCATTACCATTTTATCTGCAACTTTTAAAAATGGGCCAGTTGCAGTTAGCTAAGGTTAATTTAGTTCAACGAGTAGGGGTCTGTTATGCTGAAACTGGTCATTTTGAGCAAGCGCTAGGTTATCTTGAGCAGATTCATCAGCGTGATTTAGATCCAGACATTTTGTTCGAGCTAGCCTTCACGCAGCTTCAATTAAAACGCTATGAAGCTGCAGTTAAAAGTTTCGAAAAGTTAAGAGAAACCAATCCGGACTATACTTCTTTGTATCCTTATTTAGCTAAAGCTTATGAACAACAAGGGCAACAGCAGCAAGCATTATTGATCGATCAAGAAGGCCTGCGTGTTGATCAATATAACAGTAAACTTTATTTGCATGCTAGCAAAATGGCGCAGAAGCTGTCACAACCAGTTGTAGCTGAACAATATTTACGTCAGATCTTGAAATTTGACGAGGATAATCTATCAGCTTTAATTGAATTAAGTGATCTTTTACAAACTCAAAAAAAATATCAAGAAAATATCAAATTGTTGACAAAAGCTATCAAGACGAGCAATGATTCACAATTAGTCTGGAATCTTGGTCGTGCATATAGCGCTTCGGAAAACGATCAGCCAGCACTTGAATGCTATCGTTCTGTTCAAAGAGACTTTGAACAAGAAACAGATTTTTGGCAAGAGTTGGCATTACTAGCCAGACGCGGTGGAGATCTGCCACTTGCTCGAAAGGCAGTTGCTAATTATTTGAAGATTCAACCGAATGATTTAACGATGCTTGATTTGCAAAATGAACTTAATGAAGCATTCTAAATTAAGAACTTGTGGTTTCATGTGGCTGATAGCTTAATAGACGGTAGTAATTTAAGGACTTTAAATCAAGGTGTAGCTTGCGACAGCAGGTAAGCGATGTTAAATTGCGATGGCGAATCAAGAAGCTTAAAATGGCATCACGTCGTAAATTTTTTGGTGAAAAGGGAAATGGCAGCCAATTTTGATCTTTTTTCAAATATTTATGCAAGGCCGGCAGGGTTAAACGTGGAGCATGATGATCCGTTTTTCTTTTTAAAAATAGATCTTCGCAAATCTGATTTTTAGCGAGTGGTTGATGAAAAGCTTTGAATTGCTGCATAAATTGGCGCTCAAAGTTATTTAAAGCTTCGAATTGCCAAATTTGGTAAAAGTCCGCTTCTAAGAACTCTGTTGACTGAAAAAAATGCGCTGTCAGTAAAAGAGTTAAACGTCCATAAAAACTAATTTGAGGGTTTGCTAGCAGTTCAGCTAATTGATCACTCCAAAAGAGTTGATTTGGTTGATTGCTGGTAACGGGAGTGCTTTTAAGACCTAGTGTTGGTAAAGTTGAAATTTGTTTTGCTTGAAACAAAAAAATAAAATATTGATTTAAATGAGAAAGAACTTTATTATAAGTTGCAGCTGTGATATCAGCTGCTTTTTTTAATTCCAAAAAATAGGCTCGTAAATCACTTTCAGTAATCGCCTTTAACTCAGTAGGCTGGCGACCATTACTTGCTAAAAAACGAAAAAAGTTAATTAAATCATGGCGATAACTTAAAACTGTTTGGGCCGCTAACTGTTGTTGAAAAAGATGATTTTCAAAAATACTTTGCAGTGGGTAATTCAATGGAAGCTACCTCCTAAGGGCTGAACTCATTTTTTGTTAAATGTACATTTTTACCTTAACTTAAATTCAAAACAAAATCAAGCGCTGCCCAAACCGCAGCGCTTAATAATCAAAGAACCTTAGCTAGAAACTCTGCAATAATTTTAAAAACAGTTGGCTGCAGAAATTTCAAATCCATATGACCGGCATTTTTGATCTGATATAAATCAGCCAAGACCTTGTTATCAATTAATTTTTGATACAGTCTTTGACTATCTTGAACAGGAACAACAACATCTTGATCGCCGTGTAAAATCAAAAAGGGTACTGTCCGTTGATTTATATAGGTTAAAGGGTTTGCTTGTTGATCAAGTTGTGGAGCTGATTCGGGCTCTGCACCCAATAAATTACGGTAAACAAAATCAAAATCGTCAGATGAACTCCCTTGTTTGGCAGTTAAGGGGTCAACCACACCATACCAAGGAATAGCTGCTTGGATATCACTAGAAACGTTTAAGTTATTTCCAATATCAAATCTTTTTTGACCATTAGTAACACCGAGCATGCTTGCTAGATGCCCACCAGCTGATTCTCCCATGGCAACGAATTTTTCTGGATTAGCCTGGAATTTATCAGCATTGGCTCGAACGTAACGGATTGCAGCTTTGGCATCTTCCAATTGGCCTGGAAAATTAATTTTATTACTGTCACGATACTCGACTCCAACGACGATAAATCCATTGCGGGCAAAGTCAACTAAATTGGGTAAATAAATATTATGATCAGTGTCCATCCAACCGCCACCAGCAAACCAAAAGATTACGGGAAACGTTTTTGAACCTGCTTTTGCAAAATGTCTAATTACTGACAATTTTAAATCGCGGGTTGTTTTTCCTAACCAGCCTGGAACTTGGGTATAAGTCAAATTGCTGTCCAACCATAATCCGTCACGTTCTATAGGTACATCAATCGTATATTTCATTAAAACCATTTCCTTTCTAAAAGTAACCTTCATTTATGATAGATCATCTTTTCCAAAAAATAAAACTTCAGCACTTTCAGGCACTGAAGCCCACCGATAAAATCCGATTAAACCAGCAATTTCGTCCTACAAATGCATCAGCTTTTTCTTAGCTACATCGTAGGAGAAACCCTCGCCGATCACTTCATTAACTGATAAAATTGAAACAAAAGCATGTGAATCATGTCGAGCAACAATATGTTTCAGATCCATCAATTCATTGGGACTGATGACACAGTAGATTGCCTGGATCGGTTCTTGTGAGTAAGCTCCGGTTGCCTGTAAATAGCTGACACCGCGTTTTAAGTCGTTGATAATGTCCTTGGCAATTTCTTGATGGTGATTACTGATAATGATTACTCCCCGTGCTGCATAAGCACCTTCAAGGGTAAAGTTGACGACTTTTGAATAGACATATGAAGCCAAAAGAGTATACATCATCTTTCGCAAACTAACATAGCTTAATGATAAAGTTAAAACAACACAATCAAAAGTTAGCAGGGTTTTGCCCATTGCAACGCCACGATGCTTTTCAAAGATTCGAGCAACAATATCTGTTCCACCGGTTGTCCCGCCAAACCGATAAACGATTCCTGAACCACTGCCGCCAATCAGTCCAGCTAAAATTCCAGCTAAAAATAAATCATGATCTATGTTGACTGAAAAATCAACGTGTTGCCAAAGCCAAATAAAAAAAGATAAGCTAAAAATTCCAAAGATCGTATATGTTAAAGCCGTTTTTCCTAGGTAACGATAGCCAATAATGACTAATGGAATGTTGAGTAAAATAGTTGAAATAGCTGGATCAATACTGAACCAGTAACGCAAAATAAGGGTTATGCCAGTTACGCCGCCCTCTGCTAAATTATTAGCAATGTTGACCATTACTAAGCCGAAAGCATATAAACTGCTACCAACTGCGATCATGATGAAATTTTTAAAATGGATTCTTTCATTTGATTGAACCACATGATTGCCCCCTTAATATTGAATTCTATCAGATAATAACACATTCAGATTCGGTATGCTATCCATTTTAAATTGGTAACTATAATAAAATCAGCAAATCTGTTAGAATAGAAAAAGAAAACTTTAAAAGAAGATTGAAAAAGAGGTTGGTCTTATGGTAAAAATTCTAGTTGCAGGTTTTAAAGGTCGCATGGGACATACAACAGTTGAAATGGTGCTTGATCACCCAGATTTTGAATTAGTTGGAGTTTACGATCCCCGTTCTACTGAGAAAAATTTGAATGAAATTAGTGAATTTTCAAAACTTAACGTACCAGCTTATCACCAGTTATCAAACATTGATACACAAAAAGTGGAGGTTTGGATTGATTTTACTTCGCCAAAAGCAGTTTTTGAAAATGTCAAATTTGCTTTAGAACATCATATTTCACCAGTTGTCGGAACGACTGGGTTAAAGGATGAACAAGTTGCACAATTACAACAGATAGCTAAAAAAAATCAAGTCGGTGGCTTGATTGCCCCGAATTTTGGTATTTCAGCGGTTTTATTAATGCAGTTTGCAAAGCAAGCAGCTAAATATTTGCCAGATGTTGAAATCATTGAAATGCATCACGATAATAAGCTTGACGCCCCGAGTGGGACAGCGTTAAATACTGCTAAAATGATTGCCGAAGTTCGCTCTGAACACTATCAAGGAAATCCTAATGAAACTGAATTATTGCCGGGAGCGCGGGGAGCTAATTATCAAGGCATGCGGATCCACAGTGTTCGTTTGCCAGGATATGTAGCTCATGAGCAGGTCTTATTTGGTGGACCAGGTGAAGCTTTGACTATTCGACAGGATTCTTTTGATCGCAGTTCATTCATGTCGGGAGTTGCAGTGGCGGTCAGCAAAATTAGCAAACAGCATGAGCTGCTGGTAGGACTTGAGAATCTTCTATGATAGTTGAAAAGTTACCGATCATTTTTCAGCAAGCTTTACCAATTTTAACCAAAATTCAAGCAGCAGGTTTTGAAGCCTATTTTGTTGGTGGCAGTGTTCGTGATTTGTTGTTAGGCAAACAGCCGCATGATGTTGATATTGCAACCAGTGCCTATCCAGCTGAGATTAAGTCGATATTTTCTCGAACGGTTGATACTGGAATTAAGCATGGGACGGTCACTGTACTGGCTAAATCGGCTGCTTATGAAATTACCACTTTTAGGACAGAATCAGGTTATCAAGATTTTCGACGCCCAGACCAAGTAACCTTTGTTAGATCATTGCAAGATGATTTAAAGCGGCGTGATTTAACGATCAATGCTTTGGCGATGGACTCGGCTGGTCAAGTCATTGATTTATTTAATGGCTTAACTGATTTGCGTGCAGGAATCATTCGTGCAGTTGGGGTTCCTGCTGAACGGTTTCATGAAGATGCTTTAAGAATGATGCGAACCGTCAGATTTGCTAGTCAACTGGCTTTTGAAATTGAACCACAAACATTGGCAGCGATTGATCAAAATGCTGAATTGTTGCTTAAAATTGCCGTTGAACGAATCCATGAAGAATGGCAAAAGCTTTTGCTAGGTCAAGATGTTCAGCTTGGTTTAGCTCCCTTTATCCAAACAGGACTATTTCGATATTGTCCACAAATGAGAGATTATCAAGTACCTTTACAGAGAATGTTGACCTTGCCGAAGTTGAATTTCAAAACAGCCGCAGCTGCTTGGGGATTATTTGCTTATTTGGCGAATTTTTCACCGTCCAAACTGGGAAACTTTTTGAAATCTTGGAAAAGCTCCAATCAGTTGATTGAAGAAACCAAAAAAATTTTACAAGTTCTATTGTTGCTGACACAACGTGACTTAAAACCTAGTGAGCTTTATCAGTTTGGTTGGCCGATCATTCAACAAGCTGGCGAAGCTGCAAATTTGCTTGGAATCAATTTAGATTTAATTCAGTTGCAACAAATTTATCAGCAGTTGCCAATTAAAAGTACCAAAGAGTTGGTAATTAATGGTGGAATTTTACTAAAAAACTCTAATTTAAAACCGGGCCCCAAATTAGGTAAAATTTTAAAACAGCTTGAAATTGAAGTTGTTGAGAAAAAGGTGCCTAATCAATTAGACAGTTTATTGGCTCGAGCTAAGCAACTAATTTGAAGTAATTCTTAAGGAATGAAAGAGTGGTAATTTGCAGACATTACGAATTGAAAGTTTAAGTAAAACATATGGTGAAAAAACCTTGTTTGAAAATCTTAACTTAATAATCAACGAGCATGATCGTTTAGGATTGATTGGTGTAAATGGAACAGGTAAGACTAGTCTGCTTAACGTCTTGGCGGGAGTTGATCAGGCTGATCAGGGAGATTTGATCAAGCCTAACGACTATCGGATTGCATATTTAAAGCAAAAACCCGAACTGAAAGTGGCGGATTCAATTATGACCGCAATTTTTAAAGGAGCTGCACCAATCTTTAAGGCCACCCAAAATTATGAACAAGCCTTGCGAGCTTATAGTCAGTATCCAAATGATCAGCAAAAAGAACAGAATTACTTAACAGCAGAAGCACGGATGAATCAACTAGCTGCTTGGGACGCTGAAAGTCAAGTCAAGACAATTTTGACTCAGTTAAAAATCACTGATCTTGATCAAAAAATTGGTCAATTATCGGGTGGACAGGTTAAACGAGTCGGCTTAGCTCAAGTGTTGATTCAAGATCCTGATTTGCTGATTTTAGATGAGCCGACTAATCATTTGGACTTTTCCTCAATTGACTGGTTGGAAGAATATTTAGCCGGTTTCAAAGGTGCGTTATTGGTAGTGACGCATGATCGTTACTTTCTCAATCATGTTGCTCAAAAAATCTTAGAGCTAGATTATGGTGAACTCTACATTTATGAAGGTAACTATCAAGCATATGTTAGTCAAAAAGCTGAAAGAGTAGCTGGAAAAGCAGAACTTGAACATAAACAAAAGCAATTGTATAAAAAAGAACTAGCTTGGATGAGAACTGGTGCTAAAGCTCGCAGTACCAAACAACAGGCACGGATCAGTCGCTTTAATCAGTTGCAGGCTGGAGTTTCGCAACACTCTGAGGAAACTGAAGCTAATTTGAATCTTGGGCAACAAAGATTAGGGAAAAAGGTTATTGAACTAAAACATGCTTGTTTAAAGATTGATAAACATTCAATTATTAATGACTTTAGCTTGTTGATTCAAGCTGACCAAAGAATTGGAATTACTGGTGCAAATGGAGCTGGAAAGACCAGTTTTCTGAATGTTTTGGCTGAACAATTGCCACTTGATGCTGGTGAGTTGATTGTTGGGCCAACAGTTAATGTTGGTTATTATCATCAACAGTTTGCTCAATTGCCTCCTGATACACGAGTAATTGATTATTTGAAAGCGACTGCTCAGCAAGTAACCGATAAAAATGGCAATCATTTAAGCGTTGTTCAGCTACTTGAACGTTTTTTGTTTCCACGTTATATGCATGGCGTACTGATCCGCAAACTTTCTGGTGGTGAGCAGCGCCGATTATATCTTTTAAAAATCTTGATGCAACAGCCTAATGTATTGTTGTTGGACGAGCCGACAAATGATTTGGATATTCAGACTTTAACGATTCTCGAAGACTATCTTGAGGATTTTCAAGGTACGGTGATCACAGTTTCACATGATCGTTACTTTCTTGATAAAACTGCTGAACAGTTGTTGATCTTTACCGGTAATGGTCAGGTGGAACGCTTTACAGGCATGTTAAGTGCCTATTTAAAGCAAAGAAAATCAAGGATCAATAAAACAGAAAAAGCTCAGCCAAAGCAAAAGATTAAAGCACAGGAACAAGTTGTCTCAAAAAAGAAAATCAAGTTGACTTATGCTGAAAAAATCGAATATGGTCAGCTAGAAGAGCAAATTGATCAACTGGAGTCACAAAAGGCTAAACTCAAGCAGGAAATGACGCAAGTTCCTGGGAATGACTTTAGTCAATTAGCTGATCTGCAGCAACAAATTGACCAATTAGACTTAGAAATTGACCAAAAAATGAAACGCTGGGACGAATTAAGTCAATTTGCTTAAGTTTTTCAAAGGAGGACAAATATAATGACGGTCGTTGAAGGCCCTTATTTGCAATTATTAAGAGATATTTTAGAGTACGGACACCAAAAAGACGACCGAACAGGAACCGGTACGCGGAGTCTGTTTGGTTATCAAATGCGATTCGATCTGCAGCAAGGATTTCCACTGTTGACGACTAAGAAAGTAGCTTTTGGACTGATTAAAAGTGAACTTTTATGGTTTTTGCGTGGAGATACCAATATTCGTTTTTTATTGCAGCATCATAATCATATCTGGGACGAATGGGCATTTAAAAATTGGATCAGCAGTCCGTCATATCATGGACCTGATATGACGGATTTTGGACGGCGCCAGTTGGAAGATGAAAATTTTAAACGAGAGTACTTAAAACAAAAAGAACTTTTTTGTCAGCGGATTTTAACTGATGATCAATTTTCAGAAAAGTTTGGGAATTTAGGTGATGTTTATGGTGCTCAATGGCGTCATTGGAAAACGCGTGATGGACAAGTGATTGATCAAATTCAAAATGTGATCGATGGCATCAACAAGACACCATCATCCAGGCGCTTGATCGTTACTGCGTGGAATCCTGAAGATGTTCCGCAAAGCGCCTTGCCTCCTTGTCATACATTATTTCAGTTTTATGTTAATGAAGGTAAATTAAGTTGTCAGCTGTACCAACGAAGTGCAGATACATTTTTAGGTGTGCCATTTAATATTGCCAGTTATGCTTTATTAACTCATTTAATTGCACGACAAACTGGTTTGCAAGTTGGAGAATTTGTTCATACTCTGGGTGATGCTCATTTATATTTGAATCATCTGCAACAGGCACAAATTCAGTTGCAGCGGCAACCAAAAGATGCACCAAAACTATGGTTAAATCCTGATAAACAACAAATTGATGAATTTAACGTTAGTGATATTAAAGTTGAAAATTATCAACCAGCTCCAGCAATCAAAGCACCGGTAGCTGTCTAACAAGAAGGGGACTAGAGCAATGTTAGCATTTATCTGGGCCGAAGACGTTCAGCATCACATCGGTTATCGGGGAAAATTACCTTGGCATTTGCCAGCTGATTTGGCTCATTTTAAGCGAGTAACTCTCCACCATCCAATCATTATGGGTCGCCGAACATTTGAGAGTTTTCCAGGCCTGTTACCGCAACGACACCATTACCTTTTAACGCATGATCAAAAATATGATCAGCAATATGCAGGAAATTCACAAATAACGATTGTGCATACTAAACAAGAACTGAAAAAAATTTTGCAGGACAATTCCCAATTGTTTTTTATAATTGGTGGTGCAAGTTTATTTACCGCTTTTGCCGATCAAGTTAATTGGTTATATGTGACCAAAATTGCGGCTGATTTTCCAGGTGATGTCAAAATGCCACCAATTCCTGGTAATTTTGAATTGGTTTGGGCTAAAAAAGGAAAAATGAATAGTCGAAATTGTTATCCATATCAGTTTAAACTATATCGTCGTCGAACTGAGCAGCGGGAGTAAATATTTGAAGTTAAAGCAACGCCAGGGAAGAATATCAGTATTCTTTGGCGTTTTTGATTTAGCTCATAAAAATTAACAAAAAGCAAGCAACTGTTAAACTGCTGATCAAATCGCCAGTTATAAGCCATTGCTGCCACTTAAAAAATATTCCAATTTGCAGTAATAGTCCATCAATTAGGATCAACCAAGTAGGAAATGTTGTAAATAGGCAAGCTAATAAAAATAACCAACTAGCACTTAAGGACCAAAATAATGAGCCTCGCAAATTGAAGACAGCTATTAAGACAATTGCAGCTATTATCCAAGCAAGTTCGATCCCAAACAAAGTCCAGCCACTCCCGGGAACCTTTGGAATCAATAAAAATGTCGGGTAAAATAGCAAACTACCAGTTAATAGATAAAAACTAATTGTAGCTAAGCGTTGAAAAACAATTGTTGCTCTAGTTTTAGCTAGACTGTAATTGAGAATTTGAAAAATGCCATTCAAACTAATAAAGCCTAAGATTAAACTGCTAGCGCAAAGCAGCCAAATTGATAAACGGCTTTTCAGCAGTAAAATTATTCCAATGCTGATCAAGACGGCTAAGTAGATTCCTTGACTAAATGCCAGCCAAACCCACTGATGATTAATACCTTTTTTAAAAAAATAAACTTTCACTAAGATTGCCTCAATTTCTATTTTAAAAATAAAGTTTTTGCTATACTAACCGACGTTCATTTTTTATGATAATATTATTCTAACATGGTAAATAAAATTCTAGAGAAAGGAAAGCAATTTGAAAAATATAAAATCAATTCTAAAATCCTGCTTAGCTTTGGTTCTAGCCACGTTGCTGGTCTTTGGAATTTGGCAATTGTTTTTTTACTTGAGTCAATCAAAATCGATCACGCCTAAAACTAGTAATAGTCAAGTTGCCAACAAAAGTTCAACTGTGAAAAAAGTTTCAGTTCGGCATCTTAAGCTGGTTGGATTAGGTGATTCGCTGACTCAAGGAGTTGGCGATACGACTGATCAAGGCGGTTATGTCCATTTAATTCAAGAAAAACTGAACACTTTGCCGCATGTTAAAGTTCAGACCTCCAACTATGGCAAGGCGGGTGATCGGAGTGATCAAATATTAGATCGCTTACAATCTACGCCGGCGATTCAACAACAGATCAAGCACGCTAATGTGATTGTCATGACGGTTGGTGGTAATGATTTGATGCAGGTTTTAGAAAAAAGCTTTTCAAACATTTCCGATCAGGAACTTGCTTCAGCAGTTACCAGTTCCCGGCAAACTTACCAGAAAAAGCTGAAATCATTATTGCAAACTGTTCGGCAGTACAATTCAAAGGCGCCGATTTTTGTTTATTCAGTTTACAATCCGTTTTACGTTTACTTTCCAACGATGTATCAATTTACAAAATATACCAACGTTTGGAATAATGCTACTAAGCAGGTGGTTGGTCAAACCAAAGATGCATATCTGATCAATATTGACCAGAAAATGTCTACTGGTCAATATTATCATAAAACTAAACAGCTTAAGAAAAATTCAGTGACTGATATCACTGTTTTAAATAATAAGGATTTAACTCATGTACTCGATAATCAAAAGGAAAAAAATAGTTATTTATCACCAAAGGATCACTTTCATCCTAATTTAAAGGGTTATCGTTATATGACAGATAAACTTTATACTGCTATGATGAAACATAAAACAACTTGGCTTGGAAGAAGAGGAGATTGATTTTGGATAATAATTTAAAAAAAAGGAGTCGGAGTTTTGCTAAAAACTCGAAGAAACATAATTATTGGAAATGGGCTTTTATCATTTTACTCGCCTTAATTCTAGGAAGTAGTTTGTTTTTAGTCCAACAATTGACTGGAAAAAATGTTGAGCAGCAACAAGTTTCTCAATCAACCAAGAACTTGGGCAAACATACCTCGGTTGATGTTCAATTAAATAAAAAGCAGTTGAACGCAGTCATGAATTACTACTTGACTCGTCAGCAAAGAAATAAAAAACTAAAATATAAGTTTTATGTTGATCAAGCAGCAATTTTAGTAGGAACAACGAAGATTTTAGGAAAGAATGTTTCTTTTTCTTTGTATACAGAGCCGACCGTTACATCGGATGGCAACATCCTTTTATATGCTAAATCAGTCGCAATTGGAACCTTAAATGCACCACCTGGATTTATTTTGAATTACATTAAAAATAATTATCGCTTGGGCAAATGGGTTACGATTGACAGCAAAGCCAAAACAATTAGACTAAACTTAAGCCAAATCAAGGGCTTTCATGGAGTGACGGTGCGCGCCAAAAAAATTGATTTGAGCAATAATAACTTCCTTTTCAAGGTCAACATTCCATTAAAATAAGGTGGTAAAATGTTTCGTAAAAGCTTTTATCAGTATTTAATGACTGAAAGAAATGACAATAGTTCAGAACCAATTGCAAAATTTGCTAATGATGCTTTTTTTGACCAAAGTTTTCCCAAACAATCACAAAACTATCAGGAAATTTCCAATTATTTGGAGTTAAATGGCAGTTATTTGCCCTCAATGACAATTTTTGATCAAGCTTGGGAAAGCTACCTTGAAAAAATGCAATAAAAACATAAGGAGAACTGAGAATGTTCAAGAAAAATCAAAAAAAAGTTAAAAAGTTTGGCTGGCCAACAGTCATTATTTCAAGTTTAATCTGTTTACTACTAGGATCTGGCGGTGTCTATTACTATATGGACCAACGTTTGCAAGCAGCTGAAGCAACCAGTAATTCACTTGGTAAAATTGGAACGGTTTATTCCGCTTTATATCAGAATTATTATCGGAAGGTCAGTCGAGAAAAGTTGGTTAATGGTGCCCTCAATGGAATGGTAGATGCATTGGGTGATCCATTTTCTGAATACATGTCAAAGTCAGAGACTAAGTCACTTAATAATACGATTTCCAGCAGTTTCACTGGCATCGGTGCTGAAGTTCAAAAGAGTGGTTCTCAGATCAAAATTATTTCACCAATCGATGGGACTCCAGCTAAAAAAGCCGGTCTAAAGGCAAATGATATTATCGAAAAAATCAATGATAAAAAGATTAGTGGCTATTCGCTTAGCAAAGCAGTTAATTTAATTCGCGGCAAAAAAGGGACAAAAGTTACCTTAACGATCAAACGAGGAAATGAAACTTTCACTAAGACTTTAGTTCGTGATACGATTCCAGTCAAAACAGTCAGTGGTCATCTAGTTAAAGACCAGCCAACAATTGGTTATGTTAAAGTTTCAACTTTTTCTGAAAATACTGCTAAGGAATTTAAAGCTGAATTGAAAAAATTGCAGAAAAAAGGTGCTAAATCATTTATTATTGATATGCGTGATAATCCTGGTGGATTGATGGATCAGGCTTTGAAGATGTCATCGATTTTTGTTAAGAATGGCAAAACGTTGTTGCAAGTCAAACAAAGAACTGGAGCCGCCCAAGTTTATAAGGCTGGTTCAAAGTTTGACAATGGTTATAAAATTACTGGAAAAACAGTTGTCTTGATCAATAGTGGCAGTGCTAGTGCAGCTGAGATCTTTTCAGCCGCTTTGAATCAATCTGCTGGGGCAAAATTGATTGGAACTAAGTCTTATGGTAAAGGAACAGTTCAAAATACCTTGCCGTTCAGTGATAAGACTGAATTAAAGATGACGATTGCCAAATGGTTGACTCCAGATGGCGATTGGATCAATCATAAAGGTTTGCAACCAACCATTAAAGTTGATTATCCAAAATATGCTTATCAGACAGCGATTGATACTAAAAAAACTTACCAAAACGGACAAGTTTCAAAACAAATTAAAAAGCTGCAGACTCTCTTGCAAGCTCTGGGGTATCAGCCAGGTGATGTAAATGGTTATTACAGCGATCAAACGACCACAGCTGTTAAAAAGTTCCAGCAAGATAATAATCTGACAGTTTCTGGAAATGCAGATGCCAAAACAGTCAATGCTTTGGAAGCTAAGATTGCTACTAAATTAAGTAAAAATGATCCAGCTTATCAGCGAGCAATTGAAGCTGTCAAATAATAATCAATAAAGGAGTTGTGGAAATTAAAATTTTCACAACTTTTTTAAATCAAGCTTTTAAAGGTCGCTAGATCAAAAAATGATTGTTATAATATTTGAGAGGGTAACAATCGTAAAAAGAACAAGCAGAACTTTGTTTAGGAGTTGGCATTTTGGAAAAGCAAAAAAAGCAAAAGAATTTTCCGTGGCGATATTGGCTGACACTGATTTTTTGGGCTGGCCTAATTGCTCTGTTCGTTCGATCTTTTTTACTAATTCCTGTGCAAATTGAGGGCAATTCTATGGAACCGACCCTGCATTCCAAGCAAGAAGTTTTAGTGACCTTACCACATAAGCTACGCCGCTTTGATATCGTTATCTTTAAAACTCCAAATAATGTGACCTATGTTAAACGAATTATTGGCCTCCCGGGAGATCGCTTAGATTATCATAATGACCATTTGTATATTAATGGTCGAAAAATTAATGAACTCTTTATTGCTAGTGAAACCGCTGATCCTAATGAGAACTACACTTCGGATTTTTCTTTGAAGGGTTTAATTGGCGTTAAAAAGGTCCCAGCCAATGAGTACTTTGTTTTAGGTGACAATCGTCGAATCAGCAAAGATTCTCGTACGATTGGTCCAATTCAAAAGAGTTGGGTCACAGGAAAGGTTGTCTTAGTTTATTGGCCCTTAAATCAATTTAAGTGGCTATATCAATTTTAGTTAAACGGAAGGAATTAAACATGAAAAATATTCAGTGGTATCCAGGTCACATGGCAAAGGCCATCAGACAGATTAAAGAAAATCTGCGCTTGGTTGATATTGCGCTAGAGTTGACCGATGCGCGCTTGCCGGAATCTGCTCGCAATCCGCAAATTGGAGAATTACTGGCTAATAAACCAAGCTTATTAATTTTAACCAAAAGTGATTTAGCGGATCCACAAGAAACACGAGCTTGGCTAAATTACTATCAGCAACAGCAACAACCAGCACTTGCAATCGACAGTTTGAATTTAAAGCCTAAACTGCTTGAAAAGAAAATTGAGCAGCTCTTAGCCGATAAGATCAAATCAGCACAGAAAAAAGGCTTGCAAAGAAAACGGATGCGTGCATTATGTTTGGGAATTCCAAATGTTGGCAAATCAACGTTGCTGAATCATCTGGTAGGGAAAAAAGCGGCACAAACTGGTGATCGCCCAGGTGTAACTAAAGCTCAGCAGTGGTTAAAAGCCGGGAAAAATCTCGATTTATTAGATACGCCAGGTATTTTATGGCCAAAATTTGAGAATCAAATAATTGGTCAAAAACTGGCATTAACTGGTGCTATCAAAGATGCCTTAGTAGCTGTTGATGATATTGCATTATTTGCTTTGAATTTTTTCTTAACTGATCAACCAAATAATTTATTGAACCGTTATCACCTGGTGCCAGCTGATTTAACTTTGCCTTTGCCTGATCTGCTGCTAAAAATCACTAAAAATTTAGGCATGAAAGATGATTATGAACGGGCTAGTCAACGGATAATTTTTGATTGCCGTCGAGGCAAGTTAGGTCGATATTCGCTAGACAAAGTAGCTGAAATTGAAAGTGGCATTAATAATGGCTAATAAGTTAACAATTAAACAGATCAAGGCCAAATTAAAACAGCATTATTCAACCGAATTAGTAGCAAGTTTAGCAGCAGATCCGCGAATTGGTGTTCAAAGACTGGTTCTGCAGGCTCGTAGATTGCAAGAAAAACAGCAGGCAGTTCAGCAAAAATTTGCTCAGCGTTTTGTTTATGAGCAAAAATTTTGGCAAGCTGGCAAACAGTTGGTAGCTGGGATTGATGAAGTCGGTCGTGGGCCATTAGCTGGACCAGTCGTCGCTGCGGCTGTAATTTTGCCGCATGATTTTTCAATCCTAGAAGTCAATGACTCCAAGCAACTTAGTCCACACTTACGAGAAAAACTGTCACACAAGATTTTAGCGGAAGCTTTAGCAGTTGGAATAGGGATTGCTGATAATCGGCAAATTGATCAGTTAAATATCTATCAGGCAACTCGCATTGCAATGAAAAAGGCTGTCGCAAATTTAAAGATTCAGCCACAACAATTAATTATTGATGCGATGCAAATTGAGACAGCTATTCCGCAACTCAAATTAATCAAAGCCGATGCTAAGAGTAACAGTGTGGCAGCTGCTAGTATTGTTGCTAAGGTTTGGCGAGATCGTTTGATGGTATCTTATGATGAAATTTATCCTGGCTATGGCTTTGCCAAAAATGCTGGTTATGGTACGGCTCAGCATTTGGCAGCCTTAAAAAATCAGGGAATTACACCAATTCATCGCTTAAGCTTTGCACCAGTTGCTAAAGTTGCCAAAAATTTTAGCGATTAAAGTTCAATCAAACCTTTGTTGCGTATTTAATCAGCAAAGGAAGTGATCGATTGGAACCCAGAGAATTACTTTTATTTTTAAGACTCTGTCCGGCAATTCCACGACAGACTGTCAAAGCAGCCGCTCAAAAGCTATTACAAAGAAATTTTAAAAAATGGGATCTGCAAAGCTTTTTAAAAGCGGATCTGAAATTATCAAACTCACAGCTAAAACAGCTTTTTTCAACAGCTACTTATCAAGTGGTACATCGAAATTTAAGCAGGAGTTCTTTTATTACTTTGCTTGATGCAGCCTATCCAACAAGATTAAAAGAAATTTATGATCCACCGGTTGTTTTGTTCTTTCAAGGTAATTGGCATCTGGTTCAACAAAAGTATTTGTTAGCCGTTGTTGGCGCTCGAAAGAATTCAAGTTACGGTAAAAGAGCTATCAATTATTTATTGTTGCCCTTGCTGAAACGAAAAGTAGTTTTGATTAGTGGCTTGGCTGCTGGAGTTGATTCACTTGTTCATCAGTTAAGTTTGCGATTTAGCTGCCCGACAATTGCAATTATCGGTACAGGTTTAGCAAGATATTACCCCCGAGAAAATTTTGAGCTTCAGCAACAAATTGCCAATCAGTGTTTAGTAATTAGTGAGTATAGTTGTGATGAGGGACCTTTGGCTTATCATTTTCCAGCACGAAACCGAATTATTGCAGGTTTGGCTGAAAATTTATTAGTCGTTGAAGCTCGTCATCAAAGTGGCAGCTTGATCACAGCTAACTTAGCTTTGCAAGAAAATCGTAATGTTTTAGCGGTTCCTGGTCCAGTTGACTCATTGCTGTCAGTTGGGACTAATGAATTGATTGCAGCTGGGGCCAGACCGGCTTTATCTGCGGCAGATATTTGGGAAGAATTTCTTCAGACTTGACAAACTGCCTAAATGTAGCATAACATGATTACCGATTTTTAAATTTGCGACAAAAGGAGTCTGGTTATGCCTACCGTCGAAAAAAAAGCAGTTAAAAAAACGACAGCCAAAAAACGAAAACGAAAATTAGTAATTGTTGAATCACCATCAAAGGCTAAAACAATTGGAAAATACTTAGGTCCGAGTTATAAGGTAATGGCCAGTTTAGGCCATGTTCGTGATTTACCCAGAAGTACTATGGGTGTTGATTTAGATCACAATTATGAACCGCATTATATTTCAATTCGGGGCAAAGGCAGCGTTATCAAAGATTTACGCAAAGAAGCAAAAAAAGCTAGTCAAGTTTATCTAGCAGCCGATCCTGACCGCGAGGGAGAAGCGATTGCTTGGCATTTGTCTTATTTATTAGGCTTAGATCCAAATGATAATAATCGAGTAGTGTTTAATGAAATTACTAAAGATGCAGTTAAAGGTGCTTTTAAACATCCGCGCTCAATCGATATGAATTTAGTTGATGCCCAACAAGCACGACGAGTGTTAGATCGTTTGGTTGGTTATTCAATCAGTCCGTTACTTTGGGCAAAAATCAAAAAGGGATTAAGTGCTGGTCGAGTTCAGTCAATTGCTCTAAATATGATCATTAAACGTGAAGAAGAAATTCGAAATTTCAAACCACAAGAATATTGGACGATTTCAGCAAAATTCAAAAGCCAACGCCAGCAATTTACAGCAGAGTATTATGGTATCGACGGTAAGAAGCAGGAATTAAAAAACAATGCTGATGTTCAACAAATTTTGGCTCGTTTGGATCAAAAACAACTGTTTGCAATTACCAAGGTCGATCGAAAAGAACGTCAGCGCTTTGCGGCTTTACCATTTACGACCAGTACGATGCAACAGGCAGCCAACAATACTTTGAAGTTTAGAACACAAAAAACAATGATGATTGCTCAACAGTTGTATGAGGGTTTAAGTCTGGGCCGAGGTGGAGCAGTTGGGTTGATCACTTATATGCGGACGGACTCAACTCGAATTTCAAATGTTGCCGTTCATGAAGCAGCAGAGTTTATCCATGAAACATATGGCAGTGAATATGCAGCAGTTAAGCCGCGTAAAGGCAAATTGGCTGAAGGAGCTCAAGACGCGCATGAAGCGATTCGACCATCTTCAGTCAAACGAACACCAGATTCGATCAAGGAATATTTAACTCGTGATCAGTATAGATTGTATTCATTAATCTGGTCACGGTTTGTTGCTAGTCAGATGACACCAGCTGTTTATGACACAATGGCAGTTACTTTGGAACAAAATGGAGTTATTTACCGGGCTCGTGGTTCAAAAATGAAATTTCCAGGTTATACAATCGTTTATCCAGACGCAAAGCGAAAGGATAATCAGCTGCCGGATTTAGAAAAAGGACAAACGGCCAAATTAATAACCAATCAACCAGATCAGCATTTTACTTTGCCGCCAGCCCGGTATACGGAAGCAGCTTTGATCAAAACGTTAGAAGAAAATGGCGTTGGTCGTCCATCAACGTATGCACCAACCTTAAGTACAATCCAAAAAAGATATTACGTTAAATTGACAGCGCGGAAATTCGAACCGACTGAATTAGGTGAAATTGTTAATTCAATGATTGAAAAATGTTTTCCTGACATTTTGAACGTAACGTTCACTGCTAACTTGGAAGGCCAATTAGATGAAATCGAAGAAGGCAAGCAGCAATGGATCAAGGTTATTGACCAATTCTATCAGCCATTTTCCAAAGAAGTTGCTACAGCGCAAGATAAAATGGCTAAGGTAAAAATTAAAGATGAACCTGCTGGAATCAACTGTGATATTTGCGGGGCTCCGTTGGTGATCAAGCTAGGCCGTTATGGTAAGTTTTATGCTTGCAGTCGGTTTCCAGATTGCCGCAATACCAAGCCAATTGTTAAAAATATTGGAGTAACTTGTCCAAAATGCCAGCAAGGTGAAGTGATCGAACGAAAATCAAAGAAAAATCGGATCTTTTATGGCTGCTCGCGTTATCCCGATTGTGATTTTGTCTCGTGGGATAAGCCAATTGGTCGCAGTTGTCCAAAATGTCAGCATTATCTGGTCGAGAAAAAATCTAAAAATAACGTTCAAATCAAATGCAGCAACTGTGATTACGTTGAACAAGAATAAATTTGTCAAAAGGTTGAGAAGCTTTTTCCCAGCCTTTTTGGTCTATAATCGAAACAGGGATTAAAAGAAAAATTGCTAATTTAATTTAAATTTTAAATTCATCTAATTTCTGGAAACGAAAGTCTATGCTACAATAAGTTTATTGAGTGTCGGTCAAGGTATTTTCTACGGTTAGCGAGGTGTTGCTATTGACTGAAAAATTAATTGCAGAGTTTCAACAATATTTACGAGTTGAACGGCAGTACTCCCCAGCAACTTTAAAAGCATATACTGATGACCTGCACCTTTTTATTAAGTTCCTGAAAGAAAATGGCGGCCTAACAAGTTTAGCGGCTGTGCAACGCATGGATGTCCATGTTTTTATGAGTTTTTTATATGATCAGCATTATCAAGCAACTTCAATTGAACGGATTATTTCAAGTTTACGATCGTTTTATCGCTTTTTGCAAAAAAATGGACAGGTAGTTGATAATCCATTTTCATATGTTCAGCTAAAACGTCATCCCCGTGCTCTGCCCCGCTTCTTTTATGAAAAAGAGATGCAAGAGCTTTTTAAGGCGGTCGCAGGTGATTCTTTGGTTAATATTCGTGATCGAGCAATTTTGGAAACGTTATATGCAACTGGCATGCGGGTCAGTGAATGCACTGGCTTGAAAGTGACGGAGGTAGATTTTAATTTAAGGGTCATGCTCCTGCATGGAAAAGGCAATAAAGATCGCTATGTTCCTTTTGGCAGCTATTGTGAACAAGCATTAAAACGTTATTTAAAACAAGTTCGCTCATTGCTGATGAGTAAATATCATAAGCAACATCAAGCGGTTTTTATTAATCAGCATGGCGATCCGATTACAGCAGCCGGAATAACTTATATTTTAAATCAGATCATCAAGCGTAGCTCATTGACGACAACGATCCATCCCCATGAACTGAGGCATACTTTTGCAACTCATTTGTTGAATCGCGGGGCTGATCTGCGGGCAGTCCAGGAATTTTTAGGCCATAGCAGTCTATCAACAACGCAAATTTATACGCATGTCACCAAAGAGCATTTGCAACAAGATTATCAAAAATATTTTCCACGTTCATAATCATTTTTAGGAGGAAAAAGATGTCAACCATATCATTTCATGCAACAACGATTTGTGCTGTCCGGCATAACGGACACACTGCTATGGCCGGTGATGGCCAGGTAACAATGGGAGAAAAGGTTATCATGAAAGGAACAGCGCGCAAAGTTCGGCGCATTTATCATGATCAAGTGATAGTTGGTTTTGCTGGTAGTGTTGCCGATGCATTCAACTTGGAAGAACGTTTTGAAAAAAAGCTTGAACAATATAGCGGCAATTTGCAACGAGCGGCTGTTGAATTAGCTCAAGAATGGCGCAGTGATCAAGCACTTCAAAAGTTGGAAGCTTTGTTGATCGTTATGGATAAAAGTGATTTATTGTTGGTTTCAGGTAGTGGCGAGGTCATTACTCCTGATGATGATATTTTGGCGATTGGTTCCGGTGGCAATTTTGCCTTAGCGGCAGCCAAAGCACTAAAAGATCATGCTGGTGAAATGTCAGCACTAGAGATTGCTAAAAGTGCGATCGGAATTGCTGCTGACATTGATATTTTTACCAATCATCATATTATTGGTGAAGAGTTATAGTTAATCAAAGAAAGGATAGCGAAAATGAATCCAATCGATAAAACCCCCAAAGAAATCGTTAAAGAATTAAACAATTATGTAATTGGTCAGGTCAAAGCTAAGAAAGCCATTGCGGTTGCTTTAAGGAATCGCTACCGACGTTTGCAATTGCCAAAAGCCATGCAAGAAGAAGTAACGCCGAAAAATGTTTTGATGATTGGCCCAACTGGTGTCGGTAAGACCGAAATCGCTCGGCGCTTGGCAAAAATTGTCGCGGCACCATTTGTTAAAGTTGAAGCTACCAAGTTCACGGAGGTTGGCTATGTTGGTCGTGATGTGGAATCAATGATTCGTGATTTGGCAAATATTGCTTATAAAATGGAAAAAGAAGCAGAATATCATCGAATCCATGGTCAGGCAGTCCAACAGGCAAATAAAAAATTGATCAAAATACTCGTTCCAGCACAAAAAAAGCAATCAGAACAGCCACAGCAAAACTTTATGCAAATGTTGCGGAATATTCAATCGGGCAATTTGGACTTTTTGGAAAATTCTAATGCTGAAGAAAATGTGACTGATGATGTACGCAATCAACGACTATCAGTCAGTGATCAACTAAAAAAAGGTTTGCTGGAAAATCGTGAAGTGACAATTCAAGTTGACGATACCAACCACAACTTTTCTAATCAGAGTAATTTGTTAGGCCAGATGGGAATTGATGTTGGCGATGCTTTGGCAGCTCTAACACCCAAACGGAAGGTTGAACGGACAATGACGGTTGCCCAAGCACGAGAAACTTTAGCTCGTCAAATTGCTGAGGAATTGATCAACAGTGCCGATGTCGCTGAACGAGCAGTTAAACGGGCAGAAAACAGTGGAATCGTCTTTATTGACGAAATTGATAAGATTACTTCAAAAGCTAAAAAGAACAGCGGTGAAGTTTCACGTGAAGGAGTACAACGTGATATTTTACCAATTGTTGAGGGTTCCCAGGTCCAGACTAAGTATGGTTTAGTAAAAACTGATCATATTTTGTTTATTGCTTCTGGCGCTTTCCAAGACAGCAAGCCGAGTGATTTGATTGCCGAATTGCAAGGACGTTTCCCAATTAGAGTTGAACTTGACGAGTTAACTACTGATGATTTTGTTAAAATTTTGACTGAACCGAATAATGCGTTAGTTAAGCAGTATATTGCCTTGATCGGCACTGATAATATTAAAGTGACCTTTACAATTGAAGCCATTCATAAAATTGCTGAAATCGCTTATCAAGTCAATCATGAAAATGAAAACATCGGTGCTCGGCGCTTGCATACAATTTTGGAACGTTTGTTGCAAGACGTTTTGTATGAGGGTCCAGATATGCAAATGGGTGAAATTACGATTACTGAAGCTTATGTTGAACAAAAAATCGGTGATATTGCTAAAGATAAAGATTTGACTCAATATATTTTGTAATTTTGAAGGGAAGTAATTAATTTGCTGAGTTTAGAAAATAATCAAATCAAGGCTGTTTTCAGTCAACATGGCGCTGAACTGCAGAGCTTGATCGATCAAAAAAGCCAAAAACAGTATCTTTGGCAGGCGGATCCCAAATTTTGGGGGCGTCATGCACCGATTTTATTCCCAATCGTTGGTCGATTGAAAGATGATCAATACCAATTAAATGGTCAAAGCTATCATCTGCATCAGCACGGTTTTGCTAGAGATTTGGACTTTACAGTCATTGATCAACAAGCGGATCGGCTAACTTTTAGTCTGCAAGATTCAGCGGTAACCAGAGAAGTGTATCCTTTTGCTTTTGACTTGCAGATCAGTTATCAACTGACCGCCAATCATTTAACTGTCAGTTATCGGGTCAAAAACCCAGCTGAGCCAAAGATGCTGTTTTCAATTGGTGGACATCCTGCCTTTACTGTTCCTTTGGCTGATGATGAAACTTTTGATGATTATTTAGTTGAGTTTCAACCAGTTGGAAATTATCAAAAGATCCCGCTGGTCGGCAATTACACAGATTCAGCGGCTGCCCAAACGGATCGGATGGCTGGTCTAAAACTTTCACATGAAGCTTTTAAAAATGATGCTTTGATTTATCAACTAAAGCAAAAAACTGTTCTGGAATTAACGACAAGTGCTCATCAACATGGAGTTTTGCTTGATCTTCCAGCTACGGATTATGTTGGTATTTGGTCACCTTATCCGGTTAAAGCTCCTTTTGTTTGTCTGGAGCCTTGGTGGGGTTTGGCTGATGATCGGCAAGCAACGGGTGATTTTACTCAAAAAAGAGGCTTGCATCAATTAACAAGTCAACAAGAATTTGTTGCTAAATTTACAATTAGTATTTTCTAACTAAAAAAGCTGAAACTCAATGTATTTTGAAAAGTTCCATTTAGGTACAAGGCCTAAACGGATCAATTACATTTTGTTTCAGCTTCTTTGTTTGGTCGGCTGCAAAATAGTCACCAACAGAAAAATTTAAAAGTTAAACCCGTAGCAATTTCAGAGTTTATGCTGTTTTTTTAAATGCTGATAATAAAGGCCAAAATGAACAATATTTTCATTGCCTTCGCGTATGCGCTTAAGATTGCCTTTGTGACGGTAAAAAATAAAAATCGTTAAAATAAGCGCAATGATGGTCAAAATGTTATCTTTAAAAACAAAAAAAGATAATAAAGTGATCAAGGTCATGCCAACCATACTAGCAATACTGACCATGCTGCTTAAATAAAGAGCCGTCAAGAAAATGATCCAAGCAATTAAAAAGAAAAACGGATTGTAAGCTAACAGAATGCCAGCACTGGTTGCAACAGCTTTGCCGCCTTTAAAACGAGCAAAAATTGGGAAGACATGTCCGATAACTGCCGCACAGCCGATAATCAAAACATTGATCCGAACATCAAAAAGATATGGTTGGCAGGCGGCTAGTGTCCCCTTTAGCATGTCCATTAGTAAAACAATGATGCCGGCTTTTTTTCCGAGAACCCGAAAGGTATTCGTTGTTCCCATGTTGCCACTACCGTATTGACGAATATCTTTGCCATAAAAAATTTTGCCAATCCAAACGCCAGAAGGAATCGACCCCAGCAAATATCCAATCAGCAGCATTCCTGCAATTTTAAGTTCCAAGTTTCAACCTCCCTTGAACTGATCAAATTATATTCTATCACTTAAATTGCTGGACTCCTACTTAAAATTATTTTTAAAAACCGACAGTCCAATATAATGCGCTTTACTTTCTGAGAACTAATAAGGTATGATAAATAAGTTAGTACGATTTTTTAACGAATTTAAACTGTAGTTAAAAATGATTGGAAAGGACTTTGAACGATGGACAATAGCAATTATAACGATGACTCAATCCAGGTACTAAAGGGACTAGAGGCTGTTAGAAAACGTCCAGGAATGTACATCGGTTCAACCGACAGTAAAGGATTGCACCACCTGGTTTACGAAATTGTGGATAATGCAGTTGATGAAGCCTTAGCTGGTTTTGGCAAAGAAATCAAGGTTATTTTACATCAGGATGGCAGTGTGACAGTAGTTGATCATGGGCGTGGCTTACCAACTGGTATGCACGCTTTAGGAATTCCAACAGTTGAAGTGATTTTCACAATTTTGCATGCTGGTGGAAAATTTGGCCAGGGTGGTTATAAAACTGCTGGCGGTTTGCATGGAGTCGGGGCGAGTGTCGTCAATGCGTTATCTAGCTGGTTAAAAGTTAAAACAATTCGTGAGGGAGTTGCATATCAAGAAAACTTTGCCAATGGTGGTCAACCCCAAGGCACTTTGAAGAAACTTGGTAAAACTAAGGCTGCCAATGGGACAACGGTTACTTTTAAACCAGATCCTAAGATTTTTTCGACCACGAATTATCAATATGATATTTTGGCAGAACGTCTACGTGAGTCAGCCTTCCTGCTAAAGGGCGTTAAAATCACTTTGACTGATGAGCGTAGCGACAAAGAAGATGAATTCCTTTACGCAGAAGGTATTAAGGAATTTGTGCAATATTTGAATGAAGATAAGGACACTCTAGGTCCAATTATGTATTTTGACGGTACCCGCGACGAGGTTGAAGTTGAAGTTGCCGCACAGTATAATGACGGTTATTCAGAAAACATTATGTCTTTTGTCAATAATGTCCGGACCAAAGATGGCGGAACTCATGAAGCTGGTTTAAAGTCAGCTTGGACCAAAGCTTTTAATGATTATGCACGACAAATCGGCTTGCTAAAAGAAAAGGATAAAAATTTAGAAGGCTCCGATGTTCGTGAAGGATTGGCAGCTGTTATCTCAATTAGAATTCCAGAGAAATTGCTACAATTTGAAGGGCAAACTAAAGAAAAATTAGGTACTCCAGAAGCTCGTTCAATCGTCGACAATGTGGTCAGTGAAAAATTGGGCTTCTTTTTACTGGAAAATGGTGAATTTGCTCAAGACTTAGTTCGTAAAGCTTTAAAGGCCAGAGAAGCTCGTGAAGCAGCTCGGAAAGCACGTGATGAAACGCGTGGAGGTAAAAAAAAGCATCATAAAGAACGACTGCTGTCTGGCAAATTGACTCCAGCTCAATCCAAAAATGCCAAGCGCAATGAATTGTTTTTGGTCGAGGGTGATTCAGCCGGTGGATCTGCTAAGCAAGGTCGAGACCGCAAATTTCAGGCAATATTACCATTACGCGGAAAAGTTTTAAACACCGAGAAAGCCAAATTGCCAGATATTTTAAAAAACGAAGAAATCAGCACGATGATTTATACAATTGGTGCCGGAGTAGGGACAGATTTTGACTTGCAAGATGCTAACTATGATAAAATCATTATCATGACTGATGCGGATACTGATGGAGCACATATTCAAATTTTACTGTTGACCTTTTTCTTCAAGTATATGCGGCCTTTAATTGATGCCGGCCGGGTCTACATTGCGTTGCCGCCGTTATATAAAATTCAACGGAAAGCAAAAAAGCAGACTCTAATCAAATATGCTTGGACTGATGAAGAATTGCATTACGCAATAAAGGATCTAAAACAAGGATATACTTTGCAACGCTTTAAGGGCCTCGGCGAAATGAATGCTGACCAGTTGTGGGAAACTACGATGAATCCAACTACGCGTACCTTAGTCAGAGTTCGAATCGATGATGGCACACTTGCGGAAAAACGAGTCACAACATTAATGGGCGATAAAGTGGCCCCACGCAGACGCTGGATCGAAGAAAATGTTAAATTTACTCTTGAAGAAGATGGCAGTTTATTGGACAATGCTGTTGTTGAAGGAGCACATGGAATTCCAAATGAAGATCAAGAACAAGGAGGTCAAGCTTAATGGCAGCCGATGAAAGCAAGATTCAAGAACTCTCTTTGGAAGCGGTAATGGGAGAACGTTTCGGTCGATATTCAAAATACATTATTCAAGAAAGGGCTTTACCAGATATTCGTGATGGCTTAAAACCGGTTCAGCGCCGAATTTTGTATGCTATGAATCAGGATGGCAATACTTACGATAAAGTCTTCCGAAAATCAGCCAAATCAGTCGGGAATGTCATGGGTAACTTTCATCCCCATGGTGATAGTTCAATTTATGAAGCAATGGTTCGTTTAAGTCAAAATTGGAAACTACGAGAGCCACTGATTGAGATGCATGGCAATAACGGCTCAATGGATGGCGATCCACCAGCAGCCATGCGTTATACTGAGGCGCGTTTGAGTAAAATTGCTGCCGAAATGTTGCGTGATATCCAGAAAAAAACAGTCGATTTTGTACCGAATTTCGATGATACTGAGGAAGAGCCAACTGTTTTACCGGCTCGTTTTCCTAATTTACTAGTTAATGGTGCAACTGGAATTTCGGCTGGTTACGCAACTGAAATTCCGCCGCATAATTTGCATGAAACAATTCAAGCCGTGATCTATCTGTTAAATCATCCAACGGCTGAATTACGCGACTTAATGAAGTTTGTTAAGGGGCCAGATTTTCCAACTGGTGGAATTGTGCAGGGAAAAGATGAGATCATTAAGGCGTACCGAACTGGTCGTGGAAGAGTTATTGTCCGGGCTCAAACGAAATTTGAGAATCTTAAAGGTGGACGTTCACAAATTATTGTGACGGAGATTCCGTATGAAGTTAATAAAGCGCAACTAGTTAAACGAATCGATGAAGTTCGACTAACCAAAAAAGTTGAAGGAATTGCTGAAGTTCGTGATGAAAGTGACCGTCAAGGATTAAGGATTGCAATCGAGCTTAAGCGTAATGCAAATTCGCAAGGGATTTTGAATTATTTGTTGAAAAATACCGACTTGCAAATTTCCTATAACTTTAATATGGTGGCCATTAATGATAAGCGTCCTGAGCAAGTCGGTTTAAAACAAATTTTAAGTGCTTATTTAAAACATCAACAGCAAGTGGTCACGCGCCGGACAGAATTTGATTTAAAAAAAGCTCAAGAGCGAGCACATATTGTGGCTGGTTTGATTAAGGCTTTGTCAATTCTTGATCAAGTAATCAAGACGATCCGCAGTAGTCAAAACAAACAAGATGCCAAAGACAATTTAGTCAGCCAGTATGGTTTTACAATTGCTCAGGCTGAAGCAATTGTCTCGCTGCAATTATATCGCTTGACCAATACGGATGTTACCGCTTTGCAGCAAGAAGCCGCGGATTTGAAACAAAAAATAACGGCTTATCAATTAATCTTGCATGATCCGCATGAGCTCGATCAAGTTATCATTAAAGAATTGACAGCGATTGATCATGAATATGCAACCACGCGCAAAACCAAGATTGAAGAAGAAGTGGAAAAATTACAAATCGATACGGAAGTGATGGTGGCTGCCGAAGATGTGATGGTCTTAGTCAGCCATGATGGTTATCTGAAGCGTAGTTCTTTGCGTTCATTTGCAGCATCTGGCGATCAAGAAAATGGGGTGAAGGCAGAAGATCAAATTATTTTCCAACAAAAGGTCAATACACTTGATCACTTAATGATTTTTACCGATCATGGAAATCTGATTTATCGGCCGATTCATGAAATTCCTGATGCCAAATGGAAGGATACGGGTCAACATTTGTCACAAACAGTTGGCTTGGCAAATAACGAAAATATTTTGCAGGCAGTGGTATTTAAAAATTTGCAAACTGCCGGTTACTTTTTATTGGCCACTTCGAATGGTGCAGTTAAGTTGACTAGTCTGACGGATTTAAAACCTGGACGAACTTATCGCAGTCGGGCAATGACTGCCATCAAGTTAAAAGGTCAGGATGATCGTTTAATAACGGTTGATTATGTACCAGCTAAAAAAATACCAGCTCTCGAAGTTCTTTGCTGCTCACAAAGGGGTTATGGTTTGCGTTATCCATTAACCGAGGTACCAATCAATGGTGCTAAAGCTGCTGGAGTTAAGGCAATGGATTTGCGTGATGATTGCCTAGCCGCAGTTTTGCTAGTCACTCAAGATCAAGCAATCGGTCTTTTGACTCAGCGTGGAGCTTTTAAACGCATGAAGGTCAGTGAAATCCCTGAAACTTCCAGAGCACGGCGCGGAGTGCAAATCTTACGTGAATTAAAGCGAAATCCGCATCGGATAAAATTCGCAGCAGTTGCCGCTTTAAATCAGGCTTGGTTGATAACGACTGATCAAAATGAGAAAGTCCAATTAAACTTAGCTGCTCATTCATTAGCTGATCGTTATTCAAATGGTTCATTTGTCGTTGACACTGAAACACAAGGGAAAATTGCGTATGTTGATTTAATTGATCTGCAGCAAGAGGACAATCACTAAATAAAAAGATTGCTAGTTGAAAATTTGGTTAATTCAGCTAGCAATCTTTTATTTTATTATGCAAAAAAACTTATTTTAATTATCCTTATTCAATTCTCGCAGTTTTTCAACTAATCCTTTATCAGGAGTTACAAATAAAGTTTTTTGTCCTTCATAAATTACAAAGCCTGGTCGCGCTCCGTTTGGTTTGCGAATTTTTTTTACCATCACATAATCAACGGGGACAGTAGCTGATCCACGTGATTTTGAAAAATAGGCTGCCAAATTGGCTGCTTCAAGCAAAGTGGTTTGACTAGGCTGAGAAGCGTGAATGATCACATGTGAGCCAGGGACATTTTTAGCATGCAGCCAAATGTCAGATTTTGCGGCTGTTTTTAAGGTTAATTGGTCATTTTGCAAATTATTTTTCCCAACCAAGATCTGCGTTTGGTCAGATGCATAAAACTTTTCTGGCTGACTTTTCGATTGGTGATTTTTCTGCTTTTTTTCTTTTTTCGGTAGTTTTAAATATCCCTGTTCCTGCAGTTCAGTTTTAATTCCTGGCAGATCTTGTGGCTTTGCTAACTCAATTTGCGTTTGAATTCCTTCCAGATAATCAATTTCCTCGTTAGTTAAGTCTAATTGTTTGGACACATAAGCAACTGAGCTTTTTAGTTTTTGATATTTTTTAAAGTACTTTTGAGCATTTTTAGCGGGAGACAGGCTAGGTGCTAATTGAATCTGCAAGGGTTTTAGCTGATCATAATAATTTGGTAATTCAATTTGTTGTTCGCCACGTTTAACTTGATTAAGATAAGTTGTGAGGATTTCTCCTTTTATTCGATATTGGTCAGCTTGCTGACTAGTCTGCAAAGCTTGTGCTAACTTCTTGGCTTTTTTGCGATCTTTATGCAAATGATTTTTAATTACGTCAATCAACTGACCGCCCAGTTGATGTACCCGGTCATGGGTCGCTTTTTGTTGATAAAATTCATCTAATAATTCACTTAATGAAGACATTTGTTTAATTACATATTTTGGTGAATAAGCAAAGCAAGAAAAGAAAATTTTTGAATCTTTAACAATGACGGGCGTTGGACAATTGACTTGCTGCAAGCAATTTTGCCAAATCTGTTGGAGTTCAGCGTTGCTTTGAGCTTGATGTAGCTGATCAGCAAAATAGAGTGCGTGTTCACGACCAAAACCTTGGTAAGTGATTTGCAACTGTTTGGCTAAAACATCCCGATTAGGATAGTTAGCGACTAAAGTTAGGTATTGGCCATTTTTGCTTGCTTCAATAAACGGATTGCTTTTGTCTTGTTGCGGTGGAGCAAGATATTCAGCTCCCGGAAGTAGCATCCGGTAACGATTTTGACTGGGTCCGATATGCTTAATGGCGTCAAGAATTTTGTTTTGCTGAGGATCAATCAAAATTACATTGCTGTGGCGCCCCATAATTTCAACACTAAGGCGCAGTGCAAAGGCATCACCGAGCTCATTGCGAGCCGTTAAATCAAAATTGATTACCCGATCATTTTCCAACTGACTAATATTCAATAACACCGCACCATCAAGATATTTCCGCAACTTCATAGTAAAATTAGTTGGAACTGGTGGGTTATCATAAGGAATCTTGGTAATTTGAACGCGAGCGTAATTTGGATGAGCTGACAGTAAAAGTGGATAATTATGTCGCTGAGCTCGCAAAGTTATAATTACTTCGTTCGGATATGGTTGTGAAATCTTAGTAATTCGACCATGCAGAATATGTTGCTTTAGTTCACTCACCATTGCATGGGTAAAAAGGCCATCAAAAGGCATTACTTTGCCAACCCTCTTTCATTTTTTGTTCTAACATTTATTTTACATTTTATCGTTTGAAAGCGCAAAATTAATCATAACTATTGATATTCTTCAATTTTTATTTCATAATGAATATGTATTTTGCATAATGCATTTTTCACTACAGAGCAGTTTTCTTGAAATGGGGAGATTCTATGCGGTCATGTTTAGATAGCTTATTAGTTATTCAAAAGCAGTATTATGATGCTTTAAAGAAAATAGTTCATAATTATGGTCTGACGATCGCCGAATGGCAGTTGCTGATCAAAATAATCAATGGTAATCAAACTCAGGAAAAGTTAGCAGAACTAACACAATTAAATGTATCAACGCTGAGTCGTCAACTTTCAAGGCTTTCAGCTAAAAAGTTTATTGACCATTTAACAGCTGGCAAAAGTCATGGTGGGCGCAAAAAAATCAATTATGTTAGTACTGAAAAAGGAGAAAGTGCAGTTCAACAGCTGCAAACTGAGTTAAAGATGTTTGCAGATCAGCTTTTTCGTCATTGGTCAGTTGAAGAACAAGATATGTTGCAAATTTTGTTAAATCGTTTATCGCATAGTTTAGAACGATTAGACTGAACCAGCCAAGGTGGCGCTAAGTGGTTGAATTTTTGTTTTTATGTTATGCTTATTCAGTATTAGTAAAAGTGGGTGTAAATTTATGAAGATTGCTGTTGTCACTGACAGTACGGCATATTTAACTAAACAACAGGTTGAAGAAAATGACATTAAGGTTATTCCAATTCCTGTAATTATTGACAATCAAGTTTATCAGGAAGGTATCGACATTACTAGTGATGAGTTTTACAAAAAGTTAAAGGCTTCCTCATCTTTTCCGAGTACTTCCCAACCTTCAATTGGTGAGCTGATTAATTTTTATGAAAAATTAGGTGATGAAGGCTATGAAGCTGTTATTAGTATTCATTTAGCAAGTACTATTTCTGGTTTTGTCCAAACTCTGCAGACAGTCGCTGCAGAAGTCAAAAATACTCGGTTAATTCCTTTTGATTCACAAATCACAGTCATGGTGATGGGAAATTTGGTTTTAGCAGCTACCAAAATGGTTAAACAAGGATTAGATCCAGATACGGTCATCAAAAAACTTGAGCAATTACGTGCTACGACCAATGAAGTTTTTATCGTTGATGATTTACAAAACTTAGTCCGTGGCGGGCGTCTTTCAAATGCTTCAGCTTTTATTGGAAGTGTACTTAAAATTAAGCCATTATTAACTTTTGACCGTCATTCACATAAGATTGTTGCCTTTGAAAAGGTTCGCTCAATGAAAAAAGCTATTAAACGTGCTGAAGAGTTATTCGAAAACGAGCGGCAAACAATTGATTATCCTTTAAGATTGATTGTTATTCATGCCAATGATGAACCGGCTGCTATCCAGTGGCAGGAAAAATTAACTGAAAAGTATCCAGCATATCCAGTTGATATTAGCTATTTTGGCCCAGTGATTGGGACCCACCTTGGCGAAAAAGCAATTGCTTTAGCTTGGATGGAAGATATTGATAAATTATAATTAACAGGATCATTAAACTGAGGCTTTATAACGTCTCAGTTTTTATTTGAATTTAAATTAATCAAGCAGGTGAGAGAAGTGTCTTTGCAAATAAAAAGGCCGCAACTTGGTTTAAAGGGCGGAACGATCCCTAATCAGCTAAATGATCGTTTGCAATATAAACCGGAAGTCTTTGAATTTTTTACAGCTGAAAATGATTTTACCCAGTCTGGCTTGAAGCGACTAAAAGAGGCAATTCAGTTAGTTCAAGCAGTTGCGACTTCCAAGATTGTTTTACATCATCCAATGCGTTATCAAGGAGAATTTACCGAACTAGTTGCACCACAAACGGTTTTTCCTGATTTGGTAAAATTTATTGACAAAAGCACAAATGATTTATTACAGCTTTCATTTGATCTGAATGTTCAAACCTTAGTTCATGGCTCTTATTTGCGTCATACCCAAAAAATGATTGACTTATATCCCTCTTTGGCAATTGCTAGAGAAAAGGTCTTTCAAAAATTAGATTATTTTGCCCAATTAGGTCAACAACATATCATGTTTGAAAATTCAATTTCACCAATTTTTTATTTTGGTGGGCAAGCCGAAGAACAAGAAATTATTGATCATCATTATCGACTGGCATTTGATACTAGTCATTGCTTTATAAAATTACAGGGAAATAATGAACAGTTGATCGATTCATTGCAAAATTTGAAGTCTTCTATTGTCCACTACCATTTGGTTGATTCAATGGGATTGAAACATGACAGTTTACCACTTGGTCAAGGGCGAATCGATTGGCGACGTATTTTGCCGACCTTGAACTCGAAAGCAACCAATATTTATGAAATTAATTTAAAAGACAATGATAATTGTCAAGAACAGCTTTTAAGTCATCAATATTTACTTAATATTTATCATATGGAGGCCGATAATTAATAATTTAATTGCTTTACTGAAGTTTTTTTAAAGTTTAAGCATAAGTGTTACTATTCTATTTTTAGTTAGTATATAATTTCTCTAGTAAATATCTGAGCTTTCGATAATTCGGTTGAACCAACCACGAAAGTTCAATAAAGGGGAGTTGAAGTTAGTGAATCGTTTCTTTAATATTGCCGTTGGAGCAGCAGGATTATTATATGTTTTAAACGACACTTATTTTAGAATAATGGTGAACTTGTATGTTCATCAAGGGTTTCCTGAAAAACAAGCCGAAAAAATTGCCAATAGTTCAGATATTTTTATCATAATTATTTTCTTAGCAATTGCAATAGTTGCTTTTGGAGTACTTGCACTGATCAGCAATTTAATTCTTTTTTACCAGCGACCATTTTTTATAAAAGTCTGCTTAAATGTGATAACAATGTTAATGCCATTTATTTATGTGAAAAATGGTTGGTTTTTGTTATATGAAGGAATATTTTGTGGCCTATTTGCAACTTATCTCATTAGTTTAAAGAAAATTGATGCCAAGAAAAGTAATTTAACTGAGAAAGTTCAGAAGATTCGTTAAAAAGCAGAGTTTTCAAGTTATAATATAATAAATGATGAAAAAATGAGGGATAAGGTTGCAAACTTTTAAAAATATAATGAGTTGGATAATACCGGTCATAGTTGGTCTATTGATTGCGTTAGTCGTTAAGCAGTTTTTGTTTGGATTTGTTAAAGTAGATGGAACTTCAATGTATCCTAATTTGCAAAACAATGAACGGGTAATGCTTTTAAAACCTGCTAAAATCAAGCACAACAGTGTTGTCGTTTTTAACGCATATGGTATTGATCACAACAATCCAACAATTCAAAAAAATACGAAATATGTTAAAAGAGTCATCGGTATGCCTGGTGATACGATTGAGTATCGTAATGATGGTCAGTTATATGTTAATGGTAAAAAGATGCCGCAGGGTTACATTACTAAAAAACAAAGAACCTCGGGAACCTTGCATTTATCAACTCAGTTAAGTGAAGCCAAAGGTGTTACTTTAGGGACTGGAAAAAGTTTCAAAGTACCGCAAAATGAATATTTTGTTTTAGGCGATAATCGAAAAGATTCAAACGATAGCCGCTATTATGGTTTTGTTCCCAAAAGTAAAATTGATGGTGTTGTTAAGGTCTTTTTCTGGAACTCCAAAGAAAAAGTTATTAATTCGTATCGATCATCAACGGTCAATTAAAATAGTTTTAAGATAAGAATAGTGGTTCTTTTTCAAGTAGTACTGATAAATAAAATTGCCTAAATTGCAATTTAAATTGGTATAGCTGGATTATTAAGCTATCTGTTCTGCGGAATGGATGGCTTTTTTGATGTAATAATGATAATTTAA